>NZ_JAHRWW010000009.1 GCF_019104945.1 Thermomonas sp. | reverse complement strand
AGCATGGCGCTTCAACCGGCGGTTTGATCTGAAAGCACTTGTGCCGTGCTTGCTGCAAGCCGTTGTTCAAACTAAACCGTGCTCGGAGGCAGCTTTGCGTGATGCGCCAATATTCGTTGCTGAGGGTTCGTGCTAATCAGGCCGGGCGAAATAAAAGTGCAAGCGCAGAGGAAGTCGTTTGTGGGGGCGGAGTGGTGGCGGTATCCGTTGCCGGTATTTCCGCAATCAGTCTGTAAAGAATGTCTGTTGCTAGCGGCCCAGCGCGCAGCGCCATTCACTCCGAAGGGGTGACGTTAATGCAGCCTCTTCCCGTACGGCATTGGTTGGAGCCAGCAGAAGAAAATAGGCGGTTTCTTCTGTTAGATGGTGCACAGTGTGAGTCGCTAGATGAATTGCTCAAGCAACTTCATGGGATAGCTGATAGCGAAATTCAACTTTTCGATGGCTTATTGGCAGATGGATCTGGGAATGCATCGGTTTGGCTGCATCAATTGCAGGCTGGCGTTGATGTTGCGAATCTACTGGTCTGGCTTGGCGGTAAGGTAAAGAGTTTTGGTGCGTTAACGTTTATTGATACGGCACTGTCTGAGGGGGAGTTATCTCAGCGCTTGATGCGGCGTTTAGATGCGCGGTTTCCGAACGGTAAAGAGTTCCTTGCGCGGTTTTATGATGGCCGTGTATTGCCGTGGCTGGTTAATGTTATGACGCAAGAGCAGCGGAATGCCTTTCTTGGAATTGGTTGCGAATGGTGGTTTGTAACGCATGCGCACGTGTGGGATGTGTTGATACTTACTGCCCCGCAAGAGGATTTATACGACCCGCCGCTGCAACTCGACGACACGCAGCGAAGGCAGCTATTGGCTGATACTTATCCATATACATTGATTGATCACTTTCGACTGGTGGACGAAGACCTGCTTGATCGCGTGCCGCGTAATGATCAATACCGTTTCATACGGGGATGTATGCGGGTGGGTGAAAACTATGGGATTCATGATGGAAAGCGTGTGGTCATGATTTGCACGTGGGCACTACTGCTTGGAGAAGGGTTTCATCAGACGCCAGATTGGGTGTTGCGTTTGGAAGATTTTTTGGAAGGAAGACGAACTGCGCGCGATATTGGGAATGAAGTTTGGCCTGTCGTAGAAAGCTGGGATTGAATGCGAATTTGAGCGTTTTTTCGTGAGGTGTGTATGGATAAGAATACGAGTATGTGGCTAATTGCGGTGGCGCTGTTGGTGGGCGCTGGTTTGTTTGGCTGTACCAGCAATTCCGCCAAGGCAAAGAAGAAAGTGAATTATCTTTCATTGTTTGCGTTTAATTACACAGATCGTTCAATTTTGGACATTACAGTTGATGGGATGTGGCTTGGGGGGGCAAGTGCTTATACCAATGGGGGGAGTGCAATGGGACCGAAGCCGCCGCGAAACATGAATAAGCAACATACAATAAAGGTGCATTGGCGGCCTTCATCTCGCTATGATCTTAAAACAAATCGATATGTGAGGGGGGAAGTGCAGCCATCGCATGATGCGGTTGTTCCGATCAAGTTTCCGTACCCTGATAATCCAAGCGAATTGGTATTGCACTTTTACCCGGATGGGCATGTAGAGGCAGAAATGGTTGATTTGAGCGCTAATGTGTTTGATTTTAGGCGCTTCCCCGTTCCTGCTGAGCACAATTACAATAAATGAAATGGGGGCGGGTGAAATGGATTCCACTGAAATCCAAGGGCAGGTTGATCTGTTGCCGGGCGCGCAAGACCCTATTGCGGGTGCAGACTCGGCTGCAAGAACCGCGCGCTTAGCACGCGGTAGGCGTGCGCTAAGTGATGCAGAGCGACAGCAGCGACAAGAAGCGCAGGCGTGTAGCGTGGTAAATCAAGATGAAGCCGGTGCGGGGTGTACGCAGGTGCTGCACTTTGCTGTGTTTTTTGATGGGACGGGTAATAGCCGCGACGCAGAGATGAAAAAATCCCCCGATCAGCGGGCTTTGTCAAATATTGCGAGATTGCAGTTTTCGCATGCCGATGAAAAAAGCAATATAAGGAAAGCCTACATTCCAGGCGTTGGCACGTCTTTCCCTGATGTAGGGGATAACGGCGGTATGTTGGGGCTTGCAATTGGGAAAGGGGGGCGCGACCGTATTAAATATACCTTAGATGAGCTTGATAAGCTGATTGATAAGCAATCTGTCAAAAAAATACTTTTAATCAATGTGTCTATATTCGGGTTTTCGCGCGGTGCAGCGCAGGCGCGTGCGTTTGCACGTGATTTGGCGGCGCGCTGTAAGGCGGCTTCGGATGGCACTTGGCACTATCGTGACATCCCGCTACGCATCATTTTTTCAGGCATTTTCGATACTGTATGTTCGGTGTGGAGCAATTTGGCGGCAGCTACATTCAATGCCCATGACGGCCATAGCGATTGGGCGCACGATATGCGGCTTCCGCCGATGGTAGAGCAGAGCGTGCATATGACGGCGGCGCATGAATTGCGTAAACAATTTCCGCTTGACTCCACGCGCGATGGCGGGCGATACCCTGCAAATACCGTGGAAATCTGGTACCCAGGTGTGCACTCGGATGTAGGCGGCGGCTATGACCCCAACCACCAAGGGCGCAAAAACAGCATCGCGCGCTTCGCGCTAAACGAAATGTATGATATGGCTGCCGCTGCTGGAGTCTTGTTGCAGCCTATTGATGCACTTGATCCTGAAGTTAAAGATGAGTTTGATAAAACCGACGATAATCTTCAGGCTGCGTACAATGGATATTTGCAAAGCGTGCGCCGCAAGCAGGGACGACTTGAGTTAGTACAAGCCGCCCATATGGAGCTTTTGCATCGTTGGCTGAAAGTGCGTGTTGAAAAAGGTGACGATCTGCAGTCTATTCAAAACCTTCGTAGCCGAGAGGCTGCATTAGAGGCGGAGCTGAAGACACTTTACAGTAAACGGCGCGGTCTGAAAGACCCTTATCAAAGCCACACTTATGGATCTGCAACAACAGAGGAAGTTGAAGAGTGGAATGCCGTTGATGGCGCAATTCGCAGCCGAAGGAATGCGTTGTCTGAAGTTTCTACGCAGCGCAAGGGCTTGCAGCGTGAGACTAGTGCACTTAAACGAAAAATGGCTGCTTTGCGGCAGAAGCAAGTGCGAGGCGGGCGGTTGGCAATGTATGAGCAAGTGATGTTGGATGCTTGGAATAACCCTGAGCCGCTGCCGGAGACGGTTGCTCAATTTTTTGATGGCTATGGGCATGATTCGATATCGCATTGGTTCAGCGGAAACTTGGCGAAGTGGCGAACGATTTATTTTGGAGATATCAAGTACAAACCGGATGGTGGCGATGACATGCTGGAAGAGGATGTAAATCAGCAAGTTGCTGCAATCGCTGTCTAGGAGCGTCATCAACCCTGAATGAACGCATCACTCCCTCACGATGCTTACAATGGAGCCTGCCTTTCGATTGTGAGTGTTGCCATGAAATCTCGTGCCGCCGTTGCGTTTGCTGCAGGCCAACCGCTTCAGATCGTTGAAATCGACGTGGCGCCGCCGAAGGCGGGCGAAGTGTTGATCAAGGTCAGCCATACCGGCGTGTGCCATACCGATGCGTTTACGCTGAGTGGTGATGACCCGGAAGGCTTGTTCCCCGTTGTGCTTGGGCATGAAGGTGCGGGCGTGGTGGTTGAGGTAGGGGAAGGGGTTACCAGTGTGAAGCCGGGTGATCACGTGATCCCGCTGTACACCGCCGAGTGCGGTGAGTGCTTGTTCTGCAAGTCGGGCAAAACCAATCTGTGTACGTCGGTGCGCGCTACCCAAGGCAAAGGTGTGATGCCCGATGGCACCACGCGCTTTAGCTACAACGGCCAGCCGCTGTATCACTACATGGGCTGTTCGACCTTTTCCGAATACACCGTGGTTGCAGAAGTGTCATTGGCGAAAATTAACCCCGAAGCCAACCATGAGCAGGTGTGTTTGCTGGGCTGCGGTGTAACCACGGGCTTGGGTGCGGTGAAAAATACGGCCAAAGTGCAGGAAGGCGATACGGTGGCCGTGTTTGGTCTTGGCGGTATTGGGCTGGCAGTGATTCAGGGGGCGCGTAAAGCCAAGGCTGGGCGCATTATTGCGATCGACCGCAATGTGTCGAAGTTTGAAAAAGCTAAAGCAATGGGGGCCACCGATTGCGTGAACCCGAATGATTATGAGCAACCCATCCAGCAGGTCATCATCGAAATGACCGGCTGGGGTGTGGACCATAGTTTCGAGTGCATTGGTAACGTCAACGTGATGCGCGCGGCGCTGGAATGTGCGCACCGTGGCTGGGGGCAAAGCGTGATTATTGGCGTGGCCGGTGCGGGGCAGGAAATTTCCACGCGTCCGTTCCAGCTCGTTACTGGGCGTAAGTGGATGGGTACGGCGTTTGGTGGCGTCAAAGGGCGCAGCCAGCTGCCGGGGATGGTGGAAGAGGCGATGCGCGGCGAGATCGAGCTTGCGCCGTTTGTGACGCATACGCTGCCGTTAGAGCAGATCAACGATGCGTTTGAACTGATGCACGATGGGCACTCCATCCGCACTGTGGTGCATTACTAATGCAGCGGCTTGAACACCGCGCCTGCTTTGGTGGTTGGCAGGATGTGTATCAGCACACCTCGCAAACACTTGGCTGTGAGATGCGTTTTGCTGTTTACCTTCCGCCGCAGGCACTGCAAGGGCCGGTGCCGGTGCTGTATTGGCTCTCCGGGTTGACGTGCACAGAACAAAACTTCATCACTAAGGCCGGGGCGCAACGCTATGCAGCCGAGCACGGGGTTGCGATTGTTGTCCCTGACACTAGCCCGCGCGGCGAGGCGGTGCCCGATGCTGAGGGTTATGACTTAGGCCAAGGCGCTGGGTTTTATTTGAACGCGACGCGCTTGCCGTGGGCGCGCCATTACCGCATGTTTGATTACATTGCGCATGAGCTTCCGGCGCTGATAGAAGCGCACTTTTCGGTGACGCAATCGCGTGCGATCAGCGGGCATTCGATGGGTGGGCACGGCGCGCTGGTATTGGCACTGCGCAACCCCGGGCGCTATCGCAGCGTGTCAGCGTTTTCGCCCATCGTGGCACCTAGTCAGGTGCCGTGGGGTGAAAAGGCGTTTGCCGCTTATTTGGGTGAAGATCGCGAGGTGTGGAAGTTGTATGACGCTTGCGAACTGGTGGGGCAGGCCAAAGAGCGATTACCAATACTGATCGACCAAGGCATGGATGATGAGTTTTTGACCGCACAGCTGCGGCCTGAACTTTTTCAAGCAGCGTGTGATGCGGCAAGGCAGCCGCTATACCTGCGTATGCAGCCTGGCTACGACCACAGCTATTACTTCATCGCCAGCTTCATTGGCGAGCATATTGCGCATCATGCGCAGGCATTGCTAGCTGGCGTTGGGGATAGGTAGAAATCGGTATAAGCAAAGCGGTTGTCGCGGAGAATCTGCTCGCCTTGTGTGAGTGAAAGCGCGTGATTAAACATCGGGCCATTGGTAATACAGGTGTGGAATTCGCCGTTTTCACCGCAAGGATCCACGCTTGCGGGAAGTGCGTCCAAAAGAGCGGTATCAAATTGGCGGCCAGAAAAGCTTGGGGTCAGCTGCGTGCTATCCACGCAGCAAAGCCGCGTCTCAACGCCGCTGCTCACCATTTCACGCGCTAGCTGCGTGGTGTCTTGCCCGAAAATGGGGAATACAGCCTGCCAACCCAAGCGTTCGCACAGCGCTTCGCGCCAGCGTTTGACGTCTTCCAGCAAAAGATCGCCATAGGCAATATGGGAAAGATTGGGCCAGCGTGCTTTAGCGCGCTGCAGGGCCTCTGCAAATGCAGCTTCATAACCCGCGTTATCAGTTTTTTGCGGGATATAGGATTCAATAACCGGCAGCCCCACTGCTTCGGCTTGCGCGTGCAAAACGTCGCGGCGAATGCCTTGCATCGAGATGCGGTCAAAGCCTTCTGTGAGTGTAGTGAATAAGCCTACGACTACAAAAACACCCTGCTGGCGAAGGGTGTGTAGCGTCCACGCGGCGTCTTTTCCGCCGCTCCAAGACAGTAGTATCGGTTGCATCAAAATACTTATGCGGCGCTGACGTCGCGCAGCTGCCAGTGGTTGCCTGCAAGCAGGGCAAGACGGTGGCGCAGCACAGCGGATGACAGGCGGGTAATAACGGTGAGGTCGATATGCAGGTCTTCCTGCATGCCGCTGACGCTGGCGGAAGTGTCGCTGGCGCTAAGCGCTGGGTCCACCGTGCCGGGTTCTTCCTGCTTTTCTAACCAACGCGCAAACAGGGCGTCACTGCGCAGTGCGTGCTGTAATTCTTCGGCGATGCCCTCGGCACCCTGCGAACGAAAGCTCAGGCTGGCGTCTTCGCCGCGTGCATTACTTGGGTTAGGAAGGCGGATCAGGTAGCGAGTAGCCATGCAAACTCCATATGAGGCCTGCTCTTAGGCTACCCGGTTACGGGCGTTTCGTCATGCCCTAGCTGAAATTATGCGGGCTTGCGGCAAACGAAAGTACGAGTGCGCCTTTGCCCACGTTGACCATGCCCGAAAGACCCATAAAGCCTTCATAGACTTCGATGTGGCGATCTGCGCAAACACTGCGGAGCTGGGTGTATCCGGGAAGGTCTTGTAGCTCGCTCAGCGGGCCGCCGTAGGCGATATTGAGCGCAGGGGTCAGCAGGCCAGCAGCGATACGTTTTTCGGTGAATTCAAACAGTTTTTGGCAGGCGGGCAAAAATCCACGCGCTTTGCCAACGGGGCCGGTTTCACCACGATTGCAGTGCAAGATTGGCTTGATATCTAAGGCGCTACCCAGCGCGGCGCTCAAGAAACTGACACTTTTATCGCCGCGTTTTTTAATGCGGTTGCGTAGGTAATGCAGGTCGGGCGGCACCATGTAACTGTGCGTGTTGCTGACCAAGCTATCGAGGTGGGCGCGAATCTTGGGTGGCGTTTCATCGGCGGCGCGCAGGCGCACGGCTTCGATAACGGGAATACCTACCCCGGTAAATACGTTTTGGCTGTCGATCACACGCAGCATAAACGGCGTGTTGTTGCCGGATTCGGCGCGCACGGTCTTATATTCATTGAGGATGGTGTAGCTGGCCTGCACCGCGTTGTCGTGAATACCGCTACGCGAGCTGGCGGTGGTAATACAGAAGACGTAATCGTAGTCGTGCACCAGCTTGCTTAAAAATAAATCATGCACCTGTTGCACGGTATAGGGCGTGGTCTCGGCTTCAAACGCACGTGCGCCAGTTTCCCCAGTGAGGAAGTTCATGGTGGCGTCTTCATTGCGCACGTCAGCGAGCACGGCCTGGCCGATCTGTACCGTAACCGGCAAGATGGTGATGTTTTCCTTCTCGATAAAGGAATTGGGCAGATCACAGGCTGAATCTGTGATGATTCCAATGCGCATCGTTCAACCTCCAATTACAGGCTAATGCACTGTAGCGCAGATTGTATGCGGGTACGTATGTAATCCTTTGCTTACGCAGAGTAGGTCACAAAATCGGGTTTTATTTCCCTGCCGTGGGGTAAGCGCGCGGTAACCCACCGTCGGTGGCCGATAGTTCGGGGGCAAGGTAGCGGTCACGCAGTTCGGTTTGGCGGCTTTGCATTGGAATGGCGCGGCCCCCCATCCATACCTTGCGTGCGGTATAGGCTACGTCGAGCGGGTCGCCATTCCACAGCACAAGGTCGGCGCGTTGGCCCACGGCAATTTGGTTGCCGATGGTGTCCTTCACTTCAAACGTGGTGGCAGGAACGGTGGTGAGCCCTGCGAGCGCGGCCTCCCAGGGTAGGCCGTTGGCAACGGCGTTGCCTGCCAATTGGCGAATTTTACGTGCGTTGTGCGAGGCGTCACCACTTTGGAAGAATGAGACTTTGACCCCGGCGGCGTTAAGGCGGGCGGCGTTTTCCATGGTGGCGGCCAAACTGTCGAAGTCGGCAGGTAGGTTGGCCAGCACGTCCACAAACACCGGTACGTTGGCGGCGGCAATCTGTGGTGCAACTTTCCACGCTTCGGCGCCTCCAATAATTGCGATGCGCACATCGCGCGCTTTCGCCCATTGCAGCAAGCGTTGGATATCGGATGCGCGTTGAATGCGTGCCATCACCCGGCCACCGCCACCGAAGTAGCGCGCAAGCGTGCTGCGTCCAGCGGGGGTGAGTAGTGCGAACTGCGAATCGGCAGCGATACGGCCACGGGTTTCGTCAATCAGCTGATCCAGCAGCATCCACTGCGCCGCACGTGAGCTGCCGCTTAGGTTGGCACCTTGCCCTCCCAGCGTAATGAAGAGCGCGCGTGGGCCCACGGCATCGAGGCTGCCGTCGAACCGAACGGCGCCGCCTTGGCCCGCAATGAACGAACCACCGGGGCGGCTGTCGGCGGAGAGGGCTGTCCAGCCGATGCCTTCTGTACGCGCCACCGGCACCAGAATGGAGCTGGGGTTATAGGCTTGGGTGACATCGAATTCGGGGCGCACGCGCATATCGGCGGCGTTGGCGCCTAGCGCCAGTGCGCTATCGACGGTGGACTCTTCGCCCGACACTTCTTCAACGCCAATGTCGGTGATGCCGCCGAAGAGGATCGGTGTTAGGGGCTGTTCGTTCGCATCGACAACGCTGGCCGCATCAGCGGAAAGACCGTGGCCAATCGCGGCGATGCGCCCGTTTTTGATCAAGACATCGGTGTTGCGCAGGGTGCCTTGGGTGCTCGCGGTATGCACGGTAGCGTTGCGAATCAATACGTCCTGCGCCGAGACAATACCGGTAGCAGCAAGGAGTGCAATGACAAGAGCAAGGCGCTTCATTTCACACCTCCTTGCAGCGTCTGGCCCAGCATAAAATCAGACCTCGGCTGGCGCGCTGGGTCACGGCGGTCGTAGAGGCGCGCGCCGTCGATGTACACCTGCTCGGCCTGCGCGTAGCTGCTGAACGGGTTGCCGTTCCACACCACGACATCGGCCATTTTTCCGGGTTGTAGCGTGCCGGTTTGATCACCAATGCCCATGGCCTTGGCCGGGTTGGCGGTGAGCCATTGAATGGCGTGTTCGGGCGCGATGCGCCAGCCCGCGCGTTCGGCGGCGGCCATGGCCTTGGCGGCCTCCTGATTCAAACGCTGGATGCCTTCTTCGGAATCGGAGTGGACGATGGCGCAGCTTCCCGGTGCACGATCCACCAGCGCGATATTCTCTTGAATGCCGTCAAAACTTTCCATTTTGAACCCCCACCAGTCGGCCCAAAGTGCCGCACAAACACCGTCTTTGGCCAAGCGGTTACTGAGCTTGTAGGCTTCAACGCCGTGATGGAAGGCGGCAATTTTGAAGCCGTATTCTTTGGCTAGATCAAGCATGGTGGCCATTTCATCGGCGCGGTAGCAGTGGATATGCACGCGGATATCGCCGTTGATCGCCGCCGCCAAGGTGTCGAGTTTGAGATCGCGCTTGGCCTCTGCATCCTTGCCGCCTGCTTTGCGCTTTTTCATGTAGTCGGCGGCATCGGCAAAGGCGGCGCGGTAACCAGCGACATTGCCCATGCGCGTGGATGGCCCGCCTTTTTGACCATAGACCCGTTTGGGGTTTTCCCCGCAGGCCATTTTCAGCCCCCAAGGCGCGCCGGGGAACTTCATGGCTTGATACGTGGTGGCGGGAATGTTTTTCAGGGTGACGCCGCGGCCGCCGATGAGGTTGGCGCTGCCCGGTAAGATTTGCAGTGAAGTCACGCCGCCCGCGAGCGCAGCCTGAAAACCGGGGTCTTGTGGCCATACCGAATGTTCGGCCCAGACGTTGGCCGTCACCGGCGCGGTAGCCTCGTTGCCGTCGCTATGCGCGCGCACGCTGGGGCTGGGGTAAACGCCCAAGTGTGAGTGAATGTCGATGATGCCGGGGGTGATCCACTTGCCCGTGGCATCCACACGCACAGCATCTGCAGTGGTTTCTAGCCCAGTACCCACCGCAACGATACGGCCATCGCGCAACAGCACGTCGGCGTTGTCTAGACGCGTACCGGTGCCTGTCAGTACCGTGGCATTGGTAAGCAAAACGGCTGGCGCGGCGACCCGTTGGTACGTGCTGGGGTAAGGGTCTGCTGCAAAGTTATAGGCTGTTGCAGGCGCAGCCGCCTTTTGTGGCGCACTGGCGCAGCCGACAAGCAGGGCGGCCGCAGCCGCCAATAATGTTGGTTTGAACATAAAACCCCAAGGTCCCCGCGAAGCGATATGCGCACCCTAACGAGATTGGCGCAGAACTTCTACATGCCCTTGGTCATGGGGGCTTTGGGGTTGTGTGGGGCGGCTTAGTAGCGCGCCACCGATGAATCAATATCGGCCCAAGCGTTGGTGCCACCGGCGATATTGAACACCTTGCTGAAACCGAGTGCGCGGAAGTGCTCGGCGGCTTGCTGACTGCGCCCACCGGCTTGGCAGAGGAAGGCCAGCGCGGTGTCTTTCGGCAGCGCTTCAAGTTCTTCCACGCCGTCATCGAAGTTGCGGCTGGGCACGGGGATCTGTGCCAGTGCACGCTCTTCAGCCGGGCGCACATCAACAATCGTGAGCTTGCCTTCGTTGACCTGCGTCTGCGCCTGCGCCGGGGTCAGCGTGCCGACTTTCGGCGGTGCATTGGGGTTATCAATGATCAAACCTTTACCGCGTGCGTCGTCGGCCCAGTCGATGGTCATGCCGCGGCCACGCTGGGCGCTGACCAGATCGAACTGGGCGCGGATGCCCGCAGATTCGCTGATGATGGCGTTGTCATCTTTCGGGGCCAACTGCAGGCGGGCATTGAAACCGCGATCAATTTCAATTTGCAGCGCGTAGTCGTCGCCGGCGTTGGCAAGCGCGGATTTCAGCATGTCCGCGGCGGCCGGGGTGATGGTGATACTCGGCGGGGTGCGGTCGGGTGCAGGCAATCCCAATGCGGTGTGCAGCTCGCCGCTGCCGGCCATTTGCGAAATGATATCGGCACCACCCACCAGCTCGCCACCGATATACAACTGCGGAATGGTCGGCCAGTCGCCATAAATTTTGATGCCTTCACGAATTTCCGGGTCGGCCAGCACGTTGACGTGCCCATAGGTGGCACCCGTGGTGTCTAGAGCGGCCACAGCCTTACCCGAGAAGCCGCACTGCGGTGCGTCCGGCGTACCTTTCAGGAATAGCACGACGTGGTTGGCGGAGAGGACGGATTCAATGCGAGCGCGCAGGGCGGGGTCAAGCGACATGGCGGAGCTTCCAAAAACAAATGAAGAGAACCGCCATTCTACGCTGTTGACTCTGGCAGGAGGCTGACCGGAGTCAAGCCACTGCGCTACGTGGCTTGGCTTCGGCACGGCGGGCGAGAACCCGGTCGATACGGACGAAGACTTCCCGTAGCATTTCGGCTTCGGGCAGCAGCGTAACCCGAAAGTGGTCGCGGTAGGGCACGTTGAAGCTGGTGCCGGGGACGATCAACACGTCTTCCTGCTCCAGCATTTCCAGCGCGAATGCGTGGTCGTCGAAGTCTCGCGCAGCCGCACCGACCACGCGCGGGAAGCCGTACAGCGCACCGACGGGCGGTGCCAAGGATAAGTGTTCGCTGCTGGCACAGCTTTCGATCAGGGCGCGACGGGTTTCATACAAGCGCCCGCCGGGGGCAGTGAGTGTGCTAATGGTGTCGGTGCCGTGCAGTGCTTGTTCAATGGCAAATTGCCCGGGCACATTGGCGCACAGGCGGAGCGCGCCGAGTAGATCAAGCGCGTGGTGGTAGTCGCCGCAGGCTAGTGGGTCACCACTCAATACCGCCCAGCCCACGCGCCAGCCGCAGGCGCGGTGTACTTTCGAAAGCCCGCCGAAGCTCATGCAAGGCAGATCGCCTGCCAAGGGAGCCACCGGCTGGAACTTAGCGTCGTCATACAAAATGCCATCGTAAATTTCATCCACCAATAGCAGTAGGCGATAACGCTGCGCAATTTCGACAATGCGCTCTAGCAGTGCGCGCGGGTAGTTGGCGCCAGTGGGGTTGTTTGGGTTGATCAGCACGATCGCACGGGTACGCGAGGACACCAGCGATTCGATCTGCTCGGGATCAGGCAGGAAGCCGTTGTCACGGTCGCATTTGTAATACACCGGGCGGCCGTCGTTCAAAATAGTGGCCGCCGACCACAGTGGATAGTCTGGAGACGGTACCAGCACTTCCTCACCGGGGTTTAGCAGGGCGCGCAGGGAAATATCAATCAGTTCACTGACCCCGTTGCCCACAAATACACGCTCTGGTGCCGCGTTGGGCGTGCCGCGTTGCTTGTGAAATGCCGCAATTGCCTCGCGTGCTTCGGGCAAACCCTGCTGATGAGTGTATGGGTCGGTGTTGGCAATGCGCCCAGCGATGGCGTCTTGCAGGTGCTCGGGTGCACGAAACCCGAACGCACCGGGGTTGCCGATATTCAGCTTAATGAGCTTGCGCCCTTGCCCCTCCAACTCACGCGCTCGCCGTGCCAACTCCCCGCGAATTTCATAGCGAACCTCGGTGAGGCGGGAGCGGGTGGCGATTTTATTGCGGGGGTTGTAGGAAGGCATTGGAGCAGAATGATTGATAGCAGGGTGTTTAAGACTAGCGGAAAAACACTGGGTTACGCAGCTAATTCTTCTGAATTTTGATCCGCCGTATTCTGCCGAACATCCTGCACGATCTTCCCACCTTGCATCACCAGCACGCGGTCGGCACTGGCAATGGTCTCGGGCCGGTGCGCCACGATCACCTTGGTCACCTCTAACTGCTTCACCGCCGCATTAACAAGGTGCTCATTAGCAACATCCAAGTGGCTGGTGGCTTCGTCAAGGAATAACAGCTTGGGGTTTCTGTACAGCGCCCGCGCCAAGATCACCCGCTGCTTTTGCCCGCCGGACAGGCTGCTGCCCATATCGCCAATCAGGCTGTGGTAGCCCATTGGCATTGTTGTAATTTCGTCGTGAATGGCCGCCATGCGCGCCGCCTGTTCCACCCGCGCTTGGTCTACTTGGGGATCGAAGAAGCTGATGTTGTCGGCAAGGCTGCCACCGAATAGCTGGTCATCTTGCATCACCGCCCCTACGATTTTGCGCAGATTGGCTGGGCCTGTTTTATGCAAATCGTGTCCGCCGATGCGGATGCTGCCTTCATTGGGTTTGAGCAGCCCCAGCAAGAGTTTGACCAAGGTGGTCTTGCCGCACCCCGACGCCCCCACAATAGCCACGGCGTCGCCTGCTTCAATCTGAAAACTCAGCCCCTTGAGCACCCAAGGCTCACCGTCGGCATAGCGAAAACCGAGGCTCTCCACTTCGATAGACGCCTCCTCCGGCGCGGGCAGCTCCGGCCGTAGCTCTGCGTCCTCTGGCGGCGTTAGCACAATGTCGGCCAAGCGTTCTCCGTGCAGGCGCAGCATGCGGAACTCGATGCCTTTGTCGATCAATGCCCCCATACGCTGGGCAAACTGGTCTTTGTAGGCCAAAAAAGCAATCAGCATGCCCACCGAAAACACGTTTTGCAGCGCCAGCAGCGCGCCGATCCAGATCACGGCGATGCGCTCAACCCCAAACACCAGTTGGCTGGCGCTATTAAAACCCAACCCCATCTGGGCGATGCGCACGTCTTGGTTGACGGTGTCCACCATCAGATTGTCGTAGGTGGAACGGCGCAACCCTTCTGCACCGGCCACCTTGACGCTCTGCATGCCGCGCAGCGATTCCAATAAGTGGGTTTGTTGTTTGGCCGCAGCAACCAATTGCTTTTCGGTGCCATCGCGTAAGGGCCGGTACGCCACAAGACGGATACCGGCGTACAGAGCCACCGCCAGTAGCGTGACCAGCGCCAGCTTCCAGCTATAGACCAGCATCAGGCCAAACGTCACCACCGCCATCAAGCCATCAATCAGAGCTTCGACAAAGCTCGTGGTCAAGGTGCGCTGAATCGCCTGCACCGAGGCCATGCGTGAGGTGATATCGCCCAAATGGCGTTTCTCGAAAAACTCCAGCGGTAGCCGCAGCGCATGGGCAAACACATTGCCCATCCATTGCAGACCCAACCGGGACGACAGATACACCACCGACCAGCCGCGCAGCAGGCCGATACCGATCTGCAACAGCAGCGCCAACCCGAAGCCCAGCCCCAGCACTGTCAATAAGTTCTTGTCGGCGGAGATCAAGACCTGATCCACCACCCATTGCATGAAGAATGGGGCCAACACCACGAACACTTGCAAGGCCAGTGACAGCAGCAGAAGCTGTGCCAGCGTCCGCCACAGACCGGTGATGCGCCCGGTCAATTGGCGCACTGAAATGGTAGGTGCGGCTTTACGCGGCTTGAATGCGTGACTGGGCGTTAGCTCTAACGCCACACCGGTGAAGTGGTCAGAAACTTCAGACAACGAGAGCCTGCGCTCACCGATCGCAGGGTCAAGAAGCGTGACTTTGGATTTACCGACCTTGGTCAGCACCACGAAGTGGTTGAAGTCCCAATGCAGGATGCAAGGCAATTGGAGTTTGCCCAAATCCTCCATATCCAACCGCAGCGGGCGGGTCTGGAAGCCCAGCGATTGGGCAATATGGATGAGTTGGTTGAGCTTGGCCCCTTTAAGTGACAGCGGAAAACGCTGACGCAGTTCGGCCAGCGACAACCGCAGACCGTGCGCGCCTGCCACCATCGCGAGTGAGGCGAGACCGCATTCGGCGGATTCGGATTGGGTCAGCACGCTCATAAAGCAAGACCTAAATTGTTTCTCGAGTAATCAATATTATGGGTCAATAGAAATCGTATCGCTTTGTATCCCATTGATTAATCTGTTGAAATACTTTATGCCAAACACTCCCTTTGGTAAAAACAGGTGGCAGGTGTCTTGACTTCTTTCTATTACACAGCCGTCTGCAGGAATGCCAGACACCTCTTCCTGTGGAAATGCTTGAATCAAACAGGGCCATATATTCATGCAACCACCCGCAGAGACAAGCGAATCTTGTCGTGCACCATCTAGCTCAAGCCACGAAGTGCCAGGCTCGCCTCTTTCAGGGGTATCCGGAAAAAGCAGCATCAAATCGTAGTCGACCGAACCGAAAAATCTCCCTTTAGAGTCGCTCAACGCATAACCTTGCGAAGGATATTTTTCTACATCTTGACCATCGAAATGAAAACCGTAAGTGCGCGCTCGCAGCAGCTTTGTAGTATCTACGGTAAGCGGATCGATTCCAGTCATAGCCTTAAAGCGTGCAGCCATCATTCCCCCATGCACGGCACCGACTGGATTTTTAGCGATATGCCCAAATCCAGCGATCACCATGATTTTAGCCTCTTTGTCCGCCTTGAAAATACAAGCAATATTTTCAGCCTGTCTTTGCTCGCGCGCCTCTAGGCCATCATCAGAATCCGATGCATCCTCATAAGCTACCAGCTTAAATTTAAGGCGCAATGCCTCTCGAATTATTTCCCCAAAAATGGGTTCATTTAAATAAAAACCTGTCCCGCCAGTAGCATAGCCACGAGTGGGTAAGCGAGGGTCGTTAAGTAAGGAATTTGCACAGTTTTTTTCTTTATCCACGGGATATGTAGTGAGCCCCTCAAGCGCCAGGTAGCTATACCCTTCCTCGCGCAAAGGACGGAGTAGCGTATAAATAGCGGCGCGAGTCCGTGCAACTGCGTGAGCTTCATTTATGAAAACGGCACGTCTATCTTTTGCCAGCATGCGCACTACTTTGGCAGCCGGCACTGCATGTGAGTACCCATGCCCCAATGGATCTTTATTCAATTCAGGTAACGGATAAAAGCGATTAGCCGCTCCATAATCACCAGCAAAGCTTGCTACGGTGGCAAAATTTTCTCGAAAAGAACGGCTCGCTTCCTCTGGCCTGAAGCCATGACTGAAAGAATCTTTGACCTGCAAATAGGATTGCATATTAATTGGAAATACCTGGAGTTTTGGCATTAGGCACGATTCAGTTACGCATTCCTCCTCCATATCTTTCATGCCACCGAAACTAGCACAAGGAATCAAACAAATTCCCGCGACAAGCCAGAGTAGTAAGCTCCTGCAGTAGTTAATAGCCATCTGCACTCTCCTGTCTCTGCTTTTCTGGCACGAAAAGCGGGTAGAGCGTGCAAAACCCCTTATATGCTTGCAAGACTCGACACTCATCCATTTTATTTTGCTCTTGGATGGGCATTAATTTTTCGTTCCCATAGTCTTCAATTAGCGCCACCCCTTTTAGTTCAATCCTCATTTTTCACCCGCAAGAAGGTTTACTATTTTTTCCGTAATTGAGAAGCCGGTTTGCATTTCAATAAAGCTCCATTGCCCTGAAGGGTTTGCTTCGAGAAAGTAGAGTAGGCCATCCCTGCCTCTTACAAGATCCATCGAAGAATATCTCAAGCCAAGCTCTGAATTTATTTTAACGAGACGGCTTGATTCCGAATCATTTAACTTTACTCTATAATAACTAAGGCCAGCCTCTCTCCAGAGTCTACTATCAAGTGCAGTAGCCTCGTGTTTAGGGGAATCAATTGCCGCAGCAAAAACATTATCTCCAACTACCACCGCTCGAAGTTCATGATCTTTTTCCAAATAACCTTGTAGCATTACTGGAGCAGAAAGGCGTTCATTAGAATATTTGCGAGCACTCTCCTCTCTGAAATACTCGGTCTTAAGAGCATGTGGCCCCACCTCATGCGGACTGCCTTGCGATATGCACTTAATTATATGCCTCCCCCCAGAACGCGAAAACTCTGCAATATCTATGCCTTTTGTAGAGACAATTTGTTTTGGGACATACATTCCGCAGCTTGCTGCCACCTTACACTGAATAAGTCTATTTCGAGAAGCTCGACAATCGAGTAATGGATTAACCCACTCACTATGGCGCAGCAACCACCAGATATATTCATAGGCATATACGGACTCGTGATAAACAAGGTTCTCAGAGGTTCTAGAGTTGGTGCGTTCTCCTCCTGAATATGCAGCCCCCCGATTCCATACTGCTCGTACACCAGCCAAATTATATCGACTCATACGTAAATCTAAAATCTCTTCGCGAACGCGCACTCCGTCACACTCTGTGATTAGATTAAAATCATAGTTTCTATTTTTGACAGTTGGGTCAATATGTAAAAATGGAATTCTTCGGTGCTGCAAAACATGCCGAATTAAGTGAAAATTCAAGTCGGAATTTTCAGATAAAAGAACAATAATCGGCTTTTTCACCAAGTGCCTCGCTCAATGTCGTAATCACAATTTGAGGGCTGACTTGCTAGCCCTGTACCCATCCTTCTCGATAACGGATTAGGGCAAGCGTACCTAAATTCACAATCTTGACACTTCCCCCTTTTGTCCTTACTAAACCTCCAGTACTCAATTAATCTTTTATCTACTACTACTTCCTCAATTGTTAAAAACTCATCAAATCCACCTATGCAATATCCGAGATCAGAAACATCAGGAAAAATATTCCACTCGGAATCAAAGTGAATACACCCGTAGGATTCGCTATAATTTTTCAACAGATGATAATAATCTGGCCTGCAAATAAACATAGATGGATCAATTTTTGAACTGCAAGGCCAAACTAGCCTGTCACTATCTTCCGTAATTCCAGCTGAAGCATATTTCGAATTTTTAATGTCGGCAATCAGTACTCTGTCCCTATACTTTTTCTTTACCTTGCTGCATCTGGTCGATCTCGTCGCTTTGTTGCCATCACACCAGAATTCACATAAAGAGAACTGAAACTCATTAAGTATACGCTCAGCTATTCCCTCGATTTCAGCAACCATATTAGATTCATCGCAAATCAAAAATGCAAAACTTCCTAAGCTAAGTTTTGAAATTGCATCGTGAATTATGTGCTCCGCCTTATTCAAATCATCGAAGGTTGTTTTGGGTCCAATATGGAATGAAATTGTTCTTAGTGGCGGAAATCTTGGGTGAACATGATCGAAAGAGTAATTTTCATATGCATTACCTATGCATTCTTCTAGAAATTTTCGCTCAGTAAGTGCTCTACTTAGCTGCATTACCAAAATATTTTTTTTACTTAAACTTCTGTTTAGGCCAAGGCAATCATCAGCCAATAGGTTCCCCATCCCTGCGGAAATTCTTTGAATTCTCCCACCCGCAAAATCATATAACGCCGCTGCGTACTTTCCACTCACCAAGATCACTTGATTTCCCAATCGATATTTAGGAGTGAGCATATTTTTACCTTCCTGAAACCGCACCAACGTAATTAGATATTAAAAAAAGGGGGGGGTGTTATCCCTCCCCCTGTTTCTTCAATTATTTTTCCGCATCACACTTAGATGGGTCTCGATGCGATGAGCCACTGCAAGGGCCATCGCTAGTAACAACCATTGTTTCATGAACAGCAGCCATGCCACCGGCTACCACAATAACTTCATCAATTGAAAGCTCTTCCATTGCGTTTCTCCTAGTTACTGATAGACACGAAACCCCGCGCCGTAGGGCCGAGACACACCCGGCAATTCTTTGCCCCAGTGAAGATCAACCACCACCCACCTTCCCCTTGAGCGAATACAACGGTTCAAACACCCATTCGATTAACTTGCGCTTCTCGCCCAGCACATCGGCTTCTAGCAGCATTCCCGGTTTCAGTTGTTCGGGCTTGCCGTAGGCGGTAATGGCTTGTTGGGCGAGACGCACCGTCACTCGGTACAGCGGTTCGCTTTGCGCGGCGCTGCCTAGCAGGGTTTGCAGTTCGCCTTGGTTCAAGGTGCTGCGGCTGATGCGCGCTACCGTGCCTTGGTGATGGCCGAATTTTTGGTATGGGTAGGCTTGATAGCGCAACAGCACCTTGTCGCCGGGTTCAATGAAACCAATGGCGCGGCTAGGCACAAGGAGTTCTGCTTCCAGCGTTCCATTACCCGGTAGTAAGGTGAATAGCGGCTGGCCTGCCTGCACGGCTTGGCCGGGTTTGATGAGTTGTGTGGCGATAACGCCAGTAACAGGGGCGTTGACCGCCAGTGCGCCACGCGCACTGGTTTCTACTTGCTCTTGTTCTAAGGTGGCGAGGTCACGCTGGAAGTCGGCCTCATTGGCGAGGCGCTGGCCCGGCAGTTCCGCCTTGGCTTGTTGCAGTTGGGTCAGGCTGCGGCGGGCGCTGGTGGCTTGGCGCTGCATGGCCTGCACATCGCTGATGGCTTGCAGCCATGCGGCTTCTTGTTGGTTAACTTGCACCGCGCTGACGTATTTATCGGCCTGTAGCTGGCGCAGGCGCTGCAAGGTTTCTTCGGCAATATGCACCTGCTGCTGCCGGGTGCTGATTTCTTGTTCCAGTTGTTTCAGCTCGTGCTGAGCAGCGGCCAGCTGCCTAGATAAGCTGTTGGTTTGTACTTCCAGCAACTGCCCTTGCGCTTGATGGGTGTCTTGCAGGCTTTGCTCGCGGCGAGCGAGGCGCTGCGCCATGGCGGTAGCGGTGTCACCTTCGCTAAGCGTGGCGCGTGGCAGGCTGACCACTGCAAGCACTTGGTTGCTCTGCACCACAACACCCTCTGTGCTGTTTAGCTGTGTCACCACGCCCGTGGCAGGTGCTAACACCGTGGCCAAACCCTTCGCGGGCACTAACTGCCCCGCCACCGTGGAGCGGCGGGTGTAGTTTCCAAAAGACAAGAACAAGCCAATGGCAAGGGCAGCGCTAGCGGCAAATGCCGTCATGACCCAGAGCGACAGCGGCTGCGCCAGTGAAATGGCGCCTAACCAGCTGCCGCGCTTGGCTTCAAGTGCTTCCTTGCGAAAGAGTTTGGACACGACAAATTTTTGCCATTATGTGAATGGTTGCGGAATATAATTTAGAAAAATTGAGAAAATCAAACCTGTACGTGCTCAATATTGCTTACAAGTGACCCAAGTTGCTCATGCGAGCTATGTCTCATGCGACAATGCCAATATTGCTGAGCAAATTTGATTGTTGGCACGGGGGCGGGCACGCACAGGGGTGGAGAAGACATGGAGTCGATAGGTACGCGCATTCGTCGTGCGCGCATGCAAATGAAAATGACGCAAGCCGAGCTTGCGAAAGCTCTAGGTGTTGGGAGAGGGGCAGTTGGTAATTGGGAGGGAGCGGGCAATGTCACGCCTAGTGCTGTGCATCTCATTGAGATTGCAGCTGTTACCGGCGTCGATATTCATTGGCTTGCTACTGGGTGTGGGAATGAGGCAGAGCGTCAGTTTTTGAGCGCCTATCGTGCGGCGAGCAGCAGACAACGCCGCTTGGCGCTAGACCAACTTCAGTTTGATACGGAAGAGGCTACGGGATAGCTCTATGGGCTGGTGTTACAAGGAGCCTTTGGGCATTAAAATCCCCACGATGACACTTGATTTTTCTTCATGATTCACCTTTCTGCCATTGGCTGGCATTGGCCTTTGCATGCGTTGCCGCCTGCTTGGTCGGCGTTGATGGCCGCGTACCCCCAAGCACGCCCTGCACGCATTGTTGAGCAGCACCGCAGCGGATATCGGGTGTCTGAAATGATTGATATGGTTCACCCGGCGGAGTCGCTACCGGAATGGCAGCGTGCGGGAAGTTATCGCAAGGGGGAGGTAAACCCAGAGGCGCGGCCTGCGGTGGGCGACTGGGTGTTGGTAGAAGGCGAAGCGCCCAATGCGCTGCGTATCGTGGCGTTGCTGCCACGTTTTTCTGCAATCAAACGCGGTGCGGCTGGGGAGCATTACCGGCAGCAGGTCATTGCCGCCAATATCGACACGGTGTTTGTGGTGAGCGGCTTGGATGGCGATTTCAATCCGCGCCGTATTGAACGTTATCTGTTGCTGGTGGCAGGCAGCGGCGTGCAACCTGTGGTGGTGTTGACGAAGTCCGATAAAAACGCTGCCGAAGTGAATGAGGCATTGGTAGCACTGCACACGTTGGGTGTTCCCGTTATGGCGCTTAATGCCAAAGACACGCAGGCGGCCACTGCGCTGGAGCCGTGGCTTGGTGCGGGGCAAAGTGTTGTGTTGGTAGGGAGTTCTGGCGCGGGCAAATCAACGCTAACCAACACCCTACTGGGCGTGGAAAAAATGAAAACAGGTGCCGTGCGCGAGCACGACGCACGCGGCCGCCACACCACCACCCACCGTGCGCTGATTGCACTGCCGTCGGGCGCTTGCATTATCGATACGCCGGGAATGCGTGAGCTGAAACCCACGGGTGAAGAAGATGTGGCAGAAAGCTTTGCCGATATTGAAGCGCTGGCGCAGCAGTGCCGTTTTCGCGACTGCAAACATGTTAAAGAACCGGGCTGTGCGGTGCGTGCAGCCGTAGACGCGGGCGCAATTGATGCCGGGCGCGTGGAGAACTTTCTCAAGTTGAGTGATGAAGTAGCCGGGGCAGCGGATCGCC
The DNA here is from genome assembly GCF_019104945.1 of Thermomonas sp. Taxonomy (GTDB): domain Bacteria; phylum Pseudomonadota; class Gammaproteobacteria; order Xanthomonadales; family Xanthomonadaceae; genus Thermomonas. The sequence goes on along the minus strand of NZ_JAHRWW010000009.1, from coordinate 29,308 downwards.
TTGCAACGCGGCTGGCGGAAAAGGCGCAATCGCGCGTACAGTCCAAGGCGCTGGGCAAGCGGCTTGGAGAGAAATATGGCAAGCGCTGATGTGAATGCTATTGCACACCATGCGGCGCTGGATGCGCGAATGGCGAAGGCTGCAAAACCGATCAAGCTATTGAGCTTGGTGAGCTGGCCAGCAAGCGAACAGCAGCGGTTTTTATCAGGCTGGGCCAAGGGAAACCCGACGCTACCTTGCTTTGAATACCCCAAGCATGATTTTTCTGATGCGCGCCGCGAATTGGTGGCAATTGCCGCCGCTGCAGATTCCGAGCATCCGCTGGGGCAGTATCTCATCGAATCCGCGCAGGGCTGGGTGCTGGCTGCCGAGCTGTTGGAAAACCTAGGTACACGGCAAGTCACGGACTTATCCATCGCACTGTTCGGAACCCCGGATCACGCGCTCCCCGGCGGCGCTACCACACGGGAAGCGGCCAATCATTTTTTGATGGTGGCCGACGAGTTGGATCACGAGCTGCTAGCTCCTTCTGAACAAGTTGAAATTTCGGCTACTGCACTGGCGCTGCAACTGCAGGCTGAGCTCGATGATTTTTTTGACGCGCGTGTCATCTCGGTGGAGTTAGACCCAAATCTCATCGCCAAGGCGGCGGCTGGGGCCACACGCATTCGGTTGCGCTCACGCGCGGCGTTTTCTGATTACGACATGCAGCAATTGCTGCAACACGAAGCGTTTGTGCATTCGTTGACAGCGCTCAATGGCCAGCAACAAAGCAACTTGCCGAGTCTTGCACTCTCATCACCGCGGATCACCGCCACTCAAGAAGGCTTGGCGGTGTTTGCTGAGCAAATCACTGGCAGTATTGATATTGAACGCATGAAGCGCGTGAGCCTGCGTATTGAAGCAGTGGCCATGGCGCTTGAAGGCGCTGATTTCATTCAAGTGTTTCGTTACTTTCTAATGTCCGGACAGAATGAAGTGGAAAGTTTTACGTCGGCGCAGCGTGTGTTTCGCGGCGTACCCACAACCGGTGGTCTGGCATTTACCAAAGACACCGTATATCTGCGCGGGCTGATTGGTGTGCATACGTTTTTCCGCTGGGCGCTCAAGCACGGCAAATTACGCCTGTGTCGGCTGCTGTTTGCAGGCAAAATGACATTAGCCGACGTGCAGCGCTTTGAGCCGCTGTTTGACTGCGGCGCATTGAAAGAACCGCGCTGGATGCCCGCATGGGTGGCGCGGGCCAATGGGCTGGCCGGAATGCTGGCGTTCTCGCTGTTTGCCAATAAAATTCGTTTGGAGCAAATTGTCTCGGCGGATAATGTCGTGGATTTTTAAGCCTCGCTGCTTTGCAGTAATGCCGCTGCGCGCTCTGCGCTGCCCATGGCCAGCGTCCAGCCCAACATGCCGTGGCCGATATTGAGCACGAGCCCTTCACCCGCAAGGCGAATTTCAGGGGTGGACTGCGGCGTCACCGGGCGCAGACCTGCCCAATGACTTTCAATATGTGCGTAGTCTGCGGCTTCAGGTAGAGACTCTTTTGCCATTGCGATGAGCTGCGCTAAACGATCAGGATCTGGCTTCGCATTCCAATGGTTCAAATCCGCCAGCCCTGCAATTCGAATTTTGTCACCTAAACGGCAGAACACCAGCTTACGCGCGGTATCGGTAATGCTGGCCGAAGGTGCATTGGCCCCTAGTGGCGCGGTGATGGAATAGCCTTTCACCGCCATCAATGGCGATGCAATGCCCAGTTTGCGTAATAAGGAATGGCTGTCGATACCCGCGCAAATGGCCAGTTTCCGCGTCTGCACGGTGTCGCCGTTGCTTGTGCTTAACTGCCACTGCTTGCCGCTGCGCTGTAGCGTTTGCAGGTTGAACCCAAAGCGCACCTGCACGCCATAGTGTTCACGCAAAAGTGCCAGTAATGCGCTTGAAAATAGCCACGGGTCGCCAGCCTCTTCCTCAGGTGAATACACCACGCCAGCAATGCCGCGTGCACCGGAAAGCGCCGGTTCAATAGTAATGGCCTCGCTTGCAGTAATGATCTTTTGGCGAATACCAAAAGGGCGCTTGGCGTTGATCGTGGCCTGCGCTTTTGGCAGTGCGGCGGCGTCGTAATACACGTGAAGCTTGCCCGCTACGCGATGGTGAAATTCAATAGGATGCTGCTTCAGCAGCGTGTCCATCGCAGCTTTGGATTCTAGGGCAAGTTTTAATGTTGCTAATGTATTGGTTTGAAAGCGCGCGTGGGTCGCGTTGCGTAAAAACCGAATGCCCCATAACCAATAGTGCGGGTCTAGCGAAGCGCGTGTGTGAAAAGCGCGGTCGCTTCCGCTGATCATAGAGGGCAGTTGTTTCCACAGCGCTGGGCTCGCCATGGCGTCGGTATAGGCGTAGCTCAGCTGCGCGCCGTTGGCATAAGACGTTTCCAATGCTGGGCCTTCGCCGCGCTCCAACAGCACGACACGCAAACCGCGCCGTGCCAGTGCCCAAGCCGTTGCAATGCCAACGACACCCGCGCCAATGATGGCGACATCAGCCACTTGTGTTTCAGGTGTGGAAGTTTGCATCAGTGCGGCCAGAAATTGATGAAGCCGGTAATGACCAGCGCGTTGGCGAAGTCAATGAAAAATGCGCCCACCAACGGAGCGACCAAGAAGGCGCGCGGTGCGGCACCGAACCGTTCCACCAAGGTGCGCATGACGGCCATTGCATTGGCGGTGGTGCCTAGCATGAAGCCAATAAAGCCGCCGCCCATGACGGCTGCATCGTAGTCGCGGCCCATGGCGCGGTACACCACGATGCAGAACACCGAAACCATCAGCGCTTGCAAGATCAGGCTCACCACAAGCGGTGTGGCAAGACCCGCCAGTTCCCATAGTTTTAGGTTCATCAGCGCAACCGCAAGGAATAGCGAGAGGCATACGTTGCCGATGAGCTCGGTAGTGGGTACCGAAAGTTTGATCAGCCCGGTTTTATCGTCGATGTTGCGCAGTAGTGCACCCACGAGCATGGCGCCCACATAGGCGGGCAGAGTAATGCCGGTGGAGGAAATCCATTGACTGACCCAAGCGCCGAGCCACATGGCCACCAAGATGACCACGATACTTTTAAGTGCGCTGTATTCACGTTCGGACTCAGTGGCGGCAGGCAGCGTGGGGCCATCCTCGGGGGCAATGTGGTCATTGGGGCGCGTGGATGTGAGCTTGAATCGCTGAATGAAAATGGTGGCAACGGGGCCACCCAATAGCCCGCCTACCACAATGCCCGCCATGGCTGAGGCCACCGCAATCGACTCCGCACCGGCAACACCTGCCTGTTCAAAGAGTGGTGCGAAGGCAAGACCGGTTGCCGGGCCGCCTGCCATCGTGGTGGAACCTGCCAGCACGCCGAAGAGTGGGTGCAGCCCAAAGCCCATGGCGATGGCAATACCCAGTAAGTTTTGCGCCACGGTAAACGCGCTAGCCAATAGTAGAAAAATGATGACCTGGCGCCCACTGATTTTGAGCAGCAGCAGGCTGGCGTTAAAGCCAATAGTGGTGAAAAACGCAATCATCAGCGGGCTTTGCAGGCTGGTGTCCAGCTTGAAAAGGGTGACGCCGCGGCTATGAGCAAACCAAGTGGCTAGCGCGAAAACGAGCCCGCCAATGACCGGAGGCGGCAGATTGTAGCGGCCCATCACGGGGATGATGCGGCATAAGCCATAGCCGATAAACAGGGCAATGCCAGCCAGTGCAAGGGTTTGAACAGCGTCTAGTTGAAGCATCAGGGACGTATTCCTATCTAAAAACGGGCAATGGGTGGGCTGAAATGCCGCGAAGCCGGTATCATCCTTTTTAACGCATTACGGACAGCACCCCATGTCGGATACTCCTGCCAATGATGATCTGAGGCAAGCCGCGCTCGATTACCACAGCCTCGAGCCCAAAGGCAAAATCAAAGTTACCGCAACCAAGCCCATGGTGACACAACGCGATCTCTCGCTGGCCTATTCACCGGGCGTCGCGTTTGCGTGTGAAGAAATTCAGGCCGACCCCGCCAAGGCCAGCGAATACACCGCCCGCGGCAATCTGGTAGCGGTCATCAGTAACGGCACCGCCGTGTTGGGGCTGGGGGATATTGGCCCCTTGGCCGGTAAGCCTGTGATGGAAGGCAAGGGCGTGTTGTTTCAGAAATTTGCCGGGATCGACGTATTCGATCTCGAAATCAATGAGCGCGACCCCGATAAGCTGGTGGACATCATCGCCAGCTTGGAACCGACGTTTGGTGGCATCAATTTAGAAGACATCAAGGCACCAGAGTGCTTCATCGTTGAGCGTAAGCTGCGCGAACGGATGAAAATCCCGGTGTTCCATGACGACCAGCACGGCACTGCAATTATCGTTGGCGCGGCTGTACTGAACGCGCTGGAAGTGGCTGGAAAAGACATCGCCAAGGTGAAGGTAGCCACAACCGGCGCAGGTGCGGCGGGAATTGCCTGCCTCGACATGTTGGTGGCGCTCGGCGTGAAGCCGGAAAATATTCTGGCATTCGATCGCGAAGGCGTTATTCACAGCGAGCGCGAACATCTCGACCCTGACAAAGCACGCTACGCACGCGTTACCAACAAACGGACGTTGGCAGAAATTGTGGACGGCGCCGATGTGTTCCTCGGCCTATCTGCAGGTGGTATTTTGAAGCCGGAAATGGTCGCCACGATGGCGCAGAACCCGGTCATTTTGGCGTTGGCAAACCCCTATCCGGAAATCCTGCCGGAAGATGCAAAGAAGGTCCGTCCTGACGCAATTATCGCCACCGGGCGCAGTGACTACCCGAATCAGGTCAATAACGCGGTCTGCTTCCCCTATATCTTCCGTGGCGCGCTCGACGTGGGTGCGACCCAGATCAACGAAGCAATGAAGCTGGCCTGCGTGCGGGCTATTGCAGGGTTAGCACGCAAAGAAGCATCGGATCTTGGTGCGGCCTACGGCGGAGAAGTGCCTACCTTTGGGCGTGAGTATTTGATCCCGCGCCCGTTTGACCCGCGTTTGCTCACCATGCTCGCACCGGCGGTAGCGCAGGCGGCGATGGATTCTGGCGTGGCCGAGCGTCCGCTGCTGGACGTGGGGGCCTATACCGAAAAGCTAGGCCAGTTCATCCATCGCACCAGCTTGATGATGAAACCGGTGTACGAGCGTGCGCGCGCCGATCGCAAGCGTGTGGTCTATGCTGAGGGTGAAGAGTTTGTGGTGCTGCAGGCGGTGCAGACCGTGGTGGATGAAGGCTTGGCATGGCCGGTGTTGATTGGTCGCCCGGAAGTCATCGAGAGCCGTATCGAAAAACTCGGCCTACGCATGCGCGCGGGTACCGATTTCGAGCTCACCAATATCAACGACGATCCTCGTTTCGATGATTATTGGCGGCAGTACCACACCATGACCGAACGCCGTGGCGTGACCCCGGATGCGGCCAAGAACCTGCTGCGTTCACGCCCAAGCCTAATTGCGGCGTTGATGGTGGAACGGGGCGAGGCCGATGCGATGATTTGCGGTTTAGTCGGTCGCTTTCATAAAAAACTTGGCTATCTGCGCAGTATTTTTGACTTCCAGCCGGGCGTTACGGGCACCGCCGCGATGACCGGCGTCATCAGCGATAGTGGCGTGTGGTTCTTCCTTGATACCCATGTGCAGTTAGAACCGTCTGCGGAACAAATCGCAGAGGCGACGATGCAAGCAGCGTATCGGTTGAAATTGTTTGGAGTGGAGCCGAAGGTGGCGCTGCTCTCGCATTCCAACTTCGGCAGCCATGCCAATGCCAGTGCTGAAAAGATGGCGAAGGCTGTGCAGATCTTGCATAAGCGTGCGCCCAACCTAGAAGTGGAAGGCGAAATGCAAGCCGACACGGCGTGGGATGACGCATTGCGCCGCCGCATCTTCCCGGATGCCACGCTCAGTGGGCGCGCTAATCTGTTTGTGATGCCAAACTTAGACGCTGCCAACATTGCTTACAACCTTGTGCGCGTCGTCACTGGCGGCGTGGCGATTGGCCCAATCCTGATGGGGCTGGATCAACCGGCGCATATCCTTACCCCGGCTTCGTCGGCGCGCCGAATCACCAATATGACGGCGATCGCGGCGGTGGAAGCGCAGATTCGCGGTGAGCGGCGCGGGAAAAATGGTTAACAAACACGTTTTATTGTGTGGTTGAAGTATGTGAAGTAGATGCCTGCACAATCGCTGCAAGATCGGTAATACTTACTGGTATGCAGCGAATAATTAGCAGGTATCTGCTCCTTCTGTGCTTGCTCCCCTTGTCTGTATTGGCGGGGGAGCGGCTAGAGACCGTTATTCGTGATCTGCATACCCGGGGTACAGTATCGCCGGACGTGACGGTTAAACGCTTGCAGGCCGCTGATGATCGGCCCGGGCCGAAAGCGCCACTGGCGCAGCGGCAGCGTTATTACGCGGTGTTGGGCGAGTTTACCGGGATTGACCGCAATCCCAAGTTGGCTGCCTTGGCGCAGGATGCACAGCGCAAACTGGAGGCAATGGCGGTCCGTGAGGGGTGCGGCGGCTGCCTTTCAGATGCGCGAATGATTCAGGCACAACTGCTTTTGTCGCAGCTAAAGGCCGATGAGGCAGCCTCGATATTGGCGGAGGTGGATGTAAGAAATGCCAGCCTAGAGCAGCAACTGCGCCTGCATACGTTGCGGGGGTGGATGTTGCGGCAGCAAGGGCAATTTGCCCAGTGTGTGGTGGAGCTGGTTCCGGCAGAGGATATCGCGGCGCAGCTGGGATATACCGTTGATCAGGCAGCTACACTCAATTTACTGTCAACCTGCAATACATACCTAGGGGATTTTGCTCGCGCGGAAAGCAATGGCAATAAAGCGTTTGCACTTGCCGAAACAACAGGCTCCCGTCGCTTGATGGCGGCAACACAACTGGGGCTTGGCTATCTGTATGCGGAAATGGGGCAGCAAGACCGAATGCTGAAGGCGTATCAGCAGGGCTTGGAAAGCGCCGGTGAGGATCCAAATGCCGATACCACGCGCGTGGTGTTGCTGTCGAATCTGGCCGATTATTGGCTGCGGCAGAAAGACTACCAGCAGGCACTGGATTATGCGCAGCGTGCGGAAGTCTTGGCTAAAAAGCTCAATGACACACTGACACTTGCGTTTGCGCAAACCAATGCCGGTGTCGCCAAGGCGCATCTTGGTGATATGGATGGCGGCATTGCAGAGGTGCGTAGTGTCATTGACGTGGTTGCGAAAGACGGCACTATCGCCGACCGCATGGCGATATCTCAGGAGCTCGCCGATTTATTGGAGTATGCCGGCCGCTATCGTGAGGCGTTGACGGAGCTGCGCGGTGTCATGCAGATGCGCAATGAGTTTTCGCGACAAGAACGCAACAAAACCGTCTTGGAATTGCAAGAACGCTATGCCGCCGATAAGCGGCAGCGAGAGATCGAGCGTCTTGGTGATGTCAACCGGTTAAAGGAAATGCAGCAGTGGCTGTGGGCTGCACTGGTGGTTGTATTGGTATTAGCAGCCTTGCTTTTGATGCAGTGGCTCAAGCGCGCACGCACGACCAATAAGCGTTTGCAAGGTGACGTGGCGGTACTGGCGGAGCAGTCGGCCCGCGATCCCTTAACGGGGGCCTTTAACCGACGCCAAGGGCATCATCTGTTGGCACGTCACGTCGGTCAAACGGATGGCGCACCCGCACTTGGGCTAATGATGTTGGATATCGACTTCTTCAAACTAGTCAATGATGACCACGGCCACGCCGCCGGAGATCGGGTGTTGGTGGAGGTGGTCAAACGCCTGCAAACATTGCTGCGCAATCAAGATGCGGTGGTGCGCTGGGGCGGTGAAGAATTTTTGTTGTTGTTGCCAGGGATGCAATTGAGCAAGATGCCCGAGCTTGCTGGTCGCGTGCTGCGGGTGATCAGTGAAGTGCCGGTGACGGTGAGTGACGCACCAGATGCCGCAAAAATTCCGGTAACAGCATCGATGGGCTGTGTAGTCTCACCGTTTGGGGAGATCACAAATCTTGAGGCACTTGTGCAATTGGCTGACCTAGCCTTGTACAAAGCCAAAGGTAGCGGGCGCAATCAGGCCGTTTGCGTCAGTGACGCGGTAAAAGGGCTGGATGAAGCCGCATTAGGCCAAGATTTGATGGCCGCTGCAGCAAACGGGGTGGTGCAACTGACTGTAGTTGTCGGCCCGGAACGAGAAAAGTAGTGCGGTCATCGCATATTCCGGGGTTAAAACCAGTTATTTTTGTTAATACCCGGGTATAAATAAAATTGAGCTGCGCTGCAGCATCACATTGCCCCCGCAAGTTGCTAGACTGCAGGGCGTCCCTGTTGATGGAGTGCGCAATGAATTGGCTCAATGAGATGCTGCAGAACGATCCCGACCCGCAAGAGTCGCAGGAATGGATCGAGTCGATGAAGGCGGTCATCGACCACGATGGCCCGCAGCGCGCTCACCAGCTACTAGAGGGCATGGTTGAATTAACGCGCCGTGCTGGTGCGCATATGCCATTTGCGCCGACCACCGGATATATCAATACGATTCCCGCCCATCTTGAACCGAAGATGCCGGGCGATGCTGGCCTTGAATGGCGCATTCGTTCGATCATCCGCTGGAACGCAATGGCGATGGTGGTGCGTTCCAACCGCAAGCCGGGTGCACTGGGGGGCCATATTGCCAGCTTCGCCAGCTCGGCCACGCTGTATGACGTGGGCTTCAACCACTTCTGGCGCGCCCCAGGTGATGATCATCCGGGGGATTTGCTATACCTACAAGGGCATTGCGCACCCGGGTTTTATTCGCGCGCCTTCTTGGAGGGGCGCATTAGTGAAGACCAACTAGAAAACTTCCGTATGGAAGTGAGCGGTCATGGTATTTCCAGCTACCCGCATCCTTGGTTGATGCCGGAATTCTGGCAGACCCCCACCGTGAGCATGGGCCTAGGCCCGCTGACCGCCATCTACCAAGCGCGCGCCATGAAGTATCTGGAGGCGCGCGGCCTAATGCCGAAGACCGGACGCAAAGTGTGGTGCTTCTTGGGTGACGGCGAAACCGACGAGCCCGAATCCTTGGGTGCAATTGGTGTCGCTGGGCGCGAAGGTTTGGACAATCTAATTTTTGTCATCAACTGCAACCTACAGCGTCTCGATGGCCCGGTGCGCGGCAACGGCAAGATCATTCAAGACCTCGAAGGCCAGTTCCGTGGTGCAGGTTGGAACGTGCTCAAAGTTATTTGGGGCAGCTACTGGGACCCGCTTCTGGCCAAAGACACGCAGGGTGTTCTGCGTAAGGTGATGATGGACACCTTGGACGGTGAATATCAGAACTGCAAAGCCTTTGGTGGCGCGTACACGCGCGAACATTTCTTCGGTAAAACTTCAGAAACGTTGGCGATGGTGTCGAACCTGTCTGACGATGATATCTGGCGCCTCAACCGTGGTGGTCACGACCCGCATAAGGTCTATGCCGCGTATGACGCTGCGGTGAAGACCGTGGGGCAGCCCACCGTGATTCTGGCCAAGACCGTGAAGGGCTATGGCATGGGGAGCGCGGGCGAAGCGCTGAACCCCACCCACCAAACCAAAAAGCTCGATAACGATGCGGTGCTGGCTTTCCGCGACCGCTTCCAGCTGCCGATCAGCGATGATCAGCTGAAAGATGGCGCAATTCCATTCTTCAAGCCAGACGAAAAATCGCCGGAAATGCAGTACATGCGTGAGCGTCGCGAATCGCTGGGCGGTTATTTGCCGAAGCGTCGTGTCAGCGCGAGTAAGGCGCTGGAAGTGCCGCCGTTGGCGACCTTCGAGCGCCTACTCAAGTCCACTGGTGAGCGCGAAATCAGCACCACCATGGCCTTCGTGCAGATGCTCAATATCTTGCTGCGCGACAAGCAAGTGGGGCCGCGCTGCGTACCGATCGTGGCTGACGAAGCGCGTACCTTCGGTATGGAAGGGCTCTTCCGTCAACTGGGTATCTATGCGCCGCAAGGGCAGAAGTACAAGCCGGTGGACGCCGATCAGCTGATGTTCTACCGCGAAGACGCGGCGGGGCAGGTGCTGCAGGAAGGCATCACCGAAGCCGGTGCGTTCGCCAGCTGGATGGCGCAGGCCACCAGCTATAGCGTGAACGATCTGCAGATGATGCCGTTCTATATCTACTATTCGATGTTCGGCTTCCAGCGCTTTGGCGACTTCGCGTGGCAGGCCGGTGATATGCGCGCACGCGGCTTCGTGCTGGGCGGTACCGCAGGCCGTACCACGCTGAACGGTGAAGGCCTGCAGCACGCCGATGGTCAGTCGCATGTGCAAAGCGGGCTGATTCCGAACGTGCGCAGCTACGACCCCACCTTCGCTTACGAAGTGGTCACGCTGATCCAGCACGGCATGCAGCGCATGCTGGCCGAGCAGCACGATGAGTACTACTACATCACCCTGATGAACGAAAACTATACCCACCCGGAAATGCCGGAAGGCAGTGCCGATGGGATCATCAAGGGGATGTATCTGCTGCAGGATGCGGGTAAGGGCAAGAAGGGTGATCTGCGCGTGCAGTTGATGGGCAGTGGCACCATCTTGCGTGAAGTGATCGCGGCGGCGGAGTTGCTGGATAAGGACTTTGGTATCAAGTCGGATATCTGGTCGTGCACCAGCTTCACCGAGCTTGCGCGCGATGGCTTGGACGCCGAGCGTTGGAACCGCTTCCATCCGGAAGCCAGTGCGACGCGTAAGCCGTGGGTGGCGCAGCAGTTGGAAGGCCGCCAAGGGCCGGTGATTGCTGCAACCGATTACGTGCGCGCTTATGCCGACCAGATTCGTGAGTATGTCCCGGCGCGTTACAGCGTGTTAGGCACCGATGGTTATGGCCGCAGTGATACGCGTGAAAACCTGCGTCACCACTTCGAAGTGGATCGCTTCCACGTGGCCCACGCCGCCGTGGCTGCGCTGGCCGCCGATGGCAAGCTCACCGGCAAAGATGTAGCGCGTGCCATCAAACTATACAAGCTGGATGCGGAAAAGCCGAACCCGCTGCTGGCCTAACAAGCCGCATGCCGGACACAACAAAGGCGGCCAGTGGCCGCCTTTGTTGTGTGTGCGATGTTTATTTCTTCAGCGAATCACGAATCTCGCGCAGCAATAAAACATCTTCCGTGGGCTCAGCGGGTGGCGCCGGGGCTTCTTCGGGTTTCTTGTGGAGTTTATTGATGCCTTTGACCACCATGAAAATGGCGAAGGCAACAATCAAAAATTGGATGATGGCGTTGATGAATTCGCCATAGGCCAATACAACGGCAGGAACTTCTTTGCCAGCGGCATCTACACTGGCAGCTTTGAGGGTGATGGCCAGTTTAGAGAAGTCCACACCGCCAATCAGCAGGCCAATCGGCGGCATGATGACTTTATCCACCATGGCGCTGACGATTTTTCCAAATGCACCACCAATGACCACGCCCACGGCGAGATCGATGACATTGCCACGCATGGCAAAGGCTTTGAATTCGGTCATTACACCCATACAGATCTCCGCTGATTGTTGATTGAACTAAGCGCAAACTTTACAGGGCAGGCGTGATTTGTCCACGCAGCGCCAGAGCGTCGCCAATTTGTGCGTGAAAGTGATCGCCAAGCCGCAGTGCGGCCACACCTGCGGGGGTACCCATGAAAATGAGGTCGCCAGCACGCAGTGCGTAGAGCTTGGAAAGCTCATGCAGAATATCGGGAACATCCCAGATCAGTTGGTCGAGCGTAGAGGCTTGGCGGCGCTCACCGTTCACCTCTAATGAGATGCTAAGTGTGCTGAGATCACCCAGATCGGCGGCGGGTAGCAGCGTGCTAATGGGGGCTGAAAAGTCGAAGCCCTTGCCGGTATCCCAAGGCAGGCCTTTGGCTTTGGCTGCCGCCTGCAAATCGCGCCGGGTGAGGTCAAGGCCCACGCCATAGCCGAAGACCAAGTCACCCGCCTGTTCGCGCGGCAAAACGCCTGCTGGGGCGTCCGCTCCGAGGGCCACCACCAGCTCTACTTCGTGATGAAGATCCAATGTGCCGGGTGGGTAGGGGACGTGCCCGTCGGTCACGATGGCATCGGCCGGTTTCATAAAAAATGTCGGGTTGCCGCGCTCGGCTTTGGACGCTGGGGCAACGGCGCCCATTTCCTTGGCGTGGTCGGCAAAATTGCGGCCTACGCAATAGATGCGGCGCACTGGGAAATAGCCCAGCGTGTCGCCAGCGCGAGTGCAAACGGGAATACGTGGGGTTTGCGGCGCGGGGATAAGATCCATCAGCGCGCAACAGGGAATTGGGGTTTGCCCACTACGCGGTAGTCGCCTTGCAGTGGCGCTTCGCGCTTACGCACGCCAGCGCGGCCGCCGCGCTGCACCCAGAGCCGCCACAGCATGCCGCCGATCAGCATTGCAATACCAATAAACACGCCTGCGACCAGCAGCACCAGTAGCAAGGCCACGCCTAAAACACCTATCGCGATACGCAGCAGCGGGTGGCGGGGGCGGCGTGGTGCATTGAGCAGCACCGTGCGGAAGCGGGTGAAGTTGGCGTGGTGGAAAATCGACATCGAATTTTGATCCTGAACACAGATGCGTCGTGACACAATGCACGGAAGTATCGTTAGAACCGGCGAGGCAGGTGTGAGTAGTTCGTTAAATCAAGGCGATGCGGCGGCTGTTTTGTTGAAATTAGATGAGATGCCGCTGGATAGCCTGCATGAATGCGAGGCCGTCATTAACGGAGATGTGGAGTCGCTCATTCTTTATCGCGATAGCGAAGGCGGCGTGCGCGCTTGGCGTAACGTCTGCCCGCACGCGGGGCGGCGTTTGGACTACGCGCCGGGCAAGTTTATTCGCACCAAACAAGGGCAGTTGGTCTGCGCGGTACACGGCGCGACGTTCGCGCTTCCGCAAGGCGACTGTGTGGCGGGGCCATGCAAGGGCGATTGCCTATGCGCGGTCGCCGTGCGCAATGAGAACGATGCTGTTGTGCTGGCAGAGTAGGCTTGGTGCCCCGGCTTAGTACATTAGGTTGATGACCAAAACAATGATCGCGGTGTAGATCAGCGTGAGTGGCCCGCCGGTGCGCCACATGTCGCGGCTGGTGTAGCCGGCCGGGCCGGTAATCATCGACACCGATGGATTGGATGCGGTAATAAAATTATTCGACGCCGAAAGCGCTACGATCAACGCAAAAGCGGTTGGGTTGCCGTCCACCGCAAGGGCCAAGTTAATGGCCAATGGCACCAGTACGATGGTGGCCCCAACGTGGCTGATGACCATTGAAAATGCGGTGGTAAACAGCGCCAGTGCGATTTCAATGATCCACGGAGGCATGCCCTGTGGCAGCCGGTCGATGCTATGCCCCGCCACCCAAGCGGCGGCCCCGCTGGAGTCCATGGCCCAGCCCAAGGGAATCAAACAGGCCATGAGGAAGACGGTTTTCCAGCTAATCGCGGCGTAGGCTTCGTCCATCTTCAGTACGCCGGTGACCAGCATTCCTGCGACGCCGGTCATCAGTGCGATGGACGTGGGGATGCGCGAGGACAGCGCCAGTAGCATGCTGATCGCGAAGATCGTCATCGCAATTTTGAATTTATGCGGGCGCTGCTCGCCTTTGGGGTAGTCAGTCACCACCACGAAGTTGCGGCTTTTGGCGGCCTCGGCGAGGTCTGTCCAAATGCTGTGCAGCACCAGCATATCGCCCGCGCGAATGGGGATGTTGCGCACGTCCTCACGCAATACGTGCTTATCGCGATTGATCGCCAGCAGGCTCAAGCCGAACTGTTTGCGTAGCTGCAACTCCGTCTGCGGCTTGCCAATAAAGCCGGACGTGGGCGGCACCACCGCTTCAGAAATACCCGCGTGGCTGGGGTTGAACAGGTCGCCAAATGTGCGCAGCCGCGCCGAAAGATTGAGGAAGTTTTTTTGCGCGAATTCCGAAATTTTATCGTGCTCACCCATGACGCCGAGCACGCTACCCACCCAGATACGGGTGCCTGATGGGGGCGCTAGCCGCGATTCTGTGCCGGTCTGCAGCGCCAGTAAGAGCGGCATGTCGATCAGCATTTCAGCATCGCCCACGCTCATACCCACCAGCGGGCTATCGGCGGTGACGGTAAGTTCGTACAGCTCGCCCTCGATGCCATAGGTGCGTGCAAAGTAGCTTTGCGTGCGGGCCGGCGTGACTGCGTCCACGCCGTCTTCGCGCAGGAGCTTGTCGCCGAAGAAATGGAAATAGACGAGTGAGGCCACCAGCAGCGCAAGGCCAATGGGCAATGGCGCGAACATTTTGAGCGGGGTAAGCGTGGCTGCACCGGACGGCATACTGGCATTGGCCGATACCAGTAAGTCGTTGAGCAAAATCAGCGGCGAGTTGCCGACCATGCTGAGCGCGCCACCCATGATGATCGCCGCCGACATGGGCATCAGCAGGCGCGATAGGCTGATCCCTGTGCGCGCGGTGAGGCGGGAGGCCACAGGCAGATAAAGTGCGGTGGCCGAGGTGTTTTGAATGATCGCCGAGTTCAGCCCGGCCACGGCGGATACAAGCAGCAATAGTCTCGATTGCACGCCGTGCGCGCGGCGCAAAAGCCAGCTGGCGAGGCGGTTGAGCGCGCCGGTGCGGTCTAAGCCAGCGCCCAAAATCATGGTGGCGATGACGTTCATCACCGCGTCGGAAGAAAAGCCGCCGAATAAATCTTCTGGTGCCACCAAGCCGGTGAGCCCCAGCGCCACCAGCACCACCAGCGAGATCACGTCAGAGCGGATGCGCTCAAACAGGAACATGACCATGGTGAACGCCACCAGCCCCAGCACCAGCTGCATATCGGAGGTGAGGGTGAGGCTGGTGTCCATCAGGCCGAGAAACGATCCAGTGAGAGGGTTAGGTAAGTATCGGGGATGTATTCAACATGCCGCATTACGGCTTGTCATACAACAAGTCCCACACGCCGTGGCCGAGTTTCTGCCCACGCGTTTCAAAATGGGTTTGCGGGCGCCAATCGGGGCGCGGTACATGTCCACGTGGGCCTGCACGATTCACAATGCCGGGCGTAGCGTCGAGCACATCCCACATCTGTTCGGCGTAGTTCTCCCAGTCGGTGGCAAGGTGTAGCCGCCCACCGTGGGCGAGTTTGCGCACCAGTAATGCAGCAAACTCGGGGTTCACCAAACGCCGCTTCTGGTGGCGCTTTTTATGCCAAGGGTCGGGGAAGTAGATACGAATTTCGTCGAGCGAGGCGTCGGCAATTTCATTCTCCAATACCTCAACCGCATCGTGGTGATAGAGGCGCGCATTGCGGCTACCGTCTTGCGCCAGCGCATTGAGCAGGCGGCCTACGCCGGGGGCGTGTACTTCAATGCCGATATGGTCGCGTTCGGGGTCGATGCGCGCAGAAAAGCGCAGGGCATCGCCGTTACCAAAGCCGATTTCAACGATGCGTTTGGCGTCACGCCCGAATGCGGCGGCAAAGTCCCGTGGCGAGGCGCTGTAGTCCAAGCCATACAGTGGCCATTGCTCGTCGAAGGCGCGCTGCTGCGCATCGGTGAAGCGCCCTTGGCGCAGGACGAAGCTGCGCACTTTGCGCACGCCTTCGGTCACCGTAAAAGGTTTGGGCGGCGTCTTGGCACCAGCGCTGGAAAAAGGATCAGTCAAAACGTCAATCTCATCGATGTGGAAATCAAAGCACTCAGCGCCAATGGCGCTCCGTAGCCCCTATTGTGACCTGTTCACGCCGTTGTGACGCGCTGCAGCATGTCATAGACTGAAGTTTATGAAAATATAACAATCCATTCGCATGCGTATGCCACGCGAATTCGGAAACGGTAGGACGCTCGTTTTTCAATAACAATCCATTTGAGGACGCCCATGAACACCTTGTTACGTCGGACTTTGTTGTGTGCTGCGCTGGCACTTTCGGTAACCCCCGCTTTGGCGAAAGATGCGCCGCCTTCCCCGTTTTCCAAAACCATTTTCTTTGGCGATAGCCTGACCGATGGCGGTTTTTTCCGGCCACTGCTGCCGCCGTCTTCGTCGGCGGTGATTGGCCAATTCACCACCAACCCCGGTTATGTGTGGTCGCAGTATATGGCCGACTATTTCGGCAGCAATGCGGAAGTGGCATGGAAGGCCACAGGTGCAGCGCCGACGATGGCGAATGGCAATAATTGGTCGGTAGGTGGGGCGCGCGTCGATGTGAGTAGCGTAGGCGGTTTGGGTTATACGCCTTCACTCACCGCGCAGTACGCGGCCTATCTCGCTGCGGGTAATACCGTGGACCCGAACGCGCTGTATTCGGTATGGGGCGGCGCGAATGATTTGTTCTACGCCACCGGCGTGTTTCAAGCCACGCTGGGCGGTGGTGGCTCGCAAGCACAAGCACTCGCCGCTGCGCAGGCTGTGGTGGGAAGCGCCGCCACCGCGCAGGTGGGGCTGATTGGGGCAATGACCCATGCCGGTGCGCAATACATTCTTGTGCCAACGGTGCCGGATTTAGGTGCCACTCCTTCGTATATCACCCAAGGTGCTGCGGCGCAGGGCCTTGGTACGATGCTGACGGAAGGTTATAACAACGCGGTGTTCGGCGGTTTGGCGTCGGCGGGGCTGAAGGTGATTCCGCTGGATACCTTCCACTTCCTGCGCGAAGTCATCGCCAACCCGGCCGCGTTTGGTTTAACCAATGTCACCGGCCAGGCGTGTTTGCCGCAGCCTGCGCCAGCGGGTGATTCCTCGCTGTTCTGCAACCCGATGTCCACGGTGCCGGGTGGCGCGAATAACTATCTGTTCGCCGATGGCGTACACCCCACCACGGCCGCACATATTGCATTGGCTGATTTTGCTGTCTCGGTGATTGAAGGCCCGCGCCTTGTGACGATGCTGTCGCATTCGGCCACCACCATTGGGCGTTCGCGCGCGGCGATGGTGGATGGTGCGGTGGCGGGTATGTCGTTGCAGCAGGGGGATGGTGCGCACTGGTGGGCCGATGTGCGCGGCGACCAGCAGCGCTTCAACCGCAGCTTAGGTTTTGATGGGATGGGGGCTACCGGTTCGTTCGGGATCGGCTGGCGCAGCGGCAACAAGACCTTCGGCGCGTTTGCAGGTTATGGCCAGCAGAACATCGACTTTGGCTATCGTCGCGGTGAATTCCGTCAAACCGATACCAGTGTTGGCGGTTTCGCCAACTGGACGGGGGCGAACCTGTGGGCCAGCGGCCAAGCCAGTTGGACGAAGCTCAGCTACAAGGTTGATCGTCAGGTCAATCTTGGCAAAGCCACCCGCATCCACAGTGGCTCGCCCGACGGCGATAACTTCGGTGTCGGCGCGAGTGTGGGTTGGACCTTCCACCAAGGTGCGCTGGAGCACGGCCCGGTGCTGAGCGTGCTGTGGCAGAACATCAATGTTGATGCCTATTCGGAAAACAGCACCGAGTCCACCGCGCTGGCGTATCCGAAACAGGATATCGATTCGCTGTTCGGTAGCCTTGGCTGGCAGGCCAGTTACGCGATGAGCGAGCACCTGCGCCCGTATGTGCGGGTGACGTGGGGTCGCGAGTTCAAGGATGACACGAAACAAGCGTGGGCGCAGTCGCTGTCGATGCCGAGCACCCTGCCTTATGCAGTACCGGGTGTGGAATACGACCGCGATTACGGCAATTTGACCCTCGGCGTGCGCAGCAAGCTGGGTGGGCTTGAGGTCAATACCGGGATCACCGCAACCGCCGCGCAAAAGGGCGGCGATAACTACGGCGCGTTCCTCAGCGTGGGCGGTTCGTTCTAAGTGCGAAACGGTGGCAAGTGGGTGCAGGCATTGCCAGAGACCCGGCAAACCGCATAGACTTGCCACCTCACGCGGGTGTAGTTCAATGGTAGAACTGCAGCTTCCCAAGCTGCTAGCGTGGGTTCGATTCCCATCACCCGCTCCAGATACAAAGGCGATACCCCGCGGGGTGTCGCCTTTTCTGTTAGAACAGTAGGACGCTTGCCAGAGGTCACGATGAAACTCGCTATCCTCTCCCGTAACAGTAAGCTGTATTCCACGCGGCGCCTCATTGAAGCTGCCCGCGAGCGCCAGCACACGGTGCGCGTGCTCGACCCGCTGCGCTGCTATATGCGGATTAGCAGCGATGGTTTTGAAATGCGTTACAAAGGGAAACCGGTGTCGGGCTACGATGCTGTGGTGCCACGTATTGGCGCGTCGGTTACCCGCTACGGCTGCGCGGTGCTGCGCCAGTTTGAACTGATGGGCAGCTACAGCCCCAGCAGCGCCACCACCATTGCGCGCGCGCGTGACAAGCTGCGCACCCATCAAGTGCTGGCCGCAGCGGGTATTGGCTTACCTGATACCGTATTTGGCGATAGCCCCGACGATACTGGCGACTTGCTGGAATTGCTTGGCGCGCCGCCGCACGTCATCAAGCTCAATGAGGGCACCCAAGGCGCGGGAGTGATGCTGACGGAAAAGCTCTCTGCCTCGCGCGCCACCATCGAAACTCTGCGCGGGCTGTACGCCAACTTCATCGTGCAAGAATTCATTGCCGAGGCCAAGGGCGCGGATATGCGCTGCTTCGTGGTGGGAGATCGCGTGGTGGCGGCGATGCGTCGGCAAGCGGCGAAGGGTGAATTTCGTTCCAACTTGCACCGCGGCGGCGTGGCCAAGCCTGTTCGTGCCAGCAAGGCTGAAGTAGAAGTCGCAGTGCGCGCCGCGCAGGTAATGGGCTTAGGGGTGGCGGGCGTGGATTTGATCCGCAGTCAGCGCGGCCCGTTGGTGCTGGAGGTGAACTCATCACCGGGGCTGGAAGGTATCGAGAGCGCCACCGGGCTGGATGTGGCGGGGGCCGTCATCGAACATATTGTGACCGCAGCGGGTGCAAAACAACGCAAGCGCAACGTTGAATTGACGGATTATTAATCGCAGACCGGGCAACATACACTCATGCTTCGCTGTACTTCCCCCGCAGCAAGCATGCAGGGCAGTTTGCAATTTTTGGCCCGGGCGTCAGCGTCCGGGCTTTTTGTTTGCCTGAATTCAGCCATTGCCTTGTGCATGTGCAAGAATCGGACAACCGCAGTTCATTAGGGATAGATCGCATGCGCATTTTGGTCATCGAAGACAATACCGATATTGCCGCCAATCTTGGCGATTATTTGGAAGATTGCGGGCACACCGTTGATTTCGCAGCCGACGGCATTACCGGGCTGCACCTTGCGGTGGTGCACGATTTCGATGCCATCGTGCTAGACCTTAATCTGCCGGGGATGGACGGGTTGGAAGTGTGCCGCAAGCTGCGCGCCGATGCGCGCAAGCAAACGCCGGTACTGATGCTGACTGCGCGCGATACGTTAGAGAACAAGCTGGCGGGGTTTGATTCCGGTGCCGATGATTATTTGATCAAGCCTTTTGCGCTTCAAGAAGTAAACGTGCGCTTGAACGCGCTGGCGCGGCGTGGGCGCGGCCTGCCCGCACGCGTGCTAAACGTGGGGCCGCTGGAGTTCAACTTAGATACGTTGGAAGTCCACCGCGAGGGCAAGCTCATCCAACTCAACCCCACCGCGCTGAAAATTTTGCAGGCCTTGATGGAAGCCTCGCCCGCCGTGGTCACGCGGCAAGACCTTGAAAACAAGGTGTGGGGGGAAGAGCTTCCCGACTCCGATTCGCTGCGCGTGCATATTCACGGCCTACGCGCCTCGGTAGATAAGCCGTTTGGGAAGGCCATGATTCAAACCCGTCACGGCATTGGTTACCGGATCTCTGTGCCTGATGCCGATAGCTGATGCTCCAAGGCGGCCGCGCGGCAGGCGGCGGCTACGCACGCGTATCGTGGTGTCGTTCGCGCTGCTGGGCTTTGGCCTTACAGCGCTGTTTGCGGCGGCCATGCTGCACTTGCGCAATCGGTTGGAGAACCAGCTGATTGAAAATACGCTGCAGCGCGAAGTGGTCAGCCTTGTTCAGCAGGTTGAAACAGACCCGAGCAAACAACCGTATTTTTTGATGTTCGACGCGCGCACGTTTAGTGACGAGAACGCGTACAAAATCAACCCGCTATACCGCGACTTGAAGCCGGGGCTGCACGAGGTGCGCGAAGCCGACGCGCAGGGCCACATGCTGGTGTACAAGGTGGCGGTACGGCGCGGGCAAAGTCTGGAAGGTAAGCCGTTTACTAGCTTGGTGCGCTACAACGTCACCGACGCGGCAGAAACATCCGATGTGTTGCGGCGCTGGCTGCTGGGTGCGGTGTTGGCGTTCACCCTGTTTGCGCTGCTGCTGGGGGCGTGGTCGGCTTCTAAAGTGATGGCGCCGGTATCGGATTTGGCGCATCGCCTGCGTCGCTCGGGAACCAATTCAGACCCAGAAGCGCTCGCGCCTTCTTTTGCTGACGATGAAGTGGGCGAGCTGGCCAAGGCGCTTGATGATTACGCCGCGCGCCTTACCGACGTGGTGCAACGCGACCGCGAGTTCAATGCCGACGTAAGCCACGAGCTGCGCACGCCGTTAGCTGTTATTCGCGGTGCGGCTGAGCTGCTGCTGGCCAAGCCCGATTTAGATGAACGCACGCGCACGCGCCTGCTGCGTATTCAGCGCGCTGAGCAACAGAGTACCGACCTCATCAGTGCTTTGCTGCTGCTGTCGCGCAATGAGCGCGCAGTGGGGCAGTGCAATGTGGCAAAGGTGGCGCAGCAGCAGCTCGAAAGCCATCGCGCACAATTAGGTGGCAAGCCGGTGGAGCTGCGTTTGGAAGGCCAGCCGACCGTCATGCTTGATGTGCCCGATTCGGCGCTGGCCGTGGCCCTGGGCAATTTGATTGGCAATGCGGTGAAATACACACCTAGCGGCGATGTCATCGTGCGCGTGCATCCCAATGCCGTGGAAGTAATCGACTCCGGGCCGGGGCTGAGCGCGGAGGATGCGGCCAAGCTATTTAGCCGTGGCTATCGCGGCACCCATGCCGGGCATTCGCAGGGCGGCGGCATCGGCCTATCCATCGTGCGGCGGCTGTGCACGCTGTACGGTTGGGACGTGCAGGTGCGTCCTGGTGAAGAGAAAGGCGTGGTGGCAACGCTGACCTTCCACTGAGCATTGCGACAAAGCGGGCGTCATAGGCTGCATAATAGGAGGATTCGCTTTCTAGGATGCCCGCATGAATACCCCCACCGCAGCACCGTTGGCTTACCGCGTTACCGCTTCCGACCACGCCCGCAGCGCCGAACAGCGCGACGCGATTCTTTCTGGCGAACTGGGCTTTGGAAAATTCTTCACCGACCATATGGTGGCCATCCAGTGGAGTAAGGAAAACGGCTGGCACGACGCACAGGTGCACGCCTACGGCCCGCTGGCACTAGACCCTTCCGCGTCCGTGCTGCACTACGGGCAAGAAATTTTTGAGGGCATCAAGGCGTATCGCCACGCCGACGGTTCGATCTGGACCTTCCGCCCAGAAGCCAATGGCGCGCGCTTGCAGCGTTCCGCAGCACGCTTGGCGCTGCCGCAGCTACCGGTTGCAGAATTCACCGAATCGCTTCGCCAGTTGGTAGCGGTGGATCACGCTTGGGTGCCGTCTGCAGCGGAGAGCAGCCTGTATTTCCGTCCTTTCATCATTGCTACCGAAGCCTTCCTTGGCGTGCGTGCGGCGCAGGCGGCGGGCTATTACGTCATCGCAAGCCCAGCGGGCGCCTACTTCGCCAAAGGCGTGGCACCCGTGTCGATCTGGTTGTCCGAGGATTATGCGCGTGCGGCCAAGGGCGGCACCGGTGCCGCCAAATGCGGTGGTAACTACGCGGCCTCGCTGCTACCGCAGCAGGAAGCGTATGCGCAGGGCTGCTCGCAGGTGCTGTTCCTCGACCCGGTGGAAGGCAAGTATCTAGAAGAGCTGGGGGGTATGAACGTGTTCTTGGTGTACAAGGATGGCCGTATCGTTACCCCAGCATTGTCGGGCAGCATTTTGGAAGGCATTACCCGCGAAAGCATTCTGCAGCTGGCGCGTGACCGTGGCCATGTAGTGGAAGAGCGCAAAGTCAGCATTGATGAGTGGAAGCAGGGCGTGGCGTCGGGTGACATTACCGAAATCTTCGCCTGCGGTACGGCGGCCGTGGTGACGCCGATTGGCGAGCTGAAAGGCAAGGGCTTCTCGGTGGGCGATATCAATGCCCCCGCCGGTGAGGTCACGATGGCGCTGCGTAAAGAACTCACCGATATTCAATATGGCCGCGCACCAGACCGTCACGGTTGGTTGGTGAAGCTGCGCTAAGCAGTTAGTAGCGTGCGTGGTGGCTGCTATAGATGCAGCCACCAGCAGCCCAGGCGGCGGCGCAGGCCAAAAAACGCGCTGGCCGGAGTGATTCCGTTGGCCAGTGTTTGCTCTACACGCAGGCCGGTGATGCGCATGCTGGAGGGCGCGTCGCTTTCGTCTTCGCTAGTGCCGCTGGATTCTGCAATGCGGACCCGCACCAGTGGGCGTGACGCGGTTTGCTGTAGCTGGGCCATCACCCGATACGCGCTGCTGGTACTCATCCCGGCCCAATCATAGAGGGCTGCAATTTGGTTGGCATCGCGAGCCTGCACGGCTTTCTCAAGCGCATAGGCAAGGTCTTGCACACTGCTCGGGCAGACGTTGCGGCGGCTGTAGCGTGCGCCGGCCGCGGTGTTCGTGCTGGTGCTAGCGGGCGGTTCGCTTTTACGCGCACCCAGTTCTTCGCATTTGCGGTCGGTAAAAATTTGCGTGCCGTCGGGCGCAACGCAGTGCCGCACCTGTGCTTGCGCTGGCGTTAGCCAAGCAAAACAGATCAGGAGTAACAGGCGGGTAGATACGCGCGTCATCTTGGCAGAGTAACGCGCTCTATGGTCTTGGTGAAAGCGTTAGCTC
This sequence comes from Thermomonas sp., assembly GCF_019104945.1. Lineage (GTDB taxonomy): Bacteria > Pseudomonadota > Gammaproteobacteria > Xanthomonadales > Xanthomonadaceae > Thermomonas. The sequence goes on along the minus strand of NZ_JAHRWW010000009.1, from coordinate 6,429 downwards.
AGCCGCTGCAAAATGCTGTTGATCGGTTTGGCTAGGTTGAGCGTATAGAAATGCAGTGAGGGTGCGCCGCCGTCGATGAGGCGCTGGCATAGGCTAGACACCACGTCGGAAGCAAATTCGCGCACAGCGTGGGCATCGTCACCAAAGGCGCGCATGCGCTGATCCACCCAGCGCGGAATCTGCGCGCCGCAGCTTTCCGAAAAACGGCGCAGCTGGCTGTAGTTGGAAATCGGCATGATGCCCGGCACGATGGGAATGTTGACGCCTTGCTTGCGTGCATCGTCCACAAAACGGAAATACGCATCGGCGTTGTAGAAGTATTGGGTAATCGCGCTATTGGCGCCTGCATCCACCTTGGTTTTGAAGTGACGCAGGTCGATCAGCGCGTCGTCGGCCTGCGGGTGCATTTCCGGGTAGGCCGCAACTTCCAAATGAAAATAGTCGCCGTGTTCGGCGCGAATAAAGGCCACAAGATCGCTGGCGTAGCGCAGGTCACCGCTGCGTGCCATGCCGGAGGGGAGGTCGCCGCGTAGGGCGACGATGCGGTCGCAGCCAAGGCCGCGATAGAGGTTGAGCAGGCCGCGAATTTCCTCACGCGTTCCACCCACGCAGGTGAGGTGGGGCACCCCCGCCACGCCGTGCTCATCGCGCAGACGCTGCACGGTTTCCGGTGTTTGGCTAAGCGTTGAACCGCCCGCGCCAAACGTTACCGACATAAACTGCGGCGCATGCGGCTTGAGTTTGCTAACGGTGCGGTCGAGCTGAGCGCGCTGTTCGTCGGTTTTGGGCGGATAAAATTCGAAGCTAATCGGCGTCATCACGAGGTGGGTGGTGCGGTGGAATGATTAATATATCTCTTTTTCGCGATGAAGAGATATAACTATTTTGAATTATTGGAGTGTGGAGTAGTGATCGTATTGACTGAATTTGCGCGGCCACGGCTTTTTCCTCGCGATGGTCGCAGCACGGCGATTCAAGACGTGAGCGCGGAGGCGTTTGAGCAGCACCTCAATGTGCAGCCGCCGCTGGCGGTGTTGAATGGTTATGCACCGTTCTGCAAGCTGCACGTGCACCGTAATTGGACGTCCACCAAGTGCTCTGTCATTCCTATCACTGAGGCCAACCGCCATCAGTTGCGCAGCGCCTACGAGGCGCGCACAAAAGAGGAGCTGCCGGTGTTGGTGCGCTGGTTTGAAGGTCTGCAGCCGCCGGTGGCGAACTACCTCATCCCCATTTTGTACAGCCGTGAGCAGTTGGCCAAGGAAGGTAGCCCAATTGAGGCCGATTGGGGTGTGGTGGGCTGCCTGTACACGATGACGCCGGAGGAAATCCCGATGGTGCCCATTACCATGCTGCGCAACGCGCTGGGGGTAGAGGAAGGTGGCTCGGGCGTGGCGCTGTCGCGTGAGGCTTACCGGCGCAGCGTGGCGTTCTGGGAGACACATGCGAACTGGCGCTGAATGGCGGCTGCGCTTCGCCTAGGCAACTGCCTGTAAAATAGACGGTTTTCCGCGGGCTTCCCCTGATGCAAGCACCCTCTTTGGCGCCTTTGCCAGCGCCGACCATGCCGCGCCTGTTGGCCGGTACGCTGGGCGTATCGGTTACGGCTGCGCCGCGTGCGTTGCATGAGGTGTTGGGGCAGTGGGTGGACTGGACGCGCGCGGTGAGTTTGTCGCGTGTGCTGGATGCACCTGCCAAGGTGGAAGCAGGGATCCCTGCGTGGCGTAAAGATGAGCTGCGCGAGGTCTGCGCGCGTGCGCGGCAACAGCTGTATGTCATGGCACTCGATGAGCCAACGTGGCAGGCACTGGTCGATGCGTGGGCGATACAGGTGGATACAGAAGCGGCCGTTGCGCCGCTGCTGCAACATTGGCAGGCCGTGCAGCGCAAGTTGCTGGCCACCACCGGGCAGTTGCGCGGGCAATTGCGCGATCTGTTGGCGCAGGGCGATGCGTATAGCGTGCGTTTAGCGGAGATGGATGCCGTGATGGAGGCCGTGCTCAGCCCGCGCGAGCTGAGTTTTTTTTCCAACGTCCCTGAGCTGCTGCGCAAGCGCTTTGCTGTGCTGCACGCAGAGGCGGCCGGTGCGGCTGTGCACTGGCTTGGGCTTCAAAGCGAGCTGCGCAGCCTAGTGCAGGCTGAGTTAGACGCACGTTTTTTACCGATTGATGGTTTGCTGGCTGCGCTGCAGTCGCGTTGATGGATACCGTGATGCGAAAGAATTTAGGCGTTCTTGTGTTTGCGCTGGGGCTGTTGGCCGTGGTTTGGGTGGCTGCGGTTCATGCCGTAAGCAACCCGATGGTGCTTGTGGTGTGCGCGCTGATTGCACTGGTGTATTGCATCGGGGGTAATGAACTGCGCCGCTATCGGCAGGCCACTGCGAGCCTGCAGGCGGCAGTAGATGGGCTGAAGGAAACACCTGAGCAGCTGGAGCCGTGGCTGCAATCGGTAGATGCGGGGCTGCGCACCGTTGTGCGCCTGCGTGTGGCGGGGGAGCGCATCGCGCTGCCTGCGCCCGCACTGTCGGCCTATCTGTCGGGCGTACTGGTGCTGCTGGGCATGCTGGGTACGTTGCTGGGGATGATGGTGACACTGCAAGGCACGGGATTGGCGCTGGAGAGTGCGAGCGACCTGCAGGCGATCCGCGATTCGCTGGCTGCGCCGGTAAAAGGCTTGGGCTATGCCTTCGGTACGTCGATTGCGGGCATTGCCACTTCGGCGGTGCTAGGCGTGCTGACGGCACTGTGTCGCCGCGAGCGCTTAGCGGCAGGGCGCGCGCTGGATGCGGCGATTGCAGGCCCGCTAAACGTCTTTACGCGTGGTTATCGTGATGACGATGCGTGGCGTTTGATGCGCGAGCAGAGCCAGCTGATGCCTGCCCTGGTGGAGCGTCTGCACACCTTGGCTGACTCACTTGAGCGCCGCGATGCAGCTGCGCATACCCAGCAAAAAACGCGGCAAGAGGCCTTCCTTGCGCGCAGTGAGGTTGCCTATACCCAACTTGCCGAGCGCGTACGCAGTGCGCTGGAAGAAAGCGTGGCACAAGGCGCGCAGGCGGCGAGCCGCGCATTGCAGCCGGTGGCGGAGGCCACGATGGCGGAAATTGCAGCGAGTGCGCGGCGATTGCACGATGGCGTGCAGCAGACAGCCCAGCAAAACCTGCAGGCGCAGGTTGAGCACCTGCAAAGAACAACAGTAGATATGGGTGAACGCTGGCAGCAGGCCTTGGAGGCGCAGCAGCACAATAATGCAAACGCGATGGCGTCACTGCACACGCTATTCGCGCAGATTGGGATGGATGTTTCTGAGCGGGGAGACCGCCTGTTGGCAAACGCGTCAGCCCAGCAGCAGGCGGCGCACCAAGCGCTGCTGACAGCACAGCAAGAAGCGCAGCAGCGGGCAATGGATGAGATGCGCCAGCAGGCAGCGGCGTTGCTGGAACAACTGGCAAGCGCTCAACAAACGGCGCATAGCACGGTAATCGCGCACGACGCCCAGCGCATGCAGGCATGGCAGGCCGCGCTGGCCGAACAGCGCCGTGCCTTACAAGAAAGTGCGGATGCTATCGCCCAGCAGGGGCGGCAGCACGCCAATGACACGATTGTTGAAATTAGCAAGCTGATGCAAACCGCGTCGGCTGCGCCGCAGGCAGCCGCCAGTGTGATTGGTGAAATGCGCCAAGCGCTTTCCGAAAGCATGCTGCGCGACACTGCAATGCTAGAAGAACGCAATCAGTTGCTCGCCACCTTGGGCACCTTGCTGCAAACGGTCAACCACGCCTCGCTTGAGCAAAAGCAGGCAGTGGACGCGCTGGTTGAAACATCGGCGGCTTTAGTGGAACAAGTGGGCACGCGTTTGGATGCGCGTATCGAAGCCGATGCAAACAAGCTCGATGCTGCGGCCACACGCGCGGCGGCGGGTGCAGTAGAAGTGGCCAGCGTGGCGGATGCATTTGCTGCGGCGGTCGATATTTTCGCTGCCAGCAATGCACAGATTGCCGAGCGCTTAGAACGCGTTGAGAGCACGCTGGAGAAAACACTGACACGTAGCGACGAGCAGCTAGCCTATTACGTGGCGCAGGCGCGCGAGGTGGTGGATTTAAGCCTGCTGGCGCAGCGTCAGATTGTGGATGATTTGCGCAAGCTCGATGGCCAGCGCAGCGCCGCCGCGAGTGCGATATGAGCTTCGAGCTCGATAGCGACGACGGGCTAGAGCAGGGCGCGCCGATCTGGGCTGCATTCGGCGACCTGATGGCCGTGCTGCTGGGTGTCTTTGTGCTGATTTTGGTGGGCGTGATCGGCGTGCAGCTGCATTTGGAAACGCGGCTACGCAGCGAAATTCAGCAGCGTGAATTGGCCGATCAGCGCCGTCGTGCGCTGGAGCAAGCACTGGCGGCGCCGCTAGCCGAAGGGCGAATCACCTTGGTGGATGGGCGAATTGGCATTCGCGGTAGCGTGTTGTTTGCGCACAACTCGGATGCACTGCAACCGGAGGGCGTAGCGGTGCTACACAGTCTGGCCGGGCCGTTGACCGATTATTTGCGCGCGCGCGATGAAATTTTGATGGTGAGTGGCTTCACCGACGATCAGCCGGTGCATAGCGATAACCGCCGCTTTGCCGATAACTGGGAGCTGTCGGCGCAGCGCTCGCTTACCGTCACGCGCGCGCTGATTGCCGCAGGTGTTCCTGCAAATGCGGTATTTTCTGCCGCGTTTGGCGCGCAGCAGCCGGTGGCCAGTAATACCGATGAGGCAGGGCGTGCGCGCAATCGTCGTGTTGAAATTGCGCCGATGCCGCGCCCCAAAGCCACGCATGACTGAGCTACACACTTTGCAGATGCGGCTGCTTGCGCTGCGCGAACGCGGTGCTGCCGGAGCGGCGTTGTATCGCATTGAAGCGCTGTTGCAGCGCATGCACGGCTGCGATAACGCATTGCGTGCCGCGCTGGAGCCGCGTTTGTGCGCTTTGCTTGAACAGGCAGAGCGCGCACCGCAACGGACGCAGCAGTTGCTTGCGCAGGTGCAAACAAGCCCGCTTGCAGAGGTGCTGCAAGTATTTTCGGAGGCGCAGGTGCATGCAGCCGCTCCCATGCTGGATGACGCGCGCCGCGTGTGGCGTGCAGTGCGCGCGCGCAGTCAATTGCGGGAATCACTGGCGCAGCCTCAGGAGCACGCTGGGCCACTGAATTCCGGGCGCTTGGTATTGCGCATGATCGACACGATGCAAGCAGCATCGCCGGAATATTTGGAATGCTTGCTGACGTATATCGACGTATTAGCGGCGCTAGAACCATTGACGGCAACGGCGCAGCAAGCCGAAGGCAGCACCACGTCCAAACGCACACGTAAACGCCGTGCGTGACGTGTATCAAGGCAGCCATTGCTAAGATGCGGCCTAATGGCTCCATCATTAGGCGTAAGGTGGATCAGATGGACGATACAACACTCACTCTCGGGCAGATTTCGCGTACCGAAGCAGGGTTTGAAGGGCATTTAGGCCGGGTATTTGCGCATACGCAAGACGCCGTTTGGGCGATGCTCACGGTGCCTGCATCCATGGCGCAGTGGCTTGCGCCGGGAACGATTGAATTGCGCCAAGGCGGCGCGGTGCGGATTGATTTTGCCGATAGCGGAATTGTGATCGACAGCACGGTGACCGCATTTGAAGCGGGCAGTCTTCTGGAGTATTCGTGGAGTAGTGGCGATCAGCCGCAACGCCCACTGCGCTGGTCATTGCAGGCGGTGGATGGCGGTACGCTGTTGCAGCTTGTGGTGCAGGTGCCTGCGGGTGAAGACCCGGCCAAAGCCTGCGCTGGGTTTGAGGGGCATTTAGAAATGCTGGCGGCGGCGCTGGAAGGCGTGTCGATCAAGTTTCCGTTCGACGTGTTCGTGCAGTCGCGTAAGGCGTACAGCGAGCAGGTCGCGGCGCTGGGCTAAGGCCCGCAATGAAAACGGGCGCCCTGCGGCGCCCGTCGTTGTCCCCGCTGCGGGTGATCAGTAGCGGTAATGATCCGGTTTGTACGGCCCTTCCACCGGCACGCCAAGGTAGTCGGCCTGTGTTTGTGAGAGCTGGGTCAGCTTCACCCCGATCTTGGCTAAGTGCAGCCGCGCCACTTCTTCATCTAACTTCTTCGGCAGGATATAGACCTTAGCCTCGTAGTGGTCTTTATTCGCCCACAGGTCGATCTGTGCCAGCGTCTGGTTGGCAAACGAATTGCTCATCACGAAGCTGGGGTGGCCGGTGGCGCAGCCGAGGTTCACTAGGCGGCCTTCGGCCAGCAAGAAAATGCTGTTGCCGTTTGCCAGCGTGTATTTGTCCACCTGCGGCTTGATGTTGGTGTGGGTGATGCCCGGCAGCGCCTTGAGCGCATCGACCTGAATTTCATTGTCGAAATGACCGATGTTGCAGACGATGGCTTGGTCCTTCATC
>NZ_JAHRWW010000030.1 GCF_019104945.1 Thermomonas sp. | reverse complement strand
CTGGATTCAAATACCGGCTGGCCGTTGACCTTACGGATGACGTCCTGCCGCATAATGCCCGCGCGCTCGGCGGCGCTTCCCGGCTCCACGCCCGACACCAGCGCGCCGTTGGCATCATCCAGCCCCAGTGCCTTGGCCGCGTCACGGCTTAAACCTTGGATCTGCACGCCCAGTTGCCCGCGCGTCACCTTGCCGGTGGCCTTGAGCTGCTGCACGGCATTCATCGCCACATCAATTGGAATGGCGAAGCTAATGCCTTGATAGCCGCCGGAATTACTGAAAATTTGCGAGTTGATACCCACCACCTGCCCGCGCGTATTGAGCAAGGGACCACCGGAATTACCGCGGTTAATTGCCACGTCGGTCTGAATAAACGGCACATAGCGTTGGTCCGAACCGGGGTTTGAGCGCCCCACCGCGCTAACGATGCCAGCGGTCACCGAATGATCCAGCCCAAACGGCGAACCGATGGCCACCACCCACTGCCCCGGTTTGATCAAACTAGAGTCGCCGATACGCATCACCGGCAGATCTTTCGCCGTGACTTTGAGTAAAGCAACGTCGGACTGTGGATCGCTGCCCACCACTTTGGCAGTCAGCTCGCGGCGGTCGGAGAGTTTGACGCGCACGGTGTCGGCCCCATCGATCACATGGTGGTTAGTCAGAATGTAGCCATCTGCTGAAATAATGAACCCGGTTCCCAGCGGTGTGCCGCGCGGACGCATGTTCGGCTGTCCGGGCATCCCCGGCATGGGCGAGATCCCCGGCCCAAAGAAGCGGCGGAAGAATTCTGGAATTTCGTCATCCCCTTCTTGATTGGGGTCGATCTGCTGCAAGCGGCCGGTCTTTTGCGGCTTGCTGCCAATTTCCGCTTGCACGCTCACAACCGCAGGCCCCACCTGCTCCACCAGACGCGTGAAGTCCGGCAACCCCGCCACGAGTTCGGGCGCAGGCGCCGCCTGCTGGGTAGCTAACGGGGTTTGCGCATTCGCGGCATTTTGCCCGCTGCAGGCCACCACACCCGCAACAGCAAGCGCGGTGGTGAGCAATAGGGGGCGTAAGGTAAAGGTCTTGGTCACAGGCATGACAGAGCATCCTTATCAATGGATCAAAAAAAAAGAAATCGAACGAGAGGCCAATGGCCAGCCAAGCACTGCGGCATTAGGGCTGCTGCGGCTGCGGCTGCGGCTCAGACGGTTCGGTTTGTGCAGGCTCGCTCAATAATTTGGGCGGTGCTGCAAAAATAGGCGGGATAAACGGGTTACTGCGCGTCGTATGCGGCTGACCATTACCAAAACCCACCGCCATGCTGCCGCTATTGCCAAACTGCGGCAGCGCCGAACGCGGCCAAGGCTTGGTCACGATGTCGTCGTTTGCAGAAGCGGTGTGTGCTGCACTTGCCACTGGTGCAGCAATTTCAGCCTTTGCAAATTGCTGGGGCGCTTCCTGCAGCACTGCAGGCACTGGTGTTGCGACCTCACGCGGCGACGTGCGCGACGCGGCCCGCCGAGCCGGGCGTTCAGCCACAGCGGCTGCGGCCGCAAGCACTTCAGACGAATCCGCCAGTGCGGCCGGTGCAGGTGCCTGCGGAACAGGGGCTTTTTCTGGGTGTACCGGCGCAGCCGGGGCCGCTTGCGCAACCTGCGCAGGAGGCGGCGCGACATCGGCCGCTGGGCGCACCATCACCGCCACCAGCGCCAACGCCGCAGCCACTGCTGCACCGCCACTCCAATGCACCCATACGGGTAAGCGCTTAGGCTGACGCGGGCTCACCTGCACAGCCGGAGCGCTGCCATGGAGTGCAGCCGACACCTTGCTGGCAAAGTCAGACGGCAGGCGCTGCGTGGGTGTTACGCCGCGCATCACTTCACCCGCCATGCGCCAGCAGTCCCAGCTTTCGGTGAGTTCCACATCGTGCTGCAAACGGCGCAGCAGGAAACGGGTTTGATCTTCTGGCAATGCACCGTCCATCAGCGCCGACAGCTGCTCGCGGCTGCTGAGGTGGGTGAGGTCATGAGAGTAACGGTCGGTATCGTTGTTCATGAGGCTTGCGAATGTTTGGAAAGAGAGTCGTGATCCATCAAGGGGCGCATACGCGCATCGATGGCTTCGCGTGCACGAAAAATGCGCGAGCGCACGGTGCCGATGGGGCAGTGCATCCGTTCGGCGATTTCCTCATAGCTCAAACCGTCCACTTCGCGGAAGGTAATCGCATCGCGCAGATCCACCGGCAATGCTTCGACCGCATCCAGCACGGTTTGTTCCAACTGCTGACGCATCAATTCTCGTTCGGGGGTGTCGTTATCACGCAGTTGAACGCCGGAATCGAACAGCTCTGCATCGCCGATATCCACGTCTTCGTTCGGCGGGCGCCGCCCCAGCGTGGCTAAGTGGTTTTTCGCGGTATTGACGGCAATGGTGTGCAGCCACGTTGAAAATTGCGCATCTCCGCGAAAATTGCCAATAGCGCGGTAAGCGCGAATAAACGTGTCCTGAGCCACGTCCTGCACCTCTGACCAGTCGCGGATATAGCGCGAAATCACGGCCGCCACGCGGTGCTGGTATTTGCGCACAAGCAGGTCAAACGCGGCGGCTTCGCCACGCTGCACCCTTGCCACGAGATCTTGATCCAGCGCTTGCGACACCCGATCCTCCGTCATTGCACCGCGCTCCTGTTAGCCCAGTGCTTCCGGGCGTTATGACCAAGTTTGAATAGGGAAGTTCCTCGCTCCCGGTTCAGAAATGATGGCAATTAGACAATTATTCAAGTTCTACCGGGCTACGATAGACCATCCCTCATGGTATGGACGACCTTCTCATGGCCGATCTTTCCCCCAATCGCTTCGCTGGACTACAGCTTCACCACTGGCGCACCGAACTCCGCGACGATGGCGCACTCGTGCTCTATTTCGACCGCGAAAACGCCGCCGTCAACGCCTTCTCACAGGCCGCACTGATCGAGCTAGGGGTTGCGCTTGAGCGCATCGTCATCGATCCACCCAAAGCGCTGGTGATCGCCTCCGGCAAAACCAGTGGTTTCATTGCCGGTGCTGACTTGAAAGAGTTTCAAGACTACGACCGCAAAGGCACGGTAAACGATGCCATTCGCCGCGGTCAGGCCACCTTCCAAAAACTGGCCGAACTGCCCTGCCCCACGGTAGCCGCGATCCACGGGTTTTGCATGGGCGGCGGCACCGAAATTTCACTGGCCTGCCGTTATCGCGTGGCCAGCAGCGACGCCTCTACCCGAATTGGCCTGCCAGAAACGCAGCTTGGCATTTTCCCAGGCTGGGGCGGCAGCGCGCGCTTGCCGCGTCTTGTCGGCGCGCCGGCGGCGATGGACATGATGCTCACCGGGCGGGCGCTCAGTGCTAAGGCCGCGCGCGGCATTGGCCTTGTCGATAAAGTGGTGGACCTGCCGGTACTGATTGACAGCGCCGCCGCACTGGCGCTGCGCGGCACCACGCGCCCACTCAAGCAGCGCGCGCTCGGCTGGGGCAGCAATACGTGGCTTGCGCGCAAACTACTGGCCCCGCAGATGATCAAACAGGTGGCACGCAAGGCCAAGAAAGACCACTACCCTGCGCCCTATGCGCTGATCTCCACCTGGCAGCGTAGCGGCGGGCAAGGCATTTCCGCCCGCCTTGCTGCCGAGCGTCGCGCCGTGGTCAAACTGGCGGGCAGCAGTACCGCGCGCAACCTGATCCGCATTTTCTTCCTCACCGAGCGCATGAAGGCGCTAGGCAAGGGTGATGCAGGCATCCAGCGTGTGCACGTCGTGGGTGCAGGCGTGATGGGCGGCGATATTGCCGCATTTGCCGCCTACAAAGGCTTCGATGTCACCCTGCAAGACCGCGAGCAGCGCTTTATTGACGGCGCGTTGCAGCGCGCGCAGGTTCTATTCGAAAAGAAGGTCAAAGACCCCAGCAAGCGCCCCGAAGTGGCGAACCGACTGAAGTCTGATCTCAACGGCGACGGCGTTGCCAATGCCGACCTTGTGATTGAAGCGATCATCGAAAACCCCGACGCCAAGCGCGATCTCTACAACACGGTAGAGCCCAAGCTCAAGGCAGACGCGCTGCTGACAACCAATACCTCGTCAATCCCACTTGACGAGCTGCGCGGCCATATCGCCCGCCCCGCTCAATTTGCAGGCCTGCACTACTTCAACCCGGTGGCGCAGATGCCTTTGGTGGAGATCATTCATCACGACGCGATGGCGCCTGAAACCGAACGCCGTTTGGCCGCGTTTTGCAAAGCACTGGGTAAGTTCCCCGTGCCGGTGGCAGGTACGCCCGGTTTCTTGGTCAACCGCGTGCTCTTTCCTTACATGCTCGAAGCCGCCAAGGCGTATGCAGAAGGCATCCCCGGCCCGGCCATCGACAAAGCAGCGGTGGCGTTTGGCATGCCGATGGGGCCGATTGAACTATTGGACACGGTTGGCCTAGACGTTGCCGCCAGCGTTGGCAAAGAGCTGGCACCGTTCCTTGGCCTTGAAGTTCCGGCGGCGCTGGCCACGGTGGAAGCGGGCAAGCGCGGTAAAAAAGACGGCCAAGGCATTTACCGCTGGGAAAACGGCAAGGCGGTGAAACCCGAGCTGCCTGCGGGTTACAACGCGCCCGAGGATCTGCAAGATCGGCTAATTCTGCCGCTACTCAATGAAGCCGTTGCCTGTCTGCATGCAGGCGTGGTGAGCGATGCCGACCTGCTCGACGCGGGGGTCATTTTCGGCACCGGCTTTGCGCCATTCCGCGGCGGCCCGATTCAACACATTCGCGCCACCGGCGTTGATGCCTTGCTTGCTCGTTTGAAGCTACTTCAAGCCCGCCACGGCGAACGCTTTGCGCCGCGCCCGGGTTGGGACGCGGTTATTTTGCAGACGCCGCCGGAATAACCCGGCGGAGCCTTACATCGTCTGTGTCGGCTGGTCGGCATTGAGCGTGCCGGCCAGGGTCGTTTCGATCTTACTGCGCACCGCCTCACCTTCGGCGGTTTCAGCAAACTGCACGCCAATGCCCGCCGTACGATTGCCCTGCGCACCTGTGGGGGTGATCCACACCACTTTACCCGCTACCGGCAACCGTTCAGAAGAGTCAGGCAGCACCAAGAGCAGGAACACTTCGTCGCCGATGAAGTAACGGCGCGTGGTCGGCACGAAAATTCCACCCTGACGAATGAAAGGCATATAGGCGTTATACAGCGCCGCTTTATCTTTGATCGACAGCGACAAAATACCTTGCCGCGCCGCACCTGCTCCTGCACTCATTCCCTGTTCCTTTATCCGCTCTATGTTGCTCGCTGTTTTATTTCGCACGCCACCCCAGCAGCGCTTCCATTATCGCTAAATCCGCACGTACCGTCGTACTGAGTAAGCCACGTGCACGATTGGCGGCGTCGAAACGTTCCGCTAGGGTGCGGGCTGCACCGGCGTCGGTCAAGCCCGAAGCCTGCTGCAGTACTAATTCTGCCAAATGTCGTAGCCGTTCGGGGGCACGCCCGTCTGCGGCCCAGCGCTGCGCCACTTCCAAAGCCTCCGCCTGCCCGCGCTGCAGGGCTTGTGCGTCTTTCTGCACATCGCGGCGCAATGCAAGGCCATCGCCGGTGATCCACGCATCGGCCAAACCAGGGTGGCCGCGTGCGGCGTCCAGTGCTTCTTCTGCCAAACTGACCTGGTGCCCGCGTGTCTGCAGCCACTGCAATGCCTCATCACGCGGCGGCAGGCGCAGTTCCAAACGCTGACAGCGGCTGCGGATCGTGGCGGGCAATCGCGCCAGATTGGAAGCCAGCAGCCACAGGTAGCGGCCGGGCTGCGGCTCTTCTAATGTTTTGAGCAACGCGTTGAAGGCGTTCCAATTGATCGCATCGGTGGGGTCCACAATCACCACCTGCGCACCACCCAATTGCGAGGTGAGCCCCAGCTTGTCGGAAATACCGCGAATTTGCTCGATCACCAACTCACTGCGCGGCTTGCCGGTTTTTGTGTTGTTCTCATAACCAACAAACAGAAGATCTGGGTGCGCACTATGCCCCCACGGATGCGAAGGCGCGCCATCCGGACGCACTTCCAGCGGCTCCATCTGCGCGCGCGAAGCAAATAGATGGCAGCTTTTACAGGTTCCGCATGCTTCACCATCGGCCAGCGGCGACAGGCACAGCACACGCCTCGCCAGATGCTCGGCAAACAGGCGTTTGCCAATATGCTCCGGCCCCACAATCAAGGTGGCATGGCCAAAATATCCAGCGCGCATGGTGCCGCATGCCTGCTCGTAGGCGCGCTGCTGCCAAGGGCTGAGTGGCGGAAGCAGGCTCATTTCATGCCTTTGCGGTAGTGCGTCAGGGCAGCCAGTGCAGCTGCAGCAACGGTTGCTTGATCTGCACCTGCGTCAACTAGGCGAATCCGCTCCGGGTGCTGCTGCGCACGCACCAAGAACCCTGCACGCACGCGTTCAAAAAAATCGTCGCGCTCACGCTCGATTCGGTCAGGGGATTGCCCGTTAAGCAAATCGCGTCCGCGTGTGCGTTGGCGTGCATGGGTCACATCAATATCGAGCAGTAGAGTTAGGCCCGGCTCAATGCCCACCGCGCGCCGTTCCAGCTCGGCAATAAACCCCATATCCATGCTGCGCGCTGCGCCTTGATAGGCATAGCTTGAATCGGTAAAGCGATCGCTAATTACCCATGCACCACGTGCCAAGGCAGGCAAAATTTTCTGCTGCACATGCTGCGCGCGTGCGGCAAACATCAAGAGCAGCTCGCAGCGTTCGTGCACGGGTTCATCGCCCGCCTCCAATAGCAGGCCGCGAATGCGTTCGGCAAACGGCGTGCCGCCCGGCTCGCGGGTACACACCACTTCGCAGCCCTCTTGAAGCAAAGCGTCACGCAGCGCGTGTAGCACCGTGCTTTTGCCTGCGCCTTCGCCGCCTTCTAAGGTGATCAACCGCGGCTGCCGCTGTAGCCCTGCACTCACTGGTTTGCTACCCCTTCGCGCTGGGCACTGCGCTGCGCGCGATAGCGCTGCAAATACGCACGCACTGCGCCATTGTGCTCGTCCAAAGACTTGGAAAATACATGGCGGCCACTGCCATCTCCAACCGCAACAAAATACAGCGCATCGCCCTTGGCGGGCTGCGCCGCCGCCAGCAGCGCGGCATTACCGGGCATGGCGATAGGTGTGGGTGGAAGGCCTGCACGCGTATAGGTGTTGTAGGGCGTATCCGTGGTGAGGTCCACTTTGCGGATATTGCCGGTATAGCGCGAGCCTAGGCCATACACCACGGTGGGATCGGTTTGCAGACGCATGCCTATATTCAAACGCCGCTCAAACACCCCGGCAATTTGCGGGCGCTCATCGGCTACGCCGGTTTCTTTTTCTACGATTGATGCCAGTGTGAGCAGAGCGTCTTCATTTTGCAGCGGCAGGTCTTCCGCACGCTTGGCCCAAGCCGCAGCCAGTGCTTTTTCCATCGCCGCGTAGGCACGCTTGAGTAGGTCAAGGTCGGAATCACCACGCACCCATGCGTAAGTTTCCGGCAGGAAGCGCCCTTCGGGGTGTTGCCCAGCGTGGCCCAAAGCCGCCATCAGTTCGGCATCAGACAGTTGCTCGGTGGTGTGCTTAAGCAGCGGCACTTTACGCAGCGCAGCGCGCAGATCACGGATGTTCCAGCCTTCCACAATGGTGAACTTACGCCGCACCACTTTGCCATCGCGCATGGCGATCAGCAGCGTGCGTGGTGAGGTATCCACCGCAAGTGCGTATTCACCCACCTGTAATTTCCCTGCCGCGCCCGTTTGCTTTGCCAATAACTGCCACAGCAGACGGTCGCCGGTTTGGATGTTCTGGGCCTTTAATGTTTGCAGCACTTTGCCAAGATTATCGCCGCGCGCCACAACCAAGCTGGCATCGGCCGAAATCCCCGTTAGCGGTGTATCGGCAAACTGCTGATAGCGCTGCCAATACCAGCCTCCGACTAGCACGCACAGTGCCAACAAAATTAGCAGGACGCGCTTCATGGCGAGACCTCGGAGGGAACAAACATGGGATAGGCGTGCATCAGCGGCATAGAAAGCTCGGCGGTTTCTCGGTGCGCGTGCCAACGGCACGCTTCGAAAGAAGAGACGCTCAGAATACCGCGCACCGCGTTGCACAGGGCGAGCGCGTCGGCATTTTTGACGTCTTCAAACGATAAATCCGCTACTTCCAGCAACCCTTGCGCCAGTAGCCAGCCGCGCAGTACACCGGCCACGCCGCAGCGTTCAACCGGCGGGGTGAACCAGCGCCCAGCGCGACGCACCAGCACATTCGCTGCGGTGGCGCTGATGAGGCGCCCATCGCTATCGCAGAGCACCCCTTCGTCCATTCCGGCGCGTACCACTTCAGCCCGCGCCAATACGTGTTCCAGCCGATTGCAGTGCTTGATACCGGCCAGCGTAGGCTGATGCGCGAGTGTTATTTCACAGTGATGCAGCCGCAAATCGGTTTGCACCACAGGCAGCGGATGCAGCGACAGCGCCCATACCGGTGTGGCATCGGCGGCTGGCGCATAACCGCGACCACCATCACCGCGCGTCACCAGCAGTTTGAGCACCGCCGCGCCCACGCCTTCCAGCATGGCCGCAATCTGTGCCTGCATGAACGCAGCATCAGGCAGCGTGACCCCGAGCCGCTGCGCGCCAACGCGCAAACGCGCCAAGTGCTGCGGCCACAGCGGCAGTGTTCCTTGATACACACGCATGGTTTCGAATAGGCCATCGCCATAGGCAAAGCCACGGTTAGCAGGAGATAGGCGTTCTATGCGCCCCTCCCCTGCAAACAAGGCGTGTGCCGAAGGACTCACTCTGCCCCCAGCGCGCGCAGCATACCGCGCGCTTTGGCGCGGGTTTCTTCCAACTCGCGCTGCGGGTCGGAATCGATCACGATGCCCGCGCCCGTGCGGAAACGCAATGTTTGCGCTTCTATTTCCGCACTACGGATCAAGATGTTCAGGTCCATATCTCCGTCGCGGTTTAGCCACCCCATAGACCCGGTATAGGCACCACGCCCCACGCCTTCAAGTTCGGCGATGATTTGCATGCAGCGCACCTTCGGGCAGCCGGTAATGGTGCCCCCCGGGAACAGCGCGGCGATCGCCTGCCCCGGCGTAACATCCGCGCGCAGTTCGCCACGCACATTGCTCACGATATGGTGAACATGGGCATAGCTTTCTACCGTCATCAGCTCATCCACCCGCACGCTGCCAGGCCGACACACGCGGCCAAGATCGTTGCGTTCCAAGTCGATCAGCATTACATGCTCGGCGCGTTCTTTGGGGTTGCCAACCAACTCACGAATACGTGCCGCGTCATCATCACCCGTAAAACGCGGACGCGTGCCTGCTATTGGGCGGGTTTGCGCAACTCCGTCGTGCACGGACAGCAAGCGTTCGGGCGATGCGCTTACGACGCTTCCCCATAGGCTGTGAAAGATGCCTGCAAAAGGGGCTGGGTTATTTTCACGCAAGCGCTGAAATAACGTCGCGGGAGAAAGCGGTTCAGCAAAGCGTGCCTCCCAGCCGCGCGACAAATTCGCTTGAAAGACATCGCCCTCCAGCAGATACGCCAACGCACGCTCAACACTTGCGAGATAGCGCTGTGGCGCATCTTCTTCAATATGCACAGGTGCCTGCCAAAGTGGAGGCGGGGCCATTGTCTTTGTACTTGCACAGTCAGCCTCGATCTGCGCCAACCACTGCGGCGCAACACCGGCCTCACTTACCGCCACACAATCGCCACTAATGCGTTCCTGCAGCAGCGCAGCAGGGCAACGCAGCGCAACGGCCACGGGCAGACTGCCTTCGGCTTGTGGCAAATGTAAAACCGGCTCGATCTGTTGCGCGGCTTCGTACCCAAAATACAGCGCCCAGCCGCCGCGAAATGGCAGCGCTGCATCGTGCATCTTTGCTTGTTGCAAGCTGCGCCACTGCGCATCGAGCACGTCAAAAAACGTGCCAGCCAAGACCTCTCCTTGCAGACTCCGCACCACGCCATCGCGGTGCAGTGCAAAGCCCTCTCCCGAATGCGCCAGCAGCATGTCCCAGCGCCCCAGCGCACCGCTACTGCTTGACTCCAGCAGCACCGGATAACGCGCCGGGTCGAGCCGGTGCAGGTTTAGAAGATCGATGCCAGCCGCAAGCGCACGCGTGTGGATCAAGGCACATTAAATCCGCTTGAACACCAACGTGCCATTGGTGCCACCGAAGCCGAAACCGTTCGACACCACGACATCCACCTTGGCATCACGCGCAACGTTCGGCACATAGTCCAAATCGCAGCCTTCGCTTGGATTTTCCAGATTGATCGTAGGTGGAATGATGCCGGTTTCCAGCGCTTTGATGGAATAAATCGCTTCCACGCCGCCAGCTGCACCCAGCAGGTGCCCGGTCATCGACTTGGTGGAGCTAACCATAGTTTTGTAGGCGTGATCGCCCAGCGCGCGCTTGATCGCCAGCGTTTCCGCCAGATCACCCAGCGGTGTGCTGGTGCCGTGCGCATTGAGATAGCCCACGTCACTTGCGTTAATACCTGCATCCTTAAACGCCATCGCCATGCAGCGCGCCGGGCCTTCGCCGTTCTCGCTTGGCGCAGTCATGTGGTAGGCGTCTGAGGTGGCACCAAAGCCCACCAGTTCGCAGTAGATGCGTGCGCCGCGCGCCTTGGCGTGTTCGTATTCTTCCAGCACCAAAATACCGGCACCGTCGCCCAGCACAAAGCCGTCACGTTCTTTATCCCACGGCCGCGAAGCACGGGTGGGGTCATCATTGCGCGTGCTCATCGCCTTCATCGCGCAGAAGCCGCCCATGGCCGTAGGCGAACTGCCACGCTCAGCGCCACCGGCAAACATCACGTCGGCATCGCCGTACTGGATCATGCGCATCGCCATACCGATGCTGTGGTTTGACGTGGCACAGGCCGATACCGCAGAGAACGTCGGCCCTTTGATGCCAATCGCCAACGATAATTGGCCAGGCATCATATTGATGATGGTAGAGGGAATATAGAACGGGCTGATCTTACGCACCCCGCCCTCGTGCAGCTTCACGGCGGTTTCTTCAATGCCCCAAATGCCGCCGATACCTGCACCCACCAGCGAACCAATGCGCTCGGCATTGGCTTCAGTCACTTCAAGCCCGGCATCGTCTTTGGCCATGAGACAAGCCGCCATGCCGTAATGGATGAAGTGATCCATTTTCTTTGCGTCTTTGGGGTTCACCCACTGGGTGACGTCAAAGCCGCGAATTTCGCCCGCAATGCGGGTGGGATAGGTAGAGGCATCAAAGCCTTCAACTGGAGTAATACCGGAGCGGCCGTTACAGATGCCGTCCCAATTGCTGGCCAAGTCTAGACCGAGCGGCGAGATAATGCCCATCCCAGTCACAACGACGCGACGCTTACTCATTTCCCTATCCTCCAACGCTTAACGCTTTATCGCTTGTCTTATGACAAGGGCCGCAAACTGCGGCCCTCGCTGTCTGCGCGTGCTGAATGCTTCAAGCGCCGCGCAGTGTCGTTGGCAACGCTTGGCTTACGCCATGCGCCGCACGCAGACGCATTAGGCCTTAACGTGGGCCTTGATGTAGTCGATCGCCGCCTGCACGGTGCTGATCTTCTCGGCGTCTTCGTCCGGAATTTCGCACTCGAACTCTTCTTCCAGCGCCATCACCAGTTCCACGGTGTCGAGCGAGTCAGCACCCAGGTCGTCCACAAACGACGCACTGGTGGTGACGTCTTCTTCCTTGACGCCCAGCTGTTCAACAACAATCTTCTTGACGCGCTCTTCGATATTGCTCATGTTTCTTTGCTCCTCATGGGGCTGGTTAGGCCGTAATAGCGTAGTTTAAGGGAAAAAAGCGGCCATGCAGCTAATTCTGCATGACGCGCGAAAAATTGCCGCCGGTTACGGCATATACATGCCACCGTTGACGTGCAGAGTCTCGCCGGTAATGTAGCTGGCCGACGGCCCGGCCAAAAAGGCCACCGCGTTCGCAATATCGGCAGGGCCACCCAAGCGGCCCAGCGCGATCTGGCCCAGCATCGCCTCTTTGGCGGCTTCCGGCAGGTCGGCGGTCATATCGGTTTCGATGAAGCCAGGGGCCACCACATTCACGGTGATCCCGCGCGAGCCAATTTCCTTGGCCAGCGACTTGCTGAACGCAATAATCCCGGCCTTGGCCGCCGCGTAGTTGGCTTGGCCCGCGTTACCGGTCACGCCAATCACCGAAGCGATATTGATGATTCGGCCCTTACGCGCTTTCATCATGCCGCGCATTACCGCCTTGCTGGCGCGGTACACCGAGGTCAGATTGGTATCCAAAATAGCCTGCCAATCTTCATCTTTCATCCGCATCAGCAGATTGTCGCGGGTGATGCCGGCATTGTTGACGAGAATGGAAACACCGCCAAATTCGGTGCCGATCGCGTCGATCAGCGCTTCAATGGCACCGGCTTCATTCACATTCAGACGGCGGCCATGGCCGCCCTGTGCCGCAAGACGCGCACCAATGGCCTGCGCACCAGCGTCCGAGGTAGCAGTACCGATTACGGTAGCCCCCAGCGCCGCCAACTGGTCGGCAATCGCCGCGCCAATGCCACGCGAAGCGCCAGTCACCAACGCGATTTCACCCTTCAATACTTGCTCGCTCATGCGTTCCATTCCTCAATAGCGCCAGCCAACTCGGCTGGCGTGCCCAACGCGCGCGCGTCGAGTGATTTATCAATACGCTTCACTAACCCCGTCAGCACCTTGCCCGGGCCGCATTCACCGATGCGGCTCGCGCCACCGGCCACTAAGGCATGCACGCAACGCGTCCACTGCACCGGCAGATAGAGCTGGCGCACCAAGGCGTCTTGGATGGCTTCAACAGTGTGGTGCACCTGCGCATCCACGTTCTGCACCACCGGCAGCTGGGGCAAACGCCACTCCAGCCCGGCCATGGTGCCCGCGAGGCGGTTCGCCGCTTCGCGCATCAGGGGGGTGTGCGAGGGCACGCTCACCGCAAGTTTGACTGCCTTGCGCACGCCTTTTTCCTGCAGCAACGCCAGCGCTTTATCGACCGCCGCCGCATCGCCGCCAATCACAATTTGGCCCGGCGAGTTGTAATTGGCCGGTACCACCACCTGCGCGCCGGAGGCCTCCGCACACACGGCTTCCACCAGCGCATCTTCTGCGCCCAGTACAGCCGCCATCGCGCCGGTGCCCGCAGGCGCCGCGTCTTGCATCAACTGGCCGCGGATGCGCACCAAATGTGCACCATCTTTCAGCGACAGCGCCCCAGCGGCCACCAATGCGGTGTATTCGCCTAGGCTATGGCCCGCCAGAAGTGCGGGCTGCGCGCCACCTTGGGCCTGCCACAACCGCCATGCCGCTACACCCGCCGCCAGCAGTGCGGGCTGGGTATATTCGGTGCGATTCAACATTTCTTCGGGCCCCGCCTGCGACAGCGCCCAAAGATCCGCGCCAGCGCCTTCCGAAGCCTCGTCAAAGGCCGCCTTGATCGTTGGATGCAGCTGCGCCAGTTCGGCCAGCATTCCCACCGACTGCGACCCTTGGCCGGGAAACACGATTGCTAGATTTGAAATCGACACTTCGCCCACACTCAATACGTCTTCAAGCCCAATAGAGTAACCCGCCAGAAACGCTGACGGGGCGGGCATGATACGAGCAAAAGCTCTAATACGTCTGTACTTTACCGTATGGTTACTGGTTAATAACGCACCAGTGCGGAACCCCAAGCAAAACCGCCGCCGAAGGCTTCAAGCAGAATCAGCTGGCCGCGCTGCACGCGCCCAGAACGCACTGCTTCATCCAGCGCCAGCGGCACCGAACCCGATGATGTATTGCCGTGCTTGCCCACGGTCAAAATCACCTGCTCCATCGGCATATTCAGCCGTTTCGCAGTGGCTTCGATAATGCGCAGATTGGCCTGATGCGGCACCAGCCAGTCCAGTGCTTCCTTGGTAAGCCCATTAGCTTCCAGCGCCTCATCGACAACCGCATCCAACGCTTTTACCGCGTACTTAAAGACCTCATTGCCCACCATCTGCACCACGGCACCGACGTTGGCTTTTTCAGGCTTGAACCCCGCCGAAACGCCAGAGTCGCACCACAGCAGCTCGCGCTTACTGCCATCGGCATGCGCATGGGTGCTGAGGATGCCGGTTTCGGTATCGGCTTTGAGCACGACTGCGCCCGCGCCATCACCAAACAACACGCAGGTATTACGGTCGTTCCAATCCAGCATGCGGGTCAGGGTTTCCGCACCAATTACTAGGGCAGTCTTGGCGGCGCCACTACGCACGAACTTGTCGGCCACGGTGAGCGCATAGATAAAGCCCGAACAGGCGGCATTGACGTCGAACGCCATACAGCCCGCGATTCCTAGTTTGTGCTGAACGATGGTGGCCGTGGAAGGAAAAATGAGATCGGGCGTGGTGGTGCCCATTACGATCAGGTCGATCTCGGAAGCCTCAACACCGGCCGCTTCCAGCGCACGCAGCGCCGCCTGATAGCCAAGATCACTGGTGTATTCACCTTCCGCCGCTACATGGCGCTGCCGAATGCCGGTACGACTGGTAATCCACTCGTCGCTGGTATCCACCCCACGGCGCACCAAGTCATCATTACTGAGTACCTGTTCCGGCAGGTAGCTACCGGTCCCCGCGATACGCGAATAGATACGGCTTTCGGTCTGGCTCATACGAACAGCAACTCCTACGGACAATCCGGCTAGGTTAGCCGATCTGGCTAGATCTACCCAAACCCAGCGGAAAAAACGCGTGCACTAGCACGCTGCTAGCGGCTTTTTACGCGTAGAAACGCCAACGGCCGCGCTAAAAGCACGGCCGGGCGTGATCAACAGAGGATACCGCAGGCCTTACGGCCTAGGCTCACTCTTCGTCAACGATCTTGGTCTTCGGCACGATGACCTGCTTGCCACGGTAGAAACCGTCGGCGGTCACGTGGTGACGCAGGTGGGTCTCACCGCTGGTCGGATCGGTAGCCAGCTGCTTGGCAGACAGGGCGTCGTGCATGCGGCGCATGCCACGGCGGGAGGGGGAAACACGGGACTTCTGAACGGCCATGGGAACAACTCCAAAGAAAACGTATGTAGCGCTCGACGCGACTATTGTCGCACTTATTCTTTCTTCCAGCCCGCCAGCGCCGCAAACGGGTTAGCGCGGGCAGTTTCCTCGGCGGTAGGCACGAAATCGCGCTCCACCACGTCGGCATCTGGCGACATCGGAACAACCGGCAGCGCCAGAATTAACTCATCCTCTACCAGATCCGACGGACGCAGCATGCCGTCTGCCGCCACCAGTAAAGGCTCATAGTCCGGAGGAAGCGCGGCTTCATCCGCCTCATCGCGGATCAACCCCAAGCGCTGCACCAGCCGTACCGGCAGCAAGAAGCGACGCAGGCTGCGCTGGCATTCCAGCGGCAATTCTGCCTCGATTCGAAGCTCCGCAAACGGCAGTTTGAGCGCATCGGTGCCAAAGACCAGCTCGTAACGGGCCTCACCTTCGCAATCTAACAGGCCGTCGCTTAACCGGGTCATCGCAGCCAGCGGAATTCGACCTTCGAACTCGCGCCGCGCGGCAACCATGCGCCAAGCATCCACAACGTCTGGAACTCGGCTTGTTGGCTGTTCGGACATAAGTCGGAGAATGTTACGCAAATCGCGCTTTGCCGTCAAATCGCCACAGCCCCAACTAAAAGGCGTATCTGTGACGAGAATCTCAAGTTAACACGTCACTTGCCGATATGATCATCACCATGAGCACGCTGTCGTCCATCGCACCCTCTGGAATGCACGCCGCACAAATGCGGCTTGATAGCGCTGCGCACAATATCGCCAACCTTGGCACGCAAGGGTTCCACTCGCAAGGCGTGGCGCTTAGCGAAGCCCCCGGACAAGGCGGCGTTCAAGCACAAGTCACGCGTTCAACTACCGAAGGCGTATCGCTGGAACGCAACATCGTGGAATCGCTTTCCGCGTCGTATGCGTTTAAGGCCAATGCACTTGTGATCAAAAACGGCAATGCCACCATCGGCTCACTGCTGGATACGTTTGCTTAAAGTTGTTTGCACCTAATCGCGGTCTCCTACAGACTGAGCCGATGAATAGTGCACTCATCTTGATCGTTTTGATTCTTTTAGGCGGCGGCCTTTGGCAGGTGCTGCGCCTACGCCGAAGCGCTACGCTGCGCCAGCAGGCCATTCGCCAAATACTCGATGCCGCCGATGCGCTGGAAGCCCGTCTGCGCGCTGCACGCGGCGAAATTGAGGCAATCGCGGGTGACCACACCAACCCTGTGCAAGCGGCGATGCAAGACTTGCTGCGACAGCGTCTGTGGCTGCAAGACAACGCACTATCGGCCAGCCTTCCGCAGCTTGAAAACGTGCGTCACGGGCTGGTTGAAGCGGGTGGCCGTCTTGAGCAGCAGCTGCAACAACTGCAGCACGCACGCAGCGGGGCGGTCTAAATGCCTCAGCTTATTCTTGCCTCTACCTCGCGCTATCGCAGCGAACTTCTGCAGCGCCTGCATCTGCCGTTTACAACGGCGCGCCCAGAGGTGGACGAAGCTGCGCTTACGGATGAAACACCGATTGCGCTCGCTACTCGTCTTGCACAAGCCAAAGCACAGGCAGTTGCGCATCGCGAACAAACTGACGCTTGGGTATTAGGCTCCGATCAAGTTGCCGAACTATCAGGCCGCGCACTAGGCAAACCAGAAACGCGCAGAAACGCGCTTGCGCAACTACAGTCGATGTCAGGCCGCACAGTGCAATTTCATACCGCACTTTGCCTTACTCATGCAGACGGCCAATGCTTTAACGCGATCGACACCACGCAAGTGCAATTTCGCTCACTTTCAACCGCTGAAATTGAGCGCTATGTCGATGCCGAACAGCCGCTAGACTGCGCGGGCAGTTTCAAATCGGAAGGCCTTGGTATCACGCTATTTGAAGCCATCCATAATCAAGACCCTACCGCGTTGATCGGGCTTCCTCTCATTGCAACGGCACACCTGCTGCGGCAGGCCGGATTCCAACTTCCCTAACACTATGACAACTCTCGAACCTTCGACACTTCTTAGCGCGCTTAACGACGCTCAAAAGCAGGTCAACAGCCTCATCTTGGGGAAAACACTGCAGGTGCGGCTTGCCTTTGTGGCCCTGCTTGCCGATGGGCATTTATTGATTGAAGACCTGCCTGGGCTTGGCAAAACCACGCTTGCACACGCGATGGCCGCAACACTTGGGCTTGGGTTCTCGCGCGTGCAATTCACTTCAGACCTACTGCCCTCCGATATTTTGGGCGTTTCCATTTACGACGCCCAACAGCAGCGTTTTGAATTTCATCCCGGCCCGGTATTCACCCATATTTTGCTGGCCGATGAAATCAACCGCGCGCCACCGCGCACACAAAGCGCACTGCTGGAAGCGATGGCCGAGCATCAAGTCAGCATCGATGGCCAAACCCGCGCCCTTCCCAATCCATTCTTGGTAATTGCGACGCAAAACCCGGTGGATCTTTCCGGCACGTATCCGTTGCCAGACTCGCAGCTGGACCGTTTTTTGCTACGGCTTGCTTTGGGGTACCCCGATGACGTTGCCGAACGCGCGTTACTGGCTGGGGCCGACCGCCGCAACCTAATTGCACAAGCGCAGCCGCTGCTCGATGCGCCGCGCATTTTGGCGCTGCGCCAGCAGGTGCAGCAAACACGCACCAGCGACGCGCTACTGGATTACGTGCAGGCACTGATCGCGCGTAGCCGCAAGCAGCCGGGTGTGCGCGTTGGTCTATCACCACGCGCGGGGCTTGCTCTTCTGCGCGCCGCACGCGCGCATGCGCTGCTGCTGGGCCGCAATCACGTAATTCCTGAAGACGTGCAGACACTCTTCCCCGCCGTGGCCGAACACCGGCTTGTGGCCGAAGCCGACGGCGTTAGTAGCCGCCTGACGAAAGAGATCCTGCACGCCGTTGCCGTGGATTGACGTGTTCGCGCAGTTTCGCCAGCGCCTGCAATCTTGGGTGCGCCCACGCGCACCCGAGGTGCTGCCTGTATTGCTTGATCGTCATCGCATTTACGTGCTGCCTACGCGCACCGGAATGTTCTTTGCTTTTCTCCTTGCCGCGATGCTGCTGGGCGCGCTTAATTTCAATAACAACCCGGCCATACTGCTCGCGCTATTGCTCTCCGGCGCAGCGCTGGCCAGCTTAATTGCCGCGCATTTACAACTCTCCGGGCTGCGCATTCTCGCCATCGCCGCCGAGCCCGTTCCGGCAGGCACCGATTTGCGCCTCAAAATTGCTTTAGAAGCCGCTGACACCCGCATTCGCAACGGGCTGCAGCTGGCCTATCAACAGCGCCACACACACACCAGCATTCAGCCTAGCGGAAGCACCTGCGAGCTGCACATCCCTACCCTGCACCGCGGCGTGCTGCCACTGCCGCGCTTACAGCTTTCCACCGTACAACCGCTTGGGCTGGCGCATGCGTGGGCTTACATCTGGCCGCAGCAAACGCTTCTGGTGTATCCCGCACCCGAAGTGCAAGCACCGCCGCTTCCCGTTCCGGCTGGCGGCGAGGGCCAGCCCCAACTGCATCGCGCAGGCGACAGCCTGCACCACCTTCGCGATTACCGTCACGGTGATTCACCGCGCACGGTGGCGTGGAAGGCCTCCGCGCGACACAACAGCTTGCTGGTGCGCGATTACGAACAACAGCAGCGTGGCGAACTATTACTGGACTGGCAGCACACAGCGGGCCTGCCCTACGAGCAGCGCATCAGCCGATTAGCGCGCTGGGTGGACGATGCCGAGCGCCAAGGGCGGCGCTATGCGCTGCAGCTCCCCACACAGCCACGCACCGCTACCGACGCCGGCGATGTGCATCGCCACCAATGCCTGCGTGCGCTGGCCCTACTTCCGCGGAATGAACAGCATGGCGACTAAACCCACTTCGCCCGCCATGTTTGCCAGCACGCGGCTACAGGTGCGGCTGGCGGCGGCCATCTGCCTATTGCCGCTACTGCTGCAGCAACCGCTGACGCTAGGCCTCGGTTTTGGTGTGTTAGCCGTGGGCGTATTGGCACTTTCGTGGAAAACCCCGCCGCCTTCCGCGCTACGCCTGCTATTGGCCATCCTCGCACCCATTGCGGCCGTCACCGTGCTACCCGGTATTGGCCGCGATACCGCCTGCGCGGTTTTGGCCGCCATGATCGCGCTTAAGCCTGCGGAAACCTTCAGCCTGCGCGATGGCCGTAGCCTGTTGGGGTTCGCACTATTTGCGCCATTCGCCACATTCCTGCTCGACCAAGGCCCAATCAGCCTCATTCTTGGCCTACTCGCAATTTTGCTGACCCTGCTCGCTTTGCAGCAACTAGCCGCAGACGAGGGCGAAGTACCCACGCCCACGACCCACCCCACGTGGGCCACGACACGTCGCGTATTGGGCCTATTTGCGCTTGGGCTACCACTGGCGTTGGTGGCGTTTTGGCTGTTCCCGCGTTTGGCCTCACCACTATGGGGGCTGCCGCACCGTAGCGTGGCCACAGTTGGGCTTTCCGATACGATGTCGCCAGGCAGCATGAACGAACTGCTGCGTGATGACTCACCCGCCGCGCGCGTGCAATTTTTTGGCGCTACGCCCAGCCCCGAGCAAATGTATTGGCGCGGGCCAACGTTATGGGATTTTGATGGCCGCACTTGGCGGCAGGCACACGGCCTGCAACGCCTTCCTGCCGCACCGTTTCAGCCCTCCAGTGCGGGCTGGGACTACCAGCTAGATTTGGAACCTAGCGAAGATCGCCAACTGATTGCGCTGGACTTGCCCACCGCCGCACCAGAAGGTGCGCAGCTCAGCCGCGACTACACATTAACCGCCGAACAGCCGCAGTACAGCGTATCGCGCTGGCACTTGCACTCGGCGCCACCGCTGCGCACTGAAGCAGCGCTTCCGCTTGCGCTGCGCCAACGCGCCTTGGCTCTTCCCATAGGCTACAACCCGCGCAGCGTGGCGATGGGCAAGCAATGGCGGCGAGAAGCGGGGCAAGACAGCAACGGCCGTAGCGATACTGCAATTGCCATGCGCGCACTGGAAATGATCCACCGCGATTTCGCCTACACCCTCGATGTGCCGCTAGCCAAGCGCGATGAAGTGGACGATTTTTTATTCGACCGCAAGCAAGGCTATTGCGAACACTTTAGCTCCGCCTTCGTTGTACTGATGCGCGCTGCAGGCATTCCCGCGCGCGTGGTCACCGGTTATGCAGGCGCATACAAAAACCCCATTGGCAATTACTGGTTGGTACGCAAATCCGACGCCCATGCATGGGCCGAACTTTGGCTACCGCAGCAGGGCTGGGTACGCTTTGACCCCACCGCAGCCGTTGCTCCAGAACGCGTGTACGACACGATTGCCGACCGCCAGCCGGGGCGCATCGGCAATTTTGACGGCCTGATTCCCATGTTCAACGCCGGTGATTGGTTACGCCGGAGCTGGAATGATTTCTTCTTAGGCTTCAACGCACAGCGCCAGCTGAGCCTGCTCAAACCACTCGGCCTTGATCAATACGGCGGCACCGCCTTAGCCCTGCTATTCGCACTCACCGCCATACTGACCTTGGGCTGGATGGCGTGGCTAATCGCTCGCGGCGAACGCGAACGCGACCCACTACTGCGCGCTTGGCACCGGCTAGAAGCGCGCTATCGCAAACTGGGGCGTGGCCGTTATCTACACGAACCGGCGCTGGTCTGGGCCAAGCGCGTTGCTGCCGATGTTCCTCGTGCTGGCCAGCCGCTTAGCACATTGGCGCAACGCCTCTCTGCTGCACGCTATGCGCAGCACCAAGACCATGCCCTTGTGCATGACTTAAACCAGCACCGGCCTTAGCCTGCGGGCAACTCTGAAACGGGCACAGGCTTACTAAACAAATAGCCTTGGAATTTCTGACAACCGTGCGAACGCAGGAACTGGAACTGCGCTTCGGTTTCCACACCTTCCGCCACTACCGGCATGTTCAGTGTTTCACCAAGCGCAAGAATCATCCGCACAATCGCAGCGTCTTCTGTGTTCTCCAACACATTACGCACAAAGGACTGGTCGATTTTGAACTGATCCAATGGCAAGCGCTTGAGATAGCTCAATGAAGAATAGCCGGTACCGAAATCGTCTAACGAGAAACGAATACCCAAGCGCTGCAGCGTCCGCATTTTCTCAATCGTGCCCTTCAAATCCACCTGCAGCAGGCTTTCGGTTAACTCCAAACGCAGGTTACGTGGGTTCACCTGGCTGAGTGCCAGAACAACCTCAACTTGCTCTACGAACCTCTCATCCAGCACCTGCCTCGCACTGACATTCACCGCCACCGTCCACTGCGAGCGCACTGGATCGTGCTCCCAAGCCTTAATTTGTGCACATGCTGTTTCCAGCACCCATTGACCTATAGGCACAATCAAATTTGCTTGTTCTGCGACTGGAATAAATTCAGCAGGTGACACCATTCCGCGCTCAGGATGTGGCCAGCGCAGCAGCGCCTCCACCCCATTCACCTTTCGCGACTGATCCATGATGGGCTGGTAATACACTTGGAACTGCTGCAGCTCCACAGCTTGGCGCAGATCACGCAGCAGCGCAGCGCGCTCATTAACGCCCGTCTGTAGCGCCGGATCAAAGAAGCACACCGCATTGCGCCCCTCCGCCTTGGCCTTATACAGCGCCATATCCGCACGCTTCACTAGCTCATCTGGCGGCACTGGATCGTCCACACGCAGCATCACCACGCCAATACTCGGCGTACTGATCACTTGCTCGCCTCCCAGCACATAGGGCGCCGCCAGTGATTCCCGAATTTTTTCTGCCAGGTCTGCCGCGTGCCCACCCGCACTTCCTAATGTATTTCCTAAATCACACAGCAACACGACAAATTCATCGCCCCCAAGCCGCGCCACAGTATCGCTTTGCCGTACAGCATGCCCAAGCCGCACGGCCACCTGCTGCAGCAACGCGTCGCCTTGGTCATGCCCCAAGGTATCGTTGATGTCTTTGAAGTGGTCTAAGTCCAAAATCAGCAGCGCGCTGTAAAACCCTTCGCGCTCACCACGCGTAACCGTTTGCTGCAGGCGGTCTTGCAGCAGCCGGCGGTTGGGAAGCCCGGTCAACACATCGTAATTGGCCAACCGCTGCGCTTCTTGTTCGGCTAATTTGCGCTTTGTGATATCAGCACGAATGGCGATGTATTGCAGCGGTTGTCCGGCCGCATCCAGCCTCGGCACGATGGTGGTTTGCACCCAGTACAACGAGCCGTCTTTAGCGCGGTTGCAGATCTCCCCATTCCACACGTGACCACGGCCAATTGTGGCCCACATCTCTTTCCAAAACGCTTTGGGATGGTGCCCGGAATTGATCACCGCGTGGGTTTGCCCCAACAGCTCCTCACGTGCGTATTTGGAAATCTGGCAGAACTTATCGTTCACTTGGGTAATCACGCCACGGCGGTCGGTAAGCGCCACAATCGCGTGCGCATCCAGTGCAGCCTTCATCTCCCCTGTTTCGTGCAGCGCATCTTGCAATGCGCTATGGATCAACTCGCGCTCGGTGGTATCTAGCAAGATGGCAAGCGCCCCCTGCACCTGCCCATCCAGCGTGCGCTCCGGCACCGCGATGAAGTGCCGGTATAACGGCCCCTGCTGCTTGGAAATAAAGTGATAATCCAAATCCACCGCTTCGCCAAGCAATACACGCTGCAGGGCAGGCAAAACCACTTGTGTCACTTCAGGAGGTAGGACATCGGTGATTACTTGCCCCAGCATGGACTGTTTTGGCTTCCCAAGACTGCGTTCGACCATGCTTCCTACATGGTGCAGCCGCAGTTCCGCATCCATACGCAGCACACCGACTGGCAAGTTTTCTACCAGAGAACGGTATTCCTGTTCGGCCTGCGCGATTTGCTGTTGCGAAGCGCGTAAGCGCCAATACGGCTGCCGCAGTGCCACCAAAACAGTGGCACGAAACACCAGTAAAAAGGCGAGCACTTTGAGCAGATGCCCAAGTACAACCGTCCATTCACCCGTGCCGTTAAAGCGCGTCACCGCAAGCCCGGCAACAGCCATTACGAAGCTGGCTCTGGCTAAATTCAACAGTTCATATTTCTGCGCCGCCAGTGCTTTGCGCGCAAGCAGCAGCGCCACCGCCAGATAGCCTACGCTGAGCAGGTAATCTGCCACAGCTTTGAGTGCCGTTGCCCCCTCACCCGGCACAAAAAACGGCCACCACACTGCGAAATAGCGGCCACCGAACAAAGCCAGCAGCACGCTCCCCGCAAGCCCCAGCAGCAGCCAGAACAAGCGCCCACCTGGCAGGCGTTTTTCACGCAGCAGCAAGGCAAACCCCAGCAATACAATGGTGCGGCTACAGACCCAAAAGAAAGCAGCCGTGGGCACATCGTTGTACGCCAGCGTGTGCAGAAAATCGCTATTACACGCAAGGATGAAGGTCAGCACCAAGGTGTTGGCTAGTGGGCTACGTTCTTCTTCAAACGAATAAAAGGCCGTCACCACCACCAATAGCGACACCACCACCGTGACCATTTCCAGCATCAGGTAGCCTGTGAGTAGCTCCGACGATGCCATCGGAACCAGCTCCCAGGTGGGTAACAAGCGCGATATCAACACCAGCGCCAGCAGCGCGCCCACTGGAAGCAGCACGCCTTTCGAGATTAAATATCGCCCCAACGTGGGCCATGTTGCGTCAGCAGATGGATTAGTTTCGCTCGCCACGGCCGCCTCAGTCTGCGTAGATTACGCATTCTTAAGTGCTAACGTAAATTCCGGCCAATTTCAGCCAAGTTCCGTACCGAAGCGCCCCAGCGGGGCACCAGCCAGTAGGTGCAGGTGAATTTGGAACACCGTCTGCCCGCCGTCTTCATTGCAATTCATCACAATCCGGTAGCCGCTTTCGGCAAACCCTTGCGCCTTGGCATAGCGCGCCGCCGCTGTCGCTAGCCGCCCTACTACAATAGCCTCTTCCTCTGGCACATCATTGAGTGTGGGGAAGGTTTGCTTCGGAACGAACAGTACGTGCACGGGCGCCTGTGGCGCGATGTCACGAAACGCGATGAGGTGCTCGTCTTCATACACCACATCGGCGGGAATTTCCCGATTGATGATCTTGTGGAAAATGGTCTCGCTCATAGCGCGCTCCTTGATGCGTTAAAGGATTTCGATTCGGCTACCGAAGGCATGCTGCAGAGTACCGCGATCCACATATTCCAGCTCGCCACCCAGCGGCACGCCGTGCGCCAGTCGGCTGGGAGAAATACCGCGTGCGCGCGCCAGCTGTGCAAGATAATGCGCGGTGGCTTCGCCTTCTACTGTGGGGTTGGTGGCGATAATCAACTCGCGCACCTCGCCCTCTTCTAGGCGCTGCGCGAGCAGGTCAAGACCGAGCTCACGTGGGCCAATGCCATCTAAAGGGCTTAGCCGCCCTTGCAGCACAAAATACAGCCCGCGATAGCCGGTGGCCTGCTCAATTGCCAACCGATCTGCCGGAGTTTCTACCGCGCATAGCAGTTGGGTATCCCGCGCACTGCTTGAACAAGTGGGGCATACCTCGGTTTCGCTAAAGTCACGACAGCGGCTACAGTGGCGAATATGCTCCATCGCCTGCGCCAGCGCATCGGATAGCCGCAAGCCGCCATCACGCTGCCGTTCCAGCAAGTGATAGGCCATTCGCTGCGCCGACTTTTGCCCAACTCCAGGCAATACGCGCAGCGCGTCGATCAATTGTTCAAGCAGTGATGCCATTAAAACGGCATCTTGAATCCGGGTGGAAGCTGCATCCCTGCGGTGGCACCGGCCATTTTTTCCTGCGAAGCCGCGTTGATTTTATTGACCGCATCATTGAACGCAGCAGCGATCAAATCTTCCGCCATCTCCGGATCGGCAAGCGCGGCCGGGTCAATGCGCACCTTGCGGCAATCCATGCGGCCACCAAGGGTGACGCTCACCATTCCACCGCCGGCATTGCCAGTGGCTTCCAGCGCAGCGACTTCTTCTTGTGCGCGCTGCACGTTCTCTTGCATCTTCTGCGCTTGCTGCATCAGTTGGGCGATATTTCCACGCATATTTCTATGTCCGTTATTGCAATTTGAAAAAGGGAAGCCGCCTAGCGTTCGTTGTCTAGGGGGCGTATTGAATCGGGCACAAGCTGCGCGCTGTGCTGTTGCATCAGCCGCTGCACGGCAGGTTCGGCGATAAATCCAGACTCCGCACCAGACTGCTTCGCAACACGTTCACGCGCCTGCCGCCCACTGGCGGTTTCGCCGCGCGACTGGCCAATTTCGAACCGAATCTGCACCTGGCCAGCAAGCTGCTGGCCGATGGCATCGCACAGCTGAAGCACCAAACTCGGTGACTTTAGATGTTCTTGCTCGGGTGTCAGTGACAGACGCAGTACGCCCTCACTATGCGCAATAAAGCCTGAATTGTCGGCCAATAATTTTGCTGGCCCTTTCAACCCACTGGCTGCCACCAGTTCCAGCCAGTGCTCAGAGTCTGTGACCAGCAACCCACTCGCCACCGGTGTTGGTGCCAAGATGGGCGCGGATGTTGGAACCGCTGTAACAGGCGTTGGTGGCGGGGCCGCAACGGATGTTGGGGGCGTTGGGGCTGGGCGCGAAGGCGCGGCCGCGTTACTTTCTTCAAACACCGCGCGTGCGCGCGCCGCGGCCTCATTGCGCACCTGCTGTACTGCTTGCGGAGGAGCTTGCGGTGCACTGGCTTGCGCGGCTGCTTGCGTTGGCATTGTTCGCTGCGCCGCTGCTTCCGGGCGGAAGGCCAGCATCCGCAGCAGTGTCATTTCAAACCCGCTACGCGGGCTCGGTGCATAGGCCAAATCACGGCGGCCATTGAGCGCCATTTGATACCAAAGCTGCACAAGTTCCGGACGCAATGCCGCAGCGAGCGCTTCAACGTCAATCGCATCGCTCCCCACGTCCATATCGGGCACCAGCTGCTTGACTTGGATGCGGTGCAGCGCCAACGCGAACGCGTCCAAAATGCTGGCCCAATCGGGCGAAAATTCGGCCAACTGTGCCGCCTCGTTCAGCAGGCGCGCGCCGTCAACATCGGCCAGTGCCGCAAGCAGGGCTTGAATGCGAGTGCGGTCCACCGTACCCAGCATCGAAGCCACAACCGCGCCATCGAGCTTGCCGCCCGCATAGGCGATGGCCTGATCGAGCAATGAAAGACCGTCGCGCAGGCTGCCGTCGGCTGCCTTAGCCAGCTGCGCGATTGCATCGTCATCGGCCTCGATCCCTTCAGCATTCAAAATTTTGCTGATTTGCCCGCGAATCTGCGCTTCATCCAAACGCTTCAAATTGAACTGCAGGCAGCGGCTGAGCACTGTTACCAGTAGCTTTTCCGGGTCGGTAGTGGCAAACAGGAATTTGACGTGCTCCGGCGGTTCTTCTAGCGTCTTCAGCAGCGCGTTGAACGCTGCTTTCGAGAGCATGTGCACTTCGTCGATTAGATAGACCTTATAACGCCCGCGTGACGGCATGTATTGGGCGTTTTCGATCAACTCACGGACGTTGTCCACACCCGTATTGGAGGCGGCGTCGATTTCTAAGAGATCGATATAGCGCCCGGCGTCAATGGCTTGGCAGGTTTCGCACTCGCCGCAAGGGTCAGCGCCGGTGCCACGCTCGCAGTTCAGGCTCTTGGCAAAAATGCGCGCAATGGTGGTTTTACCCACCCCTCGGGTACCGGTGAACAAGAAGGCGTGGTGCACGCGCCCGGTTTCCAAGGCATTGGTGAGCGCACGCACAACGTGCTCTTGGCCAACGAGTTCGGCAAAACGCTTGGGGCGCCACTTACGGGCAAGCACGAGATAAGACATGCCGCCATTGTGGCATGACCACCCGCTTTTCTGCTTTACCCTCCCGTAACTTCACGACAAATTTTTGTTGTGCAGCGCCACAGACCCGGCTAGAATGCGCGGTTCCGGAGAGGTGTCCGAGTGGTTGAAGGAGCACGCCTGGAAAGTGTGTAAGCGTCTAAACCGCGCTTCGGGGGTTCGAATCCCCCTCTCTCCGCCAGACACCACCACTAACCCCGCGTTTTTGCGGGGTTTTTGTTTCCCGTATGACCCCGTCCCATACTTTGTCCCATACCTTGGGCGCGGGTCACCCTCGAGAGTTAGTCCACCACGGCCCACACCTCAGATTCGCCAGCGCTATTCCGCCTCAGCCTCGCCGAACGGCCACCTCAGCGACAAGCCAAACGGATCGTCGGAATCTTCCGCAGGCTGTTTCTTCTTCGCTGGGCTCACGGGTTCATGCGTGTACCGAATCGCCGCAATAGCCGCCTTTACCTGATTAGGACTCGCGTCCACCTTCCCTAGTGCAATGTCCTGCAACAAGGCCAGCATATCCGGCGCACCCTCAACTGATACCGGCGGAACCGGCTTGCGTCCAGCGCCCGCACGCTTGCCACCGTGTTGTTCTCTTGATTTCGTCATATTACCCCTTTCTTTTTATAGGGAAAAATCTCTAAATGGGAACCCGGCGCGGTTTCCGGCGCTGATCGATTGGAATTATTTAGACGCCCCCCGGCACCAGCGGCAGCGGTTAGCCTTATCGCTTGAACCCTTGGGCTGGATCAACGTCCAACCTTGCGCCCCTGCCGGTGTAGGTGCCAATACCAGCGGCAGCAGGTACACACTTTTTGGCAATCAACGTTAAGGCATCTGCAAGCCGCCATGCGGCGCTTTCATAGTTCCCGCTATCCAAGTAGCTGGAAGCATCGCGCGCAAGCTCTGCGGCCTCCTGTGCGCACGTAGGCGGCGGCTGATTGGCCCAATCATCTGCCGACATAAGCCAAGGCGTTGCGTCGGTATCTGGATCTGGATCGGTGCCATTGGTTTTGTGTTCCATTGTGTTGTTTCCTTCTTTGGGATATGCCGACTCACGTCGGGATTGGTGTTGCAGTTTCAGGCTGGCGATTTGGAATGTTTGGCCTTCGTCTTGCCGGGTTTCTTGCTTGTAGGTGCGCTCACCTCTGCGCTGACTTGTGCGCTCTCTTTTCCCCCTATAACCCCCGCTTCGAAGTCGGCGCAGTCGGCGCACTTCTCTGCGTCCAGTGCGCCTAGTGCATCCACTTGTGAAGTCGGCGCAGTCGGCGCAGTCGGCGCAAGCCAAGCAAACGCCCGACCTTCGGCGGTGACTTCCCAAACTTCTTTTTGCTTGCGGTTTTCCATCGTGACATTCACGCGGGCAAGGTGGCCCCGCCTTTCCGCCTCGCGTAGCAAGGTAAACACCTCGGCAGGCTTTCGGCTCCTTGGGAAGGTTGGCTCACTGGCCAGCAGCTTGGCCGCATGGGTGCGGCTGGTGGTGGCGGTGGTGACGTGTTCGCCGCGTTCGGAAAACTCGGCAATCAGTGCCAACAGCGCGCGCGTGTCCAACTCAGCCAGCAGACCAGAATCGGCAGCAGCAGGGCCAGGTTGCGCATGGGACAACTGCGGCAAGCCATCCTCTGGCCAATCCAGCAGCAGCGGCGGGTGAACCTTCCCGAAGTTCGTTTTCTGGTGCGATAGCTTCAGCTCGCCCGATTCATCGCGCACCATGAACAACCGCGAACGCGCGCTGTTATGCCATGCCGTTGAGCCGCTATAGCCCTCGCCATTGGTCGCCTTACCTGCCCGGCTGGTGTTTTTGTCCACATGCGCCAACAGCAGCACAGCAGCATCATTCGCTTTGGCAATGCGCCCCAGTGAACGCATGAACGCGCGCACCTGCCGCCGGTTGATTTCATCACCTCCGAATGTGTCGCTGGCGTTGTCCACGATCACCAGCCCAGCCCCTTCGGCCATCGCCTCCAACTGGGTATAGGTTGGCGTTACGCTCCCCACATCGCGCGCGGTGGTGGTGAACAACTCCGGCGATTCGGTGCCGTCCACGATGACCAAATGCCCTTCAAGCTCTGCCGGTTCAATGAACCATTCCTTGCAGATTGTCTCGAGCCGGTGGCGAACGATTGCCCCGCCATCCTCGAAGCTCGCAAACAGCACGCGGCAGCGTTCGGTTTCAATGCCGAACAATTCCTGCCCGCTGGCCACGGCAACCGCCAGCATTAGCGCAATGGTGCTCTTGCCAGTGCCACCATGCGCGCCCAGCAGCGCCACCACACCACGCGGCAGATACCGGCCCCACACGAAACGCGGCGGCTGGCTTGGATTGGTTAGCACGTCGCCAACCGATACCGGCAGCAGCAACGGTTCCGCTTCCTCGCCCGTGTCCGGCTCACCTTCATGATTCGGTGAAGCCACTCCAGCCGCGTAGGCGCTGGCGAGTGTGGCTGCAATCTCGCCATCATCAAGCCCAGCAGCACGCGCGGCACGGGTCAATACATGATCACACTGACCCCAATCTAACCGCCCAGCAGCGGCCAGCCGTGCAAGCCCGTAGGCGGCGGCGTTGAGTACGTCATTACGCGCACCCTCAGCAGCACTTAGAACGGCGCTTGTGGCGCGTTCCAGCGCGCGCGTGGTGTAAGCGTCGGTAATGCCAGCATTGGCGCTTGCAGCGCGTTCTGCGGCCTCTGGTGCGGGCTTGGAAATAGCAGCAAGCAACCATTGTGGCGCGTCGGCAATCTCCGGCAATTCGCCCGTATCGGGTTGCCAGTCGTTCCAGTGCCAGTTCTTGCCGTCCAGCATTGACGGTTCGGCCACGATGAAGCCGCCAACCGCGCGCACGTCCAACCCCGGCATAACGCCTACGCGATTGCGTAGCATCACGCCTTCGGGCTTCCTGAAAACGATATGACGCCCTCCGCTTGGAGTCTCAGCGGTCAGTGTCGCCGGTAGTTCACCATACTTGGCCTCTAACCCTTCAAGTGTGGCCAACCCATTGGCTTCGTTCTTTACGTCAACATCCAGCACGAAAAGGCCAGCACCAAAGGTCAACCCGATATTGCCGCGATGCGATGCGAACGCCTCCGGTGCGGTGCCAGCCTGCCAGCCCTTGCAGGCCGGGTGCTTGCTGTTTGGCAGAATCGGCAGCGGAATAAACCCTGCCGCCTGATAAATCGCGGCGTAATTTTGCAGGTTGACGTTCATGCTTCCGCCTCCCGTAGCAGCACATAGCGGCCAGCGTTGCGGTGGTGATAGCCGTTTTCGTCGGTGTAGGTTTCGCGTGCGGTCAGAATTACATGCCCTTGTGCGCGCAACTCCAGAACACGCGGCGCAGGGCAAAAGATGCCGTGCTTGCGTAATTCAGCCGTTGAGCATGGCGTTTCACGCAACAACGCCAACACGCGGGCTTGCTGCGCTTTTGTGGCCGTTGATTTGCTATGCTTGGCCTGTGCCTCGCTCGACAGCTTGCACAAGCCCGCACCTAGCCCGTGCGGGTTTTGTTTTTGTGCGGTCATGTCAGGCCGCCTTTGCGGCTTCAACCGCCAGCCGTTCCGGCAAGGTGCGCAGACTGTCCAGATAGACATAGCGCCTCGCGCCTATGGTGAACGTCGCCAACAGGCCAGACTTGGCCAGCTCGAACGCAACGGATCGGCTAATGCCGTGTTCCGCGCAAGCCGTGACTAGCGGCCGATAAGTCGGGATTGCTTCGGGTTGCATTTAATCCACTCCTATCCTTATGGACGGATGGATTGCATACCCTCGAATATGCCCGAGTAAGTCTCCCTACCTTTTCGGGCCTATTCGCCCCTCGGCTTGGCGTCATCCCAGTACCGCAGGAAACTTTTCTTCACGGCTTTGGCATCAATGGGCTCGCCATATTCGGTGTTTAGCCATCTCTCGCCAGCTTGGTATCGCAGGAAGATGTTCTTCACAGTTTTGGCTTCAACGGGCTCGCCATATGTCTCCAACTCGCTGGCAACAACCCGATACGCATCACTGGGCCGCATTTTTTCTTCCAGTAGTTCGCAAACCCGTTGCCATATCCAGAGGTCGCGCCCGCTCTTCTTGGGCCGGTGCGTGCGCGTGACAAGTAGAACCACGTTGGCATCTTCACCAGCAGCAACACGCTCAAACATACTTACAACAAGCTCTAAGCCTTCCTTGTCCAGCGCACCGTATCTAAGTCGGTCGGCAATCTCGGCGCACAGTGCGCGACCAGCGCCTTCCACACCGCCCTGTGCATCGTAAAGATTGAGTAGCGGCGTAATCGCCATATCGCTCACCCTCGCGCCCCTGAAAAGTTCCCGCACCAGCGCCGCAGGGTGAACGGCGTTTTCGCCCCGTCGGGCTAGGTGCGGGTGTTCGGTCAGGCGGTCGCCTGCTTGCGGATCGGTGTCACGGTGCCAGATTGCGCCGGGCCTTGGGTGCAGTACGTCGCCCAATCCTGCATTAGGCGCGCGCGGCGTTCGAGCATGTCACGCCGACGGTAGGCGGCTTCGGTTTTGTCTTTGATCGCATGGGCCAGCGCCATTTCCGCTACGTCACGCGGGTAGGCGGTTTGGTCGCCCGTCCAGTCGCGAAACGTGGAACGGAACCCGTGCGCGGTCAGCCCCGGCCGCATTGCCTTCACAAGGTTTTGCGCGGCGTCGGTGGTCAACGTCGGATTGCGACCACCACCCGGAAAGAGCGCACCATCACGGTGCGGCATCGCCTCGAGCATGGTGACAAGCGCATCGGATAGCGGCACTCGATGTTCTTTGCCCGCCTTCATGCGCTCACCCGGAATCGTCCATAGCTTCGCCTTCAAGTCGATTTCCTCCCAGCGCGCGCCGACGGCTTCACTGGGCCGCGTCGCGGTCAGGATTTGCAGCCGCAGGGACAAACTGGCCAGCGTATTGCGCTTGCTCAGGTCTTGCCAGAACGCGGGCATATCCTCATACGACAATGCCGCGCGTGGTATGACTGTTTTCACCTTCGCCACCTCCGGCAGCAGGTTTTGCAAGTGTCCACGCCAACGGGCCGGGTTTTCGCCACGTCGCAGCCCGCGCGCCTTGGCCATGTCCAGCACGCTTTCAATACGTTGACGGACGCGCGTCGCGGTCTCTGTTTTCGTTGCCCAGATCGGTTCCAGCACACTCAGCACTAGGTCGGTGTCAATTTCATTGACGGGCAGCGGCAGCAGGTCGGCGGCGTAGGCGTCCAACGTGTTGCGCCATTGTTGCGCGTGTTTGGCATTACGCCAGCCCGGCCTGTGCGCCTTGATATAGGCCGCGCAACAGTCGCCGAAGGTCTTTTCTTTGGCGCGCTTCACGCGGGCCGCTTGGACGGCCTCACGGTGCGATTGAATGGGGTCAACGCCCGTTTGCAGTGCAGTGCGCAGCTTGTTGGCTTCCACGCGGGCTTGGGCCAACGTGATGTCATTGAGCGATCCCAGCCCCTTATCGCGTAGCTTGCCGGTCACGCGGTCGCGGTAGCGAAAAATCCAAACGCGCGAGCCGGTCTCCCGCACCAGCAGATACAGCCCCGCGCCGTCGTTGTGCATGGCTGGCGGCAGCTTCAACAGGTGCTTGGCCACCAGCTTTTCCAGCTTCTTTGCCATCGTCCGCCTAACCTCTGTCCCATACTTTGTCCCATACTTTTTACCAAAGTCACGGACGGCACGCAATGGACGCTTGCGGACTAATTATCTCTACAACGTAGGCACGTAGCGGCTTTAAGCATTTAATGAAAAATCGGCACGGACTAGGAAAAACGCTACTTAGGCAGACCCTCTCTCCGCCAGTTATCCAATAGCTAGAGGCTCCGGCCAAGTGGTTCCGGAACTACCCTCCTAAAACATCTGCTACGCCTGATGCGCTGGGCTAGATGGGTGAAAGGGCCTCCCGAAGGGTGGCCTTTTTGTTGCCCAGCCGCTGCAAGTTCTTGGGCGCTGTCCTATGATGCATTCAGCATATATGGCAGCAAACCGATGACGACAAACTTCTCGCTTCAGGCATTCGAGGATAGCGCTCACGACGGCGGCGATTCCCGCTTCTGGTACGCCCATCAGCTCATGGGCTGGCTTGGATACGACTCTTGGCAATCGTTCCAAGGCGTTATCACCAAAGCGATGGGGTCCTGCACTCGCCTCGGGCTCGATCCGACCGAAGCATTCACCCGCGAAGAAGTGATCGAAGGCGGGAAAATCGTCAAGACGTATCGGCTCACACGCTTTGCGTGCCTGCTGGTGTCCATGACGGCCGACTCGAAGAAACAGGAGGTCGCGGAAGCGAAGGCCGCGCTTGCCGCCATCGCAGACACCCTCATCCAACAGCGTGTCGAATCTGCGGATCTCGCTCGCCTCGAAACTCGCGAGGACCTCAAGATCGCCGAAAAGACCATGACCGGTGCTGCGCGGGATGGCGGACTGCAAACCACCGAGTTCGGCATCTTCAAGGACGCCGGCTTTCGCGGCATGTACAACATGAGCCTGCGCGATCTCCAAGCCCTCAAGGGGATGCCACAAGGCAAGACCTTGTATGACTTCATGGGGTTGGAGGAGCTTGCCGGCAACCTGTTCCGCGTGACGCAGACAGCAGCACGAATCAAGAGCAAGAACGTCAGCGGGCTGAACAGCCTACAGCGCACCGCACAAGACGTAGGTAGCGAAGTGCGCCGCATGATGATTCAGAACAGCGGCACCGCGCCTGAGCACCTCGCTATTGAGGAGGACGTCCAGGGCGTCCAGAAGCGCCTCAAGAAAGTTGACCGTGAAATGAAAAAGCTGGACAAGCCAAAGGCGACAAAGAAATCCAAGTGAACGAAGCTGCCGGGGGGGACAGCAAGATGACTGAGAGAAACGATCTACTAGCCTCGATTGCCCATAGCATCCGCACCTACAGGGAAGGCGAGATTCCGCCGCCTACTCCTGCTCATGTTGACCGCTGGGCCAGTCAATTCTCGCCAGACCAACAACTTCCGTTCTTGCGCGAATTCGATCATGTGATCCGACACTCTTTCGTCGAGAGTTCGGACGTGGTCACGTTCTTCGATGAGCTTTTACCTCACACGAACTTGGTTGGAAGTAATCCCGCCGCCTATTGGGCCGCGTCTAATTTTCTTCGCATCCAACAAGACGGCCAAAGTCAGAAGCATATGACTGCCTTGCTTGGCGAGCGTCTCAAGGCGCAATTCAATCTGGATATCGCAAAATGCGGATCGGCGAATGGCGATTTCATCTATCTTGATGATGTTCTTTTCTCCGGCAACCGAATCGCAAGCGACCTTGAAAAGTGGATCGCCAACGACGCCCCGAAGAAAGCGGTAGTGCAAATTATCTTGATCGCCTTCCACACTGGAGGGCAGTACTACCTGAGTAGCAAGCGCCTGAAGAAAGCTATTGCAGACTCAAAGAAAGACATAACCGTCAACTTTTGGCGGATTCTTGAAGTTCAGAATCAAGCGTATTGGAAATACACCTCCGATGTACTGTGGCCTTCGAGTATTCCGGCCATACCGGAAGTCCAAGCCTACGTCGCCAGCGAGCAGCGCTATCCCCACCAATTGAGACAACCCGGCGGAAAGACAATGTTCTTCTCTTCTGAGGAAGGGAGGCAGGTGCTGGAACAAGAGTTCTTGATCGCGGGAGTCAAGATCAGAGGCAAAATCGCAAACCCAAAAAGCGTGCTTCGCCCACTCGGCTTCAGCATGTTCGGAGTAGGATTCGGATCGCTAATAGCGACTTACAGGAACTGTCCAAACAATTGCCCGCTGGCGCTTTGGTGGGGCGATCCCGATGCAAAAACTGGCCCGTTTAGCTGGTACCCCCTCCTTCCAAGAAAGACATACGCATCCGCTGAAAATGTGTTCGGTAAGCCAGATGATTTCTGAGACAAACAAAAACCTTCGCGAGTATCTCCGCTCTGAATCTGTGGTGGTTCACAAGACAAAGGAGAGTTTCGGCGGTTTGTCCAACATGGCCGCAGGCTTCCCCCTGCGTATCAACGGGTTCAGGGTTCCAACAAGTGAGGCGCTCTACCAAGCATGTCGATTCCCCGACCTGCCCGACGTGCAACGGGAGATCATTGCGCAACACAGCCCGATGACCGCGAAGATGAAGGGGAAGCCCCACAGAAGGGCCACCCGAAGCGATTGGGATAACGTTCGTCACAAGGTGATGCGCTGGTGCTTGAGAGTGAAGCTCGCACAGCACTACAAGGAGTTTGGTCGTCTGCTCCTCGCCACCAAGGAAAAGCCCATCGTTGAGCAGTCGAGAAAGGACGAGTACTGGGGCGCAATCCTCATGCAGGACGGCGAAACATTGATGGGCGAAAATGTACTCGGTCGCCTCCTCATGGAGCTTAGAGAGGCGTTGAAAAAGGACACCGACGAGCAACTCCGGTTCGTGCCGCCGCTGCGGATTCCGAACTTCACGCTCTACGGCGAGCCCATTGAAGCGATTGGAGCACCGGGGGCCACCACTTTCAGCGACGAGCCTCAGGAACTGGGCGAACAGCCGCCTCTGCTCTAGCCCATCACGGGAAAATCCACCACAGCACGAGTCGCTAACCTCGGGAGGTGTGGATATGCCCGGCCACGAGGCCGTCCAGCAAATCGGGGATGAACTCACCTGCCAAACGTAAAAATCAATGCACCTGAAGGCTAGAACGGCTTCCATTTGCGCCAATCGGGTATTGATTGACCATTCGCTGGCTGGGTAGTTTCCGGCGCAGGCGCCACAGGCTGGACTAACGTACTCTGCTGAACATTAACTTGTGTCTTTACAACAGGTGCGCTCGTGTAGGTCATCCTATCGGCAGCTTGATTTGTACTATTTACGATCATATTCGCACTGGCCCATGCTGCGGCGTACTGGCGTTGGGCGCGCTGCATAGAAGCGGCGTCATTGCGCTCGCCATAGCCAATGACCTTGCCACCCATCATCTGGACCCAGTATTCACGCGTGTCGCTACCGTCTGTATCTAGGAACGACGATGCGAGGCAGTAAAACAGAACCTTAGAGTCTTCCGGTCCACTTTCTGCACTAACTGGCTTGCCGATCAGCTTGGTCACTTCATCCAGCGTCATCCCTTTATCAATCAAGGGAAAGTTGGTGTTCTTTCGGCAAAGTGCCGAGACGCCACCCACTGCCGATGCAAGTAAAAGAGACACCGATACAATCAGCAACGCGCGCATGGAAAGCCTCCTCTCATCCGCCAAGTGGAAATCATATGCCTACGTGGTTTCAATGTCACCCTAGTGAAAACAGAGTGGCTATGCCACAAACACCGGCCAGCGGTCCACAATTTTGCCGCCGCGCAAAATGACGAGATCGCCAAACTCCAGCAGTACCGATTCGCTGATTTGCGGGCGGTAGAACACCTGATCGCCGACGCTTAACCCCGTTGCAGGGGAGCCGTTCACAATTTCTTGGTTGGCGCTGTGGCCAAACAGCGCGTTGAACTGCAAACCCTTGGGGGATTCGTAGTCGGCGCGCCACCAGCCACCGTAGGTGAAATAGGTTTCGCGCTGATTGGGGTCCCACCATGAAAAAATTCGTGAGCGTTGATCAATGGCAGGCAGCATAATGGGGCCTACTTTCTTCAATACAGGTGTGGCGATAAACGCAGCGGGCACGTGCGCTTTTAGGGTTTCAATATCGTAATGGGTGGGCTTGAGCAGCGCCGTGCCCACGCTAATATCGTTACTCAAAGCCTCACCCGCGTGCAGCGCATAGCTTGGGCTACCGCCTGCATTGAGTGTGAGGCCATCACGCCACAGTGCCGCATATTCACTGCGGGCAAAATCGACAAAGCCTTGGTAGCGCACCATCGCTTTCGCGAGTAGTTCTTGCGGGCTGCCTAAAATAGGCGGGACACCCATGCCCACATGCGCGTCGTAGCCCATAAACCCTGATAACGTTAGGTATTGCGGGTGCGCAGCGATTACATCAAGCATGGCCTTGAGTTCCGCATTGTTGCGCGCACCGCCGCGATGCAGGCCCACATCGATCTCAAGACTCGCCAATAGAGTCGTTCCAAGTCCTTTGGCAAGCTCGACATACTCCAACAACCGCTGCGGTGTATCGAATAACCATTGCAATTGCTTCGTAGGGTTGAACTCACCCTTTAAGTCTTGGTAGAAACGCGTCGCTGCCTGCACAGGCAGAGGCTTGCCCATCAAAATTTCAAAATGCGGAAAAATTTCTGCATCATGGTTGAGAAACGGCTGGTGGAATGACATCAATCGATGCGAACCAGAGCGCTTTGCAATGTAGTCAATCAGTTTTGGCGAAGGCAGCGATTTTTCGACAATGCGATAGTGCTTATTGGCTGAATTAAGCGTGTGCATGACCTGATCAAGGTTTTGATCGAGGCGATCAAGATCAATCACCAACACAGGCTCCATCGGCCCGTTACGCTTAAGCTCTTCGTTCAGTGCACGAAAATAGGGTAAATATGGCGCGCCGTGGTCACTCGGTTTTGCCCACCACAGCGCAGCGACTCCTAAGCCTGCGGCACCTAATACAAAATTTCGACGTTTCATCTTCAATACACCTCTACGAAACGCTGCGCACGCGCAACGCCAGTAAGCCGCCAAACAAAGTCACAAGCGCAGTGACAACATACAGTGCCGGGTAGCCACCCAGCCGCGTCACCAGCACCGCCGCCACGGCTGGGCCAAGCACCTGCGGCGCCGAGTTTGCGATATTAAGAACACCCAAATCTTTTCCGCGCGCGCTGGCTGCGGGTAATAACTGTGACATCAGCGCCTGCTCCACGGCCACGTAGATACCATAGCCAAGCCCAAGCAAGGTTGCGGCCAGCATCGCCACCGTCCAATCTGGCCACAGCCCCAGCAGTAGCGCGGCCAGCGCCATCATTGCGCTACCCAGAACGATATTGCGTTTGCGCCGCCCCGATCGATCCGACCAATAGCCACTTAAAAGCGCGCCTACCACCACACCTGCCGTGTACACCACAACCAAAATGATCAACCCATCTTCCGACGTTTTGCCCGGGAACAAGCGTTCGTAGCCAATCGCGTCACGCAAAAAGTACAGTAGATACAGCGTGCCGAG
Source organism: Thermomonas sp. (assembly GCF_019104945.1). Classification (GTDB taxonomy): domain Bacteria; phylum Pseudomonadota; class Gammaproteobacteria; order Xanthomonadales; family Xanthomonadaceae; genus Thermomonas. Next base: position 22,151 of record NZ_JAHRWW010000030.1, on the reverse strand, counting down.
TGCCGACCCTAATTGCACTAAAAAGCGCATACACCATGCGCGTAAAAAATCCGGGTGTTGCTGCGGAGGAACCCAAAAACCTTGCAAGAATGCGCGCCATCGCCACGGCGCTAACTGCGATGGCTGCAAGTGGGTATTTCCTACCAGCAGCAAAAAGGGCAGCACGCAAACGAGTAGCGCTAATGCCACAGCAGCGTAGCCCGGGCTGATTCCCACTACGCAAGCTGTTACCAGTAGTGTTCCCACCACAACGCCAAGGGGCTGCGTGATACCTGTCCACGCACTGCACGAAGCGCGCTGCGCAACAGGCACTTGATCTGGCAGTTCGGCCATTAACGCTGCCAGCAATGCATTAAGCGCAAACTGCGCCACGCACCACCACAGGATGACGCCCACCAGCGTAGTTTGCTTACCTAAAAGCACCAGCGCCAATGCGCCTAACGCCATTCCGAAGAGGCTCCACGGCTTGCGCCGCCCCCAGTGCAGCGTGGTGCGGTCCGACCACGCGCCACATAGCGGGTTTGCAAGCAGCGCCACCAGCGCCCCTGCACCCGTTACCCAACCAAGTGCGGCCTCTTTGTGCAGCGGTGCAATCTGCTCCATCTGCTGCGCTAGTAATACTTGAATAGGCGCAAAGAACGCCATCCACAACCCTAAAAACGCGAGCGAATAGCTAGCAACAAAGCGTCTTCCCACGCGCTGCTGCGGTTCGGATAAAGCGTCTTGCACGCGCGTTCCTTGCGTACTCATCGCTGCGCCGCAATCCAATTGTGATACCAGCGGTACGAGGCCTTGGGCGTGCGCTTTTGAGTTTCAAAATCCACATGCACCAACCCAAAACGCGTTCGATACCCTTCCGCCCATTCGAAATTATCCAAAATAGACCAGACAAAGTACCCCCGCACATCCACACCTTCGGCCATCGTTTGCTTCAGCACTTCTAAATGTTGCTGCATATAGGCAATGCGCCGCGGGTCTTCAATCTGCCCCTGTGCATCTAGTTCATCGGGGAACGCGGAGCCATTCTCAGTAATGACAATGGGTGGAAGTGTGTCGCCGTAGCGCTGCTTCAGCCCAAGGAGCACCTCGCGCAGCCCCGATGGGTCCACCGGCCAGCCCATCGCAGTTCGTTCAAAATGTGGCGGTGGGTCAGCCTCTTCAATGGGCACATCACTGTGTAACGACGTGGCGCGCACGTATTGTGGGTTGTAGAAATTGACGCCTAGAAAATCAATCGGCTGAGCGATCATCGCAAGGTCACCCTCGCGCAAGGCGCTACGGTCTTGCCGCAACAGCGCCAGCCCGCGCGGGTAGCGCCCAAGCAATAGTGGGTCGGTGTGCATGCGGTCATGCACGGTATCGAGCATCCACGCGGCTAGACGGTCGCGCAGTCGCCACGAAGCAGGCCGTGCACGCTGCATGCTTTGTGCAATGCCCACTTGCGCCGTTTTAGGAATATGAGTGCGTAACGCCTGCACCGCCATGCCGTGCGATAACAACAAATGATGCACCACGTCAAAAATCCCTAGACCATTTGTTTCGCCTGGCGCATGCACACCTAGCGCGTGACCAAGCACCGAATGTTCAAAAGTCTCGTTATGGGTGATCCAGCGCGGCACACGGTCGCCTAAGTGCTTGGCCATGATCGCCGCATAATCGGCAAAGCGCGCGCAGGTGTCACGATGATGCCAGCCACCGCGATCTTGCAATGCCTGCGGCAAATCCCAGTGGTATAGCGTGGGGGTTGGTTGAATGCCGCGCGCCAAGAGCGCATCGACTAGACGCGAATAAAAATCGAGCCCCGCCTGATTGGGCTTGCCTTGCCCATCCGGCTGCACGCGCGACCATGCAATCGAGAAGCGATAGCTATCAACACCGAGATTCGCGATGAGATCAACGTCTTCTTGATAGCGATGATAATGATCACAGGCAACGTCGGCATGTTCACCTCGCGCAATGCTTCCCTGCTTATGGCAAAACGTATCCCATACGGAAACGCCGCGCCCGTCTTCCGCAGTTGCGCCTTCGATCTGAAACGCCGAGGCCGACACTCCCCAAATAAAATCATGTGGGAATTGCGGCCCTTGCGCACCAGCCATCAGGCAACCCCCAAGACAGAGCGCAGATGCGCGTTCAAAAATTTTCCTTGTGGATCGAGCGATTCACGCACCGCGAGAAAGTCTTTCCAGTGCGGATACAGCGGCGCAAGCAAACGTGCGTTCAATGTATGCAATTTTCCCCAATGCGGGCGACCATCGTATTTCCAAAAAATGGGCTCGATCTGCGCAAAGACATTGTGATAATCCATTCGATAGAACTGATGAAACGAAATTGCGCAGGTATCACGCCCTTGAAACATCGAGAGCATGGAGCTATCGCGTTTGACGTAGCGATATTCAATCGGGAAAAAGCTATCCACTTTGTTCTTGCGCACCTTTGCCATAATTTCCCGCAAACAGGCAGGCCCGGCCTCAGCAGGAACTTCGTACTCCATCTCGTTAAAACGTACATCGCGTACATTGGCGAAGACTTTGTAGGAATCGTCGATCACCTCCGGAAAAGACACCGCGTGTTTGACCAAGAAATTGATCATCCCCGCATAGATGCGCGGCGAGTTTTTCCATTCCAAATGCACGCGCTGCAATAGCGCGACTTTATCCACATCGCCACCCGGCTCTTTGGGAATGACACGTGCATCCTTGGTCTCGTCCATCGTCATGGCAACGGCGGTATCGGCGTGCAGCAACACATTCATTTCGAAATGCTGGTGCTCACGCAGCAGGCGCGGCATGTCCTCGAGCAGCTCTTCAAACCGCTGCACCCACTCGCGGCGATGCAGTTTGAAGGCGCGGCGATTTTGCAAACGCACCCGTGTAATCACACCTAATGCACCCAGCGAGCAGCGTGCCGCATCAAAAATTTCCGGATGCTGCTGGGCGCTGCAGTCGATGCTATCGCCATTGGCGGTGAGCAGGCGCAGCCCTACTACTTGATCCGAATACGAGCCAAAACGCGGCCCCGTGCCATGCGTGGAGGTGGCAATCGCTCCTGCAAGCGTTTGGTAGTCGATATCCGCCATATTGGGAAGCGCAAGCCCCGCCTGCTTTAGCGGTGCGCCCATTTGCGACATCGGCGTCCCTGCCCACCACTCTGATTGCAATGTCTTTGCATCATGCGTGATCATGCCGCGCAAATTACCGAGCGATAGCACGCTGCCATCGGTTGGAACCAGTGCGCTAAACGAGTGCCCGCTGCCTACTGGGCGCACGGCTCCTGTTGCGGCCCGCAAAAACTGTGCAAGCTGCTCCTCACTTGCAGGGGCAACCCGCGCTGCAGGCAGGCACGACTGCGCGCCTGACCAATTCTTCCACGGCATCGCACGGAAGCCTTTCGCTTCGCCCCTGCCTAGTAGGCTGAGTAGCCCTAACGCGCCAACGCTCTGCAATAACTGTCGCCGACTCGCGTGCATGCTCATTCGTCCTTTATTTTGGCGTTCGCCATGTATTCGATCAGCGCAACGTATTGCTCTTCCGTACAGTCGGCGCAGGCCCCCATCGGTGGCATTCCGTTAAACCCGTTGATCGTGTGATCCAGTAGCACCTCGCGCCCTTGGGCAATCCGCGGCGCCCATGCGCCCCGATCACGCGCCAGTGGCGCACCCGTCGTTGCGGCATTGCTATGGCATACAGAGCAGCTGCGCTGATAGACCGGCTCTAGCGCGGGGTCTAACCCCACCTCAACCGCGCTCGCCTGCTGCGCTGTAGAAGGCATAGCGGCATCTTGCGGGCCACAACCAGAAACAGCCGCAGCTAAGAACAGCACTGCAGCGACAGACTTCAAAATTTCCACACAACCCCCTTTCCCCTTCGGCGTGCTCACTGCACCATGCAGAACAGCGAAAAAACAGGGGCTATTTGCGGCCAATTTAGCCGGGCTTGCGCACTTCGCTTGGGCTTTGCCCCTGCCAGCGTTTGAACGCGCGGCGAAACGTGCGGATGTCGGAAAACCCCAGCCTACGCCCTGCTTCGGCTACCGTCACGCCCTGCTCTAACAACGCCTGTGCTTGCTCTGCGCGCACCTGGTTATGCAGCGCGCGGAACGATGTATCGGCTTCTTCCAAGCGTCTGCGCAGTGTGCGCGCACTTAAATCCAAAGCCTGTGCAAGCTGCGCCACCGATTGCGGCGCCGCCGCGCCGCGCCCCAGCAGGCGCTTCACCGCCGCCACTGTATCTAGTACCCCCTGTCGAGCGTGCTGTTCAAGCTGGTCTTTCAGTGTCTCAAACAGGGCTGGGTTCGATTTCGGAAGCGGTTGCTTTAACGCGGTTGCATGGATAAAAAACGCGTTTCGCCCCGCATTAAACTGCGGCATACAGCCTAGAATCTGGGCATAGCGCTCGCTATGCGCAGGCGGCGGATACGATAACTCCAACGCCTGCAGCCGTAGCGGCTGCATCAATTCGCGCCGAAATAATTCCAACACACTGGCTAAAAATTCTTCCAGCAAAAACATCACCACTTGCGGGTCACGCAGACGCGGCCGCAGCTCTACTGTGATTCCTGCGCTGTCCGATCTCGCTTCAATATCCAAAAGCGCGCCACCGGCTGGATGAAACCGCACCCCTAGCGTAATCGCCTCGTCTAACGTGCTGGCCACCGCCATCACTTGACCAAGCAAACCAAAGCTGGCGAGGTCTTGACCCACGCCCACCTCAAACCCCAAATCTGCGCGGCCACTTAGCTGCAGTGCGCGGCGAATCATACGCCACGCCTGCCGATTGGACACCAGCACGCCGCGCTTCAACTCCGCCAAATCCACCCCAAGCCCAGCACACAGGCGCACCGGCGGAACCCCCAGTGCTGCGGCACGTTGGCATAAATTAACCAGCAGATACGGCAGGATCTCCGGTGCGAATTGGCGGGCATCTAACTTTCGGCGCGACATAGAAAAGAAATTACCCCAAGCCCTAGATCGAATCCATCTGCAAATGTCAACGAGGTGAAATTTTGCGAAACCATGTACACTAGGCGGCTCAAATCTATGGTGGCCCCGTCGGCCCCTCGCGACGCTAGGTCGAAAACTCCGCCAGGGCCGGAAGGCAGCAACGGTATCGACTGATGCGGGCGCCGAGGTCAGCCGGCGGGGCCACCGCCTTTTCAGACGTTCTTCCTACTTTGCGCTAGTAGCCGAGCTTCCACGCAGCGTCGTAGCCTGCGCGTAACTGCGCAAATTCTGCATTCACCTGCTCCTGACTTCGCGGTCCACGCAGCTTCTGCAATGAACGCAGCAGACGTTGCAGGTTTGCCTCACGCCAGCCCGTCGCGGGTATCCGCAAGCGCGAACGATCAAAGTCGATCATCCAACCTCGATTTTCTTCATCAAACAACAAGTTATGTGCATTGAGATCCGCATGATCCAGCCCAGCGCGATGAAACTTGGCCACCAGCTGCCCCGCCAGCTCCCACGGCGCATTCCCCTCAGTGGCCAGATCAGCCAATGCACGCACGCCCTGCAAACGTTGCATTAAGATCGCCGCGCGGTAGTGCACCCCTTCGCGCCGATACCACGCTGCAAACGGCAGCGGCACCGGTAGTTTTTTTGCGCGCAATTGCCGTAACAAGCGGAACTCGGCAAAGCTACGCACCCGATCGATGCCTTGCCATAGATGACGGTCGTAGGTAAACCTTGCCATCAGGCCGCCACGCAGGTAATGACGCAAAAACGCATCACCTTCATTAAACTCAACGAACCACGCCCCTCCGCGCCCGCCATTTCCCACACGTTGAGCGGCATCTCCCCAATGTGCGGGATCGAACCATTCTGGCTCGGGTTGCCGTAAGTGGGTGCGGTCGAACAAAATCGCCCCGTAACCGCGTTCATCTCGAAACGGCGTCAGGTGTTCGTTGGCGTCGAAAGCGGTCATCCCTTTGAGTGTAGCAATCACGTGAAAAATTCCCAGCCCCCCCGTTCCATTTGCCTGCTTCGCCTATCCGCACTTGGCGACGTCACTCATGTATTGCCGCTGATCCATACCTTGCAGCAGGGCTTCCCCGGCGTTGAACTTACCTGGGTGATTGGTAAAGGTGAGCACCGCCTGCTGGCTGGCTTACCCGGCGTGCGCTTTGTGGAATACGACAAAAAGACTGGGCTTGCCGGCATGCGCGCACTACGCCGGGAGTTGGGTCAGCGCTTCGATGCGCTTTTACAGTTGCAGGTATCGGCACGCGCCAATCTGCTATCTGCTTTTATCCCAGCGCGGCGCCGCGTTGGCTACGACCGCTCGCGCAGCAAAGAGGGCCACGGCCTTTTCATTAACGAACGCATCCCTGACCGCCCCGGTATCCACGTGCTCGACGCGATTGGCAGCTTCTGCGAGCCGCTTGGCCTGACCCGTGAGAGCGTTATCTGGAATCTCCCCGTTCCTGATGACGCCCACGCTTGGGCGCACGCACAATGGGCAGACGATGGCCGCAAAACGCTGATGATTTCCCCTTGCTCCAGCCACGCCCTGCGCAACTGGCGCGCCGAACGCTATGCAGCCCTCGCCGACCACGCCACTGCACAGGGCTGGCGCATTGTGCTGTGCGGCGGGCGTAGTGAATTGGAGCGCCATACCGGCGACGCGATACTGGCTGCCATGAGTACACGCGCGCAGCCCCTCGACCTCATCGGCAAAGACACACTCAAGCAGCTCCCCGCCCTACTTGCCCGCGCCGATCTACTAGTAACACCCGACTCTGGCCCCATGCACATCGCCAACGCCATGGGCACCAAGGTATTGGGCCTACATGCTGCGACCAATCCGCATCGCAGCGGCCCGTATTCCGACCGCCGCTACTGCGTGGATCGCTACGACGACGCGGCGCATAAATACCGAGGTAAGCCCGGTAGCGCGATGAAATGGGGTACGAAGATCGAAGCCGAAGGCGTGATGGACCTCATCACCGTGGACGACGCCATCGCCGCCTTCGAACGCTACCGTTCCGATAACAGCTGATCAGGCCCCTGTTCCGGTGCCGTAGTCCTGATATGACTTTTCTTCCACATACGCCGAACCCAGCGCGAGGTTGATGTCTTTCTTCACTCGCGCGCGGATATCGTTTTGAAAATACACCGAGCGCGCCAGCTGAATAAAGCCGTCGTCAAACGCCTGCGCTTTTTCCTTTAGACGGATGTCGTCTTCGATCACCCATAGGCGCTCGTTAACCGCCTTCAGCTCCGCACGTAGCGCAGCGATATCCTGCTGCGAGGCTGGATGCGCGGCCCATGTTGCATCAAGCGCAGAGAGCTCGTTACGCACATTAACGAGCTTTGCCGGGTCGCTCATGCGCTCAGACTTGATCTGAAGGATGGCGATCTTGTCGAGCAGCTCACCAAAAGACACAGGCACTTGGATTTCAGACATAGCCAACACCGTTGAAAGAATGGCTCAGTGTACATCGTGTAAAAAAGTGTTGACAAATACGCCAAATATCCGGAAAATGCGCGGCTCACCACCGGCCCAGGTGGCGGAATTGGTAGACGCACTAGTTTCAGGTACTAGCGGGTAAAACCGTGGAGGTTCGAGTCCTCTCCTGGGCACCATGCATTTAGGTGGCAAACTCTAAAACCCCGCCCTCAAGCGGGGTTTTGTTTTTTATAAACACACACCTGAGGCGGCCATCAAGCAGTGTTTCCTGCAGCCCGCGGAGACAGAAACTGTCTGTCTTCCCGCCACCGCGCGACTGACTATTCTTGAATTAAACCTACTCCTGCGACCACAACCAAAACGTCGCACCATAATCACTGCTCTCGATTGCCGGAAACACCTCGCCTTCCACAAACCGACGGCGTGAGTCCAATTTGGCTGGGGTGTACCACCAGCCCGTGCGTGGGCAAGGCTGACCAGCGGGTACGCGCTCAATGCGAGCTGACGCAGAATCCCCTTGAAGCAAGTCAGCAAGTGGGTCATCCACGAACTCGCCGGGTACGCGTTCGACGAGTGTCCAGTGGGTGGGGCGCCGCTCGGTGAGGGCGTACTCGTCATACTTGACTCCATCCTCATCAAAACTCTCATGTATGCGGATCAGCACCTCAGCTTCTAGGGCCTCGTCGTCCTTAATTAGCAGCGTGGCGCACCCCTGATCTACATCCGGCAGGTAAATGCCGGTCTGCGGCACAGGATCACCCGTCTTGACCTGAACGGCAGGATTGAGCCGATAACGTGGCCAGCGTTCCGGCGGATTGAGCGGGCCGCGACTTTCGTGATAGCGCGTCGTGAGTTCCGTGGCCGCCCATTGTGCTCGAATCGTGAACTCAATGTTCCCGGTATGCGCCATTGCAGCCCTCAAGAGTTCATCGTATTTCCGGTCTGCGTCCGGGATCACACGCGCCACTGATGGTTCATCCATCCATGCCGACGAAAATTCGGCCGCACCACGGTTGTCGCTTCTGACCTGAGAAGCCGCACCCAGCATCTGTAAGTCGCCATGCGTCACTCGGATGTAGGCGCTGAATAGGTCATCGAGGGTACTACGAAAGTTCGGCAATACGCGCTCCCCCCAGACGATATCTGGCTGAAACTGCAACCTGCGGCTACGGTAATCCGGTGGTAGCTGTTCCATGAACAATTGCAAGCAACGCTCCACATGGCGCACAACGGCCTCCCAGCCATCGCGTACCGGCAAAAAATACTCTTTGCTACTGTAGCGTTCTAGTAGATAGATTTCTTGAGGTATCAAAGGTGTCGACATGGCTTATTTCTTGTCCGGGGTATACCAATGGTTAGTGAGTACGGGGACGCCGACCAGATCGACACCCTCGCCAAAGTTGCTGTAGCCCCAACCTGTAGAATGGCGTTTGCTTATGTGTTTGGGGTCGAGGTGATTTGGATCGAGCACGATCTGCCGCGCACCGCCCTGCAGTGAATAAAGAGGCTTTTTATTGGCATCCAGATAATTTTGCGAAGCTACTTGCCCCTCCCATGCCTTCAATGGCTTTCCCGGCGGCACGGTGTAGGTGACATATTCGCCATTGGCGTTCCAATGGGCCTTGACCGCGAAGTTGCGTCGCCAGTCGGCCTTGCTACGCAGCTTATCGAACTCGGCCTTGGTCATCCAGCAATGGCTATTATCGGCTGATGCGGGGTCCACAATGCGATAGAGCACCGTACCTGGAGGGTACGTCACATCATTAATCGTGCCGTGAAAGCTGGCATAGGCGGCATTTAAGGGTTTTGGTGCGGAGTCGCCGATATCTGGGAAGCCTGCTTTTTGCTTTGGCGCAGCGCGCCTGGCATTGAACTTCCCTTTCCCCTTATCCACCCAAGCGGGCCGCTTCTTCTCAAACTTGCCAACTTCTTCGGCATCGTTGCTCAAGCGCCTGAAATGATGCGGGTTGAGTGTGTCTGTGTGCGCGGGATATTTCATCTCCGCTTCCAGCTCCAACCGCTTGGCCAAACGGTTCAGCCAGTTCTGCACCGGCGCCAGAACTTCAGCTAGCTTCGCGTGAGCCAAATTGCGAACGTGCATGACCTTGCCTAACAGGTGCACAACATCCTCGCCCATGGCGGAGGTGCCCCATTTTTTGATCATGCCGGCAAAATCGCGGAACACGGCGATGAGCCTGTCAAATTGCCCCACTAGCTTGCTGGCCGTCAGGCTGCCACTGAGCTTACGCACCAGTTTTGCCAGCTCTTTGTAAGGATTGAACCACTTTGCCGCCTTGATCGCTTTGCGCACTTCCGGACGCGCCATAAATTCGTTTAATTTACGGATACCAGACTCGACGAAGGGCGCACTAACCTTCCATAAATTCGAGTCAAAAGCGCCCGTACCTGCGTGCACGAACGCCTTACGGCCATAGGCCGACAGCACCTTGAAGCAACCTTTGAACAACGAGCCAAATTCCGGGATACAGCCGATTAGGGTCACACACAGCAGCACCCAAGCCCACTTATTCGTAGTGTCTTCATAGACCTTTCGGCAACTGGCAATCAGATCGCGCACGTCACAGAGCTGATCGACGCCCGGAATCAAGGATATCACCGTACCCGTAATGACCTGCGCGGTAGATTGTTCTTCTGCGAAGTCGCCTTGCAGCACCTCCCAAATCCACTGTGCGGCCGCACTGAGCTTCTGCTTGCCACTAGATACCCATTCCCCTGGCGCTGATTTAAACCAAGCCAGTGCATTTTCAAGTTCGTCCCAATCCATGGCCTATCCTTAACCCAGTTTTCTGCGCGCAGCTGCAATGACGCTCTTCCACGGTTCCCAAGGTTTATCTTCCAGAGGCTCCGGGAATTCGTATTCAACGCGCTTAGCATTTTTCGGCACACCTTCATGGCTGGCCTGTCCGTTGTCATCCAACTTCCCGGAAATCACAGTCCCATCTTCGAAGAAAATTTTGTAGGCCTGCCCGGCAAAAGGCTCATCATCGAAATCACGGTGGCTGATTTCGATCCAATTCGTCCATTCACCCGTCGGTAGGAACGGTTTCTCCACGCTCATCGAAGCCGCCCCCATCCACTCTTTCCTCGCCGCCTTGAACTCAATCGTTCCCGGTGCGCCCAGTTCGATGTTGTCGCCTTCAATCTTGATGTAGGCTCCAGTTGCGGTGGCGAGGAAGTGTTTGCTGGGGGCGTTGATTTCAATATCGGCTTCGGTGCTGGCCACGCGCACTTGGGTTTTGGCCGCAAGACGAGCGATGTTTTTATGGGCGCGGGCACTGACTTTGTTTTGTGCGGCGTGCAGGGCGATGCCGCGTTCTTGGTTGGGGCTGTCTTTGGGTGCTTTTCCGCCCACGGTATAAAGCACCAGCCCGTCGGCGGCACTGATGCTGAGACTGCCTTGCGTCATCCAATTGATGGAGGTGGCGGTAAGCACGGTGTCGGTCCCTGAGATCCAAGTTTGATCTGCAGGTGTTTGACTCAGCACACCGGCCTGCCCGCTGCCCACTAGATGTGGGGCGCTCCAGCCAAGGGTTTGCCCATCGCCGCCGGGGATGGCGGTTTTACCGCTGCGCCATGTGCTGGCAAGGGTATTGCGCAGGCGCTGCTGTTCTTTATCGGCGGGCAATGCGTCCGGGTCTTCGGGTAGTTGGGCACGCTGGGTTTTGGCGCTTTCGGCCAGCGTTTGCAGCAGGCTATTGGCCTGCTCCAGTTGGCTCATGCCACTGGGAATGGCCAGTTGCGGGCTACCGGGCTCGGTGGTGAGTAGCAGCCCCTGCCCCGCGCGCAGGCCGCCATAGGCGTGGCTGGCCAGTTCCACTCCATAGCCGCGTTCGCCTTCGCGCACGTTGTCTTGCCCGCCTTTAAGATGCCCCAGCGTCAGCGTTGTGCTCTCTTGGGTGGTGGAAAGCTGGGTGCGGCCTTGCTCGGGAGTGTCGTCAAAACGTAACTGTTGATACCCCCCGCTGCCATCTTGGCTTTGCGCCAATGCTTGGGTTTTGATGCCGGTATACACCGCAGCGTGTTGATTGCCTTCAAACCACGCGGCGGCGTTGCCGGTGGCCGTGGCGCGCCCGCCAGCCACTTGGTTGTGCTGCGCATCCTGCTGCCCGCGCCCGTTGTATTGCGCGCCCACCAGCACCGGGCGATCAATATCGCCTTCAAGAAAGGCCACTAATACTTCTTGCCCCTTGCGCGGCAAAACCACACCGCCCCAGTTGTCACCTGCCCACGGCGTGAGTACGCGCACCCACGTCCAAGCGTCTTGATTGGCCGGGGCGTTATCGTCACCGCCGGGGTGCGCTAGCGCATGACTGGCATCACCGCCGCGCTGCCACGGAAACTGCACTTTGATGCGATGATCGCGATCGGTAAGGATGGGGCCGCCGTCGCTCACCACAATCGCGCTAAGTGCACCTTGAATGCGCGGTTTCGGATGCAGATAGCGCCCCGCTGCATCCGTGGTCTGTGGGCGGTAGGCGCGTGCTAACGGCAGGCAGGTAAATTGGTTGTCGTAAAATGTAGTGGCTGGGCTTGCCAATGCGGCAGTGTTCGACAAGCCGACCAGCTGTGCGGAAAGAGTGGCCGGGGCAACACTGGCTGGGCCAAGTAGTTGCTCCACCGCATCGAATACATCAGCCTCCAAATTGTTGCGCGCTTGGTGACGCACCGAGAGGCACATAAACGGCGTATCACGCTCTACCTGTGGGTGTTGATCCAGTGTGAACTGCGCCCCCGGTGCGAGCGCGCGCCACTGCCCGCGCCCTTCAAATAGATGCGCTTCGACGCGCTGCGCTTCTAAATGCTGCTGCGCACGCCCTTGGCCACGCGCATCCGTTTGCCAGCCATAGGGGCCGCAGGTATCGGTATCGCAAATGCCAAAACCATCTCCTTCACCCGCCTGCGCAGAGGCCTGCATGCGGCGCGTGCTTCGATAGTCCCATGTGCTGCGTTGCAGTTGGCTCACGCGCCATGTGTGCGCGTCTTCCCAATGCTGCACGGTATCGCTGCGTTCTGTGGCATCGCCTCGATGAAAACGCACGCGGCCTAGCGTTTTAATGTCGGCATGGTGGTCGGTCAGCACCAGTGTGTGCTGGCCAAAATTGGCGCCCTCGGCCTCACCTTCGTGCTCAAACCACGTATAAACCCCCTCCTCTGCCAGCAATCGCTGAACAAAGGCGAGATCCGTTTCTTGGTACTGTGTCGTTAGGCTGCGCGTGGCAAAACGGCTGGCGTCTTTAACCGCCCAACGCCACGCGGGTGTAAGCGCGCCGTAGTCGGCAAAAATATCTTCAATGATCTCGACAACAGTTTTATCAAGAAAGACATAGCTATCTACCCGCTGCGATAAAAACGCTAGCCACGGCTGTAGGCGCAGCTGATAGCGGGCAAGGCCGCCATTGCTGCCCACACACTCTGCCGACGTGATGCGCCCATGAAAAGGACGCAAACTGCCGTCGGCCTGCTGCAGTTGTAGCAGTGCCGCTTGGCCAACTAGCGGAGCAAGGTCGAGCCCGGCATCGACAGACAACGCGCCGATCTCCCACTGGAAGCCCAGCCCATCGACCTGCTCAATACCGCTCAGAGTTTCTGCAACAAGTACTTCAGCGCCTAAGCTCGTATGCAGCCGCAGGCTGCGCTGCGCGTGCACCGGCCCTGCTAGCTGCGCCAGCAGGCTATTGATTCCTTCCATGATCACCTCTGCAGCGCAGTGACATACCGCCGTTGTTCGCGTTGTGAATTAACCCACTTGCACAATGTTTTCTAAACGCAGGCGCGCACCTTCGCTGATGCACAGACGATAGTCGCGCCCTGCAGAACCGATCTGCACTTCGCGAAGATTGCTGGCTAGTTTTGGGCGGTCCAGTGCTGCGGTTTCCATATGAATCCGCCACGGTGCACGGGCAAGCTGCACCGCCAGCTCGCGCGCTTCGCGGCGCACGGAAGGAATAGCAGACTCTAAAAGATCAAGCACATGTTCTGGCTGCAGGCGGTTCCAGCCGCGCACATGATCCAGCTCACGCTCAAGGCCTTGTGTGACGCTGCTGCAATGCGCCAATACCTGGGCGCGCTCTACTCCAAAATATTCCATCGCTCTCGCTCCTTTTGTTGTTGTTAAAGCACGTTGTATTTGAATTCGCCTTTTTTATTGGCGTTAACTTTGACGGCGCTAATGGCATTGCCTTCGGCCATTGCGGCAAGCACGCTATCGGCCACCTCTGGCAGTAGCGTTCCGTTCAAAATATGGTCGACATTGCGGGCACCCGAATCCACCTCGGTACAGCGCGCCAGTACGGCATCCACTACGCTTTCTGTCCACTCAAAACGCGCCTTGTGGTTGGCCTGAATGCGCGCACGAATACGACTGAGTTTGAGATCAATGATTTGCGCCAACACGGTGTCGCTAATGGGGTAATAAGGCACTACCTTCAGCCGACCTAAAAAAGCCGGCTTGAAGTGCCGTACCAGCACAGGACGCAGCATCTCCGCAAGAACGTCAGCATTCGGAATCTCTGCTTCTGGCTTGTTTAGTGCCGCCTGCATGATCTGTGCAGAACCGACATTTGAAGTAAGGATGATCAGCGTATTGCGAAAGTCGATCTCACGCCCTTCTGCGTCGTCCATCACGCCCTTATCAAAGACTTGGAAAAACATTTCCAGCACATCGGGGTGGGCTTTTTCGACCTCATCCAGCAACACCACGCTATACGGGTTACGGCGCACGGCTTCAGTCAGTACGCCACCCTCGCCATAGCCAACATAGCCGGGTGGAGAACCTTTCAACCCCGACACACTATGCGCTTCTTGGTACTCACTCATATTGATGGTAATGAGCTTGCGCTCACCACCGTACAAAATATCCGCAAGCGCAAGCGCGGTTTCGGTTTTGCCAACGCCCGATGGGCCGGCAAACAAGAACACGCCGCGCGGTTTATTCGGGTCTTCTAACTTGGCGGTGGCGGTACGCACGCGCTGTGCAATGGCTTCTAATGCGTGATCTTGGCCAATGACGCGCTCTTTAATGGTTTCTGTCAAGGTGCGCACAGTGCGCAATTCGTCCTTCACCATGCGCCCAAGGGGAACGCCTGTCCACGCCGAAACGATCTCTGCCACAACCATGCCATCGACCTGCAGCGGCACCATAGGCGTTTCGCCTTGCAGCGTGCGCAGTTCTGCTTGCAGCGCGTCAAACGTTTGCTGCTCTGGCGATAGTTCAGGGTGTTTCTGCTTCCCTGCTTTACTACGCTTGCTTGAAATGGCTGCCGAAGACTCAACGACTTCAAGCTCCGGCTCCTGCATTTCTAGCTGTTGACGTAGCGCTGAAATCCTTTCCGCCAATGAGCGTTCTTGCACCAAGCGCTTCTCGTTGCTGGCCAGTATGGCCTGCGCTTCGAGCTGTTTGGTATGCAGTTCGGCCAAACGTTCCAAATGCGATTGGCTCCCCGTTGCGCTCTCACGCTGAAGGGCTTCAATTTCTGCCTGAAGACGCAACTGATACTTACGAGTGTCATCAATAATCGCAGGCGTTGCACTCTGGCCAAGCGCCACTTTTGCACACGCCGTATCCAACACACTCACGGCCTTATCCGGTAGCTGGCGGCCGCTGATATAACGATGCGACAGACGCACCGCTTCGGTAATCGCTTCATCAAGCACGCGAATACCAAAGTGCGATTCCATCAGCCCCACCATGCCGCGCAGCATGGCGGCGGCAAGCTCTTCGGTGGGTTCTTCCACTTTTACCACTTGGAAGCGCCGCGCCAAGGCCGCATCTTTTTCAAAATATTTTTTGTACTCGCCCCATGTGGTTGCGGCAATCGTGCGCAGCTCCCCTCGGGCAAGTGCAGGTTTGAGTAAGTTCGCCGCATCGTTTTGCCCAGCACTCCCCCCCGCGCCGATCATGGTGTGGGCTTCGTCAATAAATAAAATGATGGGGTGCGGGCTTTTTTTCACCTCATCAATGACGTTCTTCAGGCGGTTTTCAAACTCACCCTTCACGCTAGCACCGGCCTGCAGCAGTCCCATATCCAGTACGTGCAGCTCAACGCCTTGCAGCACTTCGGGTACGTCTTGCGCGGCGATCATTTGCGCCAAGCCTTCAACTACCGCCGTTTTACCTACACCGGCTTCCCCCGTAAGAATGGGGTTGTTCTGCCGGCGCCGCAGTAGGATGTCGATCAGCTGGCGGATCTCGGTATCACGCCCTATCACAGGGTCAATGTTCCCTTCGCGCGCACGCTGGGTTAAGTTGCTCGTAAACTGATCTAAGGCAGGTGTTTTAGAAAGACCGGGAGATAGCACCCCGCCGTCTTCTTGCGCTTCTTGCGCAGCGCCCGCATCGGCAAACCGTAGAGACTGGGCAGCCTCCTGCGAGCCTTCGGTCAATTTCACAAAATCGTGCTTGAGTGCTTCACGCTTGAAGCGCGCAAACAGTTTAGAACCCCGATACGCCAGCTGCGCTAAGTCCTGCTCAGTTAAAAGTGCGAGCAGCAAGTGACCGCTGCGAATGCGCGTAGTTTCAGAATCTAGTGAAGCAATCAACCACGCATGCTCAAATAATTTTGGCAGGTGTACGGAAAATACCGGTGTGCGGGTATTGCCTGTTTTGAATTGATTGATCTCATGACTCAGGTCATGCGCAAGGGCTTCTGGATCAATACCACTACGGCGCGCGATAAGCACAAAATCAGACTGCGGCTGCTCTAAAAGTGCAAGAAACAGGTGTTCGAGATCCACCTCATAATTGCCACGCGTCATGCACAGATTCGCCGCGCGCTCGGCCGCTTTACGGCAGGTATCGTCTAACTTGCTGATCAATGTTTTCAAGTTGATGCTCATACAAAAAACAACTGCTCCTTGCGTATGCAATCAATGCAATGTGTGAATGCCATAAACCGTATCTTCACGCGGCGTTTCCTGCGGCGTTGTGCACAGGTAGCTATCCCACCCCAGCCGAACACCCTGCGCCTCACTGAGCGAACATCCCTGCACGTCTTCGGCACGCAGCAAAAGCCGAACCTCGTACTCTAAAGTTACCCCAGTAAGCAGGGTTAGCCACTTGGCCAGTGCCAACGCGGCGCTTGCGCCCGGCAGAAATTGTGCGAACTGGCTTCGTTTCAACGGACCAATACGAATGCGCAGGCGTAAATCGCGTTGCCATACGCGCTCACCGGATAACGCACTTGCGCCTAGTACCGCATTGGCCTGACCAAGCCGTGTTGTTTGCGTTTTTGGAACGCGATACCACGCGCCCACAAACTGCTCGATCTGCATCTTGGCCTGAAAGTAATCGGACAGGATGCGCTGCATGAGAACCGCCGACACAGGCCGCTGCCGAACAGCACCTGCGTAATAGGCAACCGCCTGATCAAATACATCGCCATGCCCATCTTGCAAGCGATCACGCAGCTCTTCCATCCCAAGGCCAGAAAGCGCTAGCAGCAGCGGCAAAAACCGCTCCCGTCGGTCTAACTCGTACTGCAGCGCTAAGCGATGTTTCTTCCATGCGGCATAGTGCAGCGACACCATGCGCGTAGAAAAAATGTCTAAAAATGCACGCGCCGTGCGATCACGCTGGTACTGCTCACGTTGCTGCAGTGTTTCCGTATAGTGCAAAGGGAGCGCACCAGACACCCCTAAGAACCCCATAAACTGAGGCGTCAGATGAACCGCCTGCACTGCACGCGCCTGCAGTGCGGCATCGATTGCATGTTCTTCGCGCAGACGCTGCCCACCTTCGGCATAGACCTCGGTTTCCGGAGCAAGCTCGCTGGCTGGAAAACCAAGCGATAGCGTGTTACGAAACCGCACGCGCTGTGGAATCGCCTGCCCTACCGATGATTCTTGACGATGAAAGATCTGCTCCAGAATGCGCATGGCCTGGAAAAACTGAAAACGATGCGGCTGCGTCAGCAGCTGCTGCGCTACGCTAGGATCGATTCGCCGCTGCGCGCTTGGCATCGGACAATCTCCTCACCGTTATCACTGGATAGAAGCACCAGCTGCGTAAAGCTATTGGCATGCACATACAGTGCAAAAAAATGGTCCAGCACTTGCGCAAACACCGCAACACCCGTACCGACAAAATGAGCCACATCGATCGTGATGCGAATTTCAATTCCTCGCACCAAAGATGAGAAGTGCGCGCCCTGCATCCAGACGGTGCTTGGGCATTGCTCTAGTGCCACGATGCCGTCGATTTGACGCGCAGAAACACTGCTCCCCGATAGATCATACAAACGCAGCATTTCCTTCAGCGCAGGAAGCCCACTTGCGGTGAGTGAGAGCTGATTCAATGAAAGGTGTGATATCAACCGCCACTGCGAGCCTCGGCCACGCCGAAAACGCTGTGACCGCGTGGGTTTACGTAACAGTGAGATAAGCCGTGCAGGACTGCCGCCCTCCATACTGAGGTCACCCGATTGCGCACCAAACGGTAACTGATGCGGAAGATCACGGTTACTGCACGTCACTTCCAGGCTCACCACATCGGTTTGTGGTTGGACTGGGTTAAATGCAAGGTCAACGAAGCTGATTTCCATTTCAAACCCTGGGCTTTGCCGTGCCACGTCGTCATCGCGGCGCGCAACCCAATAATGCCCAGACCGCTCCGGATCTTCCCCGTGATGCAATGAGTGGAACGGCTGAAACGCATGAATCTCATCGCCATTAGGCGTCTTGCGGATTCGATGCACAGAATCTATGGAATGCACTTCATAGGCATACGCACGCCTTGAGTCTGCCACCACCGGATAATTCACCGTTCGCTGGGTTAAGCGAATCGGGTCAGCATTGAGCTTGAATAAGTTGACCACTGGAGTGCAACCAAGCCGCAAATGCTGCGGCCCCATTTCTTCAAGTACCTGCAGGCTGCCGCGCTCCGCACCCGTTGAGCGCAAAATAAGATGCACCGTGAAGCAGCGGAGCGCACCTGCCGTAAGCTCCTTTAGATCAAAATCCACAAAACCAAACTTTTCTGGAAATGCGAATAGCTCTGTCAGCAGGCGATACGCCGAATGCGAACGCTCGGGGAAATCGATCAATGCCTCTGCATCACTAAAGCCCACCGGTGCAATGGGTAGGGCATTGAGCTTGCGCCAGCGGCCACTTCCATCTACCTCGACGTAAGCGGCCTTCACCCCCAACAACATTGCATCGCGAAGCGTGGCACGAATGGATGGCTCACCATCTAAAAACACCCGTAACGGTTTTTGCTCCAACTGGGAAAAATGGGCTTGGTCGGAGAGAAGTTCAAACCCAATGGAAATCTGCCCACCACTGCCTGCCGGAAGAGATACCGCCATCGGCGTTTGTGCAATTGCTTGATAGCCAGCCGATTGCACACGAATCGGTGCCAAATCGACATCATAGGCCGTACGAAACTCACAAGGAACGCCGCGCACAGGGCGCGTTTGCAGAAGACTTCCGCGCGGCACAGTCACCGGCGCGCTGAGCCTTGCCGCAACACCTTCCATATCAAAACATGCGATGGAACACGACGGAAACGGGCGCAAATAGTGCGGGTAGAGCACATCAAGTAACGTATCTGTGAACTCGGGGAAGTCGTCTTCGATACGCTTGGAAACACGTGCACTCAGCAGCGAAAACGCTTCAATTAGGCGCTCAACGTGTGGGTCTTGGCTCCCCTCGGAAGACAGCTGCAAGCGCCCTGCGATTTTTGGATAGCGCTCAGCAAACTCTTGCCCATAACGGCGCAAATAGGCCAGCTCGCGCTCATAGTAAGGAAGCAAGTCTTGCATTAGCTGGTCAACATCCGCCGCGCGCGGCTTACTTGATACTGCAGCGTCGTAGGCTGCAGCATTGCATCAAAGCTGACAGGCTCCTGCGCAGGCTCAAGATTAAGCAAAGCACGAATGGTGAAGTGCAGCCCGCCTGCAAATTGATTTCCCGCATCCAACTGCACACTGACCTCCTTGAGGCGGCGCTCATGGCGCGAAACAGCGTGCTCAAGCGACCGACAAATGGCTGCGCGGTCTTGCGCATTAGCAAGACTCATCGCTGAAAAATCTGCTAGCCCGTAGGTCATAAGCGACTGCTTGCAGTTCGGAAACTGCTGCACGTCTTCTTCTTGAAATGCTGCACGTGAAT
Source organism: Thermomonas sp. (assembly GCF_019104945.1). GTDB lineage: Bacteria > Pseudomonadota > Gammaproteobacteria > Xanthomonadales > Xanthomonadaceae > Thermomonas. The sequence continues at coordinate 2,619 of NZ_JAHRWW010000030.1, read as the reverse complement.
TTAATAACCCCTCTAAGTCACGCGCGATGGATTCTTTGTAATGCTCGAGCGACAGCGTTTTATACACAGGGCCTAGCGTCGCGCTTTTAGGCGCATCGTCAAATAGCTTTTCAAACAAGCTAGGCTCGAACCCTTTTATCATCGCGGCCACTTCGATTAGTCATTAACGTTGATCCGCCCACATCGCAGCACTGGCGCGCAGGATAAAAACCGCGGCGGCATGACCGGTACCGTGCCGCCGCAGCCGTACTGCACTTAGACCACGTAGTTCGGGATATTCTTGGTGGCGCTCCACTGCGCAACCGTCATACCACCAGCACCGCCTTCCGGCTTCTGCTGCTGATAGGTCCACTTGATGGCACCAAAGCTCAACTGCACCGTTTCCATCGGCATGCCTTCCTTGTCTACCGTGGTGGTGACGCGATGAACGAGCACATTCATCAGCTCAACAAGGTAGTAGTTAATGGCATTACCATCTTTATCAGCGCGCATGAATTCAATGCGGGCTTTCGGGAAGGTGGTGCCATTTGCAGCCGCCTGATTCAGTGCGGTGGAAGCAATATCAATATTCTTGGTGATTTCGATCGGCGACAGGTTTACGCGTGCAGCGGTTGCACCACCAGAGGTGGAAGCCGTTGCCGAGCGCGGCTGCAGAAGGTCTTGCGAAAAAGTTTGGATTTCAATCCACTCTGGGTGCTTATCGTCGTGCGATTCGCCCTTGATGGTGTCGATAGTAAGAAAAGCGTGCTGCATATCTGGTCTCCTAAGTTCCGTTCTTCCGTGAGATTGAGTGCTGGGGGTTCCCAGCGATGGGCAAGACCCTCCATCCGGAAGCACTTTGGGCTACCGGGGAAGATCCACGAACAACACAATTGCAACTACAGGTACTTCAACTTCAACAACTACTTCGACAGCTACAACATCCCCTGATTACTTCTTCGTTCCCGCTGGAAGCTCTGCAACTAAGCGCAGCGATACAGAGAGCTCATCCAACTGAAAATGTGGACGAATAAAGGCTACAGCGCGGTATACACCTGGCTTACCGGGAACCTCGGCTACTTGAACAGAGGCCTCACGCAGCGGAAATTGCGCTTTTGCCTCCTGTGTGGCGTTGTCATCCAACAGAACGTATTGCGCAATCCAACGATTCAAAAATTCTTCAACATTGCCCGCCGATGCAAAGCTGCCGATCTTTTCCCGCATCATGGCTTTGAGGTAGTGCGCAATACGCGACACTGCAAACATGTATTGCAGCTGTGCCGATAACAACGCATTGGCATTGGCCGAATCGGTGTTGTACTTCTTCGCTTTCTGCGCAGACTGCGCACCAAAGAAGGCCGCATAGTCGGTGTTCTTGCAGTGCACCAACGGAATAAAGCCAAGATCGCTCAACTCTTTTTCACGGCGGTCGGTAATGGCAATCTCAGTTGGGCACTTCAGCGCCACCTCACCATCGTCGGTGCGGAAGGTATGCGTCGGCAGATCTTCCACCAAACCGCCACCTTCAACGCCCCGAATAGCCGCACACCAGCCAAAATTTTCGAAGGCCTGGGTTAACCGCGCGCCCATTGCGTAAGCACTGTTGCACCACAGGAATTTGCTGTGGTCAGCCGCCTCTACGTCCTCAACGAAATTGAACGTTTCTGCGGTAATGCCTTCGATCGGGTTGTAAGGAAGACGGCCCAAGAAGCGTGGCATGGTGAGCCCAACATAACGACTGTCTTCGCTATCGCGGAACGACTTCCATTTTGCGTACTCAACGGTGTCAAACACCTTGGCGAGATCACGCGGCTTACCTAAGTCGGTAAAGCTCTCCAATCCGAACATGCTTTCATTTGCCGCCGCAATAAACGGCGCATGCGCTGCTGCCGCCACATGCGACATCTGCTCAATGAAGTACATATCTTCAGGCTGGCGGCCCACTTGAAAATCGCCAATCAGAGCACCGAAGGGCGCGCCACCAAATGTGCCGAATTCCTCTTCATACACCTTCTTGAACAATGCACTTTGGTCAAAGTCGATCGCAGACTTGAAGTCTTTCACCAAGTCTTTTTTCGGCGCATTGAAGAGCTTGATCTTCATATTTACGCCGGTGGACGTTTGCTGACACAGGTACTGCAACCCGCGCCAACTGCCCTCTAGCTGCTGAAACTCTTTCGCATGCATGATGGCGCTCAGCTGCTCCGAGAGCATCCGATCGATTTCAGCAATGCGCGTATCCAGCGTTAGACCAAGGTTTTCTGAGACAACGACACTGCCCTGAAGAACCTCTTGTGCAAGCGCCGAAATAATATCCTTTGCACGCGCATGCTCGGATTTCGACCCGGCGACCTTGCTTTTTTCAACAATCGAATCAAGCAGGTCAAACCCTTCGTTTTCAGCTACCGGAGCAGCAACGGCTAATGCTTCTGCTGACATGCTCAAGCCTCCTGCTCTGCGCCAAGCTGCTTAAGCTGCTCGGTGTTATTGAGGACATCATTCAGTAGGTCTTCTAGCTTCTCGTTCCCTGCAATCTTGTTGCGCAGATCGGCCAGCTTAGTACGTGCCTCAAGCAAGCGGCGCAGCGGTTCCACCTGTTGCACGAGTGCGTCGGGCGTAAAATCATCCATCGACTTGAAC
>NZ_JAHRWW010000024.1 GCF_019104945.1 Thermomonas sp. | reverse complement strand
CGTCCGACCTGCTCAATCTGTATGAAACCGGCCTTGGCTCAGTACGCGCGCGCGGTGTATTAGTCAAAGAACAGTCGAACATCGTCATCACCGAACTACCGCACCAAGTAAGCCCCAGCAAAATTATCGAGCAGATCGCCACGCAGATGCGGGCGAAAAAACTGCCGTGGCTGGAAGACATCCGCGACGAATCTGACCATGCCAACCCCACCCGCATCGTGCTTATTCCGCGCAGCAATCGGATCGATGTAGAACAGCTGATGGGGCATCTATTTGCCACGACGGATCTGGAAAAAAGCTTCCGGGTCAATATGAACGTGATCGGCTTAGACGGCCGCCCGCAGGTAAAAAACCTGAAGATGCTGCTGTCGGAATGGCTGAGCTTCCGCCAAACCACAGTCACACGCCGCCTCAAGCACCGCCTCGATAAAGTGGAGCGCCGCCTGCACCTGCTCGAAGGTTTGTTGATCGCCTTCCTCAATCTTGATGAAGTGATCCGTATCATCCGCAGCGAAGACGAACCCAAAGACGTGCTGATGGCGCGTTTTAAGCTCAGCGAGGAGCAAACCGATTACATTCTCGACACTAAGCTCAAGCAATTAGCGCGCTTGGAAGAAATGAAAATTCGCAGCGAGCAGGACGACCTTGCCGCCGAGCGCGAGAAACTGTTGGCCATTCTTGATAACAAAGCCAAGCTAAAAAAGCTCATCAAAGATGAACTTCTAGCCGACGCGAAAAAATTTGGCGATGCCCGCCGCAGCCCGCTGGTAACGCGCGAAGCCGCACACGCGCTGGATGAAAGTGAGCTGGTGGCCAGTGAAGCCATGACCGTTGTGCTCAGTGAAAAAGGTTGGGTGCGCGCAGCCAAGGGGCACGACGTGGACGCTGCAGGGCTGTCGTACCGCGAAGGTGACCGCCTGCTTGCGGCGGTGCGTTCGCGCAGCAACCAACAGGTGGCGTTCCTTGACTCTACCGGCCGCAGCTATTCCACGGCTGTGCATACCCTGCCCAGTGCGCGCGGCAACGGCGAGCCGCTTACCGGCCGCTTTGCCCCCGCGGCAGGCGCCAGTTTTGACGCCATCGCCAGCGGCAATAACGACGATAAATTGGTGATCGCTTCCAGCCACGGCTACGGGTTTGTTACGCGCTTTGAAAACCTCACCAGCCGCCAGAAAGCCGGTAAAACGCTGCTTTCACTCTCCGAAGGTGGGCATGTGCTGGCACCGTCGTCCGTGGCCAATCTCGATTCCGACCGTATCGTAGCTGTTACCAGCGCAGGCCATGTACTGGCATTCCCGGTCAGCGAACTACCGGAACTGGATAAGGGCAAAGGCAACAAAATTATCGACATTCCCAAAGCCAAGCGCGGCACCGAGCACGTGGTAGCCATTGCGGTGGTTCCCGAAAGCGGCAAGCTATTGGTGCAATCAGGCGCACGTACTATGACGCTGAGCTTCAAGGACTTAGACACCCACCTAGGCGCCCGCGGATCGCGCGGCGGGCTGCTGCCACGCGGCTGGCAGAAGGTGGACAGCTTGGCGGTGGAATAAGGAACTCAATTATGAATCCAGACTTTTGGCAGCAACGCTGGCAAGAAGGCCGGATCGGCTTTCATCAATCCACACCCACCCCCTTGTTGCAAAAGCACTGGCCATCGTTGCAGCTTCCCAAAGACAGCCAAGTGTTTGTTCCGCTCGCCGGAAAATCACTGGACATGGCTTGGCTCGCAGCGCAGGGGCACCGCGTGCTGGGCGTTGAGCTAACCCAACTCGCGGTGGAGCAATTCTTTGCCGAACATCAACTGCAGCCCGAAATTGAACGCACCCGTTATGGCACTCATTACCGCGCTGGCGGTATTGAGCTGATTTGCGGCGATGCATTCAAGCTGGACGCGTCGCTGCTCGCCGGCTGCGCCGCCGTGTTTGATCGCGCTGCCATCATCGCCCTGCCCCCGGATCTGCGCCAACACTATGTCAGCACGACCTACGCCCAACTACCTTCGCAGTGCAAAGGGTTGATGATCACCTTGGAATATCCGCAAGAAGATCGCGATGGCCCGCCCTTTTCGGTGCAAGAAGCCGAAGTACGGAATTTGTTCGAACAAAACTGGAACGTTCAATTATTAGAGCGCAGGCCCATTCCCTCCGATCACCCAGGTTATGTGAATGGGGCTTCAAAACTTGACACAGCTGTCTATACATTGCACAAAATTTGACGCGCCCTTCACTGGATTGATTAAGATCAATTCACACTGACGCGCTTATGTCTAAGCTGAGAGCATGGCTAATCAGCACATTACCTTTGACGCCGAGCTGCTCCGTCGTTACGACCGCCCCGGCCCGCGCTACACCTCCTACCCAACCGCGCCGCAGTTCAGTGCCGACTTTGGGGAGGCCCAACTGCGCGAAGCGGTACAGGCCAGTAACGAGGAGCCTATCCCTCGTCGGCTCTCGCTCTATGTGCATGTACCGTTTTGCTTTAGCCCCTGCTTTTACTGCGGCTGCAACCGCATCATCACCCGCGACAAAGCACGCGGCGACGCTTACTTAGCGCGTCTGCACCGCGAAGTGGCGCTGATGGCGCCGCTGTTTGATCGCGACCGCGAAGTGATCCAGCTGCATTTCGGTGGCGGCACGCCCAACTTTCTTACCCCCGGCCAGCTCACTGACTTTGTCGATGCGCTGCGTGCCCAGTTCCGCTTTGCCAGCAGCCGCGACCGCGATATTTCAATTGAAATCGATCCGCGCTTTTGCGACCCAAACTGGATGCCCGCCCTCGCCGACGCCGGTTTCACCCGCGCCAGTCTTGGCGTGCAAGACTTCGACCCGAAGGTGCAAGAAGCCGTCAACCGCATTCAATCCGTTGAGGAGACGCAGGCGATTGTCGAAGCCAGCCGCAAGGCGGGGCTGCGTTCGGTCAATATCGACCTGATCTACGGCCTGCCGGGGCAAAATCTGGAAGGGTTCGGCAAAACCCTCGATATCGTCACCGGCATCCGCCCCGACCGCCTCGCTGTGTACAGCTATGCGCATATGCCGCACCTGTTCAAGGCGCAGAAGCAGATCAAAGACGAACTGCTACTAACTGGTGAAGAAAAGCTCGCCCTGCTGCAATTGGCGGTAGAAAAGCTCACCGCCGCTGGTTACATCTACGTGGGCATGGATCACTTCGCCCTACCCGATGACGACCTCGCCCAAGCGCAAGCGCGCGGAGGGCTGCACCGCAATTTTATGGGCTATACCACCCACGCCAACAGCGATTTGATCGGCCTCGGCGTGTCGGCAATCAGCCATATCGGCAACACGTTCAGCCAAAATCCACGCGATCTTCCAGCATGGGAAGTGGCGATTGACACCGGCAAGCTGCCAGTATTTCGCGGCATGAAGCTGGATGAAGACGACGAGTTACGCGCCGATCTCATTCAAGCCCTAATGTGCCAAGGTGAAATTCCGATCACCGCACTAGAGCGCCGTTACGGCATTCGCTTCAACGACTATTTCGCCGACGCTCTGCAGCAGCTACAGCCGCTGGCTGCCGACGACTTAGTGCGAATTTTACCGGGCAAAATTGAAGCCACCTCGCATGGGCGGCTTTTATTGCGTAACATTGCCATGTGCTTCGATCGATATCTCACCCCGCCCGCTGCCGACGCCAAACCGCGCTTTTCTCGCGCGATCTAGCGCGTGCCTCTCTAACCTGCCTGCACCTTATGTTTGGGGGCAGCCATGAGTGATTTACCGTTCCCGCGTTTAAGCCCGCAGGTGCTTGCCGACGACGGCGACGACTTCCAGTTCTGCACGACCTGCGCGTTCTCGCACGCCTGTCTATCGCAAGGTATGGACAAGGGCGCGCTACGTGAGCTGCATGTGTTGGTGGAACACATCGGCCCATTTCACGCCGGTGATTATCTATTCCGCGAAGGCGATCCGTTTGAAGCCATTGCCGCCGTGCGCGCAGGCAGCGTCAAAACGTGCATCACCGATCGTGACGGCCATGAGCATGTGCTGGGGTTCCACTTCCCCGGCGAAGTGATTGGCCTCAATGCCATCGACGGCCACCGCTACCCTTGCGATGCCATTGCGCTCGACACGGTGATGCTGTGCCGCTTCTCTTTCCCCAAAATTTCCGTGCTCGCTGCAAAAGTACCGGGTGTGCAGCGTGAGCTGTTCCGGCTACTGAGCCGCGACATCGGCCGCGCCGCACTGCTGGCCGGCGACTGGAGCGCCGACCAGCGCGTTGCGGCATTCCTTATGGGCATGTCGCGGCGTTTATCTGCGCGTGGATTTTCTGCCACACGCTTCCAGCTGACCATGGCGCGCACCGACATCGCCAACTATCTGCGGCTTGCTCCAGAGACGGTGAGCCGCGTGCTGCGCCGCATGCAAAACGACGGCATCTTGGCGGTAGAACGGCGCGAGGTCGAGCTTATCGACCCCGAGCGTTTGGAAGCCTTGGCCGCACCAATTTTGCGCGAATAAGTTTCACTTTTGCTGCAGCACGAAAAAATTTGCTGCATTTGCATACGTGTCTTCAAACCATTTGATTCAGATCATGGTGCTAAGGTAGGGTATCGAACGACGATGCAGCCGCCTGTTTCAACCGTTTTTTTTCACCGTTTGATTCCACCAGGAGAGACGCAATGTCAATCAATAAACGGCTATGGCTGGGCTTAGGCGCCCTCCTAGCCGCAAGCTTTGCCGTGATGTTGTGGTTGGGGGTTGACCTCATCCGCACCAAGCCCCCCATTCCGGATAAAGTGATTTCCGCCAACGGGGATGTGATCTACACCAAAGACGACATCATGAAGGGCCAGCAGGTCTGGCAAAGCATTGGTGGTCAACAGCTAGGTTCTGTGTGGGGCCACGGCGCATTGATCGCTCCCGACTGGTCGGCCGACTGGCTGCACCGCGAAATTGAAGCCATGCTTGAGCTACAGGCCCGCGCCGATACCGGCCAGTCCTACGCCAGCATGGAAGCCGACGAGAAGGCCAAGACCGAAGCCAGTGTCAAGCCGCAGATTCGGCAAAACACCTATGACCCGGTCAAGAACGAGATCGTAGTTAGCAATCAGCGTGCACGCGCTATCAGTAATGTCGCCGCCCACTACGAAAGCCTATTCTCGAACGATCCAACCACGCACGATCTGCGCGAAGCCTACGCGATGCGCGAAGGCACCATTCCGAACGCAGACCACCGTCGTTCGCTCACCGCCTTCTTCTTCTGGGCTGCGTGGGCTACCGGTACGGATCGCCCTGGTTACACCAACCGCACCTATACCAACAACTGGCCGTATGAGCCGTTGATCGGCAACAAACCGACCTCAGACAACTTCATCTGGTCGATGTTCTCGATCCTGTTCATGATCGGCGGTATCGGCCTGTTGGCATGGCATTACGCCGCGTTCCATGGCAAGGAAGAGCAGCTCACGCCGCCCGCCGAAGATCCGCTGAGCAAGATCGTCATCACCCCGTCGATGCGCGCAACCGCCAAATACTTCTGGGTGGTCGCTGCACTGTTCCTGTTCCAAATTTTGCTCGGCGCCACCACCGCGCACTTCCAGGTGGAAGGCCAAGAAGCTTATGGCCTGAAGATCGCCGAGTTCTTGCCGTACTCGCTAACCCGCAGTTGGCACACCCAGCTTGCCGTGCTGTGGATCGCCACCGCGTGGCTCGCCACCGGCCTGTATATCGGCCCGGCCGTCTCCGGCCATGAGCCGAAGTACCAGCGCGCTGGCGTGAATTTCCTGTTCGTCTGCTTGCTGATCATTGTGGTCGGTTCGTTTGCCGGCCAGTGGTTCGCAGTGATGCAGAAGATGGACCTGAAGTACAACTTCTGGTTCGGCCACCAAGGCTGGGAATATGTGGACATCGGCCGCTTCTGGCAGGCGTTCCTGTTCATTGGTCTGTTGCTGTGGCTGGTGTTGGTGGGCCGCTCTCTGTGGCCAGCGCTGAAGCGCAAGGACGAAATGTCCTCCATCGTGGGGCTGCTGTTCCTGTCCACCATTGCGATTGCTCTGTTCTACGGCGCCGGCCTGATGTGGGGCGAGAAGAGCCATATGTCGGTCGTCGACTACTGGCGCTGGTGGGTAGTACACCTGTGGGTGGAAGGCTTCTTTGAAGTGTTCGCCGTGGCCGTAATGAGCTTCTTGTTTGTGAAGCTTGGCCTGGTGCGCGGCAAGTCGGCCACCGTCAACGTGCTGTTTGCCACCATCGTGTTCATGAGCGGCGGCGTGCTGGGCATGTTCCACCACCTGTACTTCTCCGGTACGACCACCGCTGCCGTGGCGCTGGGTGCCAGCTTCTCGGCGCTGGAAGTGGTGCCGCTGGCACTGATCGGCCTTGAAGCCTTCGAAACCTGGAGCCACAGCCGTTCCACCCCATGGATGGAGCGTTACCGCTGGCCGATTATGTTCTTCTTGGCCTGTAGCTTCTGGAACCTGATCGGTGCCGGTCTGTTTGGCTTCCTCGTCAACACCCCGATCGCGCTGTACTACATGCAGGGCCTGAACCTGACCGCCCTGCACGGCCACACCGCGTTGTTTGGTGTGTACGGCACGCTGGGTATCGGCCTAATGTTGTTCTGTCTGCGCGGCCTACGTCCGCAGGTGGAATGGCCGAACGGCCTACTGCGTGGCAGCTTCTGGTGCCTGAACATCGGTCTTGGCCTGATGGCCATGCTGACCCTGCTCCCGCTGGGTGTGCTGCAGCTCAATGCGGTGCTTGAAAATGGCTACTGGTTTGCCCGTTCGGCTGAGTTCATGAACCGCCCGATCATCGACATGCTGGTGTGGATGCGTATGCCGGGTGACACCGTGTTTGCGGTGGGCGCACTGCTGCTGTGCCTGTTCATCGCCTACAAGTGGCTGAAACCCAAAACTGCGGTGAAGTAACTCTTCCCTGCAAATAGCTGTATCGACGAAGGCGGCCAATGGTCGCCTTCGTTTTTTGGGGGCGCAGCGCAACTCTGACTTGAATCAAGGCGCGTTTACATTGAGCGCGTAATATCAGCGCCTATGAATACGACTCAACATCAAGACGGGGCCGGCCTCTCTCCGGCGCTACTGGCCGCAGCGCCACACCGGCTGCTGTTCTTTGTTGGTGCGGTGAATGTGCTGCTGGCCATGAGCTGGTGGCTGCTGTGGCTCATTGACGTGCGTTGGGGCGTGATTGGCCTGCCCACCGGCACGCCGCCGCACAACACACCGTTTGGTGGCTGGATGCATGCCTTCATCATGCAGTACCAGCTATTCCCGCCGTTTATGTTTGGCTTCCTGCTCACCACCTTTCCGCGCTGGATTGGGCAACCAGATTTAAACCGCTGGCACTACGTCCCAGTCGGCTTGGGCTTGCTGGGCGGGCAGGTGTCGGTGGTAGGCGGCATGCTGTGCGGGCAACCGGCCATGGTGCACATCGGCGTGGTGATGTCGATCGTGGGCTGGGGCTACGGGCTGCTGCATCTGCTGCGCATTCTTCTGGCCGAACGCCGCGCGGGCAAGGGGCCCACATGGCACGCATGGTCATGCTTTGCCGGGCTTAGTTTTGGGTTGATCGGCCTGTTGCTGATGGCTGCATTCCTGCACGGTGCGGGGCCGTGGTCGGTCGTGGTGTCGATCAAGCTGGGCACCTTCGCCGTGCTGCTCCCGATCTACTCCACGGTGGCACACCGCATGTTCCCATTCTTTGCGGGCAACATTATCCCCGGCTACCGCGCGTGGCGGCCAATGCTGATGCTCAGCCTGATGTGGGTGCTGCTGCTGGCGCATTTAGTGCTGGAACTGGCGCACGCCAACCGTTGGCTGTGGCCGGTAGACGCGGCGATGGCGCTGGGCAGCGCCTATGTGCTGTGGCGCTGGTGGCCGCGCGGCAAAGCCCCCGGCATTTTGTGGGTGTTGTTTGCTGGTTTCGCGTGGCTGCCGATTGGCTTTGCGCTGTTTACTATTCAAAGCGCGGTGTACGCATTTGGCGGCGAATTTATCTTGGGCCGCGCCCCGCAGCACGCCATTTATATCGGCTTCTTCGGCAGCCTGCTGGTGGCGATGGTCACCCGCGTGACCCAAGGCCACTCGGGCCGCCCCATGTTGATGCCGGGTGTGGGCTGGTTTGCCTTTGCCCTGCTGCAGCTGGTGGTGATCACGCGCGTCGTAGCGGAAATAGCGCCCGATGGCTATTTCTGGCAGGTTGTGGCGGCGGCAGGCTGGCTGATCGCCTTCCTACCGTGGGTGCTGCGCTCACTGTCTATCTATTTGCATCCGCGCGCCGACGGGCGTCCGGGCTGAGGCTTTCCGCATGTCCCCTTTGATGGAGTTTTACCCGCAGATCAAGTGGGTGCATTACCACTCGGTGCTCTGTAGCGGCCTGATCTTCGCCCTGCGCGGCGGCGCCTCGCTATTGGGTGCGAAATGGCCGCAACACTGGCTGCCCAAATATGGCAGCTACACCATCGACACCATTTTGCTGACCTCGGCCACGATGCTGTTCTCGATGCTGCTACCGCTGGGTATGTTCGCCAACGGCTGGCTCACCGTGAAACTTGCACTGGTTGTGCTGTATGTGGTGCTGGGTGTGTTTGCCATGCGCCCCAAACGCACGCAAAAACAGCGTGCGGTGTTCTATGTTCTTGCCCTCGCCACGTTCGGGTTTATTTACGGCGTGGCGCGGATGCACCATCCGCTGGGCTGGCTGCTATTGCTGCGCTAACCCCCTTTCTCTCTCACATTAAAGACTCCTGTGGACGCCTTGACGCCCTCAAACATGCTGGATGCCTGCTTCCTTGGCCCGTACGGTGAAAACGACGGTTTATTAGAAAAACTTGTGGTGGAATTTTTGCGCGACCACGTGTACTGGCGGCGCAATTTCCACCCAGAAGACCCGCCAGCTATTTCCACAGCGGCAGCGCAGCACTCGGAGTATCAAGCATTCGAAGCCAAGATGCGGCGCGAACTGCACCAACTCTCGGCGGCGCTCAAAAAATCTGTCCCCTTCCATAGCCCACGCTATATCGGGCATATGACCTCGGACTTGCTGCTGCCGGGGATCGCCGCACAGATTTTGACCCTACCTTACAACCCCAATAACGTCACCGAAGACGCCGCACCGGTGACGGTTGAACTAGAGGTCAAAGTAGGCCTGCAGCTGGCCAAAATGCTGGGTTATGTCAGCGACCCGGATCAGCCTAACTGCGCGTTCGGCCACCTTAGCTCGGGTGGTACCGTGGCCAATTATCAAGCCCTGCGCCTAGCACTAGCACTCAAAGCCTTCCCTGTGGCACTGCTAGCTGCGGGTGTGCCGGAGCTTGCGCTACCCGAAGACGACTGGAGCGCATTCAACCTGCATCCCCACGCGGTTACCGCGCTGGTGGAGCAATGGCAGCAGTGGCTAGAAGCCGCCAGCCCCGCCGACCGCAAGCACTGGCAAGCGAAGGTGCGCGAAGCGCGCATCGAGCATCTGGGCCTTACCGCATTCTTTGCCGCGCACCCCACGCTGAAAGTTCCAAAGGTGCTGGTACCCATCACCGCACACTACTCGTGGAGCAAAGGCTGCAAGCTGCTGGGGCTTGGCCGCGCGCAGATGGAACTGCTGCCCGAGTGCGGTATGCGCATTGATACCGCCGCGCTGGAAGCTACGCTAAAGCGCTGCCAAGACGAACACCAGCCCGTGTTGCTTGCGGTGGGCGTAATGGGTACCACCGAGTACGGCACGATCGACCCGATTGATGCGCTTGTGGCCGCACGAGAGCGTTTTTCCGCACAAGGTTTTGGCTTCAGCGTGCACGTCGATGCCGCTTGGGGCGGTTATCTGGCCACGCTCTTCCGCAACGAAGATGGCAGCCTGCGCACACAGGCCGAAGTAGCCTCAGGCTTCAACGCCTTCCCCACCACCGAGGTGTACAACGCCATCGCGGCGATTGGTGAAACCGACTCGGTGACGGTGGACCCGCACAAACTGGGCTACCTGCCCTACGGCGCGGGCGCGTTTATCTGCCGCGATCACCGCGCCATTGGCCTGCTCTCGGAAGAGGCCGATTACGTTTTCCACGGTAGCGCCAAGCAAGACTACATGAGCCGCTACCGTGGGCTGGGGCAGTTCATACCGGAAGGCTCTAAATCTGGCGCTGCGGTAGCCGGCGTTTACGTCACGCATAAAGTCTTGCCGCTGGATCATGCGCATTTTGGCAAGCTGCCCGCGCAAACCATCCACTTCACTGAAATTTTCCACGCGCGCGCACTGCAGTTTGCACACGAGATGCGTGATGTGGTGCATGCGGTGGTGCCGTTTGCTCCCGATAGCAATCTGCTGTGCTTTGCGTTGAATCCTGTCGGCAACCACCGTGTGGCGCAGTCCAACGCGTTTGTCAGCCAACTGCACGATGAACTGCGTAGCGACCCCAGCCAACCGCTACAAAATAAGCAGTTCTTCGGCTCGGCCACCACACTGCGCCCAGACGTATTGGGCGAAACGGAAACGCAGCGCATTCTCAATGCACTCGGCCTAGACCCAGCCACGCTGCATGAAGACGGTGGTGAGAAGCTGATGATTTTGCGCCACACGTTGATGAATCCGTACCTGATCGACCACACCAACGGCATCAGCTATATCGACCTGTATTTCGAACACCTTGCCTCACGCATCCGCAGCCTACTGACGAAATGAAACAAATGCGTATCATGGGAAGGGAATTTACAAATAACCGTTCGCCATGACCGCATCATCAAATCGACTTTGGGTTCATAACGCGCTGGCCTTGCTGGAACAGGAGGCCACGCGCTCGGCTGATACACACCTGTTCCGCTTGGATTTTCCGGGCTTTCCGGGCATCGCGTTTTATTTCAAAGATGAGTCCAGCCACCCCACTGGCAGCCTAAAGCACCGCTTAGCACGTTCGCTGTATTTGTATGCGCTGTGCAATGGCAAGCTCACACCGGGGCAGACCGTGGTGGACGCCTCTTCCGGCAGTACAGCGATTTCAGAAGCATGGTTCGCACGCCTGCTAGGCCTACCGTTTATCGCAGTGATGCCTGCCTGCACCGCGCCGGAGAAAATCCACGCCGTACAAGCACTCGGTGGGCAGTGTGACCTCGTAGAAGACCCTCGCCAAGTCCACGCACGCGCTGCGCAGCACGCTACGAACGGAGCCTGCCACCTCGACCAATTTGGTCTTGCCGAACGCGCTACCGATTGGCGCGGCAATAACAACATCGCCGAATCCATCATCGGTCAGTTACGCCGCGAACCTCAGCCCATCCCCACGTGGATCGTCTGCGGCGCAGGCACCGGCGGCACTTCAGCCACCATCGGCCGCTATCTGCGCTATCGGCGGCTAGAAACCCAGCTCTGCGTGGCCGAGCCCACCGGAAGCAGTTATGTGCACGGTTGGCGCACGCGTGACCGCAGCGCCACGGCCAGCCAGCCTACGCTTATTGAAGGCATCGGCCGCCCCAAAGTGGAACCGGGGTTTTTATTCGATGTCGTGGACGCTGTGAGCGAAGTGGACGACGCGGCTGCAATCGCCGCTACGCTGGTGTTGGAAGATCACCTTGGCACACGCTACGGCGGCTCGTCGGGGGTGAACTTTATCGGCTGCTTGCAGCTGGCCGCACACATGCGCCAAAACGGCCAGCAGGGCAGCATCGTCACCCTGCTCTGTGATCGCGGCAAGCGCTATATGCAGACGCTATTCAACGCCGACTGGCGGCAGGCACACGGCGTGGATATTGCGCCGTGGCAAGAGCACTTAGCCACTACGCTTGTTACCGGCGAGTGGATGCCCGGTTAATCACGCGGGCATCCCCAATTCACAGCGCGGAGATTACTCCGCGTCGTCATCATTCCAAGTGGCGTCGTCAAACAGCTGCGGATAACGTGCCAGTGCCTGCTGCATGGGTGTCAGCTCGGCCCTGGTAAATTTGCCTTTGCGCGCCGCATCGGCACCGGCCATGAATTTTCCAAGCAGCCCATGCAGCGCTGCATCGGCGTCGGGCTTGAGCTTGCAATTCGCCACCATGTTTTTAATCGCGGCATCGATCTGTTCCACCGCGTTATCGCGCTGTGTAGCGTCGAGGTGCCCCATTTCGTAATGATTCAATAGCTCAGTGGCTTCGCGAATATCGCGCATACCTTCACGCAGCGGTGCATCGGTGGCCCAGCGCTGCGCGGGGGCTTTGGTTTCCGCCGCCTGTCTATGCGCCGCGTGATCGGCATGCTGCGCGTGTTGGGCATGCGCAGCGTGGTCTGCGGATTGCGCCAACACTGGCGTGGCCATCAGTGAAGCCGAAAGGATCAACAAGGGGGCAAGCAGATTTGTCGCCATTGCAGTTCTCCAAAACACGTTATGAAATTAATTGTTCCGATTGGTCCGCCAAAAAATGCGCACCAAGGCTTACCGTGCGGCGCTGTGCAGCGCGCAATAATTCTTGCGCCAACTCACCCTGCCAGCCTGCTTCTGCAAACGCGGCGCACTCTTGCAGCCCTTCTGCCAACCCTGCACGGGTTCGCAGCGGGCCCATAAACTGCATCATCAAACCACGCAGCGCCTCTAATTCTACTGCAGACAAGCTCTCGCGATGCCGCTGTGCACTCGTTGTTGCATCGGTTTCAGCCGGGTTAGACAGTTGTTGAAGCTGCGCGCCTAAGCGCCGCCCAAACACCACGCCTTCCAGCAATGAAT
The DNA here is from genome assembly GCF_019104945.1 of Thermomonas sp. GTDB lineage: Bacteria > Pseudomonadota > Gammaproteobacteria > Xanthomonadales > Xanthomonadaceae > Thermomonas. The sequence goes on along the minus strand of NZ_JAHRWW010000024.1, from coordinate 52,235 downwards.
TGCTGGCCAATCGGTTGGCACCGTGCACGCCATTGCAGGCCACTTCACCCACGGCGTACAGGCCCTCCACCGAGGTGCGGCTATCTGCATCCACCGCCACCCCGCCCATGTGGAAATGCGCCGCAGGTGTGACTGGAATCGGCTGCACGCGCGGGTCAATTCCGTGATCCATGCAGGCTTGAAACACGGTGGGGAATTTATGCAAAAACGCAGCGCCGACGGTATGCGCATCCAGCACCGCGCCGCCTGCTTGATTGGCCTTCCATACCTGCCGCGCCACGATATCGCGTGGTGCGAGGTCGCCTAGCGGGTGCACGCCCTGCATCAGTGAACGCCCCTTGCTATCACGCAGGGTTGCACCCGCGCCGCGCAGTGCTTCGGTAATTAGCGGAAGGCTGTGCAAGCCTGGCAGCGCCAGCGCAGTGGGGTGGAACTGCACAAATTCCACATCGCGCAGCGCCGCGCCTGCGGCCAATGCAATCGCTAGACCGCTGCCATCAGCATCGGGTGGATTACTGGTTTGTGCAAATAATCCGCCAATGCCGCCGGTGGCAAGCACAACGGCGCGCCCTGCAATTTCTTCACGCTGTCCATCGGCATTGATCATGGCGATGCCGCACACGCGGCCATCACGCAGCAGTACGCCATCCACCTCAACACCTGCACGGCGCGTGATATGCGAGGATGCACGCGCTTTAGCCACCAAGGCTTCCATCACCTTCGCGCCCGTGGCATCACCGCCTGCGTGCACGATGCGTGGGCGGTCGTGGCCGCCTTCACGCCCAAACTGCAGGCGGCCATCGGGGTTGCTATCAAACGCCACGCCAATGCTTTGCAGCCAGTGCACCGCATCCGCAGCACTTTGCGTGAGCAGATCCACAACCGCCGGGTCGTTGTGCTGGCTACCCGCCACTACTGTGTCGTGCGCGTGCGCCTGCGGCGTATCGCCTGTATCAAGCGCAGCCGCAATGCCGCCCTGCGCCATCGCGCTGGCAGCACCTTTCGCCCCCGGTGCACGCGTGAGCAGTAACACCGGCGCAGGCGCGGCAGCAAGGGCCGTGGCCAGCCCCGCAATTCCGCCGCCCACGATAATGATGGGCGAAGACGTGCTCACACTTTATCGCCGCGACCAACCGCCAACATGCGATCGAGCGAACGCCGTGCGCCAATCACATCTTGTTCGGAAACATGAATTTGATTGCTCATATTGAGCAAGACTTCATAAATCTTCGGCAGCGTGATCCGCTTCATATGCGGGCACAGGTTGCAGGGCTTGATGAATTCAATTTGCGGAAAATCATTGCGCAGATTATCGGCCATCGAGCACTCGGTAATCATCGCCACACGCTCGGGCTTTTCCTTCGCCAGCCATTTACCCATAGCACTGGTAGAGCCCACGAAGTCGGCTTCCGCCAGCACTTCTGGCGGACACTCGGGGTGCGCCACGATCTTGGCTTTGAACTGCTCGCGGGTATGTTTGGCTTCCATTCCGGTAAAGCGCTCATGCACTTCGCAGCAACCGTCCCACAGCACTAATTCGATATCGGTTTGCTTGGCCACCCACGAGCCAAGGTAACGGTCGGGAATGAAGATCACTTTATTGGTGCCAAATTCTTTCGCCATCGCCTCGGTGACCTGCACCGCATTGGCCGAAGTGCAGCACGAATCCGATTCTGCTTTCACCGCGGCCGAAGTATTGACGTAGGTCACCACCGGCACACCGGGGTGCTTGGCCTTCAGTGCGCGCACATCTTCAGCGGTAATGGACGAGGCCAGCGAGCAGCCTGCTTCCATATCCGGAATCAACACGGTTTTATTCGGTGCCAGCACCTTCACACTTTCCGCCATGAAATGCACGCCGCACATGATGACGATTTCGGCATCGCACTTGGCCGCCATCTGCGCCAGCGCCAGCGAGTCACCGGTGATATCGGCCACGCCATAGAAGATTTCTGGCGACTGATAGTTATGCGCCATAACCACCGCACCGCGCTCTTTCTTGAGCTTGTTGATCGCATCGATCCACGGCAGATGCAGCGGCACTTCCATGCACGGAATCAAACGCTCCAGCGTTTGGCTGAGTTCCGCATATTGGGTTTCAAATTCAGGTTGCCAAGCAGGTGCAAGAGAAGCGTTCATGTGTCTCGACGTTGGTGAACAAAAACAAGTTAAAACAAAAATATGGGGGCGATCATGCGCCCGAGGCTGCGTACTATACCTTGATCCAGATCAGCGCTTGTTCATACCCCTTGGCGCTGCTGCACAAACTGCCGCGCGCGCCAGCTAGGGCCGCACAGAACAGCCAGCGTTACCAGATACGCCAGCACCAGCCCCACGCCCGCCGCGTGTGCGGAAACAAAACCACTTAAGGCCATCAACAAAAGTAATGCTGCAAGCAGGTGTAGCGCCAGCGCAAGGGCCTTATCGCGCTGCGGCACCAAGAGCTGCACACCGGGCAAATGCACGCCGCGCCCGCAGCGCCGCTGTAGCTCGATCCAGCCCAAAAACGCGATGATCTCCAGCTGCATCCCCGTGATCAGCAGCGGAAGCCCAATCATCAGTGCTAAAACACCAACCCATAGTGCCGTGCCCTCCTCCACAAGCAGCACACAGCACGCAGCGGCTAGGCTTGCCTGCCCCGCCATCCAAAAATAGGTGAGCGGCGCTTTGCGCAGACGTGGCGCACGCAGCTGCCGCCATAGCCCACCCACCGCGAAATACAGGCCAATGCCACCCACCATAAAACGTAGCGCGGTATTGAGATAACGACTCTCCAACAAAAACAACGCCGACAGCAACGCGCCATACAACAGCCCCTGCCAGATGCCTTGACCGCGCTGCGAGGCAGGCGCAACGCCTTGAAACATCGGCCCTACCACACGCGACACAGCCGCGAGCAGCCCCAACACCCACCCCAACAGCCCCCAGCTCGCGTGTACATCGGTTAGTGCAACAAGTGACGGGCCGCCGCTAGCCCCGAGCAAACGTAACGTCAGCATTACACCAAGCAGCGCCGTGAAAAGACTGGCCAACACCGCAAAGAGCAGCCCTTGCCGTAAAAACCACTGCCCTGAGTCACACCGCACCCCGGGTATTACCAAAAAACAGAGCAGCAAAAAGGCGGCAAGCAGTAGCCCACCACCCCATATCGGGGGCAGCAGCGCAGGCCAGCGCAGCGCCACCACCAAACAAGCGGCCCCGACATTCAAGAGCGCATACAGGGCCAATGCGCCAACGCGGCCGCCGCGCACCGGCATTCCCGCCGCCACAGGCAAAAATTGCAGCAAGCTCCCCAGCATGGCATTTGCTAAAACGCCAAGCGTCATCATATGCACCAACGCCAAGGTGTTACCGCTCCAGCGCGATACCAACAGCGCAGCGCCATCAACAGCGACCAAAGTACCCGCCAGCACGCCCCACACCGAGGCGCTCAACAAGAACACCCGTGGCGCCCACGCTACCGGGGCTTGCTGCATCGCGAGTTTCGTCACGCTGCAACCTTCACGCGGGCGGGCCTATCAACAACACGCGCGCACTGCCATCGGCGCAGACTTCGGTCTGCCAACGCAAGCCGCGTGCTTGCAGCAATGGGAATAGCGGCTGCGGTACGAATGGCGTCAATACCAACACGCGCTGCCCCGGCTGCAGCGCATCGGCCGCCTGCAATGCGCGTTGCATGGGCTCTGGCGCAGGTAGATGACGCACGTCTAGCGTTTCGCACAACGGTTCGTTTTCGATCTCATTCATCCCAAGATTATCGTTCGTTCTTGTACGCAGTTCGCGCAGAGTGTGAAAACAATCAAGAACCACGGCTCAAATTAGCTGAACATTTGCCAACCTTGGGCCACAATAGGGGCTCGTTCCACCCCTGAAACCTTCGCCCTATTGATGCAAGTCAAGCAGTGCTGTCCTAACCGATTGGTTTCCTACGTATTTTGATCTGAATCAAAGTTTTCACCCACTTAGATCACGATCCTTGCCCCCGCATTCACAATTTAAATTCCAACCTAAAAAGGTACCCCCACGATGAAATCTGCAGTCCGGTACGCCACCCTTGCCCTGGCCGTTATGGCCACGCTTGGTCTGTCCGCCTGCCGCATCGAACAGCCGAACCCGGCGCCGAGCGGAGCTGTCCCTCACGAAGAAACCGGCGGCTCCGCCAAGGGCGACTTCGGCCCACCCGTTGGTGAGCCCATTGAGGCTATTTTGACCTCGCCGCCAAATGTGCCGCCGCCGACCGGCCGCAGCACTCCGGCCAAGGTCATCGTCACGCTCGACGTGATCGAAAAAGACATGGAAATCTCCGAAGGCGTGAGCTACACCTTCTGGACCTTCGGTGGCACCGTACCGGGCAACTTTATCCGCGTGCGTCAGGGCGACACGGTGGAATTCCACCTGCGCAATATGCCCGACAGCAAAATGCCGCATAACATCGACCTGCACAGCGTCACCGGCCCCGGTGGCGGCGCAGCGTCCAGCTTCACCGCGCCTGGCCACGTCAGCCGCTTCACCTTCAAGGCACTGAACGCCGGTATCTTCGTGTACCACTGCGCCACCGCGCCGGTGGGTATGCACATCGCCAACGGCATGTACGGCCTGATCTTGGTTGAGCCGCCGGAAGGCCTGCCGAAGGTGGATAAAGAGTTCTACGTGATGCAGGGCGACTTCTACACCACCGGTAAATACCGTGAAAAAGGCCATCAGGGCTTTGACATGGAAAAGGCCATCGACGAAAACCCCACCTACGTGCTGTTTAACGGCATGGAAGGCTCGATGACCGGCGATAAGGCGCTGAAGGTCAAGACCGGCGAGAAGGTGCGCTTGTACGTCGGCAACGGCGGCCCGAACCTCGTCTCCAGCTTCCACGTGATCGGCGAAATCTTCGATAAGGTTTGGTACGAAGGCGGTACCCGCTTCCAAGAAAACGTGCAGACCACGCTAATCCCGTCGGGCGGCGCAGCGATGATGGACTTCCATATGGAAGTGCCGGGCAGCTACGTGCTGGTGGATCACAGCATCTTCCGCGCGTTCAACAAGGGCGCCCTTGCCATCCTGCAAGCCGAAGGCAAGGAAAACAAAGCGATTTACTCTGGCAAGGAAGTGGATACGGTGTATCTGGGTGACCAGGCCGCTGGTACCGACCGTACCCCTGTGGCCGCTGCTGCTGCCGCTGCCGCCTCGGGCAAGCTGACCAAGGAAGAGCAGATCGCCGCCGGTAAGGTACTGTTCTCCGGCACCTGCTCCACCTGCCACCAGCCGGACGGCAAGGGTATGGAAGGCGTGTTCCCGCCGCTGGCTGGCTCGGACTACATCAAGGCCAATCCGGGCCGCGTGCCGGAAATCATCCTGCACGGCCTCGTAGGCCCGGTGAAGGTGAACGGCAAGGACTACAACTCCAACATGCCGCCGATGAGCCAGCTGACCGACGACGAAGTGGCTAACATCTCCACCTATGTGCTGAATAGCTGGGGCAACCCAGGTGGCCAAGTCTCCAAGGAGCAGGCGGCCAAGGCGCGCGCCACCAAGCCGGCAAACGCCTCGGACGGGCACTAAGCCATGCGCCGCGCCCTGTTTGCTCTGCTCATCGTCCTCCCTGCTGTCGGCCTCACCGCCGGCAGCACGGCAGCGCAATATGCAAGCCTACCGGGCGGCACGTTCAAATCGGTTCTGCGTTTTGAAGACGTCAAAACCGGGGTACGCATCAAGCCATTTGCAATGATGCGCACCCCGGTGACGAACGCGCAGTTCCTTGAATTCGTCAAAAAGAACCCAAAGTGGCAAAAAGGCAAAGCGCCAGGTGTCTTTACCGAATCGCGCTACTTAAACGACTGGGCAGGCCCTGTATCGCTAGGCCCCAAAGCCCTCCCTGACCGCCCCGTTGTGTGGGTGAGCTGGTTTGCCGCCAGCGCCTACTGCGAATCACAGGGCGCACGTCTGCCTACTTGGAATGAGTGGGAATACGCCGCCGCGGCCGATGAAACCCGCCGCGATGCGCGCCAAGACCCCGCGTGGCGGGAACGCATTTTGGCGTGGTATTCCAAATCGTCGAAATCCAACCTGCCACGCGTTGGCCTGCAGCCCGCAAACGCCTATGGCCTGCGCGACTTGCACGGCTTGGTGTGGGAGTGGGCCGAAGACGCCAATGCGTTGATGATGGACAGCGATAACCGCAATCAAGGCGACCCCAATAAAGCCAAATTCTGTGGCGCAGGGGCACTCTCCATGGACGACCGCGAAAACTACGCGGTGATGATGCGCGTGGCGATGCTGTCATCGCTAGAAGCCCACGACGCCACTGCCAATATGGGCTTTCGCTGTGCAAGGAGCACCCCATGAACCGTCTTTTCCGCGGCCTTGCTGCCGCAGCACTCCTTATTTTTGTTGGCTCGGTGAGCGCCGCACAACCGGCCAAACCCCTGCCTTCTGATTCTATCTATCAGCTTCCGCTACCGCTGACCACCAGCCAAGGACAAACCCGCGACTGGCGCAGTCTGCGCGGGAAACCGCAGCTGATTTCCATGTTTTACACCTCCTGCCAATTTGTTTGCCCGCTGATTATCGAAACCGGCAAAGCAGTAGAACGCCAGCTCACGCCCGACCAGCAAAAACGCCTTGGTATTACCTTTATCAGCATGGATCCCGCGCGCGATACGTCCGTCGCGCTGAAGAACATGGCGGACAAGCGCAAACTAGACCCCGCGCGCTGGACGCTTGCGTCACCAAAAGCCAGCGACGTTCGCGCTGCTGCTGGCGTGCTTGGCATCCGTTACCGCCAATTGGCCGATGGCGAGTTCAACCACACCAGCGTCGTTATCTTGGTGGATGCTGAAGGCCGCATCTTGGCGCGCAGCGAAAAAATTGGCAGTAAGCCCGACCCGGCCTTTGTGGCCGAGGTACGCAAAGCCATTGGCGGCTAATTGAAACGACCGATTACGCAGTGTTGCGGCGGCGCGGTTCCGGGCTAAGCCCACCGCCGCCGTTGGCGGCTAAGCACAGCGCTTCAGCATCAATAATACGCACGCGACGCCCGCGCACCTCGATGATACCGTCGTCATGCAGGCGGCTAAAGCCACGGCTTACCGTCTCTAGCACCAGCCCCAAATAGCGCGCGATCTCATCACGGCTCATCGGCAGCTGGAAATCATCCGCCGGGCGGCCAATGCGGCGATAGCGCTCACTTAGACCATGCACAAACATCGCGATGCGCTCACTGGCTTGGCGCCGCGACAATACGTCCAAATGATCGTGATCGCGGTCGGCGCTCTGCCCCAACACGCGCAGCAGCTGGGTTTGCAGGCTGGGGAGCTTGGTAGAAATCGTAGCTAATTGGGAATACGGCAACTCGCACACACGCGCATCAGACAGCGCCACTGCTTCGCAGCGGTGCTGGCCCGTGCCAATGGCGTCCAGCCCGAACAACTCGCCCGGCAAATGAAAGCCCAGTACGGATTCTTCGCCCGCGGCACTGATCATCACCGTCTTGAAGCTGCCCTCACTGGCCACGTATACCGCACGCAGAGGATCACCCACGCGAAACAGGCTTTCACCCTTCACCAGAGGCTTGCGTCGCTGCACGACGGTGTCCAAGCGCCCTAAATCTTCCGCATTCACACCCGTAGGCAAACACAACATTTGCAAGGAGCAATCCGCACAGGTTCGGCGCAACCGTGCAAGATTCAGCGGAATTGGTTCACTCATGCCCTGCACATCCGAAGAAGCCAAGGTTACAATTATCGCCGATACCGCTGAAAATTTCTTGCATCGTGTCGCTACTATAGGGCTCGATAGGCGGCGTCTATTTGATTTTGGTCAAGCTTTTCTTTGAAAAGTCCACCATTATGTGTTCGTTCACCCCCCGGAGACCCGTATGCAAGCCAACATCGGCACATACAACGACAAAGTCGTGCACCAGTTCGCAGTTGCCACCGCGTTCTGGGGCATCGTGGGCATGGCGGTCGGCGTTTTTTGCGCCGCCCAGCTGTATTGGCCCGCCCTTAATTTCGACATCCCTTGGCTGACATACAGCCGCCTGCGCCCACTGCACACCAACGGTGTGATTTTTGCGTTTGGTGGTTCGATCCTGTTTGCCACCTCGCTGTATGTGGTGCAGCGCACCTGCCACGTGCGCCTCATTTCCGACAAGCTGGCCGCCTTCGTGTTTTGGGGCTGGCAGGCCGCCATGGTCGGCGCGGTAATCACCTTGCCAATGGGCATTACCCAAAGTAAGGAGTACGCCGAGCTGGAATGGCCGCTGGATATCTTGATTGCGATCGTTTGGGTCGCCTACGGCTGGCTGTTCTTCCGCACCATTGCCATGCGCAAGGTCAAGCACATCTATGTAGCCAACTGGTTCTACGGCGCCTACATCATTGGCGTGGGCTTGCTGCATATCGTCAACAATATGGTGATCCCAGCCGGGATGTGGAAGTCGTACTCGCTGTATAGCGGTGCGGTCGATGCCATGGCGCAGTGGTGGTATGGGCATAACGCCGTGGCGTTCTTGCTCACCGTCGGCTACCTGTCGATGATGTACTACTTCGTACCGAAGCAAGCGCAGCGCCCGATCTACTCCTACCGCCTATCCATCGTCCACTTCTGGGCGCTGATCTCCATCTACATGTGGGCCGGCCCGCACCACCTGCACTACACCGCGCTGCCGGACTGGGCGCAGTCGGTGGGCATGGTGTTCTCGGTGATCCTGCTGGCGCCCAGCTGGGGCGGCGCGATGAACGGCATCCTCACGCTCTCGGGCGTGTGGCACAAGCTGCGCACCGACCCGATCCTGAAGTTCCTGATCGTGGCGATCAGCTTCTACATGATCGCCACCTTCGAAGGCCCGCTGCTGTCCATCAAGACGGTCAACTCGCTCTCGCACTACACCGACTGGACTGTGGGCCACGTGCACGCCGGCACCCTCGGCTGGGTGGCGATGATCTCGATCGGCTCGCTGTATCACCTGTACCCGCGCCTACTCGGCATGCAGAACATGTATTCCACCAAATGGATCGATGCACACTTCTGGATCCATACCATTGGCGTGGTGTTCTACATCGTATCGATGTGGATCGCGGGCATCACCCAAGGCCTGATGTGGCGCGCCACCAATGCCGACGGCACGCTGACCTACAGCTTTGTGGAAAGTTTGGTGGCCACCTATCCGTACTACTTGGGCCGCTTGGCCGGTGGTTTGCTGATCCTATCCGGTATGGGCCTGATGGCTTGGAATATGTGGCGTACTTGGCAGCAGGGACGCGGCGTCGTTCAGCATCCGGTTCTAGCCCCTGATACCGCCGACGTGGTTGCTTGAGGACGACATCATGGGAATTGCACACGAGAAAGTTGAAAAAAATATCGGCCTGATGGCCGTCTTGGTGGCCATCGCAGTGTCGCTGGGTGGTTTAGCTGAAATCGTTCCGCTGATGTTCCAAGCAGAAGCGATCCAACCGCTCCCGGGAATCAAACCCTACCCGGCATTGCAACTGGCTGGGCGCGACGTTTACATTCGCGAAGGCTGCTACGGCTGCCACTCGCAGATGGTGCGCACACTACGCTTTGAAACCGAGCGTTACGGCCACTATTCGATGGCGGGTGAGTCGGTCTATGACCGCCCGTTCCAGTGGGGCAGCAAGCGCACCGGGCCAGATTTGGCCCGCGTCGGTGGCCGTTATTCGGATGACTGGCACCGCGTTCACTTGAACAACCCGCGTGACGTAGTGCCGGAATCGAACATGCCCGGTTTCCCTTGGCTGTCGAAGAACCTGGTGGATGGCCCAACCATTCAGAAGCATATGAAGGCGCTGCAGCGTATTGGCGACCCCTATACCGACGCGGAAATTCAGGCGGCGTCGGCGGCTGTGAAGGGTAAAACCGAGATGGACGCAGTGGTGGCCTACTTGCAAGACCTTGGTAAACACGCGCCGCGTGGGGAGTAACGGGCATGATCTCAGGCATCGTGACAACCCTATTGCTGCTGATCTTTGTCGCCCTTTGGGCCTGGGCTTGGCAGCCGCGTCTGCGCAGCAGCTTTGATGCGGCCGCGCAATTGGCCGTGGATGATGAAATACCCGCTGGCGAGCAAATCGCCAGCAACGATGGGAGGAACAACGCATGACCACCGTATGGAATTGGTACGTCATCGCACTGATTTTGTTTAATCTGCTTGGCATCACATGGCTACTGTGGTGGACAGCCAAGCGCCGCCCCGGCGACCCCAAGCCGGAAGACACCAGCCACTACTGGGACGGCGATATCACCGAGTTCAACAAGCCGATGCCGCGCTGGTGGATCAACGGCTTCTACATCGCCATCGTGTTTGCCTTCGCCTATCTGTTCTGGTTCGGCGGCTGGGGTACCTACGACGGTTTTGGCAAGTGGAGCTCGAAGGCCGAACACGACAAGGAAGCGGCTCTAGCCACCCAGCAACTGGAAAAAACCTTCGCCCCGTATAAGGGCCAAGCGATCGACGTGCTGGCCGGTAATGCCAAGGCCGTTGCCTTGGGTAAATCGATCTTCGCCAATAACTGCGCCACCTGCCACGGCTCGTCGGCCAAGGGTGCGGTGGGCTATCCAAACCTCACCGATACCATCTGGCACTGGGGCAGCTCGCCCGAACAGATTCTGCACACAGTGAAAGATGGCCGCGAAGGCGTAATGCCGCCGTGGGGCACGGTGTTGGAAGGCATGGGCGGCCCGGACGCGGTCGATTACGTCATTGCGTATGTGCATCAGCTGGGTGAAAAAGACGGCGCAAACCGTACCGATTTCGCTGCGGCGCAGGGCAAGAAGCTGTACGAAGGCGTATGCGTGGCCTGCCACGGCAAGGAAGGCAAGGGTGACCCCAAAGTAGGCGCCCCCGACCTCACCGACAGCTATTGGCTGTATGGCGATAGCCGCGAGGCTCTACACGAGACGATTGCCAAGGGTCGTCACGGTGTCATGCCTGCATGGGGTACAGTATTGGGCGATACCCGTTCGCGTTTGGTGGCTGCGTATGTCTGGTCACTGTCGCATTCAACAAAATCAGGTAACCTAAACGCACAATGACCAACCCAGCCACTCCGGACTTCGACCATCCCCCGCGCCCTATGGCGCAACGGATTGGGGCCATCCTCTGGCCCAGTTTTTTCGCAGCCGGAGTGGCCACTATGGTCTTCTTTGCTTTCGTCGATCCGTTACAATTACGCGATCTGACGTTCCCACATTGGGACATCAGCCGAGGGTTGGGATACACCCTCGGCTTCTTTACTTTCTGGCTGGCGACAGCGTCGTCCAGTCTGTTCACCTGGATCCTGTTGCGGCCTGCCAGCCGCTTCAATGGGCCTAAGATCAAACGGTAACTGCTGTGAGTAAACGCATTGACATCGACCTGCTGGACACCGGCGGCGATTCCGTTTACGTGAGTGAACGTAAAGTTTACCCACGCGATATTTCTGGCCGCTTCGACCGCCTACGCAGGCTGGCCGTCTTCTGGCTATTGGGAATGTATTACATCTTCCCGTGGCTGAGCTGGGATGGGCGTCAGGCTATTCTGTTCGACCTTCCTGCACGTAAGTTCTACGTATTTGGCCTCATCTTCTGGCCGCAAGACTTCAGCCTGCTGGCATTGCTGCTGATCGTACTGGCCATGACCTTATTCTTTGCCACTGCGCTCGCTGGGCGTTTGTGGTGCGGCTACGCTTGCCCGCAAACGGTGTGGACCGAAACCTTCATGTGGATGGAGCGCTGGACCGAAGGCGACCGCGCCAAGCGCATGAAGCTCGATGCAGGCCCGTGGAACCGCGAGAAAGTGCTGCGCAAAGGCAGCAAACATTTCTTATGGCTGGTGTTCGCGCTGTGGACCGGGTTCACCTTCGTCGGTTTCTTCACCCCCATCGTGAGCCTGTTCCAACGCGGTCTTGCTTGGGATTGGAATGGCTGGGAAACCTTCTGGGTGTTCTTCTACGCCCTCGCCACTTGGGGCAATGCAGGCATTCTGCGCGAGCAGGTGTGCAAATACATGTGCCCCTACGCGCGCTTTCAAAGTGCGATGTTCGACCGCGACACTCTGATCATCGCCTATGACCCAATGCGCGGCGAGCCACGCGGCCCACGCAAGAAAGGCGTGCTCAGCGTACTCGAACGCGCACGCGGGCTGCTGGATATTCGCACCGCTTACGACTACGTCTTCCGCGCCAGCAAACACCCCAGTGCTGCGGCCTCGCGGCTACAAGCGGGCGGCACCGTGACGCTGGCGGAAGCCGGTGCCGACGCCGCGCCACTGCCCAAGTTTGAACAAGACGAACTGGGCGACTGCATCGACTGCGGTATGTGCGTGCAAGTGTGCCCGGTGGGGATCGATATTCGTAATGGCTTGCAATACGAATGTATTGCGTGCGGCCTGTGCATCGATGCCTGCGACGATGTGATGGACAAGATGGGCATGCCGCATGGCTTGATCCGTTACACCACCCAGCAAGCGCTGGATGGCCAACCCACCAAGGTGTTGCGCCCACGCATCATTTTCTACGGCGTGCTGCTCACCGCGCTGGTTTCGGCATGGACATGGGGCGTGTTCCATCGAAGCACCCTTATTGCCGACGTGCTGCGCGACCGCAATACCCTATTCCAACAAGTAGGTAACACCGTATCGAACGGTTACACCTTGAAACTGGCCAATAAGACGGAAGTGGACCGTTTTTACAAGGTGCATATCGTTTCTGCCGAAAAACTGCCGTTTACGCTAAAAGACGCACCGCTTGAAGTGCAGGTGCCCGCTGGCAGCGTCATTGCTCAAATCGTCGAAGTGGATATCCCCACCAGCGCAAATGTGAAGGGTCGTCACGACGTCACCTTCGTGGTGGAAGCCAGCGATGGCAGCACCAAGGTGAAGGTCGATACCACCTTCTTCGGCCCGATCTAACGCGTTAAGGACACAACAATGGAACAAAAATCTTCCCCATGGCGGCAGCCGGTCGTTTGGCTGATGATCGTGCTGGTGGGTGCCGTCGTCGTTGGCAGTGTAGTGATGCTGAAAGTCGCGGGTAATGGCGACAGTTTGGACGCGGTGCCAGACAAGGTGCAGCGCGTAGGCCAAATGCAACAAGCCGACGTAGCCCCTGACACCGTTGCCGCCAAACGCAAACTTGCCGCTATTTTGCATGTCGATGACGAACACGGTTTTCTTGAAATTTTCCCCGTGAATGGTGATTTCGACCGCAGCGCGCCGCTGCGCCTCAAACTGCATCACCCCATCCGGGCCGAACAGGACATGACCGTGGAGTTTGCGCCTACCGCCACCGGCTGGCGGGCCGACACCAAACTGGCCACCGATCACGATTGGCTGCTGCAACTGGAAGCCAGCAAAGACTCCGAATGGCGCCTGCGTGGCCGCCTTCCTTCCGGACAACTTGCAGCCCAGCTGCGCCCTGCGGTAGGCGATACCGCAGAGCCTTGATGCCGTGAACACCTCGGCAGGGAGCTGCCACCACTGCGGCGAAGCGCTGCCCCCCAACGCCGTTACTGCCACGCTGGACGGCACGCTTTACGGGTTTTGCTGCGACGGCTGCGCCGCCGCCTCGCGCTGGATTACCGAGGCGCACCTGCAAGACTATTACCGCCTGCGTAGTGCACCTGCTGCGCGTGTGGATACTGACGCGCCCTCGCTTGCGACATGGGATCGTGAAGACCTACTCGCCAGCCACACGCGCGATGTAGAAGGCGGCCGCGAGATCACCGTACTCACGGACGGCATGCGCTGCGCCGCCTGCGCGTGGCTGATCGACCGCGCACTGGCCAGCGAAACCGGCGTGCTGGATTCCACCGCCAATGCCATTACCGGGCGCATTCGGATTGCGTGGAATCCTGCCCAAACACCGCTTTCCAAATTACTCGCACGCTTGGCTGCGCTGGGCTATCGGCCCTACCTTGCCACCGGCGAAGCGCGCGAAGCCGCGCGGCGACGCGAACGCAACCGCGACCTGATCCGCATCGGCCTTGCCGGTATTGGCGCGATGCAAGCGATGATGTTTGCCGAAGCGTTGTACCTCGACACGCGTGGCGAAATGCCACTGCCCACCCGCGACTTTTTCCGCTGGATCACGTTTATGGTGTCCACGCCGGTGGTGTTCTGGGCAGGTTGGCCCTTTCTGCTAGGCGCGTGGAATGAACTGCGCGGCCGCCGCTTGGGGATGGACGTTCTCATTGCAGGCTCTACCCTGCTCGCTTGGGCAGTGAGCACGATTGAGACCATTCGCGGTGGCGTGCATGTTTGGTACGACGCCGCCGTGATGTTCATCTTTTTGCTCTTAGTCGCACGCCAGTTAGAACAGCGCGCGCGCGGCATTGCCAGCGCGCAAGTCGATGCTTTAGCACGCGCCAAACCTGCCTTCGCCACGCGTGAATTAGCCGACGGTGGGCGTGAATCGGTGCCTATCGATGCCCTCAATGTGGATGACATCGTGCGCGTGGCCGTGGGTGAGCCCGTTCCCGCCGATGGCGTACTGCTTGATGATGACGCCTACTTCGAAGAATCACTGCTCACCGGTGAAAGCGCTGCGGTTGCAAAACGTCACGGGGATGCCGTCTATGCTGGCACCGCCTGCCGCGAACACGCCGCGCGCATCCACGTTACTCGCGTGGGCAGCGGCACCCGCCTTGCCGAATTGGTGCGTCTGGTGGAAACCGCGCAAGCGCACCGCCCCGCGCTGGCGCAAGGCACCGAACGCATCGCCGGCTGGTTTGTAGCGGGCCTGCTGCTTGCCGCAACGGGCGTATACGCATGGTGGCGTGTGCACGACCCTTCGCGTGCGTTTGAGATCGTGCTTTCGCTGCTGGTGATCAGCTGTCCTTGCGCGTTGTCGCTTGCGGTTCCCGCTGCGCTGGCCGCAGCACACGGCGCACTGGCGAAAATTGGCGTGCTGGCGGTGCAACCCGACGCACTCGACCGCCTTGCGCAAGCGAGCGATCTCGTGTTCGATAAAACCGGCACGCTCAGCGACGGTAAGCCCAGCCTGCAATCCATCGACGCCTGCGCAGGGCTCACGTCAGAACAAGCGCTGCATATCGCCGCCGCGCTGGAACGCGATAGCAGCCACCCCCTCGCGATTGCCTTTGCGCATGTCGATACACCACGCGATGCCGGCAACGTGCGCGCCGTGGCGGGCCAAGGCGTTGAAGGCGTTATCGACGGTGAACGCTGGCGCATTGGCACCGCGCCTTTTGCCATCGCCACCACCGACGACGGTGCGATCTGGCTTGGTGGTGAACACGGCCAGCGCGCGCGCTTTCACTTTTCCGAACAAGAGCGCCAAGGGGCCAGCAAGGCCACGCAATTACTGCAGCAGCAAGGCTTGACGCTGCATCTCGCCAGCGGTGATGCATCTGCAGCCGTCACGCGCTTCGCCCACAGTTTGAATATCGCCAATGCGCACGCACGCCAGTCGCCTGCCGATAAGCTCGCACTGGCGCAGCGCCTGCAAGTCGAAGGAAAATTGGTGGCGATGGTGGGTGACGGCTTGAACGACGCCCCCGTACTCGCCGGTGCCGATGTCTCACTGGCTATCGGCGACGGTGCCGCACTCGCGCAGCGTTCCGCAGACTTCGTGCTCTCGGGGCGTTCGCTGGTCAACGTCCCCGTTGCCATCGCCATCGCGCGACGCACCCGCCGCATCATCCATGAAAACCTCGGCTGGGCGATTGGCTATAACCTCCTTGCACTACCGCTGGCCGCTGCGGGTCTTGTTACCCCTTGGATCGCCGCGCTGGGAATGGCGCTGTCTTCCCTACTCGTCACCGCCAACGCGCTGCGCCTCACCCGAGTTCCTACGCCATGACTATCTTGCTGTTTCTTATCCCGATCAGTTTGATCATGATTGGTGCGGCCGCATTGATCTTCGTTTGGGCGGTGCGCCACGGCCAGTTTGAAGATTTGGATACGCCCGCGCTCGATGTACTGCGCGACGACGACCCCGCCCCCAAACAGCACAACACCGCGGCCACGCCCACGGAAAAACCCGATGCCGATTGATAGCCTCGTGCTGGGCGCCGCACTGCTCACGGGCATTTTAGGCGGCGCGCACTGCGTAGCGATGTGCGGCGGGATCGCCACCAGCTTCTCGGTGGGCTCGCGCGGCTGGTGGGCAGCGATGCAGCCCAACTTCGGCCGCGTAGCAGGTTATATGGTGGCCGGCGCGATTGTTGGAGGGCTTGGCGGCACCCTGCTTGGCCTCGCCAAAACACCATGGCTAGGCACCGCCATGCGCGCCGCGGTAGGCATCGTGTTGATCCTTGCTGGCCTGCGCATGCTGGATGGGAAAAACCGCCTACCGCGCTTTTTTGGCGGCCCGGCCAACCGCTTCTGGCGGCTGCTGCAACCCCTGCAGCGTCGCCTACTCCCAGCCAACACAGGGCCGCGCCGGTTTCTGCTCGGCATGGTCTGGGGCTGGATGCCCTGCGGCCTTTCTTCTACGATGCTCGCCGCCGCGTGGCTCTCCGCCAGCCCCGTGCACGGCGCGCTCACTATGGCCGCCTTCGGGCTGGGCACGCTGCCGGTGATGGTCTCGCTGACGTGGGCCGGGCAGCGTATTGGGCAAAGATTACAGCGCGGTTCATTTCGCATTACCGCAGGCATATTGGTGATCTTATCTGGCGTTTTAACGCTCGCCGCGCCGTGGCTGATGCAAATGCCGATTGCGCACACCATATTGACCAATTTAGGCTGCCGTAGCCTGCACTAGCTCAAACATTAGGCACGGGAAACTTGACGCACTTCATGTTTACAATGCGTTAGCCGTCACGGTTTGCGCGTTATGACCATTATTACCGATTCGATTTTTGGCCAGTACTCGGCGCAAACCCCGCCGGGCAACCGGATATTGCTGCTGGAAAATTCCCGCACCTATACCGCGATGCTGCACGAGGCGATTGAACAGCGCACCGACTTAAAAGTCAGCGTTGCGCATACGCTGGCCGAAGCCAATGCCCTACTTGAGCAGCATAGTGATTGGTTTATGGCGCTCACCGGCCTTGTTGTCGCCGACGCTTCGCGCAGCGAAATTCTGCACACATTTTCGCGCCGCAATCTGCCGGCGATTATCGTCAGCGGTGTCTATGACGAAGACCTGCGTCAACACTTGCTGCAGAAAGAAGTGATCGACTATGTGCTCAAGAATGCACCCGATAGCCTCGATTATTTAATCTGGTTGGTGAAACGGCTGGAGCGTAACCGCCATATCTCCGCGCTTGTGGTAGATGACTCCCTCTCGGCGCGCTCGTATATCGCTGCGCTTCTGCGCGGGCAAGGCTACCGCGTAGCGCACGTAGAAAATGGTGACGAAGCGATTGCAGCGGTTGAAGGGGACCCCAATATCCGCCTTGCCATCATCGACCAAGAAATGCCGAATATGGATGGCGTTGAACTCACCCGCCGCCTGCGCCAACTGCGTACGCGTGACCGCATGGCCATCATCGGTTTTTCAGGCCGTACCAATGCCACCTTCGCCCCACGTTTTTTGAAAAGTGGCGCAAACGATTACGTGCGCAAACCTTTTTCGCGCGAAGAATTTTTCTGCCGCGTGTCGCAAAACATCGAGCAGCTCGAATTGATCGGCTCGTTGCAAGACTTAGCCGCGCGCGACTACCTCACCGACCTGCCCAACCGCAGAAGTTTTATCGAACGCACCGAAGCCTTGATGCAAGGCGACGCTGACCAGCCCGTCACCATCGCCATGATCGACGTCGATCATTTCAAGCGCATCAATGACCAATTCGGCCACGCCTCTGGCGACCGCGCACTCCGCATGATGGCCGAGGTGCTACAAAACCACACCCGCAGCGGCGATATCAGCGGCCGCTTGGGCGGTGAAGAGTTTGGCATGGCGCTTATTGGGCTAAGCCCAGCACAGGCACACCAACACTTGGATGGCCTACGCCAAGCCGTGGAAGCGCTGCACATGGAAGCCGATGGAAAGCCGCTGCAGTTCACTGTGAGCATCGGCGCGTGTTGTCGTTCGGCAGAGCATCCCGACTTGCACAAACTGCTCTCAGAAGCCGACCGCCACCTGTATCTTGCCAAAGCTGGCGGCCGCAACCAGCTGCAGGGCATCTAACCCGCAAGAACTGTGACGCGGTTCACGATGACATACTGCTAAATGCTTTCATAACGGTCATAATCGAGCGTTGATCTATCTGCGTTGGTAGGGGAGTACCGAATGCAGTTTGGCACCGCCACGGCACCTTCAAACCTACTCGGCACCGCGCTGCCGCAGCGGGTCTTGCTGGTGGAAAATTCACGCGCCTATACCAGCATGCTCCGTGCCTCGATCGAGCAACGCGTGGAGCTGCCGGTGAGCGTGGCCTCTACCTTGGCCGAAGCCAAACAACTTCTGGAAGCACAAGACGACTGGTTCCTTGTGCTCACTGGCATGGTGCTGGCCGACGGTGACCGCGACACCATCCTCGACTTCTTCACCACGCGTGGGCTGCCCACCATCGTGGTCAGCGGCGTGTATGACGAAGAGCTGCGCAAACGCGCGCTACAGCAGCAAATTATTGACTATGTACTAAAAAGCACGCCCGACAGCATTGACTACTTGGTCTGGCTGGTACAACGGCTAGAACGCAACCGCCGCATCACCGCACTGGTGGTAGATGACTCACTTTCAGCGCGCTCATTTATCGCGTCACTGCTTGAAAACCAAGGCTTTCAAGTGAAACACGTTGCCGATGGTGCCTCGGCGCTACGCTTGGTGGAAGCCGACTCCAGCATCCGCCTGTGCATCGTCGATCAAGAAATGCCGATGATGGACGGCATCGAACTGACCCGCCGCCTGCGTCAGCTGCGTGCGCGTGATCGTATGGCGGTGATCGGTGTTTCTGGAAGTAAAGACCCTTCGCTGATTCCGCGCTTCTTGAAAGGCGGTGCCAACGATTTTCTGCACAAGCCCTTTTCCCGCGAAGAGTTCTTCTGCCGTGTTTCGCAAAACGTCGATCAGCTTGAACTGATCGGCACGTTGCAAGACCTCGCCACCCGCGACTTCCTCACTGGCCTGCCTAACCGCCGCAATTTCCTTGAGCAAAGCGAACGCGCGCTGGCCAAGCAAACGAACGAAGAAATCACGGTAGCGATGCTGGATATTGACCACTTCAAACACGTCAACGATAGCTATGGCCACGAAGCCGGTGACCAAGCGCTGCGCGCTATGGCGCAAACGTTGCACCAATACACACGCAGCGGTGACTACAGCGGGCGCTTCGGTGGTGAAGAGTTTTGCATGCTGCTGCGCGGGCTCGATCCGCACGCGGCATTTGCGCACTTAGAAGCGCTGCGCAAAGCGGTAGAAGCACTCGAGATCGATATCGACGGTCGCCCGCTGAAGATCACGGTCAGCATCGGTGCGTGCATGCGCTCGCCGCTATTTCCCAACCTACATAAGCTCTTGGGTGAAGCCGACCGCCACCTTTATTTGGCCAAAGCAGGCGGGCGCAATCAGGTGCGCGGGCTCGCTGCCAGCAAAATTGCCGCCGCCTGAATTGGCAGAACCCGGTAGCAGCCCACCAGATTCTGCCACGACTTCACCGTTTTAGACGGCCGCCACCGCCTGCGCGTGCACACCCGCAACGGCGCGTCCAGACGGGTCGGCCATGCTGGCAAAACTGGCGTCCCAAGCAATCGCTGCGGGTGATGAACACGCAATCGACTTACCCCCCGGCACGGTATCGGCCGCTGCAGCGCTGGGGTAGAAGCGTTCAAAAATCGTGCGATAGAAATACGCTTCCTTAGTTTGCGGCGGGTTCACCGGAAACCGCATCGCGGCGGCGGCCAGTTCGCGGTCAGAGACCTGTGCACTGGCATGCGCTTTTAAGCCATCGATCCAACCATAGCCCACGCCATCGCTGAACTGTTCTTTTTGCCGCCACAAAATTTCCTGCGGCAAATAGCCTTCAAACGCGGCACGCAAAATCCCTTTCTCCATGCGCTGCATTCCGCTACTAGATGCTTGCACCATTTTGAATTTCGCATCCATACGCAGTGCCACATCCAAAAACTCACGGTCGAGGAACGGCACGCGCGGCTCCACGCCCCAGGCCATCATCGACTTGTTGGCGCGCAGACAGTCATAGTTGTAAAGCGCGTCGATCTTGCGCACCAGCTCTTCATGGAACTCGCGTGCGTTGGGGGCTTTATGGAAGTACAAATAGCCACCAAATACTTCGTCGCTACCTTCACCCGAGAGCACCATCTTCACCCCCATCGCCTTGATCCGTCGCGCCAGCAGGAACATCGGGGTGGATGCGCGAATAGTGGTGACGTCATAGGTTTCGATATGACGAATCACCTCCGGAAGAGCATCGAGACCTTCTTCAAACGTGTATTCAAACCCATGGTGCACAGTGCCCAGCATCTCCGCCGCGACTTTGGCCGCCGCCAAATCCGGTGAGCCTTTCAGGCCAATGGCGAAGCTGTGCAGGCGCGGCCACCACGCCTCGCTTTTGTCGCCGTCTTCAATTCGATGCCGCGCGTAGCGCGCCGCTACCGCCGCCACCAGCGAAGAATCTAGACCACCGGAGAGCAATACACCGTAAGGCACGTCGGTCATCAGTTGGCGGTGCACCGCCGCTTCGAATGCTTCGCGCAATTCGGTTAGATCTACCTCCACTCCTTGCACTGCGTCATAGTCGCGCCACGGCCTTTGGTAATACTGGGTCAGCTCGCCGGTTGCGCTGTCGTACCAATGTCCCGGCGGAAACTGCGCCACATCGGCGCAGTCGTCGGCCAGCGCCTTCATCTCCGACGCTACGCGCAAGCGCCCTTGCGCGTCATGCCCCCAATACAGCGGCACCACGCCAATAGGATCGCGGGCAATGATGGCGCGGCCTTTGGCCTTGTCCCACAGTGCGAACGCAAAGATGCCGTTCAAACGGTTGAGAAAACTGGCTGGCGCATCTTCGCGGTACAGTGCATTGATCACCTCGCAGTCGGATTCCGTTTGAAACACATACGGTTGCTGCAGCTCTCGCTTCAATATGCGGTGGTTATAGATTTCACCATTCACTGCCAATGCCAGTGCACCGTCTTCCGAGAGCAGCGGCTGCGAGCCTCCGGCTGGATCGACGATGGCCAAGCGTTCGTGGACAAGGATCGCACCTGCGTCTAGGTACACGCCACTCCAATCGGGCCCACGGTGGCGTTGCCGCCCGGAGCGTTCCAGCGCCTCGCAGCGCAACTGTTGGCTTTCTTCCACCGATTGCAGGTCAAAAATTCCGAAGATGGAGCACATGCTAGGGTTCCTTGGGAGTGAGTGGGCAAACGAAAAAGCCCGCATCTTTCG
Source organism: Thermomonas sp. (assembly GCF_019104945.1). Classification (GTDB taxonomy): domain Bacteria; phylum Pseudomonadota; class Gammaproteobacteria; order Xanthomonadales; family Xanthomonadaceae; genus Thermomonas. Next base: position 30,930 of record NZ_JAHRWW010000024.1, on the reverse strand, counting down.
ATGCGGGCCTTGGGATTTTTCAGTTCTCTTTCGCTTTCGCCTATACGCGGGCCCGCAGCCGCGCACGAGAATTCGTGCCGCGATTATTATTGCGGTTGCGATTATTGAAATTGACGGAAGTGGTGCGCATGGGTTGATCCTGCACCAACTCCCTGCCATCTTGCAAGTCATGATTTTGCATAAGCCGCAAAATCGCATCAGGGGGAACGATGGGCAAATGGGTATTACGGGGCGTGATCGCCCTATTGATCGTGCTTGCAGCACTTGTTGCAGGTACGTGGTTGCTGCTGCGCGGCAGTCTGCCGCAGCTGGATGGGCAGCTGACCTTGGGCGGCCTTAGCGCGCCGGTGACACTGCAGCGCGACGCCAACGGCACCGTTACCATCGACGCGGCCAATGAATCCGACGCCCTGCGCGCACTGGGCTATGTGCACGCGCAGGAGCGTTTTTTCGAAATGGACCTGATGCGCCGTAGCGCGGGTGGTGGGCTGGCTGCGCTCGTGGGCCCCAAGGCGCTGGAGGTTGATAAACAACGCCGCGTACACCGTCTGCGTGACCGCGTGCGCCAGCACCTGCGGCTGATCACCGGCGACAAACGTGCCCAGCTTGACGCTTATGTGGAAGGCGTCAATGCGGGCCTAAACAGTCTGAGCATCACCCCTTGGCAATACCTATTACTGCGCACCCACCCCAGCCCGTGGCGCGCCGAGGACACTCCGCTAGCTGCCTTCGCCATGTATTTCGATCTACAGGGCGGAGAAGACAAGAGTGAGCTTGCGCTATGGAAGATCAAGCCCCACATTCCACCCGCGCTGTTCGCCCTTCTCACTCATAGCGGCACGCGCTGGGACGCGCCGCTAGAAGGCGCACCCTATGGTGATGCAGCGCTGCCCACGGCCGAGCAAGTGAATCTGCGCAGCCTCCCAGGCGACAACCAAGGCCAAGCCGCGCCAGAGGCCAAAGGCACACCGGGCAGCAATAATTTTGCCGTTGATGGAAGCCTCACCCGCGACGGCCGCGCGATCGTGGCCGACGATATGCACCTCACCCTACGTGCGCCCAATATCTGGTTCCGCGCGCGTCTGCGCTACGCCGACCCAAAAGCTCCCAACGGCAAGGTGGATGTGCAGGGCGTCACCCTCCCCGGTCTGCCTTTGGTTATTGCGGGCAGCAATGGCCATATCGCTTGGGGCTTCACCAATAGCTATATCGACACCATGGATTGGAAGCTGGAAACCCCGTGCGGTGTTGCAGACACTGAAGACTGCTCGCCCGTTTCCACCTATACCAAGCGCCTCTACGTTGCACACGGAAACGTGGTGAAAATGCCGGTGGAAGAAACCGACTGGGGCCCCGTATTGCACCGCCTGCCCGATGGCCGCGTGCTCACCCTGCGCTGGGCCGCGCACTTACCCGATGCCATCAATTTAGGGCTGAGCCACCTGGCCGCAGCGGGCAGCCTAGAGGAAGCGCTGAAATTTGCGCAAACCGTGGGCATGCCCACGCAGAACTTGCTCATTGCCGATGACAAGGGGCGTATTGCTTGGCGCTTGTTGGGACCAGTGCCGCAGCGTGCAAGCACCTGCACGCTCTCTACGAGTGTAGAAGACCGGCCGCAAGCGAGCTGCCCGCCTTGGTCGCTGTCGGGCCGTGACAACCCCGTTTTAGGATCACCCGCTTACCCTCGCCTTTGGACGGCCAACGCCCGTGTGCTAAGTGGTGCCGCGCTCGCCAAAGTGGGGGATGGCGGCTATACGCTGGGCACACGGCAAGCGCAGATTCGCGACGATCTGCAAGACAAACAGCAATTTAACGAGCGCAGTCTCTTGTCTATCCAGCTAGACGATCGCGCCTTGCTGCTCACCCCTTGGCAGCAGCTATTGCAAGAACGCGCCAAAGCCGACGCCACGCCCGCGCTACAGGCACTGGCGAAAGCAGCGGCACATTGGGAAGGCCGCGCCGCAGTGGATTCGGTGAGTTATCGCTTGGTGCGCGAATGGCGATTGGCGGTGCACAAGCGTATTGCCGATGGCCTCACCGCACCGGCACGCGCAGCACTTGGCAAGGACTTCTTGATGCCCGATCTACCACAGCTTGAAGGCGTGGTATGGCCACTTGTCACCCAACGTCCAGAACACCTACTACCGCGCAAATTCGCCAGCTGGAGCGCGCTGTTTGAAGACGCGGCCAACGACGTGCGTACCACACTGGCGCCGCTTGGTCCCTTACACGAGCGCACATGGGGCGAACGCAATACCGCCGCCATTTGCCACCCACTGGCAGGGGCCATTTCTTTCGCCAAACGCTGGCTCTGTATGCCGCCGCAACAACTGGCAGGCGATGGCAATATGCCGCGCGTCGTGGGCCCCGCATTTGGTGCATCGGAGCGCATGGTGGTGTCGCCCGGGCACGAAGCCGAAGGCATCATGCACATGCCCGGCGGACAAAGCGGGCACCCACTCTCGCCGTTCTGGGGTGCGGGGCATCAGGATTGGGTCGAAGGTAAGCCTTCCCCCTTCCTACCCGGCCCAACGCGCTATCGCTTGCAGTTGACCCCTTCTCAACCGTAACTTTTTTCAAGGATTGATATGCGAATTTCCCTCTTAGCGGCATCCCTGTTTATCGCCAGCCTTGCCTGTAGTGCAGTGGCCAGCGACACCCCGCACGCCCCTCAAGTGATGGGCTGGGTGCCTGCCTACGGTGTGGAGGCCAGCATGGAAGCCCTTAACGCCAACCCAAAAATTGGCCAAGCATTAACCCGCATTGGCCTGCAATTTTGGAACCCCAGCGCCGACGGCCGCAGCCTTGTGCTCGCACCGGCGGGTAAAGACGGAAGCGCGCTATCACCCGACGCGATCGCCCGCGTGCGTGACTGGGCGCATGCGCGCGGCATCAAGGTGCTGCTCACCGTGTACAACAATTCTGAAACCACACTGGTATGGGATTGGCCGCTGGCGCTGCGCGCGTTTCGCGACAACCGTGATGCATTTGCCGATGCCATGGTGCAAGAAATGCAGCGCCACCAGCTCGACGGCATCGACCTTGATTTTGAAGGCAACGGCGATTTCAGCGCCGACCGCGCCGCGTTTGCAGATTTCGTTCGCACACTGTCGGCCAAGCTACGCCCAAGCGGCAAACTGCTCACCATCGACTCGTTCCACAGCCCCTGCTACAACGCGCCCAATATGGCGTGGTGGGAAGACTGGAAAGAACACGTCGATAGCATCCACAGCATGGGCTACCAAGACCTCTACGAAGCCAGCACCACCACCTTCACTCCCGAAGGCGGCAGCATCTGCGCCAAGGGCGCTGCCCTGTTCAAATACAGCTGGCAGCTAGGCTGGGGGCAAAAGCACGGTTATCGTGTGGATCAAATTATTCTTGGCCAGCCCACATGGGCCGACCGCTGGGGGGATGCGGGCAAAGAAACTGATGCGGCCTCTCATATCGAAGAAGCGCACAAGCTCGGTGCGGGCGTTGCCCTCTGGGATCTTCAGCTTCCCGCCCCCGGCTGGCGCAGCGATGCTACGTGGGATGCGATGCTGAAGCTGCGTGGGAAGCAGGCTACGCAGTAGCCAACAACCGTTCCATCAACTGCAGATACAGCATCGGCAGGCGCTCCAGATCGGCCACGCGCACGTTTTCATCTACTTTGTGGATGCTGGCGTTGACCGGGCCGATCTCGATGCAGTGCGCGCCCAATGGAGCAATGAAGCGCGCATCCGAGGTGCCACCGCCAGTACTCTCTTCCGGTGCGTTGCCGGAAAATTCTGCCAACACCGCGCGCGCCGCGCTACGCAGTGGGCCTTCTGGGGTGTAGAACGGCTCGCCGCTGCGATGCCAATGGATGGCGTAGTCCAGCCCGTGTGCGCGCAGGATCGCCTCGCATTCGGCTTCCAATTTTTCTGCCGTCCAGTGCGGGTTGTAGCGCAGGTTGAACAACACCTGCAGCTCGCCCGGGATCACATTATTCGCGCCGGTGCCGGCATGGATATTGGAGATTTGCAGACTGGTGGGCGGGAAGCTTTCATAGCCTGCATCCCACTGCCGCGCGGTCAGGGCCGCCAATGCTGGTGCCGCCTGATGGATCGGGTTGCGCGCTTTTTCCGGATAAGCCACATGCCCCTGCACGCCGTGCACAGTGAGCGTAGCCGACAGGCTGCCGCGCCGTCCCACCCGCAGCAGATCGCCTAAAACTTCTTTCGACGAAGGCTCGCCGGTGATGCACCAATCGATGCGCTCACCGCGCACGCGAAACGCATCGGCCACCTTACGCACGCCGTCGAGCGCATCGCCTTCTTCATCCGAGGTCAGCAGCAGGGCGACCTTGCCCGGGTGCTGCGGATGCGCGGTGACGAACTGCTCCAGCGCCACCACAAACGCGGCCACGCCGGACTTCATATCCGCCGCGCCGCGCCCGTACAGCACACCATCGCGTACTTCGGGCACAAATGGATCAGACGCCCACGCCTCACGCGGCCCCGGTGGCACCACGTCGGTATGCCCCAGCAGCACCAGCACCGGGCCGTCGCCCTCGCCATGGGTGGCCCAAAGATTGTCCACATCGCCAAAGCGTAGGTGTTCGATGGCAAAGCCCGCCGCCTGCAAGCGCTGCGCGATCATTGCTTGGCAGCCAGCATCGTCCGGCGTGATCGACGGCCGCGCAATCAGCGCGCAGGTCAACTGAACCACCTCACTCACGCGCCCACTCCAAATAATTTTTTGAACCCATTATCGCTAAACCCTTGCGACACGCGGCCATCATCAAGTACCACCACCGGGCGGCGGATCAACTGCGGATATTCTTTTAGAAGTAGTTTCCATTCGGCATCGCTGCCCGGTGTTTTGCGGTTGGGCGGCAACTGCCGCCACGTCGTTGAGGATTTGTTGATCAAGCTCTCCCAGCCACCCGCCGCATCCTTCCAGGCCAGTAGTGTTTCCGGCGTTTGGCGCTCGTCGCGATAATCCACAAAGCGGTATTCCACGCCGAAGCGCTTCAACCAGTTCTGCGCTTTTTTACAGGTATCGCAATTTTTTAATCCGTACAGCGTGGTCATTAGCGTTTCACTACTGGTAGTTCGATATAGCTCGCTGCATCGGGCGAATGGTGCACGGCGTTGTCAGCGATTCGGCCCACTTTTTCGGTTTCATTTGCGCCGCCAGTATTGAGATTGCGCGCAAATTTAGGGAAGTTTGAACTGGTGATTTCCACCCGAATACGGTGGCCTTTGCCGAACTGGATCGAGGTGGTCATCGGCGTGGGTTTCAGCGTATAGACCTTGCCCGCTTCCATCAACTCTGGCTTGACGTAACTATCGCGATAACGCGCACGCAACATGGTGTCACCGATGATCCACGCCGTGCCGTCGGTATCCACGTCCACCAGCTTCACCGCAAAATCGGTGTCCGGGGCACTGGATGAAATATGCAGCACCGCGTTAACAAAACCGGTGACTTCCATGGGCTCTTTCAGCGGCTCACTGGTGTACACCAAGACGTCATTACGCACCTCAATCGGGCGCTGATCAAACGCACCAGCCACCACCAACCCACCGTTGCAGCAGTCGCCGCCACCGATGGTTTGCACTGGGTTGGCGGGGTCGTAGCGGTAGCGGTCTTCCACCTCACCGCCGGTAGGCGCGGCGAAGCTCAGCGTGCCGTCACCATACAGCGAGTTGGCCTTACCATCCGAATGCAGGTACATCCGCACCTGTTTGACCGCTTTCGGCGGCCACTGCGTGTCCGACTGCCAGCGGTTGGCACCCATGGTGAAATAGCGCACCGGCGGTGTGTTGGCGGGGAACGCCTTGGGCTGGTTTTTCAGCCAACGGTCGAAGAACGCAAAAATTTGTTGATCGACTGGGAAGCGCGCATCGCCCATATCGCGATCGCCTACTTTGTAGTTTTCCGACAGCCGCTGAAACGCGCAGTGCGGGTTCGGGCCGATGACCGCGTATTGGTTCGCGCTGGCCTCCGCATCCGAATTTACGCTGCGCGCGTGGTTATACAGCGCCATGTTCGGGCCGATAGAAACGTCGTACCAGCTATTGAACCAAAGCGCCGGAACGCCCCAGCCCATGCTGTCGTCATACAGGCCACCGGTTTTCCACGCCGGGTCGCCGGGGCCGCGTTTGATCAACGCATCAAACGTCCCTGCCGGTTCGCCCAGCGAAGAAATCAGATCGGCATAGGGAAGGTCCCAAATATGTTTCTGCCAATTCACCGCAGGCTTCTTGGCATCCAACGTGTTGTACTGCGCAACGCGCGCGCGCATCGGCCCGGTCAGGTTTTGCGGCAACTCGGCACGCATGGGGTTATCCACGCCGTACATCCACACGCCAAACAGAGTGCGCGGCACACCGCCGGTGTAGAAATTACCCTGTTCCCAGAACGGCCCTACTTTACCGATCCCTGCACCTGCGGCCATCGGCACCATCGCCGCATGCGCGGGGTGATTCATCGCCGCAAGTGCGAGCTGCCATTCTGCGGACGAGGAACACCCCAGCGTACCCACTTTCCCATTCGACCACGGCTGTTTGGCGATCCAGCTCAGCGTGTCGTAGCCGTCGGTTTGTGGGTAACCCAAAATTTCATATTTGCCTTGGCTGAAGTAGCGACCGCGTTCGTTTTGCACAATAAATGCATAGCCATTGCGCACCGCTTCTAATGCAAAGCGCGCGGTCATACCGCCGATCACATGCTCGTTATATGGCGTCTTCCACAAAATTGTGGGTAGCGGGCCTGTGGCACCTTTGGGCCGCCAGATATTGGTGGACAAACCAATGCCGTCGCGCATAGGCATCAGCAGCGCAGTATCTACTTGCGAAATTTCAGCAAGCTCAGCGCGAATACCGTCATCGCTATAGCGTGAATAATCCGGCGCAGAATGCGCGGCGGTGGCAGCAAGCGCTGCAGTTAACGCCAAGACCAGCAATGGTGTTTTCATGTCGCCCAATCCCCAAGGGTATCCCCGTATGGTGCACGCTAAAAGAATACAGGCTTCTGCCGGAAGTCATGCTCCCGACCAGTCACTGCCGCCCCACGCACTCACTCGACACGCCGCAAGTACATCCATGTAGGCTCCTCGGCGGCATCCATGCCACCGAAGGTCGATTGAGTGCGTGGGGCGGCAGTGACTCTGCGAGTTTGTTGGCGTGGGGCTTAATCCGCCAAGCCGCGCAGCAACTCGTTGACCGAAGTTTTGCTGCGGGTCTTCTCGTCCACCTGCTTAACGATCACTGCGCAATACAGCGAATGGCTGCCATCGGCGGCCGGTAGCGAGCCAGACACCACCACGCTGTATGGCGGCACGCTGCCGTAGCTCACTTCACCCGTAGCGCGATTGTAGATGCGGGTGCTCTGGCCGAGGAACACGCCCATGCCGACCACGCTGTGATGGCCCACCACGAAGCCTTCCACCACTTCCGAACGCGCACCGATGAAGCAGTGGTCTTCAATAATCGTGGGGCCAGCCTGCAACGGCTCCAGCACGCCGCCGATGCCGACGCCACCGGACAGGTGTACGCCCTTACCGATCTGCGCGCAGCTGCCCACCGTGGCCCAGGTATCCACCATCGTGCCCTCGCCAACATACGCACCGATGTTGACGAAGCTGGGCATCAGCACCACGTCGCGGCCGATATGGCTGCCCGCGCGCGCCACCGCGCCCGGCACCACGCGCACGCCCTGCGCACGGAACGCGGCCTCATCAAAACCAGCAAAGCGCGACGGCACCTTGTCCCAGTACGGCGACGGCGCGGCATCGATCAGGGCCATATCTTGGGTGCGAAAATACAGCAGCACCGCTTTTTTCAACCACTGGTTGACCTGCCAACCGCCACTGCCATCCGGTTCGGCTACACGCAGGCTACCTTGCTCTAAGCCTGCAATAGCCTGATCCACTGCCGGGCGCACACGCGTGGCGATATCGTCTGCGGTGAGGTCGGCGCGGCGCTCCCACGCGTCTTCAAGCGTGTGGCGCAGCGCATCAAGATTGGTATCCGTCATTTTTGTTCTCCATCAAGAGTGGCCAGTAAAGCAGTGCGCAACGCGGCGCATTGCTCAGGCGTAAGGGGTTGGTTGTGTTCGTCGCTGACCAGCAGCAAGTCTTCCGCGCGCTCGCCGAAGGTGGCGATGCGCGCATCGTGCACACGCAACCGTTGTTCACGCAGCACGCGTGCCACGTCGGCCAGCAGGCCGGGGCGGTCGTTGCAAATCAGCCCGATGCGGGTACCGCCCGCAATGTCGGTAAAGTCCAATTGCGGAGGAATGCGAAAGTGGCGCATGTGGCGCGGCTGGCTCCGCTTGGCCGGCCGCATATGCGCCACATCACCCGCCAAGGCGCGCGCCAGCGACTGCGCCAGATGCGTTGGCTCTGGGGCTTGTCGTGCATCCACCGGCAGAACGTGGAAAGTATCGAAAATTGTGCCGTTAGGCCCGTCCAGCACACGCGCCTGCAGCACGCTCATACCCAAACGATCCAGCGCAATGACTATGGCCGCAAACAGGCCGTCTTGGTCGGGCATATGCACCAGTAAATCCAGCCCATCGCGACCATCGCGTCCCGGCATAGCGCGCACCGCAACAACGGCATCGCCTTCGTCGGCCGTATGCAGCGCTGTGGCCTGCCAAGCGATCTGATCCGGACGGCTGCGCAAGAAGGTCTCTTGCGGCATGCGCGCAAATAGTGCGGTGATGCTGGCCTCTTCCTCACCCGCCGCTTGCAGCAAAATACGCGCCGCTTCGCGGTTTTCTTCGATGCGCTCATTCGCGGCCACCGGATGCCCAAGCCCGCGCCGCAATGCAAGACGCGTTGCCGTGTGCAGGTCTGCGAGCAGCCGGTCTTTCCAGCTATTCCAGAGCTTCGGTGAAGTCCCCGCAATATCGGCGCAGGTGAGCAGATAGAGGTAATCCAAGCGCTGCCGATCGGCAACGGTTTCTGCAAACCGATGGATCACGTCGGGGTCGGTAATATCTTGCTTTTGTGCGGTTGAAGACATGAGCAAGTGCTGCTGCACCAGCCATTCCACCAGCGCGGTATCGGCTTCAGACAACCCATGGGCTTCGCAAAACGCACGCGCATCCACCGCGCCCAACTGCGAATGATCGCCACCGCGGCCCTTGCCAATATCGTGAAATAACCCCGCCAGCAGCAATAATTCCGGCTTACGCAATGATGGCCACACTTGCTGCGCAATGGAAAAACGTGCATCTGAATCTGTGCTGGAAAAGCTCGCCATATTGCGCAGCACCGCCAGCGTGTGCTGATCGACGGTGAAGACATGGAATAAGTCGAACTGCATGCGCCCGGAGACTTTTTGAAACGCCGGAATCCAGCGTGCCAGCACGCCCGCGCGCGCCATACGCTCAAGTGTCAGTACCGGCTGTGGGCCGCGCAAAAGCTGTAAAAATGCATCGCGTAACTCTGCACTCGCCTGCTCGTAGGCGGGCACTTGCTCCAACTCTTGTGCAAGCTCGCGCGCCGTTTCTGAGTGCAGCCCGCGCAGCTCCGGGTGCGCCGCCCATGCGGCATAAAGTGCAAAGACATGGGCAGGGTTTTGCTGCAGCCAACCCGTTGCGCTTGCCGCTAGATAGCCGCCACGGCTTTCAAAATGCCCATCGATCAGCTCTGGTTTTGAAGCGCCTTCAAAGTATTCGTCAAACCGCTGCAACAGCCGATCACCGATCCTGCGCACCAGCGCCGCGCTGCGGTAAAAGCCCTGCATCATGCGCTCAACCGCAAGCGCGTCTGCATCATCGCAATAGCCTAAGCGCTCGGCCAAAAGTTTTTGGTAATCAAAGCGCAGCCGCTCTTCGCGGCGCCCTGCAACCAGATGCAAACCAAAACGCAGGCGGCACAGCGCGCGGCGCTCACGTTCCAATGCCGCAGCCTCGTCCCAGCCGATCCGCCCAAGTTCAATGAGCTTATCCAGATGGCGCACGCCAAAGCTACGCAGCGCGAGCCAACCCAGTGTGTGCAGATCACGCAACCCACCCGGCCCGTCTTTCAAATTCGGTTCAAGATTGTCCGACGTATCGCCAAAGCGCACGTGCCGCAGCCGCTGTTCTTCACACTTCGCGTCAAAATAGGCCTTCGCAGGCCACACGCGCTCTGCTGCGATGGCCTGCTGAAGCTGTTGCGCTATTGTCTCGCCCGCACACAGCGCGCGCGCCTCCATCAGCGCGGTGAGCACAGTAAGATCACCCGCAGCCTCCGTGCACTCCTGCAAGGAACGCACAGCTTGGCTGGCGGCAAGCCCTGCATTCCACAGCATGGCCACGAAACGCTCAAGCTGATCGCGCCAGAGATGCTGCTCGTGCGGCTCGGCCAAAACGAGAAGATCAATATCCGACTGCGGAAACAGTTCGCCGCGCCCATAGCCGCCAACGGCAAACAACGCTAACGGTGCATCATTTGGAAAACAGCACCACCATGCGGCGCGCACCTGCACATCTACCGCACGCGCACGCAGCGCAACTAAGCGGTCGGCGGGAGCCCCGGCATCAAACCGGCGCGCCAATTTGGCATCCGTTGCCGCCAGAGCCTGCCGCGCCGCAACAGCCCAAGCGGCGTCGTCACATGCGGGCGCGGCATCTCCCGGCTGCGTACTCACAGATCGTTATCGTCACCCGGCACGCGGGTCAAAATTTCAGCCCCATCACGGGTCACAACGATCATGTGCTCCCACTGCGCCGACAACTTGCGGTCTTTGGTGACCACCGTCCAACCATCGGGCAGCAACCGCGTATGCCGCGCGCCTTCGTTGATCATCGGCTCGATGGTGAATGTCATGCCTTCTTTGAGCACCAAACCTTCGCCCGGCTTGCCGTAATGCAGCACTTGCGGGTCATCGTGATAGACCTTGCCAATGCCGTGGCCGCAGTATTCGCGCACCACAGAAAACCGGTTTTCTTCCGCATAGCTTTGAATGGCGTGGCCGATATCCCCCAGCGTTGCACCGGGCTTTACCGCACGGATACCACGGAACATGGCTTCGCGGGTCACTTCAACCAGCCGTTTAGCCATTACCGACGGTGTGCCAACGTAGTACATGCGGCTGGTATCACCGTGCCAACCGTCTTTGATCACGGTCACGTCGATGTTCATGATATCGCCGTCTTTAAGCACCTTGGCTTCGCTGGGGATGCCATGGCAGATCACATTATTGACGGAGGTGCACAGCGTCTTCGGATAGCCGCGGTAGCCAACGTTGGCCGGAATCGCGCCCTGCACGTTGACGATGTAGTCATAGCAGATGCGATCGAGCTCTTCGGTGGTCACGCCGGGTTTGACGTGTTCCGTGATCATTTGCAGCACCTCGGCGGCCAAACGGCCAGAGATGCGCATTTTTTCGATTTCAGCCGGGGTTTTCAGATTGATAGTCATTTGCGGATTATCGCGCATTCTGGGCCGCGCGGCTTCACATCCCGGCCACGCATTCACTCTTCGCGGAGCACGCGATAAATAAGCTCCAGCGCAAACCCACGCCGCAGCAGAAAATCGATGGCTTTGCGCTGCACCTCGCGCGACTCCGCGGCCTGCGGGTAGCGGCGCTCAAGCAGGTGCCGCATATTCTCCAGCCAGTCGCCCTCATAGGCCTCCAGCGCTTCATCAATCTGCGCCGAAGGCAGACCGTGGGTTTTCAGCTCAGCACGGACATACAGTGGCCCGTAACCGCTTTCCGCGCGACTGCGCACCAAGGACGCGGCAAACCGCGCATCGTTTTGCCAACCAGCCTCGGTAAGCCGGTTGATCGCCTCCATCGCAAGCCCGGCCTCTACGCCACGTTGCAGTAGCTTGCGTTCTAATTCAACGCGGGAGTGTTCGCGCCTAGTCAGCAAAGATAGTGCGCGCTGGGTTGGTGTGGGTTCCGGACGGCGACGACGACGCCCCACTGACGAGGTGTCTGCATCGCCATCGCCGTCCGTTGCCATCATTCGTCGCTGCCCTCGCCTTCATCGCGCGAGGCTTCTTGTGGCACAAACTTCTCGCGCAGCGCGGCTTCTAGGCGCTTTGCGGCTTCCGGGTTTTCTTTGAAGTATTGGCGCGCATTTTCTTTACCCTGGCCAATTTTCTCGCCGTCGTAGCTGTACCAAGCACCGGCTTTTTCTACCAGTTTGGCGTCCACGCCCATGTCGATCAGCTCGCCTTCGCGCGAGATGCCTTCGCCGTACAAAATCTCCGTGACAACCTGCTTGAACGGAGGCGCCAGCTTGTTTTTGACCACTTTGATGCGGGTCTGATTGCCGATGATTTCATCGCCCTTTTTGATCGAGCCAATACGCCGAATATCCAGGCGCACCGAGGCGTAGAACTTCAGCGCATTGCCGCCGGTGGTCACTTCCGGGCTTTGCCCCGGCATCATCACGCCGATCTTCATGCGCAGCTGGTTGATGAAGATCACCAGCGTATTGCTGCGCTTGATATTGCCGGTCAGCTTACGCAGTGCTTGGCTCATCAGGCGGGCCTGCAGGCCGGGCAGTTGGTCGCCCATCTCGCCTTCAATTTCAGCCTTGGGTGTAAGTGCGGCTACCGAGTCCACCACCACCATATCCACCGCGTTGGAGCGCACCAGCATGTCGGCGATTTCCAGCGCCTGCTCGCCAGTATCGGGCTGCGACAGATACAGGTCATCTAGATTGACGCCCAGCTTCTGCGCATACACAGGGTCTAGCGCGTGCTCGGCATCGATAAAGGCGCAAGTACCGCCCAGCTTTTGGCATTCGGCAATCGCCTGCAGGGTAAGTGTGGTTTTACCTGAAGATTCCGGCCCGTAGATTTCCACCACGCGCCCCTTCGGCAGGCCACCAATGCCGAGGGCAATATCGAGCATCAACGAGCCGGTGCCCACGGTTTCTACCGCTTCAACCGTGCGGTCGCCCATGCGCATCACCGAGCCCTTGCCGAACTGGCGTTCGATTTGGCCTAGGGCGGCAGCAAGCGCGCGCTTTTTGTTCTCGTCCATTGTGTGCTCCTTGGGTAATGCAAATTGGGAAAAGTAGATGTGGTGTTTCAGTACGAAAGCAGGTTAACCACCTGCCGTCTCACAGACTGCGACGCAGCATGGCTGCAGTGAAAAAATTGCATATTGATGTGGCCAAAGGCATCGGGAAATGCCGCATGCGGCCTTCAGCCCACTACGCATTGGGCCGTACCAAGCCGCAGTACAGGCCTTCGATGGCAAACTCCTGCCCCGGCCGCACTTCAATGGGTGCGTAATCGGGGTTGCGTGGCAGCAGGCGCACTTTGCCTTGGCCAATACGCAACAGCTTGACGGTAATTTCATCGTCGATCCGCGCAATTACAATCTGCCCACTGCGTGCCTCGGCGGTGCGGTGCACGCCGATCAAGTCGCCGTCAAAGATGCCTTCATCGCGCATGGAATCGCCCTTGACCTTCAGCAGATAGTCTGGCTTGGGCGAAAACAGCGCGCGATCCATCAGCAGCACTTGGTCTGAACCAATATCCGCGCCAATAGGCACACCGGCCGCCACCTGCCCCAGTACTGGTAGGTGCAGGGCGTCATCATTCGCGGCCAGCGCCAGTTGCTGCGGGCGGTCTTCCGGTGCACGCAGCAAGCGCAGGCTGCGCGCGCGACCGGGGCTACGCTCGATCACCCCTGCGGCTTCTAAGGCCTCCAAGTGGTACTGCGCGGCACGCACGCCCTTGAACCCAAAGGCGCGAGCGATTTCCGTCTGTGACGGTGCAAAGCCGTCTGCTTCAATGCGATCGGCCAAATAGGCGTGTATAGCGCGCTGGGTGTCGGTGATGTCCATGGTTAGTAGTAGTATTACTACTAACAAACATCCTCGTCAACACTTTTACTCAACCAAGTTGCGCCGCAAGCCCCTGCAATGCTTTGGTCACGGTTTGTCGCCGTACCGCGTCGCGGTCGCCTGCGAAATGGAAGACTTCCGCGCGGGCATAGCCACCACGCCGTTTCCAGCCGATCCACACCGTCCCTACCGGCTTGTCGTCACTACCGCCACCCGGCCCCGCGATGCCCGTCACCGCCACCGCAATTGTGGCACCGGAATGCACCAGCGCGCCGGACACCATTTCCACCACGGTTTCGCGGCTCACCGCGCCGAATTGCTCCAAGGTTTCCGGACGCACGCCCAATAGCGCCTGTTTGGCTTCATAGCTATAGGCGGCCATGCCGCAGTCGAACCAGCCCGACGAGCCCGGCACATCGGTCATGCATTTGGCGATCCACCCACCGGTGCAGCTTTCCGCCGTCACCAGCATTTGTCGCGCCGCCAAAAGCTGCTGCCCAAGGGCTTCTGCCAGTGCTTCTAGTTCTTGATCGGTGGGGCCGTTCATGCGCGTGCCTGCTCAATACCAGAGGGCGTTGTAGCGCATATAGCGTGAAAACGAAACCGCCCCATCACGCTGAGGCGGCTTGTTTCACCTGTTTAGAATTGAAAGCGCAGCGTTGCCCCATACATTGCAGGTGCCCCCAAAAACGCGTCGTAGGTGTTTTTGGGGTTGCCCGGGTCAGGCGTTCCAAGCGCCTGTAGTGGGCCATCGAACCCTACCTGCACATAGTTTTGGTTGAAGATATTGGTGCCCCATAGCTCAACCTGCCAGCGCCGGTCACGCCTGCCAATACCAATACGTGCATTCGCCACGGTATAGGCTTTTTGCAGCTTTTCGGTGTCGAGATCGGAGCCGGTGTTGTACTCCGACATATATTTCGCGCCAATATTGAAACGCGCTTCCAGATTCGAACCAATATCCCACTCATAAGTCACCGACGCCGAACCCGACAGGCGCGGCGCGAAGCTCATGCGTGCACCCGGCAGCTTGTACAGCGCGCCCGGAAACACGAAATCACCCCCGGGAATATCGCGGCCATATTTGGTGTCGGCATACATCAAGCCCGCCTGTAGCATCAGCCCCGGCGCGGCTTTTGGTTGCCACAGCAGCTCTGAATCCAAACCTTTGGAAACAACTTCGGGAATAGAACGCACCACAAAGCTCGTGCCTAGGAAGCTATTGAGCTGGAAGTCGCTATATGTTTGGTGGAATAAAGTGGCGTTGAGTAGAAGATTACCGTCGGCCCACGTCGTTTTTGCGCCCAACTCCCAACTATCAACAAACTCACCGGGGAAGCTGGTGTCATTGACTGGCGTAATGCCCGACCCGCCGCTAGACAAACCGTTGGACGACTGCACCCGGTCCATATTGAAGCCACCGGCCTTGTAGCCGCGTGCATACGAGAGATACGTCATGGCGTGCGCATTCCAGCGATACGCCGCCTTGAGCGTGCCTGACCATTCGTTTTCACTGCGCGACTGGTCAGTTACCCGTCCGTTGTGCTGCACATTCGCCCAAGGCAAGCAGCTATACCCCACGATATTGCTGATCAGTGCCTGTTGATTGGCGGCGGGCAGTGACGCAAACGGCACCCCGCGCGCGGTGAGCGCCGCAGCAATGCGGCCAATCGCCGCTGGGCTCACACCACCGGGGCCGAAGTACGACAGACACCCGGCGCTGCCATTGGGGTTGCTATACGCCGAGTGCAGGTCTTTGGTTTCGCGAGTGTAGCGCAGGCCAAGCGTGAGATCGAAGGCATCGGTGGCATGCCACGTGTTATTGGTAAACAGTGCCGTACTCTTGGCCGATTGCGCATAACGATCGAGTGCGCCAAGGCCCGCAAACGCCGTACCGAACGGCCGCCCAGTGGCATCGGCCATAAACGTCGCGGCATTGGGCAACGCTGCCAGCGCTGGGTTGATCATCGATAGAAGGCCAATGGAAAGATACGGCTCATAAGCCGCGCCAATGCGGTAGCTTTCATTGCGATCAATGGATTCATCGCTATAGAACAGCCCAAACAGCCAATCGAAACGTTCACGGCTACCGGAAAGGTGCAGCTCTTGACTGAAGGTTTTGAAGCGCGCGTAGGACTCATCCTGCTGCGGATTCATGTAGATCAAATCCGCCGTTGTGAAGTCGAAGTCACGCCCGTTGATGGCGTCCCAATCGCGCCCTGCGGTAATCGACGTCAAGCGGCTTCCACCAAACGCATCGAGGTCAAGATTCACCTCTGCCTGCACGCCCTTATCGGAAATTTTCTGCTGGGTGCTGCGGTTGCTATACGCCACGCGTGCCCATGGGTCTGCGGGCCGCGCAATGGCATTTCCGCCCCCAAGTGCATTGATTAAGACGGACGTATCTCCGCTCACCAATTGCACCGCCGTGCAGCAGTTTTCATCGCGCTTGGTGACATCTGCAGAGAGGATGATCTCCGCCCAATCTGCCGGTGCAATGAGCAGCTTAGCGCGGAAGGTGTTGAAGTCTTGGTCGTAGTCGCGGTCTTGCGTGCGTGGGCCTGCGCCGGTTTTTACCTGCATCCAGCCATCACGGTTGCGATGCGCGGCATACACCCGCAGCGCCGCGTAATCGCCCAGCGGTGCATTGAGCGAGCCTGCCAGCCCCAGCGCGCTGTAATTCCCAAACGTCACTTCGCCATCTGCAGCAAACTCGTGATCGGGTTTACGGGTCACGACGTTGATCACGCCCGCCGAGGTATTTTTACCGAACAGCGTTCCCTGTGGCCCTTTCAGCACCTCGATGCGCTCAAGTTCGCCCAGATCACCGAAACCCACCGAATTACGCGGCCGGTACACGCCATCGATCACGATCCCCACCGACGATTCCAGCCCGATGTTATCGCCCACAGTGCCAATGCCGCGCAGGCGCGCCACGGTAATGGTTTCGCTCTGGGTGCTGGTGACCGTGAGCCCCGGCACCAAAATTTGCAGGTCTTTGATGTCGCGCACGCCGGTGTCTTGCAGCGTTTGCTGCGACAGTGCAGTGACCGCAATGGGCACATCCTGCGCCACCTCCTCGCGCTTCTGCGCCGTCACCACCAACGCATCCAGCGTTTTTGCGACTTTCTTTCCTGCCTCCTGCGCCCCTGCAGGTACAGCAAACAGGCCAAAAGCGATTGCAACAGACAGCGTCGTGCACGGCAATGACTTGCGAAGCATGGCGTTCTCCCCAGAATCCCATCGGGGTAAACGCAGAAACCATGAAAAGTCGGCCACTGCTGCAACAGTGCAAGGCTAGAATAGGCCATTGGCCCCGCGCCTGTGCGGCCACAAACGTCATGTATCCACAAAGCGGTGTTACAAGAAGACGCGCAGGCTTCTTGGCTACGCCGGAGCTTGCCCATTGAACAACAAAACCAACACCGCCGAACACACCCCCCTGATGAAGCAATTCTTCGCCGCTAAGGCGGAGCATCCGGACGTGCTGCTGTTCTTCCGCATGGGCGATTTCTACGAGCTGTTTTACGACGATGCGCGCAAGGCAGCGCGGCTTTTGGACATCACCCTGACCCAGCGCGGCAATTCCGCCGGGCAACCGATCCCGATGGCAGGCGTGCCCTACCACGCCGCCGAAGGCTATCTGGCGCGGCTGGTGGCGCTGGGCGAGTCGGTGGCGATTTGCGAGCAGATCGGCGACCCGGCCGCCAGCAAGGGGCTGGTGGAACGCAAGGTGGTGCGCATCGTCACCCCCGGCACCGTCACCGATGAAGCCCTGCTGGACGAACGCCGCGACACCCTGCTGCTGGCGATCAGCCGCGGCAAGCATGGCTATGGCCTGGCCTGGGCGGATCTGGCCAGCGGCCGGCTGCGCGCGAATGAAGTGGGTGGCGAGGACGCGCTGGAAGCCGAGCTGGCGCGGCTGCAACCGGCGGAAACCCTGCTGGCCGACGAAGACGGCTGGCCGGCCTGCGCGCTGGAGTCGCGCGGCCTGCGTCGGCGCGCACCGTGGCTGTTCGATCCTGATTCCGGCCGCCGCCAGCTGCTGCAGTTCTTCGCCGTGCACGACCTCACCGCGTTCGGCATCGACGACAAGCCGCTGGCCACCGCCGCATCCGCAGCACTATTGGGCTATATCGAAGAAACCCAAAAGCAGCGCCTGCCGCATCTGCGCGCGATCGCGCTGGAAACCAGCGACGAAGCGGTGGCGATGAATGCCGCCACCCGCCGCCACCTGGAGCTGGATTCCCGCGTCGATGGCGATATCAAAGCCACCTTGTTGGGCGTGCTGGACTCCACCGTCACGCCGATGGGCGGCCGCCTGCTGCGGCGCTGGCTGCATCGCCCGCTGCGCGATCGCCGCATCGTCGGTGAGCGCCACCACGCGGTGCAAAGTTTGATCGAGGCCCGCGCCGATGACGCCCTGCGCGAGGCGTTCCGCGGGCTGGGCGATCTGGAGCGCATCCTCTCCCGCGTGGCCCTGCGCAGCGCGCGCCCGCGCGATCTGTCCACCCTGCGCGATGGCTTGGCCCTGCTGCCCGCGATGCGCGCGGTGCTGGCACCACTGGATTCGCCACGCCTTACCGCGCTGCACGCCGAGCTGGGCGAACACGCCGACAGCGCCGCCCTGCTGCGCGCCGCCATCGTCGAACAGCCGCCGCTGCTGGCCCGCGACGGCGGCGTGATCGCGCAAGGCTTCGATGCCGAACTCGACGAGCTGCGCCAGCTTTCGACCAATGCCGACCAGTTCCTGATCGACCTAGAAGCCCGCGAACGCGCCGCCACCGGCATCGCCACGCTGAAGGTCGGTTACAACCGCGTGCACGGCTATTTCATCGAGATCAGCAAGGGCCAGGCCGACAAGGCGCCGGTGCACTACACCCGCCGCCAGACCCTGACCAGCGCCGAGCGCTACATCACCGAAGAGTTGAAGGCGTTTGAAGACAAGGTCTTGTCGGCGCGCGAACGTTCGCTTGCGCGTGAAAAACTGCTGTACGAAGACCTGATCGACCAGCTCAACGCGGTGCTGGAACCGCTGCGCCGCTGCGCGCTGGCGCTGTGTGAGCTGGACGTCTTCGCCTGCTTTGCCGAGCGCGCACAAACCCTGGACTGGAGCCAGCCGCAGCTGCGCGAGGAGCCCGGCATCAAGATTGAACGCGGCCGCCACCCGGTGGTGGAGGCGCTGCGCGACGCCCCGTTCGAGCCGAACGACCTCGTCTTCGACGACGCCACGCGCATGTACGTCATCACCGGCCCCAACATGGGCGGCAAGTCCACCTTCATGCGCCAGAACGCGTTGATCGTGCTCTTGGCCTGCATCGGCAGCTTCGTGCCCGCCGCGCGCGCGCAGATCGGCCCGATCGACCGCATCCTCACCCGCATCGGTGCCGGCGATGATCTTGCCCGCGGGCAGTCCACCTTCATGGTCGAGATGAGCGAAACCGCCTACATCCTGCACCACGCCAGCGAACACTCGCTGGTGCTGATGGATGAAATCGGCCGCGGCACGTCCACCTACGACGGCCTTGCTCTGGCCGATGCGGTGGCGCGCCAGCTCGCCGCCAGCAATCGCAGCTACACCCTGTTTGCCACGCACTATTTCGAACTGACCCAACTGGCCGAACCCGGCAGCGGCATTGCCAATCTGCATCTGGATGCGGTCGAACACGGCGACGCGCTCGTCTTCATGCACGCGGTGCGGCCCGGCCCTGCCAACCGCAGCTTCGGCCTGCAGGTGGCGGCGCTGGCCGGCCTGCCCAAGGCCGCGCTGCAACAAGCACGCGCACGGCTTGCAGAGCTGGAAGCGCATAGTCGCGATACGCCCGTCGCGCCACTGAGCGCGCCGGCACTGGATACCCCGCAGCAGTTCGGTTTGTTCGCATCCAGCTCTGCCGCACTCGACGCGCTGGCCGGGATTGATCCCGATGACCTCACCCCGAAACAGGCACTGGAAGCGCTGTACCGGCTGAAGGCGCTGGCATGAACAGCTTCCCACTCCACGCCCTGCTCACCGGCAGCGTGCAGCCCTACACGCGTCCCGGCAGCCGCAGCGGCATTGCCAAGCAACCGCGACTCGACAAAGTGTGGATCAGCCCACTGGGCCTAGAAGGCGACGCCCAAGGTGACCTGCGCGTACACGGCGGCCCCGACAAAGCCGTGCACCACTACGACTACGCGCACTACGCCAACTGGCTAAACGAACTTGGCCCACTTCCGGTGCTGCAACAGCCCGGTGCGTTTGGTGAAAACTTGAGCACCGCCGGGCTATCGGAAAGCAACATTTGTTTGGGCGACCGGTTTCAATTGGGCGGTGCGCTGCTGGAAGTGAGCCAAAGCCGCCAACCCTGCTGGAAACTCAACGACCGCTTCAACGTGCCGAACATGGCCAAGCGCGTGCAAGACAGCGGCCGCACCGGCTGGTACTACCGCGTGCTGCGCCCCGGCCTTGTTCACGTATCGGACGTACTTACGTTAGTCGAACGCCCGCACCCCGCATGGCCACTGCAGCGCATCAACCACATTCTCTACACCCCCACCCTAGACCCCGACCAACTTCGCCCCATGCTCGAACTGCCGCTGGTGCCCTCGCACCACAAACTCGCATTGCGCAGGCTAGAGCAAGGGCAGGTAGAAGATTGGACGAAGCGGATTGAGGGGCCGGAAAAGTAGCCTAACGCTACACCACCGGCAATTTATCGCCTGAAAGCATTAAATCAGCCTGAAGTGTGCTTAACGCGAAGGCGAGCAACGACATCGGCCACAGGTTTAACCCTGCCAGCGGCCACATCCTGATCACCTAGCGCAAGAATCTTTAGCAAAGCCACCGTTTCCTGCACTTCTTCGAACGAAGCAACATTCTGCAAGGTCGCCTTCGCTTCATCGTTTTTGGTGATCACCAGCGGTTTACGCTGCTCTGCAATGCGCGTCAGAACTTCGGCTGCATTGGCTTTGAGATGACTGACCGGTTTCATCTGTGAAGAGTAGTGCACACCCCCTCTACAAACTAATGAGACCAGCCCCCTTTTTCAATAGGCTGCACATATCAACAAAATCACACCTTTCGATTTCCCTTGTCCGCAGAAAACACCTATCGTCGTTAGTAACTCAGCACTACCCACGAAATGGAGTGATCATGCGCAAGCCCACCGATAGCCCGACCTACCTCACCACCGACTTCGGCGCGCCCGTGCCGGACAACCAGAACAGCCTGACCGCCGGCCCGCGCGGCCCGCTGCTGGCGCAGGACGTGTGGCTGAACGAGAAACTGGCCAACTTCGTGCGCGAAGTGATCCCGGAGCGACGCATGCACGCCAAGGGCTCCGGCGCGTTCGGCACATTCACCGTCACCCATGACATCACCCGCTACACGCGCGCCAAGATCTTCAGCGCGGTCGGCAAGAAGACCGAGATGTTCGCCCGCTTCACCACCGTCGCCGGCGAGCGCGGTGCGGCCGATGCCGAGCGCGACATCCGCGGCTTCGCACTGAAGTTCTACACCGAGGAAGGCAACTGGGACATGGTGGGCAACAACACGCCGGTGTTCTTCATCCGCGATCCGCTCAAGTTCCCCGACCTCAACAAGGCGGTGAAGCGCTGCCCGCACACCAACCTGCGCAGCGCCACCTACAACTGGGACTACTGGACGCTGCTGCCCGAGGCGCTGCATCAGGTGACGGTGGTGATGAGCGACCGCGGCATCCCCGCCAGCTACCGCCATATGCACGGCTTCGGCTCGCACACCTACAGCTTCTGGAACGCAGCCGGCGAGCGCTTCTGGGTCAAGTTCCACTTCAAGACCCAGCAAGGCATCAAGAACCTCAGCGATGCCGAGGCCGAGGCCACCATCGGCCGTGATCGCGAAAGCCACCAGCGCGACCTGTTCGAGGCGATCGAACGCGGCGATTTCCCCAAGTGGACGATGTACGTGCAGGTAATGCCCGAGGCCGATGCGGAAAAGGTCAGCTACCACCCGTTCGACCTGACCAAGGTCTGGCCGCATGCCGACTACCCGCTGATCGAGGTCGGCGTGTTCGAGCTCAACAAAAACGCCGAAAACTTCTTCGCCGATGTCGAGCAAAGCGCGTTCGCGCCCTCCAACCTAGTGCCGGGGATTGGCGTCTCGCCCGACCGCATGCTGCAGGCGCGGTTGTTCAACTACGCCGATGCACAGCGCTACCGGCTGGGCACCAACTACCAGCAGATCCCGGTGAACAAGGCGCGCTGCCCGGTGTCCAGCAACCACCGCGACGGCATCGGCCGCAGCGATGGCAACTACGGCGCCGCCCTGCACTACGAGCCCAACAGCTTCCAGCAGTGGCAGCAGCAGCCGCAGTACCGCGAGCCGCCGCTGAAGATCAACGGCGCGGCCGATCACTGGGACTTCCGCCAGGACGATGCCGACTACTACAAGCAACCCGGCGACCTGTTCCGGCTGATGACCCCAGCCCAGCAGCAGGCGCTATTCGACAACACCGCCCGCGCCATGGGCGATGCGCCGGACTTCATCAAGCAGCGCCACATCGACAACTGCACTAAGGCCGACCCAGCCTACGGCGCAGGCGTGGCGGCCGCGTTGGCGAAGCTGGCGGGTTAAGCGCCCAGCTGACTCACTTAAAAACATAAAAGCAGCAGGCACCAAAGCAAAATGCTAGGTGCCTGTTTGCACAGCAATTATGAGGTGCACTTGAGCATCGAGGTACTGGAGGCCCTGCCTGCAGAGAACGATTAGCCCCCTGTGCTGGACTGGGCAAATAGTTCAGGCTCCGATTTGATCACGTCAATAATTACCGCCATCCTGTCCTCCATTTCTGGTGTTGCATTAGGCACGGCTCCATACGCCCCTCCAATCGCCTCCTGCGCATCACCAGATTCTTTATAGGCAACTAATCCCGCAGCAAGGGCAGCAGCCTCATCCTTGAGTCCGAATGCGGAATAACAGGCAATAATCGCATCCATTTTTTCTGGACCAGCATTTTCTACCGCACCCCAGCCATTGAACTGGCAGTCATCCTCAAAACCTAGGATGAGGAACAGCGGCTTATAGTCTGGCGGAAGGTGCTCAAATTGCTCAGCCGATATTCCGCTGGACAAGTTCGTCGTGGTCGGCAATAGCCCAGAACTTCCGTTCTTGCTCGCTGAGCTCCAGTGGCTTGGTTAGGAATATCCCTTTCTCGTTCTTCCGATGTATCGAAAGTCGAAAGTCGATGATGGCCCGTTCAAGTGACTCCGGAATAACCAGACTTTCTTTCACGTACTCCCCCCAAAGGCATTAAGGCCAAGGCTAAAGCTCAACGCCGCACATGGTGGCGGCTACGTCGAAGAACTTCAATCCGCTCTGGCTTACATCTCAAAAAACGCGACATCGCGAGTGCCGCGCTCCCACCATTGTTGGGCAAACTTGGCCGACCCGGCCCACGCCCGCGTATCTTGCAAACTCAGTTTGCAGCATGAACAAGCCGCGGCGAGTAAAAGCGCTCAACGCCTTCCTGCAGCAACAGCGCACCAGCGATATAAGCCATCGTTGTGCCTACATAGAGCGATACCCACTGACTGAAGTTCGCCACCCAACCTGCAAACGTCGGCGCAGGCACATAACCGCTCAGCCAATAGAACGTGACGTTAGTTAACCAGAATGCAGCAAGGGTGAGCATCGAGCCAACCACAAATGAAACCAGCTTGGGCTTCCTATGTACTGCGCACCACGCGCCACCAAACCAGAGGCCCGCATAAGCAACAGGCTCAGACAAACTTGCCCAGCTAATACCGAGCGCGTTAGGGGTGAGGCCCGCCCACAACATCGTGCCTAAGTCGGTCATCACTGCCAGCAGGAAGAAACCAAAAAATGCTACGTGCTTACGCAGGTACAGCCCACCCAAGAAAAACACAGCCATCGAAGCGTTCGCACAGACCACCGAAAGACCAAGTAAGTAGCACCGCGTTGACACTAAGAGCACGGCCAAAAGAACGGCCACCAGCCAAGCATTTTTACGGGTGAGATTTGTCATACAAGCACTCCTTTAGGCATGTTGAACATCACTTGGAAGGACGCCAGTTCAGCGTCAGCATGAAATTGCGACGGGGTTGATTGAAGTACCAAGCTGTTTCGTAATTTTTGTCGAGCACATTGTCAACGGAAAGTTGTAGCTGCCAATCCGTATTGAGCTTCCAACCGGCACGTAGATCCAGTAACCCGTACCCCCCCAGCGAATGCTGGTTACCGATATCGTCAAAACGGCGCGAGGCCACGCTCCAGCCGCCGCCCAACGTGAAGGCACCCAGTGTCCGATCAACATCCAATCGCGCACTCCGCTCAGGCCGCCGTGGCAGCAGCTTGTTATCGTTCACACCACTGGAAGAATCGTTGCGTGACCGCATCACGGTTGCGGTAGCGCGCACGTCAAACCCACCGAGCTTGGCACCCAACACGGCTTCAATCCCTTGAATGTGGGCGCGTCCGATATTGGCAGGCTTATAGGTCGCCGCATCGAACGTAATCATGTCGCGAATATCGTTGCGATACGCCTCAACGGACCAATAGCCAAATGCCTTCGTGCCACGCAGGCCAAACTGCACATTGCGTGAAGTTTCCGGCATCAAATTCGGATTGGCATAGCCCGGATAGTAGAGATCGTTGAACGTTGGCGCGCGGAATGCAGTACCGTAATTCGCGGTAAGGCGCAGCGCCTCCGAAAGATCCAAACCCCAAAGTAGACTGCCCGTGGTTTTGTGTCCGTATTGACTATTGTCATCACGGCGTAAATTGGCCTGCAGCGACTGCGCGCCAAAACCCGCCTGCCACTGCGCAAAAGCACCGCGAATAGTACGCCCAGTGAAGCTATACGCCACGTTACTGTCGAGCTTTTGCTGCTCCCAATCGTAACCCAGCGTCACTAGTCCATTGCCCGTATCGATATCCGTCTGCAGTGAGCCTAAATTGCGCCTGCTATTGATATGCCCGCTCTCCACCTTACCCAGCGCGCCCTTCAGCATATAGGTGCTGGAGTCCATGCTAGAGCCTCCGCGCAAACTGAACTTAACACGCTGATTCAGCGCAAAGCGAAGCTGCCCGCCTACGGATTGAGTAATGAACTCGTCACCTTTGTAATCTAGGCCGGTTGCGTAATCTAAGCCGTCGTAATCACTCCAACCTTCACTGCGCATCGCCACACCATCAACAGACCATGCTTCGTTGAAGCGGTATCCCGCGGTTAGCGACAGCGCGTTATCCAGAAAACCATCGCGGTCTGGCTGGTCGGCATAACAACCTGCAAAGGCCGAAGCGGCCCCCATACGGCAAGCGTTGATACCATCGGTACGGTGATGACTTGCTTGAACGGAAATCCACCCATTGTCGGTCGAGCTTGAAAGCCCAGCCGAGGCTTTACGCGTTGCCCAACTCCCCGTTGTTACGCTCACGTTGGGAACGAAACTCCCCGCAGCGTGACGCATAAAAATTTGCACGACGCCGCCAATAGCATCAGAGCCGTACAAGCTTGAAAACGGCCCACGCACGATCTCAACGCGCTCCACTTGGTCGAGTGGGATATACGAAAATGCCACCGCCCCTGCACTCACTAAACCGATACGCACGCCATCCACCAACACGGCCAACTGGCTAGCCGACGTGCCGCGCAAATAGAGTCCCGCCGACTTCCCAGGACCACCGGTATCGCTCATCGACATACCGGGCGTCGCGACCAAAAGGTCCATCAACGATGCCGGTTGCAACAGATCGATGTCCTCGCGGGTGATTACCGTCATCGAAGCCAAGGTTTGATCCTGCGTTTGCGCCGTGCGCGTGGCGGTCACCACAACGTGCGGCAAATCAGTTGCGGCCTCATCGGCCGAGGCAACAAACGAAACAAGCGACAACGCAGCCGCGATCGCGCAACTGATTACAGACTTAGACAACATAAATACTCCTGCCCGCACCTACCCGCACGGAATAACGGCGATATAAACAGGAGACGAAATGAGACGACGGCGCGAGCGCGCCGACCGCACTCATGCCCGCCGCATGTTCGGTTTACGCCTAAGGCCGGTCTCCGGGCTTGTGAGTGAAGAAAACGCCTCCCGGGCCGCGCCTTCCCGTGCAAAGCACAGTGGCTAAATGCGAACCCTGACTCACCTACCGTTGCGGGGGCAGCTCCGGAATTGCAATCAATCGCGCACCGGATTCCCGTTTCAATTCATCGCTTACACGACAAATCACCCTGGGCAGTGCGCATGATAGCGGATCGAAACCAATTACGCTCACTGACTGGGCAAGCATGTGGCTTACACCACAGCAGCAATCGCCTCACGCAAAATGCGATACCCCTCAACCAACCGCGGCCCTGGGCGTCCTAGCAAAGATTCAGTAACGGCAAGAATGCGGTTGTTGGCTACCGCCGGGATAACATCCCATCCGGGCCGCCCGCGCACCACATCGGCGCGGTATTTTTCCTGTTTGACGCCACACCAGCTCATCACAATGATGTCCGGCATCTCCGCAAGTGCGGTGCTGTTTTCCATCGGCACACTTTTGGCATCCACGTCGGCCCACGGGTTCACGCCACCGGCAAGTGTGATCATATCGGTTGTCCAAGAACGTTTCGCAGGCGCGATTACCGGCTTCGGCCACCACTCCACCAAGACCTTTGGACGTACCCCTTGCGGTTGTACCGCTGGCATTGCAGCGCTCATTTCAGAAGTCAGCTGCACGCCACGCTCAGGCACACCAAGCACTTCCGCGATGCGCTGGATATTGGCATAGACCTCCTCCAGCGAGGTTGGATCGGAAACCAAAACCGCAAGCCCCGCTTGCTGCAAACGCGCAACCACTTTCTCATGCCCCGGCACCGTGTTTGAAGTCAGTACAAGGTCGGGGGCAAGCTCGCGCACGATACCTTCGTCCAGATCTAAATCGCGTCCAGCCTTGGGCAATGTGTCAACGACTGCGCTTGGATAATCCGAATCCGCATCAATGCCCACCAATAAATCCGCGCACCCCAACGCACAGACAATTTCAGTATTGGATGGGGTATGGGAGAACACACGCATGCCTGACACCTCAAAACAGAAAGGCGACACGGTAACCGACTCCCCCTTAAACGTCGATACTCACCACTCCAGCCGTGCGGGTGCCGCGCAACCACAGGGCGCGGAGGCGGCGCAGGTGGCGACCTTCTAAGCTCACTTTTAGATCAAGACGGTGACGGCAAGCTTGGCCTTGGTGATGCCCTCAAAATTGGCAACTCGCTGTTTGGTGGGAAGCGCTGAGCGACCACTAAGATCAACCGTCAATAGTAGCTGTTGCTACGTCGGATGTAGCGCACTGGCGAATCTTACGAAGACGCTCAGAGCTCACTGACTTAAGAGTTTCACAACTTGAATTTGTGCAATAGCTGCACAATACTGCACGTATGCCAACTATTCACCGCATCGGCTCCGCAAGCATTCGTGTCAATGTTCCGGATCACCGTCCGGCCCACGTGCACGTGGTACTAACCGATCGCCGCGATGCGTTGGTGATGCTGACACGCTAACAGTAGTCAGCCGCACATTAACTGCACGAGACATTGCAGAGGCGCTGGCGTGGATAGCCGATAACCGTGCAACCTGTTACAAGCTCTTTGAGGAGCGCAACCCATGATCCACGATCCGCAGCACACCATCACCGCTGCCAAGCCGCTGACTGGCCAAAGGCTGACGCTAACCTTTGCCGACGGCTATCAGGCTACCGTGGATTTAAGTGAGTGGAGCCGCCGCAAGCCGTTACGGTCGCTGGCCGATGCCGCCGTATTCAAGCGTGCCAAGGTAGATGCGCGGGGCGGCTATGTCGTATTTATAGAAGACGATCTGGAGCTGGCTGCCGATAACCTGCGCAACCTCGCAATTGAGCAAGCGGGAGGGATAGGCCACGAACGCATCTGGAATTGGATGCAGCGCAACAGTTTGACGCAAGAGCGCGCCGCGACGGCCATTGGCATCAGCCGCCGCATGCTGAACTACTACCTCTCTGGTGCAAAGCCTATTCCGTTAACGGTGTGGTTGGCTTGTGTGGGCTGGGAAGCACAGCAAGCGCTGGCAGCTTAACTCCCGCCACGTCAAAAATAGCTGCTGCCACGCCAGAGATAGCGCATACAAACAAACATTCCCACGGGCGTGGGGAATACTCGATCTAGTCATCATCGATGAATGTCACCTCGGAAACGCTCCCCACCGATAGGCGCAGCAGGCCTTAGCGATGCCCTCAAAATTGGCAGCTCACTATTCGGCGGTCGCTGAAAACGCCGAGTGGTAGGTCACGCTGCCTTCGGGGAGCGTGACGCCAAAGGCCAGTGCTTGAAAATACTCTTGCGGTACGCCGGGCAGGGTGAGCGCTGGCTGCTGGGTGAACCCAAAGCGGGCGTAATACTGCGGGTCGCCCAGCACCACGCAGCCCTCTGCGCCTAATGCGCGCAACGCCGCAAGCGCCTGCTGCATCAGCTGCGTACCCACGCCCTGCCCTTGCCGCTGCGGCAGCACGGAAATGGGGCCAAGCCCATACCAGTGCGCCGCACCACCCGAAATACTCACCGGCGAGATGGCCACATGCCCTACGATCTCGCCATCGTCTTCGGCCACCAACGATACGCTGAGCGCATGCGCACGCCGCAGCGCACGCACGATGAAGTGCTCGGTGTGGTCGGTATGCGGGGCATGTTCAAACGCCGCAATCGTCACGGCTTCAATGGCCCCTGCATCGGCGGGAATTTCGTTACGAATCTGCATTAGCCAAGGGCCTGCGCCAAATCTTCCCAAAGGTCTTCTACATCTTCGATCCCCACCGATAGGCGCAGCAGGCCATCGGTGATGCCGGTTGCAGCTTTTACGGCCGGGTCCACCATGCGGTGGGTCAGCCCAGCCGGGTGCTGGATCAATGAATCGGTTGAACCCAAACTCACTGCTGCAGTAAGCACTTTCACCTTGGCCATGACACTGGCTGCTGCGGCATGCCCGCCTTTCACCTCGAATGCCATCAACGCGCCCGGCCCCGCCATTTGCGTGCCGACCAAGTGCCCATTCACCGCACCCGGGAGACCGGGGTAATAGACCTTGGCCACAGCGGGGTGCTCTACAAGGCGCTGCGCCAGCACCTGCGCATTGGCTTGCGCTGCTTCCACACGCAGTTTCAACGTGGGCAGGCCACGGTGCAGCAGATACGCGGCCAGTGGATGCAGCAACGCGCCGGTGGCGGCGCGCATGGTGCGCAGCGGGCCTGCGTGCGCCTCGTCGCAGCACACCACCCCGGCAATCACATCCCCGTGCCCGCCGAGGAACTTGGTGGCGCTATGCCACACATATGTGGCGCCAAATTCTGCAGGGCGCTGCAGCACCGGCGAAGCGAAGGTGGAATCTACCAGCACCGGCACCTTGCCCGCCGCCTGCACCACCGCGCGAATATCGATCAAATTCAGCGTGGGGTTGGACGGTGTTTCAATGATCACCAACGCGGTATCGGCGCGCAGCCGCGCGGAAATCTCCGCCGCGTCGGTAACGAACTCAGCTTCCAGCCCACAGATGCCACTATGCAGAAGATGATCGGAGGTGCCATACAAAGGCCGCACCACCAGCACATGCTTGCCGTGCTGGGCGCGCTCCAACAGCACTGCGGTAAGTGCGGCCATACCCGAACCGTAAGCCACGCAGGCTTCGGTACCTTCAAGCGCAGCAATTGCATCCTCAACTCGCGCTACCGTGGGGTTGTACAGGCGCGCATAAATTGGGTTATGCGCGTGCGCTTCGCCCTTGATCAACGCATCAAAACTGGCCGTTCCCACATCGAGGTCGGCAATGGGATAGGTGGTGGATAGATCCAACGGCGGCGCATGCACGCATAGCTTAGAAAAATCCTCACGACCGGCGTGGACGGCCTTGGTCTGAAAGCGTGACATGGCGAACTCCTATGTGACAGATAGCCCCATCCTAGAACCCTGTTCGCCTACGCGCTACAGTAGCGAAGGATATTTTGATATGACCTACTTCTAACATGCTCGATCGAATTGACTACGCGCTTCTGCGTTTATTACGGAAGAATGCTCGTCTTCCGAATAAGGATTTGGCCGAAAAAGTGGGCATTGCGCCATCCACCGCGCTAGAACGGGTGCGCAAAATGCGCGAAGACAAAGTGCTCTTGGGCTATCACGCCGAAATTGCGCCAGAGGCGATGGGCATTGGCCTTCAGGCGATGGTGTCGGTTCGCCTTGCCAAACACTCACGCGCGTTGGTGGATGGGTTTCATCAGCATTTACTCAGCCTGCCAGAGGTGCTGGCCTGCTATCACGTCGCCGGGGCCGATGATTTTTTGGCGCATATCGGCGTACGCGATAGCGACCACCTACGCAATTTCACGCTCAGTGCGTTGACCGAACGTGCCGAAGTGGCGCATATCGAAACGCGGCTGATTTTTGAATTTCAGCGCAATGTGGAATTACCGCCACTGCTATAACGCGTCCAAATCACCCAGTGCACGAATTAGCCTGCGTGCGCGTTTATCGGGTTTGGTGTCGGGTGGGTGGTAGCCTGAGCGCTCGGCGGCGCGTTGTGCGCGCGCCTGTTCACGCGCCTGCTTCGATGTTTCGGATTCTTGATACAAGGTCTGCGCCACGCTGGCTGGGCCACGCACGTTAGACAGCACGCGCACTTCAATCTCGAACACTTCATCTAGGCGCGTTACGCGCAGCGCGTCCCCCACCCGTACCGCGCGCGATGGTTTAGCGCGTTGCCCCGCAACGTCCACTTTGCCGGTCTCGATGGCGTGTTTGGCCAGCGCGCGCGTTTTGAAAAACCGCGCAGCCCATAGCCACAGATCAAGGCGCACACTCGCGCTCGCTTCGGTCATCTTTAGTCAGCTCAAAACGCAAACGGCCACCCGGAGGTGGCCGCTGCGTATTTTTTTGCGAAAGCTCGGCTTACTCGGCAGCAGCGGCTTCGGCAGCGGCCTTGGCACGCGCCTTGGCGTTGCCGGCCAAGTCTTCCTTGATGCGTGCCTTCTTGCCTTCCAAGCCACGCAGGTAGTACAGCTTGCTGGCGCGCACGGCGCCACGGCGCTTCACTTCCACCGAGTCGATGGTGGCGCTGTGGGTCTGGAACACGCGCTCCACGCCGAAGCCGTAAGAAATCTTGCGCACG
>NZ_JAHRWW010000054.1 GCF_019104945.1 Thermomonas sp. | reverse complement strand
CCTACAGTATGCGCGGCACGCCCACATTGCTGCTTATCGATCGTAAAGGCTATTTGCGCCACCATCATTTTGGCCAAGTGGATGACCTTGTCCTTGGCGCGCAAATTGCGATGCTGGCGGCGGAGCCGGTATTGGCGGGGCTGGGGGTCGTTTAATTGTGGGGTAAAAAACGGCCCGCATTGCTGCGAGCCGTTCTTGTGTTGCCTATGCGCCGAGCTTACTTCAGCTTAGCTGCCTTGCGCAGAGCCTCGGCCTTGTCGGTCTTCTCCCAAGAGAAGGTGGTGGCCTTGTGCTTCTTGCCTTCGCCGTCGGTGTAGCTGATTTCTTTCGGCTTACGGCCGAAGTGGCCGTAGCTGGCGGTGGGCTGGTAGATCGGGTGTTCCAAGTCCAGCATGCGGGTGATCGCATACGGGCGCAGGTCGAAGTGGGCGCGGATCAGCTTTTCGATCACGTCATCGCCCACCTTGCCGGTGCCGAAGGTGGTGATCGAAATGCTGGTGGGCTGGGCCACGCCGATCGCGTAGGACACCTGCACTTCGCACTTGTCGGCAAGACCTGCAGCCACCACGTTTTTGGCCACGTAGCGTGCGGCATAGGCGGCGCTGCGGTCGACCTTGGAGGGGTCCTTGCCGGAGAACGCGCCACCGCCGTGGCGGGCCATGCCGCCGTAGGTGTCAACGATAATCTTGCGCCCGGTTAGGCCGCAGTCGCCCACCGGCCCACCGATTACAAACTTGCCGGTCGGGTTGATGTGCACCTTGTTTTTCGGCAGCGCGTCCAGCCACTTCTTCGGCAGCACCGGGGCGAGGATGTGCGCACGCACCGCCTCGATTAGGTCTTTTTGCTTGATGCTCGGGTCGTGCTGGGTGGACAGCACCACCGCGTCGAGGCCTAGCACCTTGTGGCCGTCGTAGCGCAGGGTGACTTGCGACTTGGCGTCCGGGCGCAGCCACTTGAGCTTGCCGGCCTTGCGAACCTTGGCCTGCTGTTCCACCAGGCGGTGGCTGTAGTACAGCGGGGCGGGCATGAATTCCGGAGCCTCGTTGCAGGCATAGCCGAACATCAGGCCTTGGTCGCCCGCACCTTGGTCTTCCGGCTTCTTGCGATCAACGCCTTGGTTGATATCTGGCGATTGCTTGCCGAGCATATTGATGATGGCACAGGTATGGCCGTCAAAGCCAACGTCGGAATTGTTGTAACCGATATCGTTGATCACCTTACGCGCCAGCGCTTCGATATCCACCCAAGCACTGGTGGTGACTTCACCAGCAACGATGGCCGCGCCGGTCTTGACCAAGGTTTCGCAGGCTACGCGGGCCTGTTTGTCTTGGGCGAGGATCGCGTCCAGCACCGCATCGGAGATCTGGTCGGCGATCTTGTCCGGATGGCCTTCAGAGACCGATTCGGAAGTGAACAGATAGCTGGACATTGCTTTATATCCTTGCATTCGGATGGAAAGATGGGTGCGCATGATAGCGCGATAGAAGCGAAAGTGCATCTTGCGCCGTTTTTAGGCGTTTGGCGTTGAGCGTGCGTTAAGCGGTAAAAACCGGTTAGCCATTCGTGAATGGGCTCATTCAATTAGCGGCGCTATGGCACCGAATTTGGCAGGCACCTACTCTAAAAACAGAGCCGTGACCGTTACGTGGAAGAATTTGCGTTTATCCCAAGAGTGAGGTCTTAGGGTGCTGTTTTTAAGCACGAGAACTACTTCGCCACAATCTATAGGGTTTGATGTTGCTGGAACTCATCCAAGGTCTAGCTCTACTGCTTGCGCTGTGCTTTTTGTACAGCGTTAACCTACGGTTTTATCAAAATCGCCCTACGGTTGAGCAGGCAATCTCCGGGCTGTTATTCGGCGGCATTTGTGCGTTAGGGATGCTAGCGCCGCTGGTTTTGGACCGAGGGGTATTGATTGATGCCCGGTCTGTGGTGCTCAGCATGGCCGCCTTGATTTGCGGCCCGCGGGTGGCGCTTGTGGCGATGGCCATGGCCATTGGCGTGCGTTGGGGTTTAGACGGCGCAGGGATGGCCATCGGGGTTTTGGTCATCGTTTCGAGTACGGGAGCGGGGTTGTTGTATCGCTTCGCACACCAGCGTTGGCATGTGCCCATCGGGGCATGGGCTTTGTTTGTATTTGGTGTGCTGCTGCATTTGCTGATATTTGGGTTTGTACAATTGGAAGGCCCAGTTGTAAGCGCGCATTTTAATCAGCAAATTGGGTATTCCTTTGTGCTGGTTTTTGCAGCCGCTACTGCGTTTTTGGGTTGGCTGCTGCAAGATTTGCGGCAAAGCCGTGCCACTGAGCTTGAGTTGGTGCAGTACGTCACCCGGCTCAATGAGTCCGAGCAGCGTTTACACCATCTATTAAACGAATTGCCAGCGATCTCAGTGCAGGGCTATCGGCAAGATGGCACAACCTTTTACTGGAACAAGGCCGCTGAAGAGCTGTATGGGTATCGGGCCGACGAGGCGATTGGCCGAAACCTTTTGGATCTCATTATTCCGTCGCCGATGCACGAAGGCGTGCGCCACGCGATGCATGAGATGTTTGTGACGGAAGTTCCCATCCCCGCCGGTGAGTTGCAGCTGAAGAAAAAAGACGGCAGCCCGGTAGATGTGTTTTCCAGCCATGCCTATGTGCGGGTGCCGGGGCAGCCTGCGGAAATGTTTTGCTTGGATATCGATCTCACCGCGCGCAAAGAAGCGGAAGAGCAAGCGCGCTTTCTCTCAATGTACGACGCGCTGACACAGCTGCCCAACCGAAGGCTATTTGCAGACCGCCTGCAACAGGCACTGGTAGGTAATCTTCGTGCAGGGACGTGTACTGCCTTGCTGATGCTGGATTTAGACCACTTCAAAATGCTCAATGAAAGCCGTGGGCACGAAGTGGGGGATGCCATGTTGAAAGAAATGGCGCAGCGCGTGCAGGCGTGTGTGCAGGTGCAAGATTCGGTGGCGCGCTTGAGTGGTGATGAGTTTGTGGTGCTGCTGCATGATTTAAGCAGCGATAAGGCCGAAGCAGCGGCGCAGGTGCGGGTTGTGGCAGATAAAGTGCTTGCCGCAGTTCGAGAGCCATTATTGAACGGTGATCAGACCTATCACCTAACAGCGAGTATGGGCGTGGTGGTGGCCGATGCGGCTCGCGCAACAACGGTTGATGCGATGCTGAAGCAGGCCGAGCTGGCGATGTACCGATCCAAGGATGAAGGGCGCAACACGCTGAGCTTTTTTGATGCTGAAATGCAGGTGGGAGTTGATCGGCGGGTGGCGCTGCAAACGGAAATGCATATTGGCCTGCAGCAAGAGCAGTTCGTGCTCTATCTGCAGCCGCAGGTTGATGCTCGTGGGCGGATCAATGGCGCTGAAACGCTGGTGCGCTGGAACCATCCGGAGAAGGGGCTGGTTCCGCCGGGCGAGTTTATTCCGCTGGCAGAAGAAACCGGGCAGATCATTGCATTGGGGCGCTGGGTGCTGGCTTCAACGCTGCGTCTGCAAGCGCAGTGGCAGGAGAGCCCAAGGTTTGCTGATCTCAACCTGTCGGTGAATGTCAGTGCGCGCCAGTTTCGTAAGGAAGATTTCGTAGCGGAGTTGCGTGATTTGTTGAGTGATACTGGCGCAAACCCACGGCGGATCAAGTTGGAATTGACGGAAAGCCTGCTGCTACAGGATGTGGAGGGCGTCATCGCAATTATGCAAGAGCTGCGTGCGATGGGGTTTGGTCTGTCGCTGGATGATTTTGGCACCGGCTATTCCAGCATGAGTTATTTGAAGCGCTTGCCGTTGGATCAGATCAAGATCGACCAAGGGTTTGTGCGGCATGTGATGGATGACCCCAAGGACGCAGCGATCGCGCAAAGTATCA
>NZ_JAHRWW010000008.1 GCF_019104945.1 Thermomonas sp. | reverse complement strand
CACGCTGGATGCAGTGGTTGTGCAGGGTGGTAACTTCATTCAGAGCATCGACGTTTCGCAAACCGATACCCGCACGGTCTTTACTGCGGAACAGCTGAAAGAATTGGCACTTCCGCGCGATATCAACGCTGTTGCGCTGATGGCGCCAGGCGTCATCAACTCCACCGCATACAATAGTTCGTCCTCCAATGTGGGTAGCTTCGGTGGCTCAGCGGCTTCTGAAAACGCGTACTACATCAACGGCTATCCGGTCACCAATCCGCTGACCAGCATTGGTTCAACCACGCTGGGCTTCGACTCCATTGACCAGCAGCAGGTGCTGTTGGGTGGTTACGGTGCTGAGTTCGGTCGCTCCACCGGTGGTGTGGTGAGCTTGATCACCAAGCGCGGCACCAACGAATGGAAGGGCGGCGTGTATGCAATCTATACGCCTGAGTCCATGCGTAGCGACTATAAGGATATCTACTATCCGGATACCGGCCACTGGAGCTCGGGCAATCACTACAACACCGCATCGGGTAACAACCCGGCGAACTGGACCGACGGTAAGCTTTTTGACTTGAACCGCTTGAACCGCTCGGAAACGCAGGTGTATGGGTTCTACTTGGGCGGCCCGCTGATCAAGAACCGCTTGTTCATGTATATCAATGCAGAACAGACCAAGACCGACAGGGAGTCGTCTCGCGTTCGTGGCAACTTGAACGGGACGACCGCTTCGGGTGGGTCGCCGATTAGTGCAGCGAACCGTGCTCAGGCTTGGGGTGTTTATAACGACACCTATCCGCGCTGGACGGCGAAGGTGGATTGGAATATCACCGACAACCATATCCTCGAGTTCACCGGGGTGCAGGATAATTCCAAGACTGAAGCTGCCTACTACGGCTTTGATTACACCACGAACAAGCGCGATAACGTGCTCTACAGCACCAGCACCACAGAGTCGAAGTCACGCCTCTATATCGCCAAGTACACCGGTTATCTGACCGACAACCTGAGTGTTTCGGCGATGGTGGGTCAGCAGAAGATCGAAAATTTTGCGAACCCAATGGAAGGGTATGACCCGACCAAGATCTATACCGATCTTTCACCTAGCTCGGTACCTTCGGCTTACGCGGGTATTACCAACCAACAAAAGTACGGCCCGACGTATGACTTCGATGGCGTAGATAAGACGAAGGCCCGCCGCTTCGATATCACCTACACCTTAGGCAATCACGATCT
This sequence comes from Thermomonas sp., assembly GCF_019104945.1. Lineage (GTDB taxonomy): Bacteria > Pseudomonadota > Gammaproteobacteria > Xanthomonadales > Xanthomonadaceae > Thermomonas. The sequence continues at coordinate 38,057 of NZ_JAHRWW010000008.1, read as the reverse complement.
GCGCGCCGGCTACGACTACTTCGAAGCGGTTTCGTACTTGGGTGATGGCGTTGTTGGGCCAACCGGTTATTACTGGTCTTATGGTCTAGCAAGTAATCCTACGGCAGCGTTGGATGCCAGCCACTATGTAGGCTCGCCCGCGTCTGGTGGCCAGTTGGGTACGCAGGGCTATTACGTTTCCAAGAATTTCTACGCACACGGCGGTGCCACCACCGTGAAGCAGAAGGCGATGTATGTTGAAGACCGTTGGCAAATAACTGACAACCTGTTGCTAAGCCTTGGTCTGCGCAATGATGGCTTTACCAATTACAACGGCAAGGGGCTTGCCTACGTTGAGCAGAAGAATAACTGGGCGCCGCGCCTTGGCTTTAGCTGGGACGTAAACGGTGATTCCACATTCAAGGTCTTCGGTAATATTGGCCGCTATCATTTGGCCCTGCCGAACAACGTTTCGGTGCGTGGTTCAAACCCGTCGCTGAGCACCGCGCAGTACTTCACCTATACCGGTATCAATGCTGACGGTACGCCGATCAACCCGGTTGCAATTCCGTACACGAGTGCCACCAGTCCCTACACCTGCGCTAACGGTGGTTTCTCCTCCAACGTGGAGTGCGGTTATGACAAGGACCCGCGTACGATCGCTCAGGTTGATTTGAAGCCGCACTACCAGGATGAATTTATTCTGGGTATGGAGCGGAATGAGAGCGAGTCGTTCTCGTGGGGTGCTAAGGCCACCTTCCGTGACCTGAAGAATGCCATTGATGATATCTGCCCCACAGAATGCTTTATCTTCAATGCGGGCAGCAATAAGGCGACCTTCTGGGAAGATGATGGCACGGGCAACCTTGTCAAGGTGGAGCACGACTTCGCCGTTGACTTCGGCACCGCATTCCCGAAACTGAAGCGCAAGTACGCAGCGTTGGATTTGTACGCGCAGTATACCGAGGGCGGTTTCTTCGGCCGAATCGACTACACCCTGTCGCATAACTGGGGTAATGCCGAAGGCCAGCTGAACTCATCTGTTGATACAGGCAATGGCGGTCAGTCAGACGTTTCCGTAACGCAAGACTGGGATTTGCCGGAGCTGATGTACGGCGTGAGCGGCAGCCTGCCGAATAACCGTACCCACCAGATCAAGGGTTACGGCACGTACAAGTTCAACGATCAGTGGCGTGTGGGTGGTTCCGCCATTGTGCAGAGCGGGCGTCCGCGTAGCTGCTACAGCTATTGGCCTTATGCGAAGCCGGGTATCTATAACGGCGCGTACTACTCCTATTGCGGCGTACCGGGTGCACAGACGGCAGTCAATAATCCGAATGTGACCCCGAATGCGGATTACACGTTCTCCCCGCGCGGTAGCGCAGGCAGCACGCCGTGGACGGCAACGTTCAACCTCAACGTGACCTATAACCCGAGCTGGGCGAAGGGCTTCACCTTGGCGATGGACGTGCTGAACGTATTCGACACGCAAACCGCAACCGGCTACTACGAGCGTTCGGCGAGCAGCCGTACCACGGTAAATCCGCGCTATGGCCAAGTGTTGTACTACTCCAGCCCGCGTTCTTTCCGCTTCACTGCGCGTTACGACTTTTAATTGACGCGTACAACAAGTGTGACAACCGGCCTCCGCAAGGAGGCCGGTTTTTTTTACCCCTTTATCTTGGAAGAGCGTATAAGCGCTATTGAGTGGGCATGCGAGGTGATCGGTATGCTAGGCGTGGTTTTGGCAGGTGTTTTGGCTCTGCAATCACCAGTAGGGCGGTTGCATGCGCAAGAAGAAGGCGTGGCTCCGCCACCAGCCGAGCAGGTGCTAGCGATCCCCGATGCGCTGCGCGATGAGTTTAAAGAAAAAGTGATGGGTATCCGTTCGCCCGAGCAGCGGATGTACAAGTTGGCTGATTTCATGCTCAAGCCAAGTGGGCTGGGGCTGACGTATGAGGCCTATGCCACGCGGACAGTGAGTGAGAGTTATCAGACGCGCAAGGTTAACTGTATGGCGTTCACGCTCATGGCTGTGGCGTTAGCGCGTGAGGCTGGCTTGACGGCCTATGCGCAACAAATTGACCGGGTGATGGCTTGGGATGTGACCGGTGATGTGGTGGCGCAAAATCTGCACGCGAATGTAGTGGTTGTGATTGGTGAGCGCAAATTTATGCTGGACATTGCGGCGGATCGTTTGGCGGCCCCCGTGGTGGACTATCAGATCGATGATGCGCATTTGTTGGCGTTGTTCTACGGCAACCGCGCAATGGAGTTGCTGATCGATGGGAAGTTGGCGCAGGCTCAAGTGTGGCAGTCGCAGGCGCTGCGCTATGCGCCTGAGGATGCGACATTATGGAGCAACGCGGGCATATTGCTGCAGCAGCAAGGTGATCTTACTGGGGCCGAACAAATGTTCTTGACGGCTGTGGAGAAGAACCCGCGGCTATCCAGCGCATATTCGAATATCGTTGCGCTTTATCAGGCGGAAGGTAAGTTGGTTGCTGCCGAACGCTGGCAAAAACGGGCCAAGCGCATGTTAAGCAGAGACCCTTACTATCAGTTTGGGCAAGGGCGGAGGCTGGAGCAGGCGGGGGATCTGCAGGCCGCCATTGCATATTATCGGCGCGCAGTTGCTTTGCATCGGCAGGAGCACCTATTTCATTTCTTTTTGGCACGGGCCTACTATCAAACAGGACAGTTGCAGCAAGCGAGTGTTGAGTTAGATGCCGCCAAACGATTGAGTAAAGGGGGCGATCAGCTACGCTATCAGTCGAAGATCGACGCGTTGCAGCGGCTTCGCCACTAGAAAGTAGCGACGGCTGCGCTGCTGGATTTTCTCAAAGATCCTGCTGATACCGCACGTAAGGCACGGTGCCTTCGTCGCTGTCGAGGCCTTTGGTGGTAAACGGGTTTTTGCCGCGGGTGATGACGTTGTCGGCGCCTACGCTAAGCTGACCATTCCACGGGGTGCGCCAGGTCAGGCCAAGGCCGAGGCCTTCCCAGACTTTGCTTTCACCCGGAACATTGATCACGCGGCCAACGATGTTGGCGCCAAACGCGCCGTAGCCACCGCCGATGCTGAGGCTGCGGGTGTTCCATTGGTCTGCAAACCGAGGCACATCAGAAACAGGGAGCAGACGGGCGCGGGCAACGGTGCCGCCGACGCTGACAAAGCCGTCGCGGCCGATGGGTTTCTCAGCCAGAAGTGAGAAATCATTCTGCTTGTACTGCGCACCACCCAGTTGGCCGGGAATCAGCCATGCAGGTAGGGTGTCGTGGCCGTTACCAATGCTCAGCCCCACTTTGCTGCCACCGCGGCCCAGCGATACACCAGCGCTGGTGCGGCGGCTGACGTTACCGGGCTTGTCGTCCAGTGAGGCAAGGACACAGTTACTAGCAAGCTGGCCGATGGCAGGGGCTGGGCCGTTTTTACGGTCGCAGAGCAATGCAAGTGAATCGCCGGCTTGTAGGCCAAAAGTGGTTTCTAGTGTGGTTTTACCAAACTGCCAGCGCGGCCCCGTGCCATTGACACTGGCGGTGGGCTCTAGCAAGAGCACGGCCTCAAGCTTGCCGCTCTTTTTGTTCAGTACAGGCACCATTTTGGCGTCACCTGCCTTGGCTTTCTTTGTTTGCGCGTGCACGTTGCTGCTGGCGAAGGCCAGAGCAAAGACAGCGGCAGCAAGTGGAAGCAGGCGGAGTGACATGGTTAACCCAAAAGACAGTGAGACGAAGGAGGAAGTTCCCCGAACACTTATTGTGCAATGTATGTCATTTATGAATCTTTAACAAGCAGAGGATGGGGTGAAATTAATGCGTGCTCGTGGCGGGCGGGTGCGTGGGGTCGGGGGTGGAAAAAAGCTGATCAACGGCGCTGGCATCGAAGTGGTAGCCCTGCCCGCAGAACTCGCAGGTGATCGATGCCGTGCCTTCTCCTGCTATAACGGCGGCATCGGTCTCATTCCGGCCAAGTGAACGCAACATGCCTTCCACGCGTTCGCGTGAGCAAGAGCAGGCAAATCGCAGAGGCTTGCTGGCCACAAGTTCGGGGGATTCCTCGTGAAAGAGGCGGTGGATGATGTCGGCGCTGGGCAGTGCGAGCAGTTCTTCGCTGCCAAGGGTGTCAAACAGGGCGCTGGCGCGTACAAAACCGTCGTTATCGCCTTCTTCACCCGGAAGTTTTTGCAGCATCAAGCCCACGGCACGGGTGGCGTTACAGGCCAACAAGATGCGGGTGGGGAGCTGTTCGGACTGGTGGAAGTAGTCTTCAAATGCCGCATCAAGGCGTGATGCTTGAAGCGAGACCAAGCCTTGGTAACGCATGGGTTCACCATGACCAAGGGCTGGGTTTTCAATGGTGATGGCAAGTAAGGCGTCGCTGCCTAGTTGCTGTAGGTTGCCGGTAAACGGCGCGCTGGCTTCGCTAAGGTGCGCGATGCCGCGCAGGCCGCCGTGAGCGGTGCATTCGGCAAATAGGGTGCGCACCGGGCCGGTGCCGCGTAGTTGAATGGACAACCGCCCCTCCACCTTGGTGTGGCCAGTAAACAGAGCAGCGGCGGCGCTGGCTTCACCAAGAAGCTCGGAAACAGCAGCAGGATAGTGGGCGCGACTAGCGATGGCCTGCCAAGTGGCGTCAAGGCTAACGGCGACCCCGCGCACGCCAGCGGCGGGCAGCAGGAAGCGGAGCAGGGTGTCGTGGGATTGCGTCATATAGGTACCGTGAAACGAGGAGGGCGCAGATAATGGGTAAAAATGCGCAGGAAATGAGGGTGTGATGAACAAGATGGGGCGCGTAGGCGGCAAGTGCAAGGTGGGGCAAAATGGCAAGCGCTAAGCGTTCAGGTCGTAGCCGTGTGCGCGGCTGGTGGTGGAAGCTGCCATTGCTGTTTGTCGTGGTGAGCGTGGGGCAGGTGGTGGCGTTGCGGTTTATTGATCCGCCGGTCTCTACATTTATGGTGGCACGTTGGTTGGATGCAGCCGTGGCGGGGAACTTCGGGTTTCGTCTGCACTACGACTTCCGCAGTCTGCGTGCGGTTTCGCCGCAGCTGCCGTTAGCAGTAATTGCCTCGGAAGATCAAAACTTCATCCGCCATCATGGGTTTGATTTTGCCGCCATCGAAAAAGCGCAGAAGCACAACGAAAAGATGGTGGCGCGCGCAGAAAAACGTGGCACGCCGGTGCGGCGTCTGCGCGGGGCCAGCACGATTAGCCAGCAAACCGCGAAGAATCTATTTCTTTGGCAAGGGTTTGGGTCGACGCGTTGGCTGCGTAAGGGCTTGGAGGTTTGGTACACCGGGTTGATCGAGGTGCTCTGGCCAAAGCGGCGCATTCTTGAGATGTATGTCAATGTGGCTGAATTTGGCGATGGCGTGTACGGCGCGCAGGCGGCGGCAAGGCGCTATTTCGGCAAAGACGCGGCGCGCTTGAATGCATCCGAGGCAGCGCGGCTGGCAGCGGTACTGCCCAGCCCGAAACGCTATAACGCAGCGAAGCCGGGGCCGTATGTGCAAAAGCGTGCGCGCGTCATCCAGCGGCAAATGGGCAAGATGGGTGGGGCAGGGTATTTGCAGGCGTTGAACTGAAGTATGCTTGGCAAAGCGTCCCAAACAACACGAGGGTGGCCATGCAAACAGTACGGCAGTTGTTGGAAGCAAAGCCTGCGGGAGTGGCGTCGATTGGCCCCGATGCGCAGGTGATCGAGGCCATTCGGTTGATGGCCGAACGCCGCATCGGCGCGCTGCTGGTGATGGAGGGCGCGCGCCTTGCGGGGATTTTGTCCGAACGTGATTACGCGCGCAAAGTGGTGCTGCAGGGGCGTTCGTCCAAAGATACGCCAGTGCGCGACATCATGACCGCCGATGTCATTACCGTTGCACCCGGCGACAGCGTGGCGCATTGCATGGAGATTGTGACCAATAGCCGCATTCGCCATTTGCCGGTGGTGGAGGCCGGGCAGGTGGTGGGCGTGCTGTCCATTGGCGACCTAGTGAAAGCTGTTATTGAAGCGCAGCAGCAGGATATTGACCAACTGCAGCGCTATATCGCTTCTTAGATCAAAGACTGTCGCATGCGCTTAGGCGTGCGACAGTTCGCGCGTGGCGAGGAACTCCACAGCGGGTGAGCGCTCCTGTGCCAGCTGTAGGTTGACCCGTGTGGGCGCCAGATACACCAGCTCGCCCGAGGCATCGATGGCGAGGTTCATAGCGTTCTTTTCGCGGAACTCTTCCAACTTTTTCTCGTCGTTGCAGCGTACCCAGCGTGCGGTGCTGACCTGCACTTGTTCGAAAATGGCTTCTACGCCGTACTCGTCTTTCAAACGATAGGCGGCCACGTCGAACTGCAACACGCCCACTGCGCCGAGGATCAGGTCGTTGCTCATCAGTGGCTTGAAGAACTGGGTGGCCCCTTCTTCACTCAACTGTTCCAAGCCTTTTTGTAGCTGTTTGAGCTTGAGTGGATCACGCAGACGTGCGCGGCGGAACAGTTCGGGGGCAAACGATGGAATGCCGGTAAAGCTGAGTTTTTCGCCTTCGCTGAAGGTGTCGCCAATAGCAATGGTGCCGTGGTTGTGGATGCCGATCACGTCACCAGAAAAGGCGGACTCTGCAATTTCACGATCCGAGGCCATGAAGGTGAGTGCGTTGGCGAGCTTCACCTCCTTGCCGCTGCGCACATGGAAGGCTTTCATGCCTGCGCTGAATTTCCCCGAGCAGATGCGCATGAAGGCCACGCGATCGCGGTGCATCGGGTCCATATTGGCCTGAATTTTGAAGACGAAGCCGGAGAGCTTTTCTTCGTTGGCGGCTACGTCACGCGTGGTGGTGGGGCGCGCACGCGGTGCTGGGGCATGTTCAACGAAGAAGTCGAGCAGTGGTTGCACGCCGAAGTTATTCACACCAGAGCCGAAAAATACTGGCGACTGCTGGCCAGCGAGATAGGCGTCTTGATCGAACGGCGCAGAAGCGCCTTGCACCAGTTCCAATTGCTCGCGTACTTCATTGAGCAAGGCTGCGCCAATGGCCGCTTCAACACCCGGTGCGTCAAGCGAGGGGAAGATGGTGGAATCTTGGCGGGTGAAGTTGCGGCCTTGTTCGTATAGATGCACTTCACCACTAATGAGGTGCACCACGCCCTTCAGGCGCTTACCCATACCAATGGGCCAAGTGACCGGCGCGCATTGGATACCCAGCACCGATTCAATTTCATCCAGTAGCTCGATGGGGTCTTTGCCCTCGCGGTCGAGTTTGTTGACGAAGGTCATGATGGGGGTGTCGCGCAGGCGGCACACCTCCATCAGCTTGATGGTGCGCTCTTCCACACCCTTGGCGACGTCGATCACCATCAGCGCACTGTCCACCGCGGTGAGCACGCGGTAGGTGTCCTCGCCGAAGTCGGCGTGGCCGGGGGTGTCGAGCAGGTTGACGATACGTCCCTCGTAAGGGAACTGCATCACCGAGCTGGTAACGGAGATGCCGCGCTCTTTTTCCAGTGCCATCCAGTCGGAGGTGGCGTGGCGGGCGGCTTTGCGGCCTTTCACGCTGCCGGCCATCTGAATGGCCCCCCCGAACAGCAATAGCTTTTCGGTCAACGTGGTTTTACCCGCGTCTGGGTGGGAAATAATAGCGAAGGTGCGACGGCGTGCCGCTTCTTGGGCAATTTGGGACATTGCTAAATTATACCGGGCGCGGCAGCATGGGGGGATGGATTTCGTGAGAGGGCAGGGGTTCGCCATGCACATTGTTGTTGTCGGGGAAGACCTCGATCGGGCAGACGAGTTCAAAACGCTATTAGCGGATTTTGGGCTGGATTGGACGATCGACTGGCTGGCCGAGGCGCCGTCACTGGATGCCGACGCGGCAACGTTTGACGTGTTTGTCTGTGGCTTACGCCCAGGCTCTGCAAGTGGCCCAGAGTTATTGGCGCGTGTTGCGGCCAAGCGCCCGCAGGCGGTGCGCATTTTGCTGCTGGACGAATCGCCGGATGAAGCGGGCATCGATATTGCGCAAGGTGTGGATGGCGCGCATCGCGTGTTAGGGCGGCCTTTAGACCCCGATGAGCTGGTGGCGGCTGTGGAAAGCGTGGTGGATCTACGCGAGCTGCTGGATAGCGAAGAACTCAAGCGCACGCTGGGGCGGATCAATACCCTGCCGCCTCCTCCCAAGCTCTACCTGCAGTTGACCCGCCTGCTGCGCGATGAGGGCGCCAGCAATACGATGATCGCCAGTGCGCTGTCGCAGGACCCAGCGATTGCTGCCAAGGTGCTGCGGCTGTGCAATTCGGCGTATTTTTCGGGCGGGCGTGAAATCAGCGATATGCGCTCGGCGGTGAACCGGCTGGGGCATCAGGCGCTGTTGCGCTTGGTGCTCACCATCGAAGCCTTCGGCGGACCGGGCCTCGGCAACAGCCGTGAGCGCGAAGCGATGCAAGACCGCGCGCTGCGTGCATCCAACCTTGCGCGGCGCCTGCTGCCGGGGCCAAGCGCCGAACTTGCCGCAACTGCGAGTTTGTTGGCGGAAATTGGCCGCTTGCTGCCGGGAGTATCGGCTGGGAGTGAGGGGGAAGAAGGCCCGCACTATGCCGAAGCCGGGGCTTACTTACTGGGGTTGTGGGGGTTGCCAATGCCGATTGTGGAGGCGGTGGCCTATCAGAAAACCCCCGGCAAAATGCGCACCGGCGGTTTCTGGGTGACCGGTGCGGTGCATGTGGCGACCGCGCTGGTGGCGGAAGAAGAACCCGACGACGAGTATTTGCGCGCCGTCGGGATGGCCGATCGTTTGCCGCAGTGGCGTGAAATGCTTGAGCCTGCGGAACAGCCGTCGGGCGATTAAAGCCCCTGCATTCGGAACGGAATCGATTCCAGCTGCATCTCGCGATTCACCTGCACCGCAAAGTGCAGGTGCGGGCCGGTGCTGAAGCCGGTATTGCCGGAGCGCGCGATGCGCTGGCCCGCACGTACTCGGTCGCCAACTTGCACCAATGCGCTGCGTTCGGCGAGATGCGCGTAGAGCCCCATGCTGCCGTCGTCGTGCAGGATGCGGATGTAATTGCTTTTCGATGCGTCTTTGGCATAGTCCAGCCCGTTTTGGCTGAAGCTCGTTTGCACCTGCATCACCACGCCTTCGCGTGCGGCCAGTATGGGCGTGCCTTCCGGTATGGCGAAGTCGAGCGCGTAGCGGTTTTCGCTATCTTCGTGGCTAAATTGGCCTTTAAACCCTTGGTCGATCTGCGGCGTGGCGCTGGCGATCGGAGACAGGTATTCCACATCTTGTGGCTGCGCGTTGGAGCTGCCCTGTACCGCCTGTAGCTGCAACTGGGTCAGCCCGCTAACACCGCGCGTGGGCTGCATGATCGCAACCAGCGTGCTGCCCGAAGCCGGGACGCTGGCGCGTGCGGGTAACTCTGGCTGGCTGTTGAGTGCTTTGGCTTGGCGCGCGGTTAGGCGCACTTCAATGGGGGCCGGAAGAGTGTTGTCGGCATAAACGCGATAGCCGTCGCTGCTGGCTTCTACCCGCAACTTGGCGATGGTTGTTTGTGCAGAGACATGAACGCTAAAAAGTAGGGCGAAAAAAAGAATGAACTTTTGCATGCGCGCATTATGGCAGTGGAGGGGGTCTGTTTTATATCAATTTGTTATACGAATCGCTATATCTGGATGAAGCGATTGACATGGGCTTCACAGAACGGCAGACTGGCCAGACCATCGAGACCGGCGGAGGGACAGGCCCTTGGATGCCGGGGCAACCTGACAACAGCATTCGCGCCGTTGCCGAGGTGCCAAATCCTGCGGGGACCTGCGCGTCTGCCGGAAGATGGTTGCGAAGCCGCAACTGTGGCTTCGTGACGCCGATTCATTCGGTCTTCCCGGTTTCCCTGCATCACTCCGATGGCCCCTGTATGCCGGAGTCCTGCAATGCCCCATGTTCAACCCCTTGCTCCTTGTAGCTTTGTAGCGGCACAGCCCGTTGCGACAACGGGCTGTGTGCGCGTGACCCAAGCGGGTGCGCAGTGCGGTAGTGTGGACGCGGTACTGGCCACGCGCTATGCGGGTGTGCGCAAATTGCGGCTGAATTACGAGCTGTTGGGGCCGTCCGACGCGCCGGTTGTGCTGGTGGCGGGGGGGATTTCCGCGCATCGCCATGTTACCGCTACGGAGGCGGATCCCACGGCGGGCTGGGCGCAGGGGCTGCTGGATGCGGGACGAGCACTAGACCCGACACAGGTGCGTGTGCTTGCGTTTGACTATATCGGGGCCGATGGCAGCATCGATGCGCCGATCGACACCGCCGACCAAGCCGATGCTGTGGCGTTGCTGCTGGACGCGCTGGGCATCGGCACACTCGCGGCGTATGTGGGGTATTCCTATGGCGCGCTGGTGGGTTTGCAGCTGGCCGTGCGTCACCCGCAACGGTTGCGCAAGCTGGTGGCTGTGAGCGGCGTGCACCAGCCGCACCCTTATGCTGCCGCGTGGCGCGCGTTGCAACGTAAGGCCGTTGCGCTGGGGCGGCTGCAGTGCGCCGACGAGCAGGGGCTGTCGTTGGCGAGGCAGTTTGCGATGCTGAGCTACCGCACGCAGGAAGAGTTTGGCGAGCGTTTCAATGCGCCGCCGGAAATTCATAACGGCCAAGTGCGGGTGGCCGCAGAAGATTATTTGGAAGCGGCTGGCGCTAAATTTGTGGCGCGAGTGAGCCCCACGGCGTGGCTGCGCCTGTCGGAATCGATTGATCTGCATCGCGTGGACCCTGCGCAGGTGGGGGTGCCGGTGTCGGTGATCGCAGTGGAGGGCGATCGCCTTGTACCTATGTCTGATGCTGTAGCGCTAATCGAGGGTCTTGGCGGACGCGGGCGTTTGCGCGTGCTGCGCTCGCCCTATGGCCACGATGCCTTCTTGAAAGAAACCGACCGTATTGACGCTCTACTTGCCAGTGAATTGTTTGGCAGTCAGCGCCCTTCGCGCACCTAATTTTGTTTTGGAGATCGTTCAATGACGACAGACAGCCGTGCTGCCGCCCCTTATCGTGCCACCAGCGCCGTGCGCGCAGGGATCGACCGTGACACCGCGTTTGGCGCGGTGACGCCGCCGGTGGTGTTGTCGTCCACCTTTAGCTTTGCTGGCTTCAACGAAAAGCGCAGCTACGACTACACCCGCAGCGGCAACCCGACCCGCAATTTGCTGGCGGAAGCGCTGGCCGAATTAGAAGGCGGTGCAGGCGGCGTGGTGACCGCTACCGGGATGGGCGCGATCACCCTACTGCTGCATGCGCTGCTGGTGCCGGGCGATGTGCTGGTGGTGCCGCACGATTGCTACGGCGGCAGCTGGCGCTTGTTTAACGCGCTGGCAAAGAAAGGGGCGTTTGAGCTGGTGACGTGTAACCTGACCAATGCGCAGGAGTTAGCCCAAGCACTGGCGCGCAAGCCTAAGCTAGTGTGGATTGAAACCCCGTCGAACCCGTTGCTGCGGATCACCGACCTGCGCGCCGTGATCGACGCCGCGCACGCCGTGGGCGCGCTTACCGTGGCCGACAATACCTTTCTGTCGCCTGCACTGCAGCGCCCGATTGCCGACTTCGGTGCGGACGCGGTGGTGCATTCCACCACCAAATATATCAACGGCCATAGCGATGTGGTGGGTGGTGCGGTGGTGGCCAAAGACGCAGGTCTGCATGAGCAACTTGCGTGGTGGGCCAACTGCCTTGGGCTGACCGGTTCGCCGTTTGATAGCTTTCTCACCCTACGTGGCCTACGCACGCTGGATGCGCGCCTGCGCGTGCATCAAGAGAATGCGCAAGCCATCGCAACGCTGCTGGAAACGCATCCTGCGGTACGTGCGGTGCATTATCCCGGCCTTGCCTCGCATCCGGGGCATGCGCTGGCAGCGCAGCAGCAATATGGTTTTGGTGCGATGCTGAGCGCAGAGCTGGAAGGTGGTGATGCCTCGGTACGTGCGTTCTTGGATGGGCTGAAATACTTCACGCTTGCCGAATCACTCGGGGGTGTTGAGAGCCTCGTGGCACACCCGGCCACGATGACCCACGCGGCGATGACGCCTGAAGCGCGTGCGGCGGCGGGGATTACCGACGGGATGCTGCGCTTCTCGGTGGGGATCGAATACGGCGAAGATTTATTGGCAGACTTGAGCGCGGCGTTAGAGCGTGCGCAAGCGGCGCGCCGAACATGTCAGGATTCGAAATGACCGGGCGTTTGCTTCAGCCAGCGCGGATCGCGCTATTAGGAACAGGCACCGTAGGCAGTGCCGTATTGGCGCGCCTGCAGCGCTGGCAGGATGGGCCGCTGGCCGCACACCTAAGCTTGGTGCATGTGGCGAATACGCGGCATGCGTTGAGCACGCCGAACGGCGCGGTGGGCGACGTGTTGGTACAGTTGCAAACGGCTTCGTATGCGGGGGCTCTACACGATGTAGAGCGCGCGCTGACAGGGCCTGGAATGCGGATCGTGGTGGATGCTACGGCGTCTTCGCAGGTGACAGATATGCACCCGCATTGGCTGGCGCAGGGTATTCACGTGGTAACGGCCTGCAAACTTGGGCAAGGCACGTCGCTGGCGCGTTGGCAGGCAATTCAACAGGGGTGTTTGGCCGGTAGTACGCATTATGGCGATAGCGCCACGGTGGGGGCTGGGTTGCCGCTGTTGCGCTCGATACGCGCGCTGCAGGCAGGTGGTGATCGTATCCACGCGATTGAAGGCGTGCTGTCGGGCTCGCTGGCGTGGCTGTTCAATCACTATGACGGCCTGCGCCCGTTTTCCGGGTTTGTACGTGAAGCGCGCGATGTCGGCTATACCGAGCCGGACCCGCGCGAAGATTTATCGGGCGAAGACGTGCGACGCAAGCTGTTGATCTTGGCAAGGGCATCTGGGGTTGCGCTGGAAAGTGAAACGGTACACGTACAGTCGCTCGTGCCGGAGACACTTGCCAAACTGCCGCGCGAAGCATTGGATGCAGCGCTGCCAGAACTCGATCAGCTGCTGCGCGAGCGCTATGCCGAGGCGTGGAAGCGCGGTGAGAAGCTGCGCTTTATCGCGCGCCTACAAGCGGGTCATCAGGCCAGTGTTGGGCTTGCCGCGTTGCCAAGTGAGCACGCATTGGTAGGCGGAGGCGGAACCGATAACCGTGTGGCCATTTGGTCCGACCGTTACCCCAATCAGCCTCTGGTGATTCAAGGGCCGGGAGCAGGTGCGGAAGTGACGGCGGCGGCATTATTAGACGACGTACTAAAGATTCAGTCGGGCGCCTGCGGCTGAGGGGAAGGCCGCCCTTGACGCGCGCTGGGGGTAATTCGCCCTTCGCGGCCATAGAGTTCAAGAATGCCACGGTCGAGTAGGGCGTCTGGGTTGCCGTTGAATATGCGGTCCCCTTCGGGGAAGTGAGCGCCGGGTACTGGCCTGCAAGCGAGCCAACCGTTGCGCCCGGAAATTTTGACCTGATACATCGCATGGTCGGCCAAGGTCACCAGTTGTTCCCAGCTGAGCAGTTGGTGGTGGCGATCGGGGAAAAGGGGCGATTCCACAAGCCCTGCAGAGATAGTGATGTGGCGGCGCACGCCGTTGCCTAGGTCAAATTCTTTCTCGCCCACCTTATCGCATAGACGCTGCCCGATTTGCGCAAGGCTTCCGCGAGGCAGTGGCCGTAATACAAGCAAGAATTCTTCGCCGCCCCAGCGCGCCACATAATCGCCGCTACGTTTGATGGATTCGAGAAGTTCAGCAAATTGCTGCAGCACTAAATCGCCTGCAGCATGCCCCCATGTATCGTTGATCGCTTTGAAGTGATCGATGTCGAGCAGAATAAAAACAGCTGCATCGTTGCCATTACGGTAGTTGGCATCACGTTCGTAGAACGAACTGTCCACGGGGATTTGCTGGGCAAGATAGCGCCGGTTATGCAGGCCGGTGAGATGGTCTGTAAAGCTGATTTCCTGCAATTTGCGGTTGGCGATCTGCAGTTCTTGCGTGCGCTCACGTACAAGTTGTTCCAATAGCTCGCGCTGGCGCGTATAGCGAAACCGCAGGCCAAGGTAGGCCAGCCAGATCAGTGCGGTAATAATGAGCCCAACAAGAATACGAAACGCCAAGGTTTCATACACATGCGCGGGGACTTCGATATCGATGTGTGCTTCGCTTAGCAGTGGGTTATCGGTATTAAAGTCGGCCACTTTGAATACATAGTCACCAGGAGGCAGGTTGCTATAGCTCGCACTACGTTGGCTAGGGGTTTCCAGCGAACGCCACTCGTTGTCATAGCCTTCTAGCTTGTAACGTAATAGCGGCACTTGCGCTGGCTGAAATGCAGGTGCTGCGAAATTGAATTTTGGGCTGCGTGCGTCAATTGGAAAATGAATGACGGCATGTGTTGCGAGAAGCGTGCGGTTATCGATGTCAATGGATTCAATTTGAACAGGGTGGGTTGCCTTAGGCTGCGCCGCATTCAAATTGACAAGTAGGGCGCCGTCGCGTGTAGGCAGCCAGAGTTGACCGTCTTGAATAAGGCCGCGCCCGCCACCGGAGCCGTTGCAGCACTTGTCTGTCTGCCCGCCAGGACGCTCAAAACCAGAGTTGATGATGATCTGCGCACGCAGTTGGGCACGCGGGTTGGCTTGGGCTTTATTGAGCTCGGTCATCGCAAGCCGATAGACCCCCTGCATGCCTGCAACCCAGAGATCATCCCCCGATTCCCCTACATAGAACGGGATGATAACGGGGAGGTTGTTATCAGAGCCAAGGGCTGTCCAGCGCTTGCCGTCAAACAGATGCAAGCCGTCCCCGGTACTGCTGCCAATCAGCCAGCGCCCGTCGGAAAGTTCAAGAATCGAGGTGACCGCGATGTCTTCTTCTAATCCGGTATTGCGGCCAAGTGGAATAATCTGGCCGTCGCGCCATTCGAACAATCCGCGGGTGGCGCCGACCAAGATCCGCCCATCTCTCGTTTCATAAACAACCCGAATACGGGTATCGGTAAAGCCGCTGCGTTCTCCGTAGAGTGTCAGCTTGTTGCTGGGGTTCAGTAAAAAGAGCCCCTTGGTTGTGGCAAACCATAAGCGCTGTTGTTGGTCGCGCACAATGTCGTTGATTTGCGTGTTGCGCATTGGTGCAAGCGGCGCAGGTGTTTCAACATGTCCATCACGAAATAGCGCAACTCCGGCGCGCGTACCGATCCATAGTTGATTGGCTTCGGCAAAGAGGCTGTAGGCTTCTGTGTGCGGAAGTTGCGTGCCTTGAATCACTTGGGTGAAGCGGCCATTACGCCACTGCGCAACGCCGTCGCCGGTGGCAAACCAAGTGCCGCCATTCGGCGCTTTTGCCAGCGACCAAGTGAGTGGGTTTGCAAGGCCGTATGCCGTGTCTAGTCGGCGCGTATAGCCATTCCAAAAGCGCGCGACACCTTCGGTCTGGCTGCCCATCCAAAGATTGCCGTCGCTATCTTCAAATAAAGTGCGCAGGCTGATGGTGCCGGGGGCATTGCGGATATGCTCGGTGGGTTGGCCCTGTCGCAGCCGTTCCAGTGCCTGTGTGGTGGCCACCCAAAGGGTGCCGTTGTGGTCACTGAGCATGGCTTCGACGGTTGGCGTCGTTTGGTTGATGCGCGTGCTTGCGGGAAGCCATTTACCTTGATGCAGGCGAAACAGGCCGCGGCTGGAGCCAGCCCAAAGCTCGCCCTCAAACCACGCTAGGGATGTGATGGGGATGCCGCTTGCACTTTCCGGGAGCGGGAACGCACGCAAGGTGTTATTACGTAGCAAAAATACCTGCCCGGCACTGCCAATCCACAGGTCGTCCCCGTGATTGAGCAGGCTGAGCGCGCCGCTGGGGATGGCATATTGGCGGCGCAGTTGGTCGCCTTGCGCGCTATAGAGGCCGTCTGGCCCTGCAATGTAAACGGCATCGGCAGTTGCGGCGATGGCACGAATGGAAAAGTCGAGGCCATCTTTGGGGTGTGAAATTTTTTTGAACTGCCCTTGTTCAAAGCGAATGAGGCCGCGCGCTGTCCCAATCCAGAGCCGCCCTTGGCGATCTGCGTGGAGCGCTTGGATATTGGCATTTAAGTTAGGGGCGTTTTCTGCGGTATAGCGATGAAAATGCACGCCATCAAATCGCGCTAATCCGGCTTGTGTGCCAAACCAAAGATAGCCATTGGTGTCTTGGGTGATGGCTAAAACTGTAATCTGCGGAAGGCCTTCTTTGACATCCCACTGATCTACTACAAAATCGCGAAACGGCTTATCAGTTTCTAAAGCATGAGTTTCTAAGCTAATAAGGCCCAAAAAAAGCAATAAAAAAGCGCATGCGGCCCAAAATGGCGCCGAATTTCGTGCTGGCTCATGACGAATGGCAAATTGACCGTGAATCGAGTTTTCCCCTTACCCCGACAGCTCAAGCTTACCGCGAAACCGGTAGCGACTGCCTAGGGGAAAACTTGAGCTATTTTCTGTATTTCAGCACTCGATCACATTTACGGCGAGGCCGCCGCGGCTGGTTTCTTTGTATTTGTCTTGCATGTCGCGGCCGGTGTCGCGCATGGTTTTGATGACTTTATCCAGCGAGACCTTGTGCTGGCCATCGCCGCGCAGGGCCATGCGGCTGGCGTTGATCGCCTTGACCGAGCCCATCGCGTTGCGCTCGATACAGGGGATTTGCACCAGCCCACCGATGGGGTCGCAGGTCAGGCCTAGGTTATGTTCCATGCCAATTTCAGCGGCGTTTTCAATTTGCCCGGGGCTTCCACCAAGCGCAGCGGTAAGGCCTGCAGCGGCCATCGAGCAGGCCACACCCACTTCGCCTTGGCAGCCTACTTCGGCGCCGGAAATCGAGGCGTTTTCTTTATACAAAATGCCGATGGCGGCGGCGGTCAGTAGATAGGTGAAAATCCCTTGCTCACGGGCGGCGGGGTCTTTTTCGCTGGCGCAGAAACGCTCGTAATAATGCGCTACCGCAGGAATAATGCCGGCCGCGCCATTGGTGGGGGCGGTGACCACGCGGCCGCCTGCGGCGTTTTCTTCGTTGACGGCGAGTGCGTAAAGGTTGACCCAGTCAAGAACGGTGAGCGGGTCGCGCATGGCGGCTTCGGGGCGCGTCGATAGTTCATTGTGTAGCGCAGGTGCGCGGCGGACAACGTGCAGCCCTCCGGGTAGCGTGCCATTAGCGCGAATGCCGCGCGCCACACCCGACTGCATGGCTTGCCAGATTGCGCGCAGCCCGCTGCGAATCTCGTCTTCGCTGCGCCAGACTTTTTCATTTTCAAACATCAGCTCGGCAATACTCAGCCCACTGCGGGCGCATTCGGCAAGCAGCTCGTCGCCGTTATTGAACGGATGCGGCAGCGGTGTGGTATCAGCAACGATCCGGTCTTCTGCCGCTTCATCGGCATTGACCACGAAGCCGCCGCCCACCGAATAGTAATCGCGCGTGGCCAGCTCGTTGCCGTCGGCGTCATATGCAATAAAGCGCATGCCGTTGGTGTGGAACGGCAGCTTCTGGCGCTTATTCATAATGAGATCGCGCTTTTCATCAAATGCGATTTCACGCCCGCCACCAAGTTGAATTTTCTTTCCGCTGCGGATGCGTTCTAGCGCAGGCGGGATAATGTCGGGGTCAATCTCGTTCGGCCAGTGGCCTTCCAGCCCCATCAGTACCGCTTTATCGGTGCCGTGGCCGCGCCCGGTGAGGGCGAGTGAACCAAAAACTTCGGCACGAATGCGCGTGGTGCGTTCCAGTACGCCGTTTTCTACCAGCCAGTGGCTTACAAACCGCGCGGCGGCGCGCATTGGGCCCACCGTATGCGAGGAGCTAGGGCCGATACCGATTTTATAGAGGTCAAACGTGGAGACGGACATAGCGATGGCTGTGACGTGGGAACACGTATTCTATGTCCAGTGGACAAAATAAAGGAACGCACGCGTATGGGATTGATTCTTTATCAGCGCGATAACTGCCATCTATGTGATCTTGCGTTGGATGTGTTGGCGCAGGCGCAGTTACCAGAATTCGACACGGTGTTTATCGATGACGATGATGTGTTGGAGGCAAGCTATGGCGTGCGTGTGCCGGTATTGCGCGATACGCAGCACGCCGCTGAGCTGGATTGGCCATTCGATGCGCAGGCGGTGCGCCAGTTCTTAGGTCTATAGCGGGCGCAAAACCACGCGTGTGGAAATGGTGATGGTGTCGGGCAGTAGCTTGGTGTCGGCCCATTGCCCGCCGCCGACGTTGAAGGCGAGGCGGCTGACGCTTGCGCGTCCCGCCAAGACCGGCTGCGCGCCGGGTGTCCAGGTGAAGGTCAGTGTGACGGGCTTACTGACGCCGCGCAGGCTTAACGTGCCGTCGGCCGCGTAGCGGTCGCCGCCGAGTGCGCGAAATTTGGTGGCCACATAGCGCGCCTGCGGAAACTTGCCGACGTTAAAGAATGCGCTGCCACGTAGCTCGCCGTCATAGCTGGCGTTGCCGGTGCTTGCGCTGGCCAGTGGGATGCTCACATCGAGCTTGGCCGTTTGCAGCTTGGCTGGGTCAAAACTGAGCTTAGTGGCAAATTTTGGGAAACGGCCGTTAAACGCGGCGCCTTGGTATTTGCCTGCAAAGTTCAGTGAAGAGCCCTGCGCCTGCACGTAATCGGCGGCGAAACTGGGCGTACTAAGCAGCAGGGCAATGGCGACCATGGCGAGGCGCGGCATCATGCGTCTTCTCCATTGGGATGGCGCAGCCAGCCGCGTGGAAGCATGCGTACCAGTGTGGCATCACGTAGAAAAAGATGGTGGTGGATCGCCGCTGCTGCATGTAACAAAACTAAGCCAGCCAGGGCTAGGAACATAAGCTGATGCGCGCGTGTAGCGAGTTCTTTCAGCGCATCGCTTGGTTCGCTGATTGCAGGAAGATTGACAAGCTCAAACCATTGCAGCGGGAAACCGGCCGCCGAGTTGAGTAGCCACCCGCTGATCGGCATGGCCAGCAGCAGAACATAGAGGGCGACGTGCATGGCCCCTGCAATGCGCTGCTGAAGCTTCGGCGTATTCGCTAATGGAGCCGGGGCGCCACTGTATAAGCGCCAGCCTAAACGAAGTGCGACTAAGGCCAAAATACTGATGCCAATGGATTTATGGATGGCAAAAATAGCAATTTTGCTGGGGGTGTTGGGCAAGTCCACCATGATGAGACCGATGGCCGCCATGGCCAGAATGAGTAGCGCGATCAACCAATGCAGCATTTGGCTTAGGCGGTTCCAGCGTTGAGGGGGCGATGTTGAGGCCATGGGGCTCTAGGGTAAAAAAGTGAATACGTGGATTGTAAGCAGGCAAAATGGCGTTAGGAGACTTGCATCTGCAACGCAGCGTTGCCAGCATTTACCCTTCAGAGGGGGATCCCATGCTGCACCGATTCTGGCTTTGCCTACTGTGGTTTGTTTGCGCCTGTGCTTTGGCCAATGTGCCAGAAAAGCCACGGTTTCGCGTGCTTGGCCCCGCGCAGGGCTTGCCCTCGACGGAAGTCAAAGCACTGGTGCGCGATCAAGATGGCTATCTCTGGATTGGCACGGCCGACGGTTTGGCGCGCTATGACGGTGTGGACGTGCGGGTATGGCGGCACGATCCGCAGCAGCCGCAGGGGCTGCCGGGGAACAATGTGCAGGCGCTGCTGGTGGATGCGGATAACCGGCTGTGGGTGGCGGTAGAGGGGCAGGGCATCAGTATTCTTGATGCAACGCGCCATCACTTCACCCAGATTCGGATGCGCAATCAAACATTATTGGGGAGCGATGATATTTGGTCGTTTGCCAAGCAAGGGGAGACTGTTTGGTTTGGCACCTACGATGGCGGTCTCTACAAGATGGGGCGCGATCACAAGCTCCAGCGCTTCACGGCGGAACATGACGGGCTACCTTCGAACACAGTGCTCGCGCTTGCGGTGGATGCGGCAGGAGCGCTTTGGGTAGGAACCGATGCGGGACTGGCGCGTCAGCAAGGGGGCGCGTTTACGCCCGTGAATCTGCCGGAATTAGACGAGCAGCCGCTGATTTATTCACTCAGCATGCAGCGCGATGGGCTGTGGGCCGGAACGGCCGCAGGTGTATGGAATTGGGCGCAAGACCAATGGCGGCAACCCGCGTGGGCCCCGATGTTCCAGCGGCCTAACGCCATGATGGCGATTGCCAGCGACCGCGATGGCGGTCATTGGATCGCCAGTCAGCGCGGGCTGTGGTTGCAGCATGGGGCGGCGCCTCCGGTGCCAGTGAAGGCCAGCACAGGCACGGATATTCCGCGCGCATTGTTGACGCTCTTGCTGCAGGCCGATGGAGCACTTTGGGCGCCAATTGCCGGTGCAGGCTTGGGTTATCTGCATTCCGATTGGCACCAGATGGCGCGTTTCAAAAATGAGCAAGACGGCCTGCAGGGCACGTTGTATCGAGCGATTGCGCCTGCACGTAACGGTGGCTTTTGGTTGGGTGGTTTCAACGGGATGGTGGAGCATCTGCGCCCAGATGGTGAAATTCAAACACTGGCAGATGATGATCTAGCTCAGCTGCGCGGCACGAAACTATTTGCTATCGCCGAGGATGCGCTGGGCAATCTTTGGTTCGGCCATCGGCTTGGGCTGATCCAGCTAAGCGCCAGCGGCGAGCTGAAACAGTGGAAAAAATCGGACGCTGAAAACCCAGCGCCAGCAGGGCAGGTGGATCATGTGCAAGTGGCCGACGATGGCACGCTTTGGCTGTCGGCCCCTGGTGGCGGCGTGCAACAGCGCGACCAGCATAGTGGAGCGGTACTACGTAATTTTCCTGCAGGTGAAGGAAGTGGTTTGGACGCGGCCGACATTGAAGCGCTGGTGCTTTCGCCAAAGGGGGAAGTATTCCTTGCGACAGACACCGGCGTGCTGACGCTAAGCCCAGATGGTAAGCGCTTTCAACAGTTACCAACCCTACCAAAGGAACGTGTATTTGCCCTTGCGTTTGACGGGCCAAACCTACTTTGGCTGCAAAGTCAGGCGGGGCTGTTTGCATTCAAACGCCAAGGCGAACATTGGCAGCAAACGGCGCAGATTGGCAGTAGCCAAGGTGTTCCGGCATTAGGGGCCGCGGGGCTGGATGTAGATAGCAAACATCGTGTGTGGATGAGCACCACGCGAGGCTTGTTCCGCTGGGATCCTGCGCGTCGTATGTTTCGCCGCCACGGCATGCAAGACGGTGATGCGAGTGAGGAATATCAAGACCGCGCGCTGGCGATGAGCAAGCAAGGGGTGCTTGCATTGGCTGCAGCAGACGGCAGCTTGTTGTTGGTGGATACCTCCGCGCAAGATCCAAAGCCTGCGCGCCCGGTGCTGCGCCTAGATCGCGTGTCTGTACGCCGCGATGGGCGTTGGCAAGAGCAGGCGTTGGTCAAGCGGCTTGAGTTTGCCTATCAAGACCGCGAGTTTCGGTTTGGTGCGCGCCTGCTGGCTTTTGATGACCCCGCGTTGAATCGGTATTGGGCCAAGCTCGACGGTTTTGATCGCGGCTGGGTGGCGCTTGGCGCGGAAGGTGATCGTGTGCTGACGGGGCTTTCGCCGGGGCATTATGTGCTGCGCTTCCGTGCGCGCGATGGCGCGGGCAATGTGGCGCAAGAGCAAGCGCTGGCGTTTACCGTGCTATCGCCATGGTGGTGGAGCGGTTGGGCGAAGGCGGCCTATACACTCGCGCTGCTGCTCACATTGGTGGCAGTGGCATGGTTGTACCGGCTGCGTTTGCGCAGGAGACACGCGTGGCAACTGGCCGAGCATAAGCGCGAACTGGCCGAACAGGCGTCTGAAGCGAAATCGCGTTTTCTTGCCACACTGGGGCATGAGGTGCGCACGCCGATGACGGGCGTGTTGGGCATGGCCGAGCTGCTACAAACAACACCGTTGGATGAGCGGCAGCGCGGGCATGTGGAAGCCATTCGGCGCGCGGGCCAACACTTATTGCGTCTGGTCAATGATGCGCTGGATTTGGCGCGCATCGAAGCAGGCAAACTTGAATTGACGAATGCGCGTTTTTCCGTGCGCGGGCTGTTAGATGATGTGGCTGGGCTTATGGCGCCGGTGGCCGAACGCAAAGGCTTGGCCTTCGTTGAGCATGTCGATGATGCCCTCCCGGCCGCACTGCTGGGTGATCGCACGCGAGTGCAGCAGATTCTGCTGAACTTGATCGGCAATGCAGTTAAGTTCACCGACCACGGCCACGTGGCACTGGAGTCTTATGCGCTGCAACCGCAGGGTGTGCAGTTTGTCGTGGCCGATACCGGGCCGGGGTTGAGCGCGGAACAACAGGAGCGCTTATTCCGCCGCTTCGAACAGGCGGAAGGGGCGCGTACCGCTGCGCGTTATGGCGGAAGCGGGCTGGGTCTCGCCATTTCGCAGGAGCTAGCCGCTGCGATGGGCGGGCGAATTCGTGTAGAGAGCGAATTAGGAAAAGGCACACGGTTTGTTGTTGAGCTTCCGCTGGCGGTGTCGGCGCTGCCTGCCGCAGCAGAGCGCAAAATAGTTGAAGAACAACATCCCAATCATCAGCATCGCACTCTTGCGCTGCTTTTGGTCGAAGACGATCCCATCGTGGCGCAGGCGATTTCTGGGCTCTTACAGGGGCAGGGGCATCGTGTGGTTCACGTTGGGCATGCGATGGGGGCTTTTACGGAAGTGACCGTACAGCGCTTTGATGCTGCGCTGCTCGATCTCGATCTTCCGGGGATGGATGGCCTCACGCTGGCGCACGCGCTGCGTCAGCAAGGGGTCGAAATGCCCTTGCTGGCAGTCACCGCGCGCTCGGATGCACAAGCCGAGCAGCAGGCAAGTGCCGCTGGGTTTAGCGGCTTCTTGCGTAAACCTGTCACCGGCGCATTGCTGGCGCAGGCGCTGGAGGCGTTGATGCGCGCTTAACGCGCGCTGTAGCGGTGCACTTCGTCCACCAACGCGGCGACGTGGTCCGGGTTCATATCCGGCGACATGCCGTGCCCAAGGTTAAAGACGTGTCCTTCGCGTGAGCCGCCGTTGCCGTCGCGGTAGCTATCGAGCACGGCACGCACCTGCGCACGAATAGCCTCTGGGCTACCGTAGAGCATGGCTGGGTCGAGGTTACCCTGCAGCGCCACTTGGCCGCCCGTGCGGCGTGCCGCATCTTCCAGCGTCACCGTCCAATCGACCCCAAGCCCTTCTGTGCCGCTGGCAGCAAGTGCTTCAAGATGCGGCGCGTTGCCTTTGCCAAACAGAATGAGCGGTGCATCGTCGCGCTTCAGTTCGCGCGCGATGCGGGTAAGGTAGGGCAGAGAAAATTCGCGATACATTGCCGGGGAGAGCGTGCCGCCCCATGTATCAAACACCTGTAGTGCCTGCGCGCCCGCGGCGTGCTGTGCGGAAAGGTAGGCGATTACGGCATCAGTGACAACGCTCAGCAGTTGGTGCATCGCCGCTGGTTCGTTGAGGGCAAGCGCCTTGACCTTGCCGAAGTTATCGCTGCCGCCGCCTTCCACCATATAGCAGGCCAGCGTCCACGGGCTGCCGGAGAAGCCAATCAGTGGCACGCTGTTATCCAGCTCGCGGCGAATCAAGCGCACGGCGTCCATTACGTAGCGCAGGCTGGTTTCCATGTCGGGTACGGCAAGCTGCTGGATATCAGCAACGCTGCGCACCGGGCGTTCAAATTTCGGGCCTTCGCCTTCCACAAAATACAGACCAAGCCCCATCGCATCGGGGACGGTGAGGATGTCGGAAAACAAAATCGCCGCGTCCAAAGGAAACCGGCGCAGCGGCTGCAGGGTGACTTCGCAGGCCAGCTCAGGCGTCTTGGCCATGGCAAGAAAGCTGCCGGCCGCTTGGCGCGTGGCGCGGTATTCCGGTAAATAACGCCCAGCTTGGCGCATCAGCCACACCGGCGTTGCATCTACAGGTTCACGGCGCAGTGCGCGCAAAAAACGGTCGTTCTTGAGTGGGTTCATTATGGAGTCCTAGGTTATTTTGGCGCTTCAGCGCCCTGCGCAAAGACCAGCTGAAAACCTTTCTTCAGATGCAGGTCGCGCTCTTTTTCCAGCGCGACAAGTGCGCTGGCGTGATCTTGAAAAAGCGATTTGCGCAAAGTGCTACGGCCGCCCGTTTGCCCAGTTTCGCGCAGCAGCTCCCAGCCACCCAGCAGGTCTTGCTGAAGCTGAAGTTGGACGAAGCGCGGCGCTTCGCGGCCATCGGGGCGTTGTTGCAACAATAGGCGCATAGCTGAATTGTAGCCGCGCGCGGCGGCAGCGTCTTGTGCCTTGCGGGCTAGATTCAGGAACGGTGGCTGCGGCCACGCTTTACGGCGGGCTTGGGCGCGGTGGTTTTAATCGCGGGTGCGGCTGGACACACGAAGCCTTTGCGCGGGCCGTCGATATTACCCAGCATGCGGTCGGTGAGGCGGTGGGCGTCGCCGTTGAGGCGCCAGTCGTAGAGCGTGCTAAAGCTCAGCACGCGGGCCACATATTCGCGAGTTTCTTTGTAGCTAATGGTTTCAATCCAGATCGCCGGATCCATGTCTGGGCGCTGGCTGAGCCAACGGTTAAGTGGCGCAGGCCCTGCGTTATATCCAGCGATCACTTGATAGGGTTTGCCGCCGTAGCGATCCATTAGCTGGCGCAAGTAAGCGGTGCCTAGGGTGATATTGGTGTCGGCGTCATACAGGCTGTCTGCGCCGGTCCACGGCAGGCCTAGCTTTGCAGCGGTGGCCGCGCCAGTGCTTGGAATGACCTGCATCAGCCCGCGCGCGTCGGCGGCGGAGCGGGCGTTGGGGTCAAATACCGATTCGGCGCGAATTTCTGCAGCGACCCATGCCGGGTCCAGCACGTTGCGCGCGGCTTCGCGGCGGATGCTATCGCTATGGTGCAAGGGAAAACGCAGTGTGTAGAGGCGCTGCTCGCTGGGGTAGCGTTTGCCGTCCACATTGAGCAGGCCAAAGACGCCGCGATCGAACCAACCGTTGTCTTGCGCGACCGCCACAGCGATATGGCGCTGGGTATCGGTAAAGCGGGTCAGGGCGTCGTTCCATTCGCGCGCTGCCCAACCTTTGCGGTCAAGTGCGAATAATTGCAGTGCGCGAATGATGGCCGGGTCTTTTGCAATTGCTAGTTGTTCCGTAGGTGTGATGAGCGGTTCCCAGGGGCATAAGGTATAGGGCTGATTGAGCTGGTCGGCGGCAAGAAAGCCGTGGAAATCCGACTTCAGCGCCGCTTGCGCGTACAGCGGTTTGGCGCTGTTGATGTCGCCGCTAAGCTCGCTGCTACGTGCGGCCAAATAGAGCCAGCGTGAATCGCTGCGCTGCTCTTCGGGCATGCGTTTGATCGCTGCAAGTGCGGCGGGCCAATCGCTGCGTGCAAGGGCTTCGCGTGCCTGCCATTCGTGCAAACTAGCGTCATAGGCCGAAAGCGGCACGTTGGCGAGGCGCTGTGCCGATTGCGGCAGGTACGAGGCCACCGTCCATAGCGCGATTTGATACAGCACGCGACCTTTGTCGTTTTCATCCAGCCCAAGCGTAGCCGTTACGTCGGGCAGCATGGCTTCGGCGCGGTCGGGTGAGGCTTTGGCGAGTTTAGCTAACGCCACCGAGACCACCTTGCGGCTGCGTGGGGTTTTCGGCCAAGTGCTGACGTCAGTATCTGGTGCGTCGATGTAGCTGGCATAAGCGTTGGCCTGCGCGGTCTCCGCTGCAGGAAAGCCACTGGCGATACTGCGCATGACGCCGGCTTGCACAGCATCCACGGCAAGATCAAAGCGCTCCCAGCGCAGTGCATCGGGCAGGCCACCTTGTGCGGAGAGCTGAGCAAAAACGGGATCACACTGTGCGGGGAAGGAGTTTCCGCTGCTGCGCCAAAGCGCTTGCGCGTCGCTGGTCCAGGCAGGATCAATGCGGTTTAAGCTCATCAGCGCCTGCAGGCGCAGGCAACGCAGCGCGGGGTCGTCGATGCGGGCATCCCACAGGCGCAGATAGGCCGGCCACTCGTTACGCGCAGCGAGGGCTTTTAGCCAGTCATGACGAAATGGCTGCGCGACTGCTTCGTTAGCATATCGCTGCAAAAATTGATCACCACGTTCCAGAGGAAGCGTATTAAAACGTTGTCGCAGTGCGCTGTATTCCAGCCATCCAGCCAGCGGTTGGCCGCGAAAGGCGGCCAGCGCGATATCGTCGAGGCCGCTTCGGGTGGCGGCCTCAAACGCAGCGCGGAAAGCGGAAGTGGGTACTGGAATGAGTACCGGTGGGCTGGGTTTGGCGTTGGCGCGTGCAGGCGGTGTTTGCGCAGCAGTGGCTGGGAGACCCAAAAGCAGGCCCAGCGCAAGGAGGGGGGCGGCGAACTTGTGCATTGCAGCACTATAGCCCAGCATGCAAGCTCTTCAAGATGCAACGAAGGCATTGGGCCATGCTGTTTTTTGCGATCTATCTGCTGCTGGGGCTATGCGTAGGCCTATTGGCCGGGCTGTTGGGTATTGGTGGTGGCTTGGTGCTGGTGGCGGCGTTGGCTTGGCTGCTGCCAATGCAGGGCGTGCCGGTGGATGTGGCGATGCATGCCGCGCTGGCAAGCTCGTTGGCGAGTATTGTGCTTACCGCTGCCTCATCGGCGCGTGCGCACCACCGGCGCGGCAGCGTGCTCTGGCCTACGGTGGCGTGGATGGTGCCAGGTATTTTGCTGGGGGGCTGGCTGGGCAGCCGTTTCGCCATTGGTTTAGATGGCAATACGCTGCGCTGGTGTGTGGCGGGGTATTGCTATGTTGTTTCGCTGCAGATGTTGTTTTCAAAAACGCCGCAAGACGGTGGACGCACTACGCCACCTGCTGGGCCGGGCTATACCGCAGCGGGCGGCGGAATTGGTCTGGTGTCGGCCATCGTGGGGATTGGAGGCGGCAGCCTCACCGTGCCGCTGCTGGTGTGGCGTAGGGTTGTTCCGGTACGCGCGGTGGGTACATCGTCTGCGTGTGGCATCTTCATTGGTTTGGGCAGCGCGTTAGGCTATGCACTACAGGCCCCGACGGGTGCGCTGACATTGCCTGGTGCAGTGGGTTATGTGTATTTGCCTGCTTCCATCGGCGTGGCGCTCGCGTCGGTACTGGCGGCGCCGTGGGGCACGCGGCTTGCGCATGCATTGAGTGGAGCCAAACTCAAACGCATATTTGCGGTGTTCATGCTGCTGGTGGGGAGCAGCTTTGCTTATGGCGCGCTGGCTTAGTGCAGCGCGCTTTCCGGAATATCCAGCTGCACCGACAGCGCTAGATGGTCGGAGAATGCAGCTGGAACGGCCTGCGCTTCCGTCATGGTGAGTGATGGTGTGATCAGCATATGGTCAATGGCGCGCGCCGGTTTCCACGACGGGAAGGTGGCCAGCTTGTGTACCGGCGGCTGCAGCCTAGTCTTGCGATAGAGTGACTGCATTTCAGCGCAGTCGGGATCGCAGTTAAAATCGCCCATCAAGACAGCATTGGGGCTGTTGCTGAGCAGCTCGGCGATAAAGTCGAGTTGGCGGTGGCGCGACTGGCTGCCCAAGGAGAGGTGGGCAATTGCCACGACGAGGGCGTCGTCATGCTGGCCGAAATGTGCGGTGAGTACGCCGCGGCCTTTAATACGGCCGGGGAGGGTGTGATCTTCCACTAAATAGGGCTGTAGGCGGCTCAGTAGGCCGTTCGCACTCGATGCGACGCCCGCCACGTTGCGGTTGGGTTGGTGGCTCCAGTAGGCAAACCCGGCACGCTCGGCGAGGTAATGGGTTTGGTTAGTGAAGCCTGAGCGCAGGCTGCCGGGGTCGGCTTCTTGCAGCCCCACGATGTCATGCGTTTTAGCCAGTTGAGCGATTGTGTCTAACGCGCCGCGCTTATTGCCCGCAGGCAATAAGTGCGACCAGCTGCGTGCCACATAATCATGGTACCCGCGCGTACTGGAACCGGCTTGAATATTCGCGCTGAGTAGCCGTAGCCGACGGGTATCCATGGTCTTGCCTTTATTCGTGTGCTGCTGCTTCGTCGTTGGCTGCGGGTGCGGCCTCTGTCGCCGGGGCGGCTGCAGGTGTGGCGCTCCCCAGTTTGGCGCGTTCCGCAACGATCAGCTGATTGATGATGCGGAACATGTCGTCGATGTTCTTGCCTTTTACACGGTACTTGCCATCCACTAAGAATGCGGGCGTGCTCATCTGGTCGCCGTTGAACGAGTCGGTCATGTATTGACGAGCGCGATTGACCTTCGACGCCACCGCAAAGCTCTGCATGCTACTCAGGAATTGATTGGGGTCTTGGCCGTAATTGCCGTAGAACGCGGCGATCTCTTCCGGCTTGTCCATGCCGCGCTCACCCTTCAGCGTGTGGTCGAGGTGGATGGCGCGGAACATGGCGTCGTGGGTTTTATCCAAAATGCCCGCGGCTTCTGCGGCATAGAACGCCTTGGCGTAGTTGTCCCACATCGAACCGAATGCGGCCGGGATATAAACGAAGTGCACGTCCGGCGGCAGCTTGGACTTCATCGCGGCCACGGTGGGCTGCACCATGGCGCAGAACGGGCAGACGTAGCCAAAGAACTCCACGACTTCAATTTTGCCCGGTGCAGTGTCAAACGGCTGGCCGTTCGGTACCAACACGTAGTCGGTGCCTTCCACCAGCGGTGGCGCTTTGGCGGCGGCTTCTTCCGCAGCTTTCAGCATCGCTTCGGCTTTGGCTACCTGCTCCGGATCAGCATCGCTCACCTTTTGTGAGGTCTGAATCTGCGCGGCGGCACCGGTGCTGTCGGTGACGGGGGCCGGGGCTTCGTTTTTGCAAGCACTCAGGGCGAGCAGTCCAATCAAGAGTAGCGCGGGGCGCAGCAGAGTCATGGCGTCTTCCGAAAGAAAGTTTAAGAACGGGCTGCCGCAGGTTTCGCGGCAGGTTTTACAGCGGGCTTTGCCGGGGTTTTAGCCGCAGGCTTTGCCGCAGATTTCTTGGGTGCCAGCGCATTGATCACGCTGCGCGCGTTGCTTAAAAGGCCTTCATAGCTGTTACCAAGGATGCGATAGCGGCCGGCAATAATCAGTGATGGCGTGCCTTCAATTTGGCTGTTGGCTGCAAATTCGTATGAGGCTTTCAGTTTCGGCAGCAGAGTGGCATCGTCCTGCATGGCGGCCTTGAACGCCGCGACCTTGACGCCCGGAATGCGGCTAGCAAATGCGATGATCTGCTCGCTGGTGGCATTGCGTGGCAATTCGCCGGTTTCGTGGATCGCGGCAAAAAGGCGGTCGTGGAGGGCTGCAAACGATTGGCTGCTCTGCGCGGAGAAAAATGCGCGCGCATATGGGTCTTCGCGGTTAAATACCCCTGGTACAAGGGTCAGCTTGGCGTAGGCCGGAAGTTGTTTGGCCCACGCTTCTAGCATGGGCGAAAAATGCGCGCAGTGCGGGCAGGTGTAGGCAAACACCTCAGCCACTTCCACCATGCCTGGAGGCAGCTGTTTATACGGCTTCCCGCCGTCAATACTTTGATATTGCACGCCTTCGGTAAGCCCCGGCAGCGCCGCTTGGGCGTGCGCGGGAGCGAGCAGCGAGGTGCTAAGGAGTAGGGCAAACGATAGCAATAAAGCGCGCATGAAAACTCTCTCTCCGGCGACATGCCGGTTCAGCATGCATCAGGGAGGGCGAACGCGAGATGAAGCGCGGGGTTAGCGCGCAATGCTCTCTTTGGTGGTGCCCGGTTCGCGTGTGTGCAGGCCTTGTACGTAGCTGGCCAGCGATTTGATTTCTTCATCGCTCAGGGTCTGGGCGACAGAGGTCATCAACTTGAAGTGCGCAGGGTTGGTGTACGCAGTTTCGCCCTTGCGGTATTCCTCGAGGCGGCGTGCCACATAGGCAGAGTCTTGGCCGTGGATCGACGGATACGCCGGGCCGGGGTTACCCGCACCGGACGGGCCATGGCAGGCCATGCAGGCGGGAATGCCACGCTTGGAATCACCAAAACGGAATAGCTTCTCGCCCACTTGATAGAACTTCAGGTCCTTATTAGAGCCGCTGGTAATAACGGTATCGTCGGCAACGCCAGCACCCGCTTTTTGTGAGGCGTACCAAGCACCCACGTCGCGCATATCTTGCGCGCTAAGCAAGGTGGCAAACGGCACCATGATGGCGGCAAGGCCCTCAGTACGCTGGCCGGTCTTAAAGAGGTGTAGCTGTTCGGCAAGGTAGCGCTCTGGCATGCCAGCAATACGTGGCGCGTTTTGCTGCATGGCATTGCCGTCAAGGCCGTGGCAGGCCGCACAAACACCGGCCTTGGCTTGACCGGCTTTGGCATCGCCCCAGCTGGCTGGTTTTTCTTGCAGCGGCGCGGCTTGCACCGGGGCATTGTCGGGTGCGGCCACGGCCGTGCTCTGCGCAAAGGCAGCAGCGGCTAGTGCAAGACAGGCGACACCGGCAAGGGCAAGGACAGGACGCATGCGGAAACTCCACTCAAAATTGGGATACGGGCATCGCCCGCTGAACGGTTGAATTATCGTTGTCGCGGGCTTTGTGGTCAAACGCCCGCCATCTTTGCGCGCATCATGTCATGCTATGGGTATGGCTGCACCTAATCCGTTCGCACGCGCCCAGTACATGCTGGCGGCGCACACGCCCCGCCAACTGCCGCCCGACGGCGGTTTCGAGGTGGCCTTTGCAGGCCGCTCGAATGCCGGGAAATCTTCCTCTTTGAACGCGCTATGCCAGCAAAATGCGCTGGCGCGGGTATCAAAAACACCCGGCCGCACCCAGCAGCTAGTGTATTTCGGTATCCCGCCGCACGAAAATAAATACCTCGTCGATCTGCCTGGCTATGGCTATGCCAAGGTGCCGCAAGAACTGCAGGCGCACTGGCAGGCGTTTGTTGAAAGCTACTTCCACGACCGTTTCGCCCTGCGCGGGCTGGTGGTGGTGATGGACGTGCGGCACCCGCTCAAAGACTACGACCGGCAGATGTTGGGCTATGCGATGGAGCGTGGCCTGCCCGCGCACGCGTTGCTGACGAAGGCCGATAAGCTCAGCCGAGGCGCCGCAGGCAATACGCTGCAGGCGGTCAAAATGGAGCTATCGCGCGCGTTTGGCGACAGCGTCAGCGTGCAGCTGTTTTCGGGTGAATCCAAACAGGGCGTGGACGAGTTACGCGCCGTTGTTGCGGGCTGGCTGCAGTTAGCGGGTGGGGCGAAGTAACGCGAAGCACTTATAAGCGTTCATTATGTGCACTGGTGAAACGCTGAAAGTGTCTTCACGGTGCTGTGTTGCATCTTTATGCACGCTATCCTGAACTGTTCCCCGATAGATGTGGCCAATGTCAGGACCTAGCACAGCCAGCGATACTCCTATTACCGACCCCCGTCAGCTTGCGGCGGTGATGGCTTCTGGTGAAAAGCCGCGTGATGCGTGGCGCATTGGTACCGAGCACGAAAAGTTCGGTTTCCAGCTGGATGACCTGCGCCCACCGACGTTCGAGGGCGAGCGAGGGATCGAAGCACTGCTGAAAGGGTTAACCCGGTTTGGCTGGGCGCCCTATGCCGAGCATGGCCGCGTGATCGCGCTTACCCGCGATGACGCTTCGGTGACGCTAGAGCCCGCTGGGCAGCTTGAACTTTCCGGCGGCCAGCTACAAAGCATTCATGAGACCTGCAAGGAAGTTGGAACCCATCTGCGCGAAGTGCGCGAGGTGGCGGAAGAGCTTCAGCTCGGCTTTTTAGGTATGGGCTTTCAGCCGAAATGGCGGCGCGACGAAATGCCGTGGATGCCGAAAGATCGCTACAAAATCATGCGTGCATACATGCCGAAGGTGGGCGACTTGGGGTTGGATATGATGACCCGCACCTGCACGGTACAGGTCAATTTGGACTACGCATCCGAAGCCGATATGGTGAAAAAGTTCCGCGTTTCGCTGGCACTGCAGCCGATTGCCACCGCGCTCTTCGCCGACTCGCCATTCACCGAAGGCAAGCCCAACGGTTATCTCAGCTACCGTTCGCACATCTGGACTGATACCGACCCCGATCGCACGGGCATGCTTGATTTCGTGTTTGAAGAGGGGTTTGGTTACGAGCGCTATGTGGATTACCTGCTCGATGTGCCCATGTATTTCAGCCATCGCGACGATGAATACATCGACTGCAGCGGTAAATCGTTCCGCAAATTCCTAAAAGGTGAACTGGACGTGCTGCCCGGCGCATTGCCCACCTTGCGTGACTGGAACGACCACATGACCACCGCCTTCCCCGAAGTGCGGCTGAAAAAGTTTTTGGAAATGCGTGGCGCTGATGGTGGCCCGTGGGGGCGGCTGTGCGCACTTCCGGCGTTCTGGGTGGGGCTGTTGTATGACGACGCAGCGCTCGATGCGGCCTGGGATTTAGTTAAGAATTTTTCGATGGAAGAACGCCATGCCCTGCGTGATGGTGTGCCCAAGCATGCGTTGAAGCTGCCATTTCGTGGCAGCACGGTGCGCGAATTAGCGCGGCAGGCGTTGCAGATTTCGGCTGCAGGCTTGGCGCGGCGCGCGGTACATAACAGCAAGGGTGTGGATGAGTCGCGTTTCTTGGAGCCGCTCATTGAAATTGTAGAAGCCGGGAAAACCCCTGCCGAGCGCAAATTGGAGCTATTCCATGGGGAGTGGCATGGAAGTGTTGACCCACTATTTTGCGAATACTCTTACTGAAGCCATTGAAGGGAAAATAGTACAGGGCTGAAATTTGTCACGAATGCAACCATTGCTGCGCTGCATCAAAAGTGCGGTAATCTGCAGTCATGACACATTCAGACTCTTCACTGCGTGAACCGTTGACCTTTGCAAAAACCGATGTACTGCTGCGTGACGATGTGCGCCGGCTGGGTGCGATGGTGGGCGAGATGTTGGCCGAGCAGGTCTCACCTGCTTTTCTCGAGCAGGTCGAGGCGCTGCGGAAGATGGCCATTGCCCGCCGCGAGCAGGGGCAGCCAGTGGATGGGTTGGCGTATTGGCTGGCGCAAGTTCCTCTGGATGATGCAGAGCCGCTGGTGCGCGCATTTGCGGCCTACTTCAGTGCAACAAATTTAGCCGAGCGTGTGCACCGCATTCGCAGGCGTCGCGATTATCAACGTCAAAGCAGTGCGCCGCAGCCGGGGGGCTTGGAGGCCGCGTTGCGCGAATTGCACGCACAAGGCGTCACGCTGAATGAATTACAGCAGCAGATGCAAGCGATGTGGATCGAACCAGTGTTCACTGCGCACCCCACCGAGGCTGTTCGGCGCGCGCTATTGCTGAAGGAAAAAGACACGGTTGAACGCTTGATTGCAGATATCGACCGCACGCGCACGCCGCCGGAACGGCGCGCCGATGATGCGCGCATTCGGCAATCGCTTACCACGGCGTGGCAGACCAATGAAGCGCCGCCGGTGAAGCCGAGTGTCACCGATGAGATTGAGCATATCGGCTATTACTTGGGGGGTGTCCTGTTCCGTGTGTTGCCGGTGTTTTATGAAGCGTTTGCCGACGCCGTAGAGGCTGTGTACGGGCAACGTATTGCACTGCCACCTGTGCTGCGTTTTGGGAGTTGGGTGGGCGGTGATATGGACGGCAACCCGAATGTCGGAGCCGCCACGATTCGTGCAGCGCTAGCCGCGCAGCGCAGGCAAGCGCTGAATGGTTATCTGCACGATATGCGCGCACTCAGCGACATTTTGACGCAGAGTTGCGGCCATGCTGAAGTGGATGCGGTTATTGAGGCGCGTGCGGTGGAATATCGTGCTTTATTTCCAAAGGGGGCTGTGCGCTCGCGTGTGCGTTTGGCGGATATGCCTTATCGGCAGCTACTTTGGGCGATGCGTGCGCGGATGCAAGCGACGCTAGAAGGGGCGGAAGGTGCGTACCCGGACGCCAAGGCCTTTGTCGCGGATCTTGAATTGATCGATACCAGTCTTGCGCGGCATCGTGGGGCTCATGCGGGGCGGTTTGCATTGCGCCGCGTACTTTGGCGTGCGCGTAGTTTTGGGTTTCATATGGCGGCGCTGGATCTTCGTCAAGATTCTGCAGTGCACGATCAAGCGCTAGCTGTGTTGCTGGGTATGGAAGGTTGGAGTGCGCTGCCACTACAGGAACGCTTGGGGCATTTACATGCATTGATTGCAGGAGGTGCGGTGGCCGCACCGGATGCCGAGGCAGCGGCTGCAACGCTGGATGTATTTCGCACCGTTCAGGCGCTGCGTGCAAGCTTAGGTGAGCACGCGTTTGGGCCCTATATCATCAGCATGGCGCGCAATGCCGCCGATGCGCTGGCGGTGCTTGCGCTGGCACGTGTTGCAGGCTGTGTTGATGGTGGTGAAGTGCCGTTGGATGTGGCGCCGCTATTTGAAACTGTGGCCGACTTAGAAGCCGCACCTAGCACCATGCAAGCATTGTTTGGTGATCCTATTTATCGTCGGCATCTGCAAGCGCGCGGTAACCGGCAAACGGTGATGCTGGGCTATAGCGATAGCGCAAAAGATGGTGGTGTGCTGGCCTCACGCTGGGCGCTACAGCGCGCTCAGGTGGAATTGCTTGAAGTGGCGCAGCAGGCGGGTGTGCAGATCGTGTTCTTCCATGGTCGCGGTGGCTCGGTGAGCCGTGGTGGCGGGAAGACCGAGCGCGGCATCATTGCGGCGCCGCGCGGCTCGGTGGCTGGCCGTATGCGTATGACCGAGCAGGGGGAAGTGATCCATCGCCGCTACGGTATTCGTGCGTTGGCGCTGCGCAATTTAGAGCAAACCGCAGGTGCGGTGCTGCGTGCTAGCCTGCGCCCGCGCCCACCGGAGCCGCGCGAGGTGCAATGGCGCGCGATGGCGGCGGAACTTGCGAATGTATCGCGCGCGCACTACCGCGCGCTCGTGCACGAACATCCAGACTTCACCGCCTATTTTCGCGCAGCCACGCCAGTGGATGTGATTGAACGGCTGCATATTGGTTCGCGCCCGTCACGGCGGCGCGACGGTGGGGTGTCGAACCTGCGTGCCATTCCCTGGGTGTTTTCGTGGTCACAAAACCGCTCGGGCCTTACTGGTTGGTATGGTCTTGGAACGGCGCTCGAGTACGGCATCAATACCTATGGCGTTGATGCGATGGTGGCAATGGCGCGCGATTGGCCGTTTTTCGCCGCCATGATCGACGACGTGGAAATGCAGATGGCGAAATCGGATATCGCGATTTTTGAACGCTATTCGCATCTTGCCGGCGATACTCTGCACGCCACTTTCTTTCCGCAGATCGCGCATGAATTTGCGCGCACACGCGACGCCATACTTGCAATCAAACAGCGTGATCAGTTGCTTGCAGACGATTACCGGCTGCGGCTATCCATCCGTCTGCGTAACCCCTACGTTGACCCCATTAGTCTGCTGCAGGTGTCGTTGCTTAAGCAGTGGCGCGCAAGCGGTAGCCAAGACGATGCGCTGCTGCGTGTGCTGGTCTCTACGGTCAACGGCATTTCCGCCGGGATTCAAAATACCGGCTGATGTGCCGCTTCAAGTGGGTTATTTGGCATCGCCTAATTCGTTGACGTCGAGCATCTCTTCCATTTGCTCAAGCGTGCTGTTGTCTTTGATGACGCGTTTAAGCCACACATGCAGTGGCATATCGGCCCAACGTGCGGCTTTGTCGGCAAGGTAGGCGGCGGGGCTGTGTGGCTCGTTGCGGCGGAAGTAATCCGCTACTTGGCGCAACTGCTGCAAGGCTTCTTGGCGCGAAGATGGGTAGCCCACTGACCCACGTGCTTGGGTGTTTGAATTGGTTGTGCTGTTGCTGGGAAGTGTGGCGTCATCAGGCACTGTGTCGGGCGCGGGCAGGGGTGTGGTGTCTTCAGCATATTCGCTCAGTAGCATTCCGGCGTCGCGTGCGAAACGCTGCGTGGTCTGCTGTAGGTGGATAAGCAGGTCGCGTGCGGCGCTAAAGCTTGGGCCCTCCATGCCTAGGTGGCGGTCTGCAGCGGCTTGGAGTGCATCTAGCGCGGTAGTGCAGGCAGCGAGTGCTTCAATTTGATGGCGATAAAATTCGTGCGGCGTGTCGCGGCGCGCGGCCTCAAGCGTTTCTACAGTCGGGCGGCTGTGGTCGCGCTTACTGTCTTGCAGATGGGTTTGCGCGTATTCGAAATCATTGAGGCAGAACTGGCCTTGAGTAGCAGATACAAGCGGTGTCTCGCGCATCCATGTCAGTGCATTACTTAATAGCCAGCTCAAATTGCCGATGCGTTCTTCCAAGTCGCCATCGAGCGGCAGCGGGTGGATGGCTTCCCAGTAGTTCAAGCACAGGCTGGCGGTGAGTTCTAGCCCGTTCGCAAAGCCAGTAAATCCTTCAAGCCGAGTGGTGGCCTCGGTTAGCCAAACGGCGAGGCGCAGGTCTTTGCTGCGTCGTTCTAGTAGGTTCATGCAATCGCGCCGCACGGCGGGCCAGTCGGCGGATTTGATATCAGATTGCCAAACGCCTTGCTCTAAGGTGGGGTCGTCGGATCGGCGACTTTCCAGAATGCGGTCGAACTCCAACGAGAACGATAGGTCTTCGCCCGTTGGGTCGTTGAGTGAGATGGGGTCGAGTAGTGCGTTGATATCGAACATGGCGAAGTGTTAGTTTCAGTCAAGTCATGGACGTTATACGGCATACTATAAAATATAAACGTCATTGACTGACGTCTTGCGTCATATTATTGTTCCCCCGTGGGCAGGCCTAGCCTGCTTTTTCAAGGCGGATGGCATGGGGCAAACATGGACGTGTTGAATCACCTAATGGCGCAGCTCGCCGGTCTAGAGGACGCGCAGCGTTTATATCGGTTAGAGGCTTCTTTTCTGCCTGGCGCGGTGGTGATGCGCTGGCAGGGGCGTGACGGCTTGGGGGAACACGCGGTCACGGAGGTGGACGTCCTGTCCACGCGCGCGGATCTGGCCTTGGGGGAGATGCTTGGCCAGCGCGCTCTGCTACACACGCGCTTGCCGTCCGGGGAGACGGCGTTGCGCGGCGGACTGGTAGCGGGCGCACGGCGCGTGGGCAGCGACGGCGGGCTGGCCCGCTACCGCTTGGAACTGCAGTCGTGGACGTGGTGGCTGCAGCACGGCAGGCATAGCCGAGTGTTTCAAGAGCAAAGCGTGCGCCAGATTGTGGACGCCGTATTGGGCGAGTATGCCCAGATCGCCTGCTGGCGCTGGGCCGAAGGCTGCGATGCGTTTCTTGAAGGGCGGGTGCGCAGCTACTGCGTGCAATACCGCGAGAGCGATCTGGCCTTCGTGCAACGTCTGTTGACGGAAGAAGGCCTCAGCTGGCGCACGCTGGCAGATGCAGAGGCACCCTGCGGCAATGTGATGGAAGTGTTTGCCGATAGCCGCCGCCTGCCGCAAGCGGATGCCAATCGTGCGGGCGTGCGCTTCCATCGTGCCGATGCCACCGAGAAGGCCGATAGCGTGCTGAGCATCGGCCACCGCCGCAGGCTGAGCAGCACCCGCGTCACCCTGCGCAGCGATGATTACCGCAGTGTGCAAAACCTCACCGCCCAGCAAGAGGTGGACGGTGGCGGCCGCCTGAGCGCACGCGAAGCCTTTGACAGCCCCGGCGCGTATGCGTTCTCCGGTTGGAATGCCGCCCAGCATTACGCCACCTTGCACGCCGAAGCGCTGGAAGCGCAGGCGCAGGCGTGGTGGGGCCATGGCACGGTGCGTGGCCTGCGTTCGGGGGCATGGTTCACTCTCCAAGACGCCCCGCGTCATGACCTGCCCGAACTGCTGCTGGTGCAAGTGGAGCATCAAGGCATCAATAACCTGCCGGTGGATGTGCGCAAGCAGCTCGACGCCACGCTGCCGGTCGGTATTCAGCGCACCAGCGCCGTGAATCCGCTGCCCATTGCCCCCAACGAGGCCGATCTATGGGCGCAAGCCGAGCAAACCGGCTATGCGCAGCGTTTTATCGCCGCCCCGCACGACAAGCCTTGGCGCTCCGTTTTGCCCGACGGCACCGGCACCCGCTTAAACCCAAGGGCCACGGCCCCCGGCTACCAAACCGCGATCGTGGTGGGTGGGAGTGCTGAAGGTGGACAAGACCTGCACTGCGATGCACTTGGAAGAATCAAAGTACGGTTTCATTTTCAAGACGGCGACGGCCACCACGACAGCGCTTGG
>NZ_JAHRWW010000037.1 GCF_019104945.1 Thermomonas sp. | reverse complement strand
GTCACCCCCGAAGTCACCCCCGAAGTCACCCCCGAAGTCACCCCCGAAGTGATGCGTCTGCTCGCAGTGTTGCAAGGTGAAATGGGGCGACAAGAGTTAATGCAACGCCTGGGGCTGCGCGATGAAAAGCATTTTCGCCAGCATTACCAGCAAGCTGCCATCGCGCTGGGCGTGATTGAAATGACCCTGCCTGAAACACCACGTAGCCGCCTGCAAAAATACCGCCTCACGGAAGCTGGCCGCCAGATGCAAGCCAAGCGCACAGCACAATGACTGCCCATTCGCCTCGTCACGCCATACCCGCCACCGCACTAGGCCAACCCCTGGCCGATGCAGCCACCGCGTCAGCGCCTTGGTGCCCCAAGCGCGTCAGTTACAAGAGCGCATGAACTCGCAACTCTTATTAGTGGAGGTTATCTCGGTGATGGTTAAACCGAAACTTGGGTTCTTTAAGATGCAGGTAGAACATATGTCGTTGGATACTCTCCAACTTGGTCAGG
Source organism: Thermomonas sp. (assembly GCF_019104945.1). Classification (GTDB taxonomy): domain Bacteria; phylum Pseudomonadota; class Gammaproteobacteria; order Xanthomonadales; family Xanthomonadaceae; genus Thermomonas. The sequence goes on along the minus strand of NZ_JAHRWW010000037.1, from coordinate 41,511 downwards.
CGCAATAAATGCAGATCAGTTGTGATTATTAAACGTCTGCAAAACTTATTTATCCGTCAATTTAAAGGCGAAGCCGGTGACGTTTTTCGCGGCATGCTTACGCTTGTAATGGGTGCGGGGGGGGCACGCATTGTGGGCATTGCCAGCATTCCAATATTAACTCGCATGTACTCGCCTGATGATTATGGCGTGTTAGCAGTATATACTTCTATTGTCACATTACTGGTGCCCATTCTGACGCTTCGCTATGTCACCGCTATTCCATTGCCAAAAACTGATGTCATGGCATTTAATTTGTTCATAATATGTGCCAAGCTAATAGCACTAGGTGGCCTGTTAATAGCACTAATATTGGGTCTATTTGGGCATATAGTTTTAGGTTGGTTTTCAATGGGAAATCTGGCCCCCTATTGGTGGCTAATAGCCATTGGTACAATGGGGGCTGCTACTTATGAATTATTTAGTGCTTGGGCAACTCGAAAAAAAGATTACAGAGTAATTGCCAAAACACAGCTTAGTCAGTCGCTACTTGGTGAATTAGTGAAAATAAGTTTAGGCTTGTTAAGCATAAGACCACTTGGTCTGGTGTTTGGGCAAGTTTTCTCGCAAAGTGCTGGCACTGGTAGTTATTTAAAAAACGCACGAAAAGATTTTAAAAAATTATGTCCATTAGTAAGTAAAAATAGGCAAAAAATAATAGCTAGTTTCTATCGGGACTTCCCTAAGTATCGCCTGCCTTCCCAATTTTTGATGGTGTTATCTATGCAGGCACCCATATTGATGATGGCGACACTGTATGATAAGGGGGCAACGGGGCAATTGAGCTTGGCGTTTATGGCATTAAGTTTTCCCGTTAGTTTGGTTGGCAGTGCCATGAGTAAGGCCTATTATGCGGAGATAGCTGCTATCGGGAAAAGTGATTTGCCTAAGATAAGGCGCATTACTTATTCAGTACAAAAGAAATTATTTGTAATTGGTGTACCAATAACAATAGGTGCTATTTTTTTTGCGCAACCTCTGTTTGTACTTTTTTTTGGAGTAAAGTGGTCTTTGGCTGGAAAATATGCCGCCATGTTATCACCATTTATGCTATTGCAATTTACTTCTAATCCGCTCGTACAAGTTCTAAACATTGTTGGGTCGCAGTTTTTATTTCTGGCAATCAACGTGGTTAGAATAATTGGGTTGTGCATTATATGGGGCTGTACTCTATACGTTTTGCCGAATAGTAGTCAGTTTGTATTTGTTTTAAGTTTATATTTGTTCTTGTTTTATCTAATTATGAGTTGGCTTATATTTTATGAAATGGGGCATATAGGAAATGTTGAAAAAAATAATTAAATTTCCGTTTATGTACGTATGCGGCGGCGCAAACTATCGTACCAAGTTATATATTAGACTTATACTGTTATTTAAGCAGAACAGTGTTTTATTTTTATCCAATTATTTTGCCAATAGATTGCAAAAAAAACAAGGTATATTTATATCTCCGAAAGCAAGTTTTGATGCATCACTTTCATTAAGTCATCCTGTTGGAGTTGTGATCGGTGAAGGGGTGAAAATTGGTAAGGCCGTCATCATATATCAAAATGTTACCTTGGGTGGAGGGCGGTTGGGTGATGCCAAGGTAAATAATTATCCTGAAGTTGGTGATAATACGATAATTTTTGCGGGTGCTGTAATTATAGGGAAGATAAAAGTAGGGGCGAATTGTATTGTCGGCGCTAATGCAGTTGTAACAAAAGATGTCCCAGATGGTGCTGTGGCGGTAGGAGTGCCAGCCCGTATTATTTTGAAAAGTAAGAACGATGACTAAACAATCACTTTTAAAAATCTCGAAAAGCCGTTTAGAAGGTGTAATCACACTTAACGGCGCAAAAAATTCTGCCTTGAAGCTGTTAACAGCTAGTTTGCTGACAGAAGAAACCGTTACGCTTGCGAATTACCCCTCCAGCCTGCTAGATGCCAAAGTACATGTTGGCATGCTTGAAGCGCTGGGTAAGAGCTGCGATCTGGTTAGTAACAAAGAGATCATTATTAAAGAAAATAATAAATTGGGCACTCGGCTTATATGGGATGGGCGTTCTATTCGTAACACTCTGCTAATGCTCGGTGCCATGGTTGCCCGCTTCGGTGAAGCAAAGGTGCCGTTGCCAGGTGGTTGTAAGCTAGGTGAGCGAAAGTACGAAATACACGTTATGCTGCTTGAAAAGTTGGGTGCACATATATGGGAGGAGGGGGATTACCTATGTGCGGAGACATCAAATAAAAGGTTACAAGGCGCCGATATCTATTTGCCGATACGTTCAACAGGGGCCACCGAAAATGCGGTGCTGGCCTCAAGTTTGGCACAAGGCACAACAAACATATGGGGGCCGCACGTGCGCCCTGAGATTTTTGACCTTATCAATATGCTGAATGCGATGGGGGCAAATATCAAAGTATTTGGCCAAGAGCGCATAGAAGTGCAAGGCGTGGACCATCTCTCTGGTGTTAAGCATAGTGTCATGCCCGATAATATGGAAGCAATTACATGGCTCGCTGCTGCAGTTATCACAAAGGGGGATATAGAAATTGTTGATTTCCCCTATGATGATTTACAAGTAGTGATGGCGAATCTTAAATCCTCTGGGGCAAAGTTTTATCGAGGCGACAATTCTTTATTAGTACGTGGCGGCACCTGCTACCCTCTCGAAATTAGTACAGGCCCGCATCCTGGCATTAACTCCGACGTACAACCCATTCTAGCTGCATGGGCCGCGCAAGCGCGAGGTGAATCACGTATCGTAGACTTACGCTTTCCTGGCCGTTATGGCTACGCAGAGGAAATGAAGAAAATGGGATTGAATTATCAGATCAATGGAGACATGCTCAAAATAGACGGTAAAGGTGGTAAGTTGAATGGCGCGAAGGTGAAAGCGCTTGACCTTCGTGCAGGCATAGCTTTAACGCTATGTGGTTTGTCGGCAGAAGGTGAAACCATCATTTATGATGCATGGCAAATTGGTCGTGGTTATGTAGATTTAATTCCAAAATTAAAATCTTTGGGTGCTGCTTGTTCCGGTGAAATTAAAGAGCCATGATAATAATTAACCCTAATGTTGCAGTAGATCTATTATCAATTTGTGGTGTGCCAGTTCAAAGCAACGTGCCGTTAACGGCAGTCAGTAGTTGGCGAGTTGGCGGAAGAGCGAAAATCTTAGTTAAACCGCAAACGGAAGAGGAAGTCATTGCGCTTAGAAAATATATTTCCAAACATCAGCTTCCTAGTCTAATAATAGGGAATACAACAAATTTGTTGTTTGCTGACTGCAATATAGATGCAATCTTTATGCAAATTGGAAGCGGGTTTTCGCAGGTGAAACTCAGCGGAAGTACTATTTTGGCAAAAGCTGGGGTGTGGGTTCCAAAGCTAGCTCGCCTTGCTTTACAGGCCGGGTTAACGGGAATAGAACATACCTGCGGAATCCCCGGTACGTTGGGAGGCCTAGTTGTTATGAATGGAGGCAGTCAGCGTAAGGGTATTGGAGACAGCATTGTTTATGTAAAAACGATTGACGCAAACGGGAATACAAAAATTTATAGCAGGGAAGAATGCCGCTTTGATTATAGAAGCTCTATTTTTCAGAAATTGGATGAGGTTATTGTTGAAGTCAAGTTGCAATTAGAGTCAGTGGCTAACAAAAAAATAATGCATAATGAAATGCTTGCCATATTGCGATCTCGCAGCGCCAAGTTTCCACGCAAAATACCAAATTGCGGCTCAGTATTTGTGAGTAATCCTGCGATTTATAAGCAATCTGGGGCGCCAGGTAAAGTAATCGAGGAATGTGGTTTGAAAGGAGTTATCAAAGGAGGGGCGCAAATCTCCAAAGATCACGCCAATTTCATTGTTAATACTGGGACTGCAACAGCTTCGGATATATTGTATTTGATTCATGTAGTACGAAATGAGGTTTATAAGAAAACAGGTTGCATAATGAAGGTAGAGCCAAAATATATAGATAGGTTCGGAAATATTCAAGAGATTTAAAATGAATGAAATAAGTGCGCCAAAAGTTTCAATTATCTGCGCTTGGTATAATCGTGCGGACTATATAAAGGACACGGTTGATGGTCTGCTGAGTCAAGACTTTGACGATTATGAGATAATTATTGCTAATGATGGCAGTACTGACCCTAATGTAAAAGTTATTTTAGATGGTTACGATGACCCAAGGTTGACGGTTATTCATAAAGAAAATGAAGGGTTTACCAAAACCATAAAAATGCTGGCAGAAAAAGCAAAAGCTCCCTATGTGGCGATCCAAGGGGCAGGGGATGTCTCATATGCAAACCGTATTGCTGTGCAATACCAATTTCTTAATGATAATGAGAGGTACTGCTTTGTTGGATGTCTATCAACTAATGTCGTAAAGAAAGTTGGCGAGCCAGATGTGCATCTGAAGGAGGTCCAGCCTATTTGCGGAGAGATAGAGATGGATCCAGAGAGAAAAAGGCATCCTTTTGTGCACGGGTCAGTGATGTTCAAGAAGGAAGAGTACCTGAAAATTGGTGGTTATAGATCGATTTTTAAATATGCACAAGATTATGACCTTTTTCTGCGAATTAGCCGAATAGGTAAATGCTACAATCTGGATAAAGTTTTGTATCAAACGAATGTCTTTCCGGATGGTGTAGCGACTACTCCTGAAAGAAGTCTTGAACAGGCTATGTTTGTTACGTTGGCGAATAGATGTTATAAGCATAATCTATCGTTTAATATTGACCCCATTGAGGAATTTGGTGGCTTGGCTTTACTACTTTACTCATTTGGCCTTAAGGATAAAGTGGCTTTTTACAAAACGATAATTAAGTTTATTTTTTTGAAAGAATATAAGAAAGCAGAAATATTTATTGGGCTTTCAGTTGGTTGGCCATTGGCTTGCTTATTGAGGTTTTCGATTTCTTTGGTCGAGCGGAATGAATTGTTAGGAAATTTTGTTCGGTTGGCAATAAAAAAACTTTCTCATGGCACGGTATTCTTGAAAGCTAATGACTAGTCTTTTTTTTTTACTGATGCCGTTTTCTTATATAACACTATATGACGTTAGATTTATAGTTGTACAGTTAGTTGTCGGATTTATTTTAGTTTTAAAGATAATTTTTGAACGTAAAATAGTATTACGCGATGGTTCCATTTATTGTTTTTCTTTCGTTCTATTGATTACTGCTATTTATGCCCTGATTACTGGGGCTTATGAATCATTGTTGTCCTTAATTTCTTTTTATTTTATCTTGTATTGTTCGTATTTGATTACATATATGGGAGGGGTTAAGAGGGTTGAATATAATAAAAATTTGTATGTAGTGGCGTGTGTTTTTATTGCGGTTGGCGTGTATGTGCAGTGGTTCCTAGAAATATTTTTCGGTATCTCCATCTTCAGGAATATTTTATTCGGAGGGGGGAGGCATGCTTATAGTTTTATCTGGGAGGATTTTAGTTTTGCTTCATTGGTGGTTGTGAGTTGCATACCAATTGTATTGAGTATGTATGGTCGAAAGTTAGCAATAGCTATCAGTTTTTTGCTCATTACAGCGACGATAGTAACATCAGCTAGAACCGGTATTGTTGCGATTTTAGTCTTTACTATACTTAAATTTATTCTTCTTTCATTAAAGATGCTAAAAACGGGCAAGATGAGAGCCCATTATTTTGCTATTGTTATAGTCTCTCCAGTTGTTTTATTCGTGTTATTCGTGGGTCTTCCATTTTTTACCGGTCGTGAGCTAACGATTGCTTCGTCAGGTAGACTTGATGGATTTTTAGTTGGATTAGATTTTTTTCGGGATAATTTTTGGTTTGGTGCATTTTTAGATAAACTCTATTATGGTCAAAATATTGCTATTATCCCTCATAATTTATTTCTATATCCACTGATAATGGGGGGGGTGGTATATTTTTCGTTTTTCATGGCTTTTTTGGTAGTTGCTTTGTACTTGGCAAGAAGTTCAGATGGGGATATTTCACAGAGCATTTATTTATGTCTATTGGGGTTTCAGTTTATCCCGTCCTTTTTTTCGGCATACTTTTTTGCAATGTTGTTGGGTATGGCTATGGCAAGCTCAAAGATTAATCAAAAAGAATCGAGAATTCGATGAAAAGTATCCTCTATATTATTACTGGGCTGGGTATGGGGGGCGCAGAGCACGTTGTCGTTGCTCTTGCTGATAAAGCTGCATCCGAAGGTAATGTGGTTAAAGTTGCCTATTTAACGGGCGGGATGCTTGTGCATCCTCAGAATAAGAATGTCGAGATCATTCCTATTGGCATGACGGGTGCAAGATCTTTTTTTACCGCTTTAATTCGACTTCGAAGTGTGATTAAAAATTTTAAGCCTGATGTGGTTCATGCACATATGTTTCACGCTAACATCATGGCGCGTTTTTCTCGCTTTTGGGTGAAGATTCCTCGTCTGATTTGCTCGGCCCATAATAGTAGTGAAGGGGGCTGGCTGCGCATGCTGCTATATCGTTATACAGCGTATTTGGGTGATTATTTCACAAACGTGAGCGCAGAAGCCGCTGCTATACTTGAAACTTCTGGTGCTGCGGCAGCTGGTACTATTATTCCGGTGCTCAATGGTATAGATACATCGCGTTTTCGCTGCATGAGGAAAAAGAATAACAAAGTACCTGTGTTGATTGCAGTTGGTCGATTGGAAGTGCAAAAGGACTACCCGAATTTATTAAAAGCTGCTGCAATATTGAAGCAAAGAAATGTTGCATTTCATCTAAAAATTGTTGGTGATGGCAAGTTGCGTAGCGAATTGTCTATACTGTCTAGACAACTTTCCTTGGATGCTAACGTGACTTGGCTTGGTATTCAGCGCAATGTCCCTGAATTATTAAACTTGGCCGATCTATTTGTCTTAAGTTCTGCGTGGGAAGGATTTGGTCTTGTGGTTGCCGAAGCCATGGCGTGTGAATTGCCAGTTGTCGCAACTGATTGTGGCGGAGTTCGTGAAGTGGTTGGTGACGGCCGTTTCTTAGTGCCTATCAATTCACCGGAATTGCTTGCTAATAAAATAGAAGAAGTGTTGCGATTAAGCGCTTCAGAACGGATGCAAATTGGTCATAAAAATCGTGAACGCGTGTTAACATGTTATTCGCTTGAAGCTATGTATCATAATTATAAAAAGCTGTATAGATAAGCTTACCGATTAGTGCGAACTCGATTTGCCCCCGCTGAGGCGTGCCGCATGAAGCTGTAAAATCCGTCACCCAAGAGGACGGATATGAAAAAATGAATGCCTTTTCTTGTATGAGACCGAATATTCAAGCAGGAAGACAGTAGCCGATAGCGTGAGGCCATATATTGAAATGATCGCTGCTCGCAAAATTTTATTCTAACTTTAGAGCACAATTTCAAAATGAAGGTTGCTTTATTAATTACAAAAGCAGAAGCGGGTGGTGCGCAATCTCATGTTCTTGAGTTAATCGATGGCATTAAAGGCTGTCATGAGGTTGTTTTTGCCGTTGGCGACGAAGGATGGCTAGCAGATCAGGTTCGTGCTCGGGGTGTTTCCGTCACCATTATTCCGGATTTGGTGCATCCGATACGCCTAGCTCAAGATTCGCGGGCCTGTCGCCAAATCAAGCAATGGCTTTTGCGAGAACAACCTAGCCTATTGCATGTGCACTCTTCTAAAGCCGGGTTGCTGGGGCGTATTGCTGCAAGAATAATTGCTGTTCCGTCGGTTTTTACTGCGCATGGCTGGGCTTTTACTAGCGGCGCAACTATGACCCGTAAGTTGATGACTGTGCCAAGCGAATGGTTGGCGGCGCGGACGGGTGGAGACATCATCTGTGTCTCCCAATACGACCGCCAACTGGCGCGTCGCTATGCGATCACGTCGGATACGCGGCTGCATGTTGTTTGGAACGGCATTGGAGACACGCCTGAGCGCGCACTTCTGACTTCCAATCCGGAACCCGTGATCACCATGGTGGCCCGGTTCGCTGCCCAGAAGGATCATGCCACCTTGCTTCGGGCAATTGCCATGATGGGCGATGTGCCGTGTCGGCTTCGTCTCGTGGGCGATGGGCCGTTGTTGTCTGAGGCGAAGGCACTGGTGTTTGACCTCGCGATCGAAAACCAAGTGGAGTTCATGGGGTCTCGTACGGACGTGACGACTCTGCTTGCGCACTCCGATGTATTCGTTTTGGCTTCTCACTTCGAAGGGCTGCCTATCAGCATTCTCGAGGCCATGCGTGCAGGCCTGCCCGTGGTCGCATCCAATGTGGGTGGTGTATCCGAGCTGGTGAATGAGGAGACCGGTATTTTGGTTGGTCAAGGGGATACCGCGGCGTTGGCGGAGGCGTTGAAGCGCTTACTGGGAAACCCAGCACTTCTTTCCAGCATGGGAGCGAAGGGGAGGGAGAGATACGAAAAGGATTTCAGGGCAAGTACGATGATCGAAAAAACATTGAACGTTTATGAGACGTGCTTGGCGCGTAACAGGAGGCGGAAATGACGTGCATTGCTGTTATTGGTGGCTCTGGCTTCATCGGAACGCGTCTGTGCCAAGTCTTGCAGGAGGCCGGTATTGCATTCCGCATCATCGACAAGCGGATGTCTGAGACGTTCCCGGACAGAACGATCATTGCCGATGTCACCAAGCTGGATAGCTTGCATTCCGCATTGGAAGGATGCGGTGCTGTCATCAATCTCGCCGCCGAGCACCGCGATGATGTCCGTCCGCTGAGCTTGTACGACGCAGTGAATGTGGACGGTGCAAGGAACGTCTGCAAGGCGGCGGAGACCGTTGGCATCTCGCGCATCGTGTTCACCAGTACGGTGGCAGTGTACGGTTTCGCACCACCCGATACCGGCGAAGATGGCGCGATTGCGCCGTTCAACGATTACGGGCGCACCAAGGCGGAAGCCGAGATTGTTTATCGCACATGGCAGCAGGCCGATGCCGAAACACGCTCGCTCGTCGTCGTGCGACCCACGGTCGTCTTCGGCGAGCGCAACCGAGGCAATGTGTATAACCTGCTCAAGCAGATTGCTTCGGGCATGTTCGTGATGATCGGTGCTGGCCGCAATTACAAATCGATGGCCTATGTCGGCAACGTTGTGGCGTTCCTGTCGCACATGTTGGGCATGTCCGCAGGGGTCCACGTCGCCAATTATGTGGACAAGCCCGATATGGAAATGAACCAGCTTGTCGAATTGGCCCGCGATACGTTGGGACGAAAGCGCGGATGGATGCCGCGGTTGCCTTATGCCGTCGGCTACGCGGTTGGCGGCGCGCTGGATGCGGTGGCGTGGGCCACAGGGCGTACTTTCCCGGTCAGCCGCATCCGTGTGCGCAAATTTTGCGCCACAACCCAATTTGCCAGTGCGGCGCGCACGTTCGGCTTTCAGCCGCCCTACAGCTTGCAAGAAGGCCTAGCGCGTACGCTGGAATCCGAATTTCTCGGTAAGGCACAGGGTGGGCCACTGTTTTACTCTGAATGAGGTGTAGTGGAGCGAGATTGAAAACGGTATATGGGTTCGCAAAGATAGGTGAATTGAACTGTTTTCGATCTGGCTATCCACGGTTGTAACTTTGTCGTTCATTACGATTGAATTTGTGGTTTCACCGGTCTTTATTTGGATTTCAATGAAAATTTTAATCACCGGCACCGCCGGTTTTATCGGTTCCCACGTAGCGCAAGTGCTGCTGGCGCGCGGTGATGAGGTGGTTGGCATCGACAACCTCAACGATTACTACGACGTTAGTCTCAAGCAGGCGCGTTTGGCGCGTTTGTTGGATAAGCCGGGCTATACCCATGTGGCTGCGGATCTGGCCGACCGCGCGGCGGTGGAGCAGGCTTTTGCGGTGCATAAGCCGAATCGGGTGATCAATTTGGCCGCGCAGGCGGGCGTGCGCTACGCGGCAGAAAACCCGCATGTGTATGTTCAAAGCAATGTCACGGGCTTTTTGCATATTCTGGAAGGCTGCCGCCATCATGGTGTGGAGCACTTGGTATATGCCTCCACAAGCTCGGTGTATGGGGCTAACCGTGACATGCCTTTTTCTGAGCATCGCTCAACTGAACATCCGCTGACGCTTTATGCAGCAACGAAGAAAGCCAACGAAATGATGGCGCATAGTTATGCGCATTTATATGGTTTGCCGTGTACGGGGCTGCGCTTTTTTACCGTGTATGGCCCGTGGGGCAGGCCGGATATGGCGCTGTTTCTTTTTACGAAAGCTATTTTGGCCGATGAGCCAATTAAGGTGTTCAACCACGGAAAGCATAAGCGTAGCTTTACCTATATTGATGACATCGTGGAAGGTGTTGTTCGGGCTCTGGATCAGGTACCTAGCAAAGATCAGCAGTGGGATGCGCACCATCCAGACCCTGCCACCAGCGGCGTTGCGCCGTATCGTCTTTACAATATTGGTAATGAAGATATGGTGGATTTGCTTCGCTACATCGAGGTGTTGGAAGAGTGCTTAGGCAAGAAGGCCAAAATGGAGATGCTGCCTTTGCAAGCGGGCGACGTGCCAGACACCGAGGCGGATGTTTCGGATTTAATTACTAACGTCGGCTACCGCCCAAAAGTTTCGGTTGAAGAGGGTGTGGCGAATTTTGTGCGGTGGTACCGTGAGTACTATGGCGTTTGAGTGCCATGAATCCTAAGGACGTACCGTGTCATTAAATATAGAGCATTTGTTGCGTACGGCTTCCACGCTTGAACAGGCGTTGCTTGCAATCCAAAAGGTGGCGGATCAAGACGATGTTACATTTGATCTTTATCGAAATGCGGCGATCAAAAGTTTTGAATTGTCTTTAGAAACGGCTGGGAAGCTGATGCGCAAGGCTTTGAAGGCCTACGGAGGTAGCCCCCGTGAAGTTGACAAGCTTGTATTTAACGATGTTTTGCGCCATGCCGGGAAGCATGGCTTGCTAGACACGGATGAGGTAGAGCGCTGGTTGGTTTATCGTGCGAACCGCAATAACACAGCGCACGACTATGGCAAGGGCTTTGCCAATGAAACGCTGCGTCTGTTGCCGCAGTATCTTGAAGATGTGCGGCAGCTGGCTCCACGAATTCAGGCGGTGTTTGATGCCTCAGTTTGACTTGGCGCAGTTGCAATTGCCTGAGCGTCATCTGCGCACTCTGCAAGTGTTGCTAGCTAAGCATGTTCCCCATGCTACGGCTTGGGCCTATGGCAGCCGCGTTACTGGTGGTGCCCATGAGGGGAGTGATTTGGATTTAGTGCTACGCAATGAAGCCAATCTAGCTACAGATGTAGCGGGTTGGATGGAGTTGCAAGAAGCGTTAACAGAGAGCAGCTTGCCGATCCTCGTTGATGTGCATCTTTGGGCGCATCTACCTGCGCCCTTTCATCGCAATATCGAAGCAGGCTATGTGGTAGTTCAGTAGGCGCGCCGTCAGGTAAGCGTCACAGTCTGATCCCGGCCTTTTTCTTTTGCGGCATACAGGGCACGGTCGGCGCGCGAGAACAGGGTGTCAAAACCTGTATCCATTTCATTTAAGCAAGTAACGCCGAAGCTGGCACTGATGTGCAGTGAAGGTTGCATTGTTTCAAGACAATGGCAGCTGGTGACTTCACGCATGCGTTCGGCAATTTCTAGCGCGGCGTGGATATTGGTTTCTGGAAGCAAGATGCAAAACTCTTCGCCACCAGTACGGGCAAAAAAATCACCTTCGCGCAGCTGCTTTTGGCAGCAGGCAGCAAAGTGCTGCAATACGCTATCGCCAACTGGGTGGCCGTAGCGGTCGTTGATCTGTTTGAAATGGTCTATATCTAGCGCAACAAGGGCAAGGGCATGGCCGTGGCGGCGGCTGCGCGCGAACTCTTGTTCTGCGTGTTCAAAAAAACTGCGGCGGTTGGCAATGCCGGTGAGGCTATCAGTAAGCGCTTGGTGCTGCAGCTTTTCTTTCAGTGCATGCAGTTCGGTGATGTCGGTGATAAGACCCACATTGGCGTGGATGCCGTTAAACCCAGACCAAGGCACAACGATTGACCAGTAGTGGTGCATGCGGCCTTCTGCATCCACAAGGCTTTCTTCACCGGCATAGCGCTGGCCGGTGGCAAAAATTTGGATGTCTTTTTCCCAGAACGCATCAGCCACGTCTTGGGGCATGAGCTCACTATCAAGGCGGCCAACAATTTCATCCACAGATTTGCCGAACAGGTTCGCCATGTGTTTGTTGGCATAAATGAAGCGCCGGTTGGCATCTTTCATGTACACCACCGCTTCGATGTTATTGAGCACGGCATCGAGCAGTTCGTTTTGTTGGCGCACTTTGTTTTCGAGGCGCTTTTTCTCGGTGATGTCGTGGGAGATGCCGATCAAGCCGACAATAGCGCCGCTCTCATTGCGTAGTGGTTTTTTGATCGACCAGTACGTATGGGTTTCGCCGGTGGCGTGGATGTAATTGTCTTCTTCGCGCGCGATGGTTTCACCGTTGCGAATTACGCGCCAGTCGGTTTCGCGCAGGGTGTCGTCTTCGCCAATATCAACGAAGTCGGTAAACATCTTGCCAAGGACATCATCCAACGTGAGGCCGTTGCCCAGTAGGTTGAGCACCAGTTGGTTGGCGTAGGTGTAGCGGCCTTGTAGGTCTGTGGTGTACACGAATGAGCCAACGGTATCGAGCAGCTGCCGATAGGCGATCGTTCCATTGGAATTACTTTCCGCTGTGCTCATTCGCTGGAGACCCCTTTTCTCCGAGTGTGAGTTTAGCCTAGGCGCGTGCGTTGGATAGAGAGTGCGGCAAGTTTTGTACTCCAATCGGCCAGACGCGCGCGTTCTTGAGCCACTACGGCTTCGGGCACGCCAGCGCCGAACTTGGCCAGCTTGGCCTCACTCTTGTCTTTCTCGGCGGCGATCTTGGCGATCTCCTTGTCCAGCCGCACGCGTTCGGCGTCCAGATCCACCAAGCCTTCCAGCGGCACGAACAGTTGCAGCTCGCCAACCACGGCCGGGGCGGCGGCAGGCGGCTCACCGCTGATGGTGTCGATGCGTTCGAGCTTGCACAGGAAACGCAGCTGCGCGTCGAAGCGCTGCGCGCGCGCGGCATCCGAAGCGTCGCCGCCGCGCAGCAGCAGAGATATCTGTTTGGCCGGCGACACGCCCAGCTCGCTGCGGATGCGGCGCACCGAGCCGATCACCGCCTTCAGCCATTCGATATCGGCGTCGGCCTGCGCGAATGCATTGACATCCAGATCACCGCGCTGCGGATAGGCCTGCAGCATCAGGCTGCCGGACTTGCCCAGCCGCGGCGCGACTTCCTGCCACAGCGCCTCGGTGACGAACGGGATCAGCGGGTGCAGCAGGCGCAGCAGCGCTTCCAGCACGTGCAGCAGGGTGTGGCGGGTGGATGCGGACGCGGCTGCGTCGTCGCCCTGCAGGGCCGGCTTGGCCAGCTCCACGAACCAGTCGCAGAATTGGTTCCAGACGAATTCGTGCAGGCACTGCGCGAGCAGGTCGAAGCGGTAGCTGGCGAAGTGCTCGGCGGCCTCAAGGCTGATCCGGTCGAGCTGGGACAGGATCCAGCGCTCGGCGTCGGTGGCAGGCTGCGGCACGCCGCTGAAGCTGGCTTCGCCCACGTTCATCAGCGCAAAGCGCGTTGCATTCCACAGCTTGTTGCAGAAATTCTTGTAGCCCTCGGCGCGGGCCAGGTCGAACTTGATGTCGCGGCCGGGGCCTGCGAGTGCGGCCATGGTGAAGCGCAGCGCGTCGGCGCCGTGGGCATTGATGCCGTTCGGGTAGTCCTTGCGGGTGTCTTTCTCGATCTTCTCGGCCATCTTCGGCTGCATCAGCCCGAATGTGCGCTTGGCGACCAGGTCGTCGATGGAAATGCCGTCGATGATGTCCAGCGGGTCGAGCACATTGCCCTTGGATTTGGACATCTTCTGGCCGTTCTTGTCGCGCACTAGGCCGGTCATGTAGACGTCGTGGAACGGCACCTTGCCGGTGAAGTGGTCGGTCATCATCACCATCCGCGCCACCCAGAAGAAGATGATGTCGAAGCCGGTGACGAGCACGCTGGACGGGATGTAGTCGTCGAAGCCGCGCTTGGCCATCGCGACGGCATCCGGCCAGCCCTGCGTTGAGAACGGGAACATCGCCGAGGAGAACCAGGTCTCCAGCACGTCGGAATCCTGCGTCAGCACCGCATCGCCCAGCGCATGTTTGGCGCGCACTTCGGCTTCGTTGCGGCCAACGTAGACCTTGCCTGCGGCATCGAACCACGCCGGAATGCGGTGGCCCCACCACAGCTGGCGGCTGATGCACCAATCCTGCAAGTTCTCCATCCAGTGGCGGTAGGTGTTGACCCAGTTCGGCGGCACGAACTTGACGCTACCGTTCTCGACCAATTCCAGCCCGCGCTGGCCCAGCGTGTCCATTTTCACGAACCACTGGTCGGTCAGGTACGGCTCGATCACCTGGCCGCTGCGGTCGCCGCGCGGCACCTGCAGCTTGTGCGGCTTGATCTCGACCAGCAGGCCGGCGGCGTCGAGGTCGGCGACGATGGCCTTGCGTGCATCGAAGCGGTCGAGGCCGCGATACGGCGCGGGGATGAAGTCATCGCCAAGCACCTTGGCGGTGTCGCTGAAGATATTGATCAGCGCAAGCCCGTGGCGCTGGCCCACCGCGTAGTCGTTGAAATCGTGTGCAGGCGTCACCTTCACCACGCCGGTGCCGAAGCCGCGATCGACGTAGTCGTCCAGGATGATCGGGATGCGGCGGCCGGTCAGCGGCAGCTCGACGAACTTGCCGTGAAGCGCGGTGTAGCGCGGGTCTTCCGGGTGCACCATCGCGGCGGTATCGCCCAGCATGGTTTCCGGGCGGGTGGTGGCCACGACCACGTAGCCGCGGGTTTCGCGCAGGGTTTCCACGCCGTCGGCATCGTGCTCGACGTGCTCATACGTCACGCCATCGGCCAGCGGGTAGCGGATCTCCCACAGGTGGCCGTTCTCTTCCTCGCTCACCACTTCCAGATCGGAGATCGCGGTCTTCAGCACCGGGTCCCAGTTGACCAGACGCTGGCCGCGGTAGATCAGGCCTTGCTCGTGCAGGCGCACGAAGGCTTCGATCACCGCGGTCGAGGGCATCGGATCCATGGTGAATACGCTGCGCGACCAGTCTCCGGACGCGCCGAGGCGGCGCATCTGGCGCTCGATGGTGCTGCCGGAATGCTGCTTCCATTCCCACACTTTCTCGATGAATTTCTCGCGGCCCAAGGAATCGCGGGTCTCGCCCTTGCCCTCGATGGCGAGGTTGCGCGACACCACCATTTCCGTCGCGATGCCGGCGTGGTCGGTGCCCATCTGCCACAGGGTGCGGTAGCCGCGCATGCGGTGGTAGCGCACCAGCGCATCCATCAGCGTGTGCTGGAAGGCGTGGCCCATGTGCAAGGTGCCGGTGACGTTCGGCGGCGGCAGCAGGATGTTGTAGGCCGGGCCGTTGCCGGTCGGGGCGAACGCGCCGCTGGCCTCCCACTGCGCGTACAGGCGGGATTCGAAGGAGGACGGGTTGAAGCCGGAGTCGAGGGAAGTCATGAGGCGTGTCACATGTCGAATTTTTTGAGCTCGAAACCGAGCGATTGGTAATGCTTCCAGCGCTCGCGCAGCGGGCCGCGCGCGGCTGGGTCGGCGGGCACCACTTCCAGCACGCGGTCGAATTGACCGTTGGGTGCGATGTCGCGCAGGTTGATCAGCAGCGGGCGCAGTGCAACGTCGAGCGCGGGTGTGGCGATAAGGACGTTGGCCTCGTCCTCGTCTTCATCCATGCCTGCAATTTGGTGCGGAATAAAGGCATCTTCCTCGAACGACCAGAGTAGGTCGTCCAAGGCTTCGGCCTGCGCCTGATCGCGCGCTAGGATTAGCGTGGGGAGATTGGCGGCAACCGCCCGTTTCGCCAGCTCGCAGACCAGCAGCAGCGGCTGCTCGCGGAAGCGGGGCTTGTCGATCAGGTAGAAATGGGCGCGTTGCATGGTGGCGGAATCAGCCCGCGCGATCCAGCAGCCACTGGCTGAGCATGCCGACCGGGCGGCCGGTGGCCATGCCCATCTTGCCGTCGTCACTGGCGGAGCCGGCAATGTCTAGGTGCACCCAGCGCTGGCCGTCGGTGAAGCGCGACAGGAAGCAGCCGGCGGTAATCGCGCCAGCCCAGCGGCCGCCGATGTTGTACACGTCGGCAAACGCCGAATCCAGCATCGGCTGGTATTCGTCCCATAGCGGCAGCTGCCAGCCGCGGTCGAACACGGTTTCGCCCGCATCCAGAATTTCGCGTGCCAAGTCGTGGCTGGTTTTGGTCATCACGCCGGTGGCGTATTTGCCCAGCGCCACCATGCAGGCGCCGGTAAGGGTGGCCACGTCCACCAATGCGGCGGGCTCGAAGCGCTGCGCATAGGTCAGCGCGTCGCACAGGATCAGGCGGCCTTCGGCGTCGGTATTGCCCACTTCAATGGTCTTGCCCGACATCGCGGTGATGACATCCGACGGACGGTAGCTATCGCCGTCGATGGCGTTTTCCACCGCCGCGGCAATGCAGACCAGATTCAGCTGCAGACCCATGCCCACTGCGGCCACGAAGGTGCCCAGCACGCTGCCTGCGCCGCACATGTCGTACTTCATTTCCTCGATGCCGCCCTGCGTCTTCAAGTTCACGCCGCCGGTGTCGAAGGTGATGCCCTTGCCCACCAGCACATAGGGCTTGGCGTCGCCGCCGTTGTTGTACTTCAGCACAACAAGGCGCGGCCGCTGCGCGCTACCGCGTGCCACCGCCAGCAGCGAGCCCATGCCGAGGGCTTCCATTGCGGTGTCGTCCAAGATGTCGCAGGTGACGCCGGGCTTATTTGCAGCAAAATCTTGTGCCTGTTGCGCCACATAGGCCGGGTTGCAGATGTTCGGCGGCAGGTTGCCCAGCTCGCGGGTGAACTGCACGCCCGCCGCAATGGCCACGCCCTGCGCCAACGCGGTGGCATCACTGCCCGCGATATGCAGTTGCTGCAGGCCTTTTTCGTCACGCTTTTTGTTTTTTGCGCCCAGCGTTGCGGTGTAGCGGTAGCAGGCATGATCGGCGGCGATCACGGCCTGACGGATGCTCCACGCGTTCTCGCGGTCTTTTACCGGGGCATCGGTAAGGGTGAACAAGGCGCTTGTTACCGGGCCGGTTTTCAATGCGCGCGCGGCATCGCCCACGGCTTTGAGATACTGCGGAACGCCGAATTTGGCCGCTTCGCCAAGACCAATTAGCAGTACGCGCGGTGCGGTGATGCCGGTAAGATCGTGCAGTAGGGCGGTTTTGCCGGTTTTCCCAGACACGTCGCCGCGCGTGACAAGGGCTTGAATACGCCCCCCGCAGGCGGTGTCGAGGGCTTGTGCGGCGGGGGTTAGGCTGCCGTCGGCAAAGACGCCTGCGATCACGCAATCAAGTGCAGCAGTGGCGGGGGAGGACTGATTCAGGTGAAATTCGAGGCTCATCGAACAAGGTATCCGGGCTGGCGGGTGGGGGGCCATACAGGCAGGCTGGTTGGCGTCGCTTACACTATGCGACTGCGGCAGGCAGCCATGCTGTTGGCAGTAAACTCTTAATTCTAAGGCAAGACAGGCCGGATGCCGAAATTAGACCGCTACCTCAGTATGGAATTTGCGCGCGCCGTGTTTGCGGCGCTGGTGGTGCTGGGCATGGTCAGCCTTGGCGGCGTGTTTGCCGATCTGGTGGGCGAGATGGCACGTGGCAGCCTGCCACCGCCGCTGCTGTTGTCGCAACTGGGGCTGCGTTTGCTCAATTATTTGCCGCTTATTTTGCCGCTGGCGCTGCTGTTGGGCCTGCTGCTGGCGGTGGGGCGGCTGTACCGCGATTCAGAAATGTATGTGCTCACCGCAGTAGGCGTGGGCCCGCGCCGCTTGCTGCGGCCGTTGCTGCTGGTGGTGGTGCCGGTGCTGCTGATCATTGCGCTGTGCTCGCTGTGGCTGGGGCCGTGGGCCAACCGGGTGGGGCAGTCGATGGTGGCCGAAGCCAATCGCAATTTGCTGGTGGCGGGGTTTGAGCCGGGCCGGTTTACGCCCATTGCTAATGGCGGCGTGGCCTATGCAGGGAAGATGTCTAGCGACGGCACGCAGTTGGAACAGGTGTTTGTCTTTCGCGAACGCAATGGCCGAATGGATGTCGCCACCGCACGCGGCGGCGAGCTGTATCGCGATAACGGCGCGCGCGTGCTGGCGCTGCTGGATGGCTTCCGCGTGGAAGGCCCGGCCAGTGGGCACGATTTGGATTACCGGCTGATGCGCTATGCGCGCAACGAGCTGCTACTGCCTGCACCCGAGCAGGGCGGCATTTCCGAAGCGCCGGAGCTGAAGCCCACATTGGCGCTGCTAAGTGATGCGGCGGTACCCGCGCGCGCCGAACTGCACTGGCGCATCGCGCCGCCGCTACTGGCGCTGGCGTTCGCGCTGCTGGCGGTGCCGCTGGCGCGTAGTGCGCCACGGCAGTCGCGTCACGGCGCCTTGCTGCTGGCATTTTTCGCGTATCTATTCGGTATTTTCATGATGATGCTGGGCACCAGTTGGCTGGCCACGGGCAAGCTGCCGATCGCGCTGGGGCTGTGGTGGCTGCTGCTGCCGCTGTTGGCCTTGGGCGCATGGCTGTATGCCCGCGACGGACGCGTGCGCAAAGCGTGGTGGCGGCGATGAAGCATTTTCCACGGCTGCACGACAGCTATATCGCGCGTTCGGTACTCACCGGCGTGCTGGCGGCGTGGGGTGTGTTGCTTGGCCTACAAACCGTGCTGGCGTTTGCCGGAGAGGTGGGCGATATCGGTAAGGGCGGCTATACCCTGAGCCATGCCATCGTGGTCACTGGCGTGTCGCTGCCTTCGCAGGCGTATCTCTTGTTTCCCACGGCGGCGCTGATTGGCGCGCTGCTGGGGCTAGGGCAGATGGCGGCTTCATCCGAATTAACCGCGCTGCGTGCCCTAGGGCTATCGCGGCGACGCATCGGCGCCTCGGTGCTGCTCTCGCTTTCACTATTGACCGCGCTGATGGTGATCAACGGCGAAACCTTGGCCCCCAAAGGTGATGAGTACGCGCGTGCACTACGTACAGTGCGTTACAACAATATGGTGGTGTCGAAATTCAGTGGCCTTTGGGCGCGCGAAGGGGGCGTGTTTCTTAATGCCGCCACCGGCGAGCAAAAGCAGCGCGGTGATGACCGCTGGTTAGAACTGCGTGGGGTGCGTCTGTTTGAGTTTGAACACGACGGCCGTTTGAAGTCGATTGCTACCGCAGAACAGGCGGAGCACCGCCCCGGAGGCTGGGTGTTGCGCAAGGTGGATCGCGTGCGCTTTGGTGAAAAGAGTGTGCAGCAGGCGCAGGTGGCCGAAGAGCGCTGGCAGTCGCAGTTGGACGAAGCTGCATTGGCGTCCAGTGTGACCCGCCCGAGCAATATGGGCACGATGGCGCTGCATGACAGCATTGAATACCGCAAACGCAACGGCATGGATGCGGGTGATTTTGAGCGCGTGTATTGGGGGCGCTGGTTCTACCCCATCAATGTGCTGGCGCTGTGCCTTGCGGCCATTCCATTTGCGTTTGGCTCATTGCGCAGTGGCGGCTACGGCAAGCGAGTGTTTATCGGCATTGTCTTCGCGTTGGGCTTTTGGATGCTGCAGATGATCGTTACCAAGCTGGCGAGCATCTACCACTTCGATTTCCGCGTGGCCTATGCCATTCCCCCCATCGTCATGCTGGGTGTGTCGTATCTGTTCTTCCATCGCCGCAGCGGTTAGCCGCGTTTGGGCAGACGCTGCAGGTAGGTGGCGCTGATGCGGTCATGCCACGTGAGGCGGTTGCGGTCGATCCACGCCCACCAAAAGCCTAGGCCGCAGGCCAGCAACGAGATACTTCCCACAACGTAGCGCAGCCACAGCAAACGGCGCTGCAAGGGGGCGTTGTTATGCGTGCGAAGCTGCAACCGCCATGCGCGCATGCCGATGGTTTGGCCGCCGCGCTGCCAGCTGATGACCGCGTAGAACCCGGTGATCAGCCACAGGGTGAAGAACTCCAGCGCCCCCAACCAGCCGCCGCGTACCGCATCGCCGTGGAGTAGGGTGAAGCCCGCAGCCGTAACAAACCATAGCGCGAGCAGCGGGAAGAAGTCGTACAGCAGCGCCAGCAGGCGCCAGCCGATGAGCGGGGTAGGGTGTTCAAGATCAGACATCAGCATAGGATAGCGTCAATGACCACCACCACCGCCGACCGCCGCCAATGGACACACCACCTGCCCGAAGCGCGCGCGGAAGATGTGGCCTGTGTGGAGCGTTTTTTGGACGCGGCATGGGCCGAGTACGGTCTGGCGAAAGCGTCATTGGCCGCGTATCACAGTGACTTGAGCGGCCTAGCGCGCTGGCTGCATACCGAAAGTAAGCCGCTGCTGATGCAGGCGCGTCGGCAAGATTTGTTCGATTATCTCGCCCTGCGCGCGCGCGAAGGCTATACCCCACGCAGCAGTGCGCGGCTGCTGTCGTGCGTGCGTGCGTTTTACGCGTGGGGCGTACGAACGGGGCAGTGTGAAACAGACCCGGCGGCGCTTTTGCAGTCGCCTAGTTTGCCGAAGCTGTTGCCAAAAGCGCTATCTGAGGCGCAAGTGGCGGCGCTGCTGGAAGCACCAGACTGCGCCTTGCCATGCGGGCTGCGCGACCGCGCCATGCTGGAGCTGATGTACGCCTGCGGACTGCGGGTCAGCGAGTTGGTGGAGCTTCCCGCCACTGCGCTGAATCTGCGGCAAGGCGTCTTGCGCGTACTGGGCAAGGGCAGCAAAGAACGGTTGGTGCCGCTGGGTGAGGAATCCATGCATTGGCTCACGCGCTATCAGCAGGAGGCGCGCGCGGCGCTGCTAGCAGGTGCGCAAGCACCGGGAAAAGTAGTGCATTTGTTTGTGGAAACGGGCGGCGCAGCACTCAGCCGTCAAGCGTTTTGGCGTTTGGTGAAACGCTACGCGGTGCTGGCGGGCATTGACCCGGCGCGGGTTAGCCCGCACGGGTTGCGCCACAGTTTCGCCACTCATTTGCTGAACCACGGTGCCGATTTGCGCGCGCTGCAGCTGCTGCTTGGGCATAGTTCGCTGTCCACCACGCAAATCTACACCTTGGTGGCGCGCGACCGCCTGCGCGCGCTGCACGCGCAGCACCATCCGCGTGCGTGACGTTCAGAAGCAGGCCATTTAAGCGTGCGACAATGACTGGCTAACCCCTTGCTGGGGCCAATCGTTTGATCACGGAGCTTCCATGAAACGTCTTGTTCTGCCTCTTCTTCTTAGCTTAAGCCTCTCTGCTTGCGCGCAAAGCACTACCGCGCCCACAGCAGCGGTGCCTGCTGCAGAAACTACGGCAGCCAAGGAGCCGACGTTTGCGGCGGGTACGCCCGAAGCTGCGGCGCGTGAAGCGCTGCGTAAGCTGGATGCGCGAATTCAGGTGGACAGTATCGAAGCTGCGCCGGTGAAGGGGTTTCGTCAGGTAATCGCCGGTGGGCAGGTGTTGTATGTGAGCGACGATGGCCACTATCTGCTGCAAGGCACCCTGCTTGATTTAGACAAACGCCAGAATCTGAGTGATCTAGCCATGGCTAAGGTGCGCAAGCAGGTGCTGGCCACCATTCCAGAGGCTGATCGCATTGTGTTTGCGCCCAAAGGCATCACCAAATACACGGTGGCGGTACTCACCGACGTCGAGTGCGGGTTCTGCCGCAAGTTCCATTCGGAAATTGAGCAGTACAACAAGCTCGGTATTCGCGTGGAATACCTCGCCTTCCCGCGTGCGGGCCTTGGCAGTGACGACTACCGCAAAATGGTGGCGGTATGGTGCGCGCCAGATCGCAAGAAAGCGTTGACCGATGCCAAGAACGACCGCGTCGTAAGCCGCAGCAGTTGCGCTAAAACCCCTGTCGATATGCAATACCACGCCGGTCAGCAGATGGGGCTGGAAGGCACGCCGATGATCTTGAATTCGGATGGACGCGTGTTAGGCGGCTACTTGCCACCGGAAGCTTTGCTGGAGCGTTTGGACGCGTTAGCGAAGGAAAAAACCGCCGGTTAAGCGCGGTTTTCGCCCGAGGCGGCTAGCTCGGCTACAATAATGGACCGTTCACTGCCTGTTGCCGGACATGATCGTCCTCGAGGGCGCTTCCGCCCTGTCGCCATTTCGTCGCGACCGTTTACAAGATCGTCTTCAATCCATCGCGCCCGGCTTGAAAATTGCCGGGACTTGGCACGGTTACTGGGTTGATGTCGAACCCGGTAGCGCGCCCGATATGGCCGCATTGCGCCGTATCTTGCAGGCGGAGGAAGGCTTTGCCGCTCCTGCACCCGATGCGTTCACGCTATTTGTCGTGCCGCGCCTTGGCACGCTCTCGCCGTGGGCCAGCAAGTCCACCGAGCTGCTGCGTGGCGCTGGGCAACCGGTCAAGCGCGTCGAGCGCGGTATGCGCATCGACCTGCTGGGCTGGCCGCAGGACGCTGCCGCGCAGGCAGCACTAAGCAAGCACCTCTGCGACCCGATGACGCAATCGCTCTTGGCCACACGCGAGCACGGCGTGGCGCTGTTTGCCGCGCAGCCTGCGGGTGAGGTAGAAGTGATTCCGCTGGCGCAGCTGGAGGCAGCCAATGCGCGCCTTGGTTTAGCGCTTGCCGATGATGAAATTGAATACCTGCGCACGCGCTATGCCGAACTGGGCCGCGACCCGCACGACGTCGAGCTAATGATGTTCGCGCAAGCGAACTCCGAACACTGTCGGCATAAGATTTTCAACGCGAGTTGGACGATCAACGGCCAGACGCAGCCGCTGTCGCTGTTCAAAATGATCAAGCACACCCACGCCACCACGCCCGAGCACACGCTGTCGGCGTATAGCGATAACGCGGCGGTGGTGGAAGGCTACGCCAGTGCGCGCTGGCGCCCGGATCCAGTAACACAGCAATACCGTAGCGAAGCGGTGACCGATTCGGCGTTCTGCATCAAGGTGGAAACCCATAATCACCCCACCGCGATTGCTCCGTTCCCCGGTGCCTCAACGGGCGCGGGTGGTGAAATTCGCGACGAAGGCGCCACCGGCCGCGGTGGCCGCCCGAAGGCGGGGCTGTGTGGGTTTTCGGTGTCGCACTTGCGCATACCGGGGCTGGCACAGCCGTGGGAAGCTGCGCGCAGCCTCAATCCACGCATGGCCAGCGCCTTTGAAATTATGCGCGATGGCCCCTTGGGCGGCGCGGCATTCAATAACGAATTTGGTCGCCCCAACCTCACCGGCTATTTCCGCAGCTTTGAGCTGCACGAAGGCAGCTTGCCTGATGGAAGCCGCCTGACCCGCGCTTACGATAAGCCGATCATGCTGGCCGGTGGTCTTGGCGCGATGGATCGGGTGCAGGTGGAAAAGCTGCGCCTATCGCATGGCGATGCGGTGATCGTACTCGGCGGCCCGGCCATGCTAATTGGCTTGGGCGGTGGCGCGGCCAGCTCGGTGGCGTCGGGTGATACCAGCGAAGACCTTGACTTTGCATCCGTGCAGCGCGAAAACCCAGAAATGGAGCGGCGCGCGCAGGAAGTGATCGACTGCTGCGTCGCACTGGGCGATGACAACCCCATTCTGTGTATCCACGACGTGGGTGCGGGCGGTTTGTCGAACGCCATTCCCGAACTGCTGCACGATTCCAGCGTGGGCGGCGACATTGATTTAGGCAAAGTACCGAAAGACGATCCTTCGCTGTCGCCGATGCAACTGTGGTGCAACGAATCGCAGGAACGCTATGTGCTCGGCGTGGCGCAGTCGCGCTTGGCCGAGTTTGAGGCGCTGTGCGTGCGCGAGCGCTGCCCGTTCGCTGTTGTGGGTACGGCCACCAGTACTGAACATTTGCGTGTGGGGTACGCAGGCCAACCGCCGGCTATTGATCTGCCCATGGACGTGCTGTTCGGCAAGCCGCCGAAGATGCACCGCGACACCGCGCATCCAGCGCCGCCGCAGTGGCCGCAGGCCGATACCGATACCCTCGAACTGCACGAGGCCGGGCTGCGCGTATTGGCGCATCCTACGGTGGCGGCGAAGTCCTTCCTAATCAATATCGGCGACCGCTTTGTGGGCGGGCTCACCGCGCGCGATCAGATGATCGGGCCGTGGCAAATACCCGTCGCCGATTGTGCAATCACCTATGCAGGTTTTGACGGCCAAGCCGGTGAAGCGATGGCGATTGGTGAGCGCACCCCGCTGGCGCTGCTGGATGCGGCTGCTTCGGCGCGCATGGCGGTGGGTGAGGCAATCACCAACTTAATGGCCGCGCCACTGGAAGCCTTCAATCGCATCAAGCTATCCGCCAACTGGATGGCCGCGGCTGGCCACGCGGGCGAAGACGCGCGGTTATTCGATGCGGTTAAAGCCGTGGGTATGGAGCTTTGCCCCGAGCTGGAACTGTCGATTCCCGTAGGCAAAGATTCGCTGTCGATGCAGGCGCAATGGCAGGCCGACGGGGCCGCGCAGAAGTCTGTTTCGCCGGTGTCGCTGATTGTCTCCGCATTTGCGCCAGTGCTCGATGTGCGCAAGCAGCTCACCCCCCTGCTGCGCCGCGATATTGACTCGGACCTGTGGCTGATTGGGCTTGGCGGCGGTCGCCAGCGCATGGGCGGTTCGATTCTGGCGCAATGCTATCCGGAAGCCAACGACGGCCACGTGCTGCCTGCATTCGGCGGCGATGCGCCAGATTTAGATGACCCGCAGCGCCTGCGTGCGCTGTTTGAGCTGGTGCAGGAAGCACGCGAAGACGGGCTACTGCTGGCCTACCACGACCGCAGCGACGGCGGCGTATTTGCTGCGCTGTGTGAAATGGCGTTCGCCTCGCATCTTGGCCTTGATATTCAGCTCAACGGTTGGGGTGATAGCCGCATCGATGACCCACTGCGCGTGCTGTTCAACGAAGAGTTGGGCGCGGTGGTGCAGGTGCCGGTGGAAGAACGTGCCGCGTTTGCCGACCTTGTGGCACAGCATGGCCTGATTGAATGCGCGCAGCGCATCGCGGTGCCCACCACGGCCGCCACCATTCGCATTGCCGATGGTGATGAAGTGCTGGCGCAGTGGCGTTGGGATGAATTGTTCGACGCGTGGTGGACAGTCACCCATGCCATGCAGAAGCTACGCGACAACCCGGCCTGTGCCGACAGTGAGCGCGATAGCCTGCGCCGCTTTGATGCCCCTGGCCTGCAGCCCACGCTGAGCTTCGATGCCGCCGAAGATATCGCTGCACCGTTCATTGCGACGGGCGCACGGCCCAAGGTGGCGATCCTGCGCGAGCAGGGCGTCAACAGCCAGATCGAAACCGCTTACGCCTTCGACCGTGCGGGCTTTAATGCGTATGACGTGCATATGAGCGACCTCATTGCCGGGCGCTTTGATCTGAACGACTTCCAAGGGTTTGTGGCCTGTGGCGGCTTTAGTTACGGCGACGTATTGGGCGCTGGGCGCGGCTGGGCCACCTCGATTTTGGAACGCCCAGCACTGCGTGACATGTTCAGCCAGTTCTTTGCGCGTGAGTCGAGCTTCGCGCTGGGCATCTGCAACGGCTGTCAGATGATGGCGCAGCTGCGCGACATCATTCCGGGCAGTGAGCACTGGCCCACCTTCCAGCGCAATGCCAGTGAACAGTTTGAAGCGCGCTTGGCCCTACTGGAAGTGGCGCAGTCGCCTTCGATCTTCTTGCGAGGGATGGAAGGTTCACGTATTCCAGTGGCCGTGGCCCACGGCGAAGGTCGCGCGGTGTTTGCCAATGCGGTGGATCAAGCCGCGGTCGATGTCGCCCTGCGCTATAGCGAAGGCGGGCAAGTGGCGAACCACTACCCGGCCAACCCGAACGGCTCGCCCGACGGTATCGCCGGGGTGGCCAGCCGTGACGGCCGTGTGACCATCTTGATGCCGCATCCCGAGCGCACTCTACGCAGCGGCAACTTCAGCTGGGCGCCTTCCGAATGGCCGGAAGACGCGCCGTGGCAGCGGATGTTCCGCAATGCACGGGTGTGGCTGGGCTGATCGGGTCTCCCCCTGCTAAAGTTGTCACCCTTAGGGTGTCCGACTGGCATGGGGAGCATGCGTGAACGCCGTTGTAAGCCAGCACAATTTCACTGAAGACAGCGACGATGCCCGCATCGTCGCGCTGCTGCTTGCACGCGGCAAAGTAAAAGAAGCCGACCTTACGCGGGTACGTAAACTGCAAGAGCAAGACGGCGGCAGCGTGCTGTTGCTGTTGGCGCGGCTTGGCCTTGTCTCCGAGCGTGATCATGCCGAGGCCTGCGCGGAAGCGCTGTCCATTCCGCTGCGCAGTGCAAAAGAGGCCGCCGAGCTGCCCCCCGATGACGTCGCCTTGGGCGTCAAATTTATGCAGCAGTTCCATGTGGTGCCGGTGGCCGCCGATACCGCGGGTGTGGATGTACTGTTTGCCGATCCGCAGGAACAGTACACGCACGATGCGGTACGGCTTGCCTGTGGGCGTCCACTGCGCCCTGCCGTTGCGCTGCGTTCGGAAATCGATGAGTTGATTGAACGCTGGCATGGTCACGGGCGTAGCGCGATGGACAGCATCGTCGAAGGCGCTGAGACCGAGTCGGCACCCGACGACATCGAACATCTGCGTGACTTGGCTTCAGAAGCGCCGGTGATCCGGTTGGTGAACCTAATTATTCAACGCGCCGTTGAATTGCGCGCGTCGGATATTCATATCGAACCATTCGAGACCCGCCTCAAGGTGCGCTATCGCATCGACGGCGTGTTGGAAGAAGGCGAGAGCCCGCCGAGTAATCTCACTGCCGCGATCATCAGCCGCGTCAAGATTATGGCCAAGCTCAATATCGCCGAACGTCGCCTGCCGCAGGACGGGCGCATCGTGGTGCGGGTGCAGGGCAAAGAGCTTGATCTGCGCGTGAGCACCGTGCCCACTGCGCACGGTGAGTCGGTGGTGATGCGCTTACTGGACCGCGAAACCGTGGTGTTGGATTTCGCCAAACTCGGGTTTGGTGAGGCGTTTATGCAGCGCTTGCAAAAGGTGCTGGATCTTCCACATGGCATTTTGCTGACCACCGGCCCCACTGGCTCGGGCAAAACCACGACGCTTTATACTGCGCTGTCCAAACTCAATACGTCCAAAGTAAAGATCATCACCGTGGAAGACCCGGTGGAATATCAGATCGAGGGCATCAATCAAATTCAAGCCAAGCCCGCCATTGGGCTGGATTTTGCCAGCGCGCTGCGCAGTATTGTGCGACAAGACCCTGACATCATCATGATCGGTGAAATGCGCGATTTAGAAACCGCGCGGATCGCCATTCAATCGGCGCTTACCGGCCATTTAGTGCTTTCAACATTGCACACCAATAATGCGGCGGGTGGCGTGACGCGCTTGCTGGATATGGGGGTGGAAGACTATCTGCTCACCTCCACCATCAACGGTATTTTGGCGCAGCGCTTGGTGCGCCGTTTAGAGCCAGAACACGCAGAAAAATATCTGGCCTCGCCCGAGGAAATCGAAAAATTTGGCCTGCGCCGGTTTCAGCCGCAAGGTGAAATTTATCTGTACCGCCCCACGCCATCGGCGCTATCGCCAACGGGTTATCTCGGCCGCACCACCATCATGGAACTGCTGTTGATGGATGACAGTATCCGCCGCGCCATCATGCGCCATGCGGGGATGGATGAAATCGAAGCGCTGGCCCGCCAAGCGGGGATGGTGACGATGTATGAAGTGGGCATCATCAAAGCGCTGCGCGGTGAAACCACGATCGAAGAAGTATTGCGCGTGACCGAGGACGCCTGAGGCAATGGCGCAGTATCACTACAAAGCGCTCAACGCACAGGGTGAAATGCTGCAAGGGCAGATGGAAGCGGCGAGCAGTGCCGAGGTAGCGCTGCGGTTGCAGGAGCAAGGCCATTTGCCGGTGGAAACACGCGAGGCGTCGGCGACGGACGCCGCATTTGACTGGCGTGCACTGTGGAAGCCAAAACCTTTTACGGGTGGGAATCTAGTGCTACTCACCCAGCAGCTCGCTACCCTACTCGCTGCGGGCCAACCGCTGGATCGTGCGCTGACCATTCTGCTAGAGCTTCCAGACGATGCGCAGGCCAAGCGCACACTCACCGAAGTGCGCGATGCGGTGCGCGGTGGGGCGTCACTCTCCGCCGCACTGGAGCGCCAGCACGGAAGCTTTAGCCGACTCTACGTGAACATGGTGCGTGCGGGTGAAGCGGGCGGCAATGTGCATGAAACACTGCAGCGGCTGGCGGATTATCTGGAGCGTGCAGGCGCACTCCGCACGCGGGTCATCAATGCGTTGATCTATCCGGTGATCTTGCTGATTTTGGTGGGGCTGTCGCTGCTATTTTTGCTGGGCTATGTAGTGCCGCAGTTTGGTGCGATGTATGAAAGCCTCGATGCGCAGTTGCCGTGGTTTTCAAAGCTGGTACTGAGCGCGGGCGAGTTTGTGCGCAACTGGTGGATCGTCCTATTAGCCGTGCCGCTGCTGGCGCTGCTTTGGGTTGAACGCAAGCGCCGGGAAGCTGCATTTATGCGGCGTGTGGATGCGTGGTTGCTGCAGCAAAAAGGCATTGGTAGCCTGCTTGCCAAGCTTGAAACGGCACGGCTAACGCGCACCTTGGGCACCCTGCTGCGCAACGGCGTGCCGCTGCTGATGGCGCTGGGTATTGCGCGGAATGTGCTGGATAACCGCGTGTTAGCAGAGGATGTGGATGCGGCCGCTGATGACGTTAAAAATGGGATGGGGCTGTCTCTGGCAATGGCCAAAGGCAAACGTTTCCCAAGGTTGGCGCTGCAAATGATGCAAGTGGGCGAGGAGTCGGGTGCGCTGGATGTCATGCTGCTCAAAACCGCTGACACATTTGAGCAAGAAACCCAGGCCGCAATGGATCGCCTACTGGCTGCATTGGTGCCTGCTATTACGCTGCTCTTGGCCGCCGTCGTGGGCGTGGTAATTTTGTCCGTATTGGTACCTATTTATGACCTCACCAATGTAGTGGGGTAGTTCAGTTTTAATTTTTTGGGGAGAGTGGAATGCAGCATCGCAGAATGAAACAGTTGCCGTCGATGGCCGCGCAGCGCGGTTTTTCGTTGATTGAAATTATCGTTGTCGTGGTACTGATCGGCGGAATCGTGGCGTTCGCTGCGTCGCGAATTTTGGGGGGCGGTGATCGTGCCAAGGTCAAACTTGCGCAGGCGCAGGTACAAACATTGGCCGAAAAAATCGAGCAGTTCAAAATGGATACCGGCACATTGCCAAGCGATTTGAATGGGCTCGTCACCGCACCCAGTGGCGCGGCGGGTTGGTTGGGGCCTTACGCTAAAACGGTGGACCTCAACGATCCGTGGGGGCATCCATTCCAGTACAAAATGCCGGGTGAGGGCAAGCCGTTTACGCTGCAAAGTCTTGGTGCCGACGGCCAGCCAGGCGGCGATAGCGTCAATGCCGACATCCAGTTTGAATAACCACTGAGGAAGCGCAGTGCGTGGGCGCAGCCAAATGGCAGGGTTTTCGCTGCTGGAAATGCTGGTGGTGCTGGTGCTAATCGCATCGGCCACGCTGCTGGCGATGGCGGCGTTTACCGGCGGGCTGCGCGGCGCGCAATTGCAGGCCGCAGCAAAAGAGGTGGCGGCGCAGTTGCGTTTTACCCGCGCGCTGGCGATTAGCAGCGGGCGGCCGCAATCCTTCGTGTTGGATACGCAGACACGGCGCTGGCAGGCGGCAAACGGGCGGCATGGCCAGTTGCCCGATATCGGAATGCTCGATTTCACCAGCGCACGCGAGCTTCAGCACTCTACGGTGAAGGGCGAGGTGCGTTTCTTTCCCGACGGTGCCGCAAGTGGTGGGCGCGTGCGACTGGCCGCCAACGGTGGCGGCTGGGACGTGAATGTGGCTTGGCTTACTGGCGAAGTGCGCGTGCAGCGTATGCAACAGGCGATGCCATGAGCCCGCGTCGCGCTGCAGGGTTTACCTTGCTTGAGATTTTGGTGGCCTTTGGCCTGTTGGCGCTAGGGTTGACCCTACTTCTAGGGACGCTATCAGGTGCCAGCAAGCAGGTGCGGCAGGCGGGTGATGCCGGGCGCGCGGCACTTTACGCGCAGTCACTACTGGACGAACACCTGTTGATGCTACAAAAGCCGTTACGGGAAAGCGGGCAATTCGAGAATGGCCGCTACCGTTGGCAGCTAGAGGTTAAACCATGGGCCGATCCGCGACAGCCGCAGATACAAGACCCGTTTGCGGCGCGTTTGCTGCATGTCCAGTTGCAGGTGCATTGGGGCGATGGCGGTATCGGCGAGCAGTTGCAGATCAGCTCGCTGCGCCTTGCCTTGCCCCCTGCTGAAAGCGTGGCGCTGTAATGCGGCGGGCGCGCGGCTTTTCTCTGTTGGAGGTATTGCTGGCCACCTCCTTGCTGGCGGCGGCGCTGCTGCTGGTATTTGGCGTGCTGCGCGCAGCAGGAGCCACCGTTGCTCGTGGCGAGACACTGAGCCAGCACAATGAACAGATGCGCAGCGTATCGGCGCTGCTGCGTGCGCGCCTACACAGCACGCAGGGCATTGTGTTTGGGTTTGATCAACAAACCGGGCGTTCACTCCGCTTTGTTGGCGATGCGACCTCAATGCGTTTTGTCGCCGAACTGCCAGATTATTTCGGTCGTGGTGGCCCCTATCTGCAAACCTTTCACATTAAAAAACAGAGCAATGCGGTGGTGTTGGAGGTCGGGTTTCAAGCGCTATCGGGTGGGCAAGTGTTACCGGCGGCGGTCCCTACTGAGGCGCTTTTGATCAATGCAAAAGCGGTGCAGCTTGAATACCGAGGGCTGGGTGAAAACGGTCAACTCACGCCGTGGCAGGCGCAGTGGCCGTTTCCAGAAGCGCTGCCGCTGCAGGTGCGGGTGCGGATTCAAGACAAAAAAGAGGTGTGGCCACAAGTGCTGGTTACGTTGCCGCTGGCGGGGAATTACGTCAACGCAATGCAGAGGACGCCCTAATGCAGCGCATACGTGGAGCCGCCCTGCTATTGGTGCTTTGGTGCATTTTGCTGCTATCGATGCTGGTGGCAGGCTATGCGCTGACCGCACGTATCGAATCCATGCAGGGCAATGGCGCGGCACGTGCGCTGGTGAGCCAAGAGGCGGCGCGCGCGGGGCTTGAGCTGGCCGTTTCCAAGCTTTTAGAGCAAGACCCGGCGCAGCAGTGGCGTCTCGATGGCCGCGTCCACGAATGGACGTTTGCCGATGCCGCAATTGTCATTCGGCTGCATGATGAAGCCAGCAAAATTGACCTCAATGCCGCCTCGTTCGATTTGTTGCAGGCGTTTTTCATAGCACTGGGTGAGCCGCGTGAAGGCGCGACGCAATTGGCGGGTGCGGTGTTGGACTGGCGCGATCCCGACCACCTAAATCAACCGGCAGGCGGTGCAGAAGATCCTAGTTATGCTGCAGAAGGGCTGCCTTGGGGGGCGAAAGATGCTCCGTTCGAGAGCGTGTCGGAGTTGCAGCAAGTGCTTGGAATGCGGCGCGAGCTGTATGCGGCCGCGGCCACGCATTTGACCGTGTATTCTGGGCAGGCGCAGCCCAATGGGGATTGGGCTGACGCGGTGGTACGGCGTGCTATGGGGCTGCCAGAAAAAAGCCCGGCAGATAGCACGCAGGCATCGCCGATTTCGGGCAGCGGCACGTATAGTATCGACAGCGTGGCCCGGCTTGCCGATGGACGCGGTACGCGGCTTTCGGCCGTCATTCGATTAGGGGGAAGTGGTTTGCCGGGGTCAACTTATACAACGCTGCACTGGCAGCAGACGAGGGTGGGGTCGTGAGCACGATGCCAACAACCTACCTGCGTCGTTTTTTTGCATGGTGGGGCCGAAGCTTGCTGGAGTGGCTGCCGGTTTCGCTACGCCGCACGCTGGGTGTGAGCCAAGACCGCGTGCTGCTGCACCCAAACGAGACTCTGCAACTCGTGCTACAGCGTGAAGAGCGCTTACACCCATTAGGTGAATTACCGCTGCCGCTGCCGCAAGGCGGTGATCCTCTTGCCGTCCTGCTATCTGGCCGCGTCGCGAACCTGCCACGCTGGCTGGCGCTGCCTGCATCACTCGGGCTGCGCCGAGAACTCACCCTGCCTGCCGCTGCCCGCGAGCGTCTGCGTGATGTACTGACATTTGAAGTAGAGCGGCAAACGCCGTTTGCACTTGCAGATGTCCTCTACGATGGCCGCGTACTGCACCCGCGTGCGGACGGTCAATTGCAGGCGGAGCTGGTGGTATTGCCGCGCGCACAGTTGGCGGCGGCCACCGCGCGCTGGCCGGGTGTTGATTTAGCCTTGGCTGGGTTGGACCTAGCCGCAGAAAGCGGCAGGCCGCTAGGCGTCAACCTTTTACCGCAGGCGCAGCGTGCGCGGCGAAAAAATCCATGGCGGCTATGGAATCTTGGCTTGCTGCTGCTTGCCGTATTCGCTCTCTGTGCAGCGCTATCTCAGCTATTGGATAACCGCGCGGCGGCAGCGGCCGAACTGCAAAAAACAATCAGCCAGCGTGAGCCGCAGGCGCGCAGTGTAAGCGCGCAGCGCCAGCAGATCATGGATGCGGTTGAAGGAGGCGCGCACTTGGCCCAACAGCGCAATGGCCGCGCCTCAGCGGTGGAAGTGATCGACGCATTGGCGCAGCGCATGCCGGATGGTACCTATCTGGAAAAACTGTCCATCGACGGTGACCAGTTAACCTTGATTGGGCTATCCAATCAGGCGGCGGCGCTCGTGGGCCAGCTTGAGGGCGCGCCGCAGTGGAGCTCGCCTGCGCTGAGTGGGCCGCTGCAGCAGGAACCGAGAACCAGAATGGATCGGTTTACCCTAGTGGCCAAGCTCAAAGTGGCCACAACCGCTGCACCAGAGGAGGCCGCCCATGCCACGCACTAATCGCGACCGCTGGCTGGCGCTGGCGCTGCTGCTTGCGGTGCTGGCTGCGGTCTATGGGTTATTGCTGCAGCCGCTGTTCATTGCGCCGCTGCACACAGTGAATGCAAAAATTACCGATCTGCAGCAACGTGACGCAAGGCTGCGCGGATTGCTGCTGCAGCAAGCGCAGGTGCAACAACGCGTGCAGGCTCTGCAGACGCGCGGCAGTAGTGCGAGCTTCTTGGCCGAACCTACTGCTGAACTAGCCACGGCGGCGCTGATCCAACAGCTGGAAGGCATTGTGACCGAGAGCGGTGGGCGCGGCTGCGCCATCGTCAACCGCACGCCTTTGGAGAATGAAAGCCAAGCCGGGCGCTATCAAAAAGTCATCGTGCAAGTGCGTCTGCGCTGCGGCAATGCCGAAACGGTGGCCGTCCTGCATGCGTTGGAGTCGGCACAACCGTTCCTCTTTGTGGATGCGCTGGGCATCACTGCGCAGCGCTACTTCGCTATCCCCGGCGCGCAGCAAGTACAAGAAGGCGGGCTGGATGTGAGCTTCAATTTGTTTGGCTATCTACGCCCCAGCGCGGGAGTTAGGAATGGCCAATAAGCGCAAGGATGAACACACGCTGCCGCAGATCAGCGGAGTGACGCAGTTGCTCGCACTCGGTTGCGGCGCGGCGCTGCTGCTATGGCTCGCAGCGCTGTTGGGGCTTGCACGTCACGCGCCGGAGTTGCCTGCCGAAACTGGCAAGGCACTACCGCAGATCACGCCGCAAACAGTGAACCGCGTGGGCTCGCTATCGCAATATGCGCAGGCGGTTGAACGGCCGCTGTTTACCGAAAACCGGCGGCCGCGCGCGTTTGTTGCAGCGGTGATGGGCGAAGGCGCAGACAGTGAGGCCGCTGCGCTAGATTTTATGCTCACCGGCGTGTTGATTAGCCCCAATGCACGCCTCGCCATGTTGCAGCCAAGTGGTGGTGGCGATACGCAGCGCGTGCGTGAAGGCGCCGAACCAGAAGGTGCAACGGGCTGGCGCTTGCTTGAAGTGCAGCCGCGCCGCGCGGTGTTCGAGGGGCCGGGCGGGCAAGTAACGCTAGATCTGCGCACCCAAGGTGGAACAGGGAAGGCAACGAGTATGGATGCTGAAGCGGCCGCCGTTGGTGCTGTACCACCGCCCCCACCTCCACCGCCGCCATCGAGCGCAGCAAGCACGGATCAATCACGCGTTGAAGACATTCGGCGCCGCATCGAAGCGCGCCGCGCTGAGCTTCAGCAGCAAACAAAATCAAACGGCAGCGGCGGACTACGCCTCGTGTCGGAGCCAGAAAAATAATGATGGGTATGCCACGCATGACACACAAGAATTCATCGACGCATTGGCGGTTGCTCGCGATCGCCGCATTAGTAGGTGGGCTTGCTGCCTGCGCCAGCGCACCGCAGGCGCAAATGCGTCGCACGCAATCACTGCATGGCGAGCAAGAGAGCGCGGCCACACGGGCAGAAGAGGTGCGCCGTGAAGTGCAGCAAGAACTTGGTCAAGACGGCCCGCAGCCGGTGATTCGCCGTGCCAGCAGCCAACCCTTCAACCAAAAATTGGCGAGTACGCCGCCACCCGCATTAGCCAGCAGCGGGCAAGCCAGCTTTAATTTTGAAGGCGAATCGCTGCAGGCCGTGGTGAAGGCGATTCTGGGCGACATGTTGGGGCAAAGTTACAGCATCGCCCCCGGCGTGCAGGGCACGGTAACCGTGGCCACGCAGAAGCCGGTGGGTTCGGCTGGGGCGCTGGCGCTACTCGATCAAGTGCTCGCGCAGAATAATGCGCGCATGGTGTACAGCGATGGCCGCTATAACATCGTACCTGCCGACCAAGCCTTGCAAAGCGGTGTGGTGCCGCGCACCGGGTCACCAGCACTTGCGCGTGGGTTTGAGTCGCGCGTGGTGCCGCTGCGCTACGTGTCGGCCACGGAAATGGAAAAAATTCTGAAGCCGTATGCGCGGCAAGGCTCCATCGTGACTGTGGATGGTGCGCGTAATTTAATTACCGTCGCAGGGACACGTGCAGAATTAGAAAACTATCTACGCACCATCCAAGTGTTTGATGTGGATTGGATGGCCAGCATGTCGGTGGGCGTGTATCCCCTGCAATCTGGGCGCGCGGTGGATGTGGTGCAAGATCTAGAGCGTGTGTTTGGCGAACAGGGTAATAGCCCCGTCGCTGGGATGTTCCGCTTTATGCCGCTGGAATCGACCAATGCGGTGATGGTGATCTGCAGCCAACCAAGTTACCTCGAAGAGATCCGCAAATGGATCGACCGCATCGAAGGCGGTAGCGGCGAGGGCCGTTTGTTCTCGTATGAGTTGAAATACATCAAGGCACGTGACTTGGCCGACCGCCTAGCCGAAGTATTTGGTGGTAGTAGTGGGCGCGACAGCGTGTCGCTGATGCCAGGATTGTCGGCCAATACACAGCGCAGTAACGATGCGCGTGACCCAGCCAATTCTAGCCAAACAGGGCTGGGAGAAGGGGCTGCACTGCCGCAGGCAAATAGCGGCAACGGCCGTGTCGTGCTCAAAATTGGTGGCACAGAGGTGGGTGTTTCGGCGGTGGAAGACACCAATTCGCTGCTAGTGCGCGCAAGCGCTGCGCAGTGGAAGTCCATCCGCGATGTCATTGACCAACTCGACGTGCTGCCTTCGCAAGTACATATCGAAGCGCAGGTACTCAGCGTGGCGTTAAAGGGTGACCTGCAATATGGCGTGAGCTGGTTCTTCGATAACGCATTGGCACAAAACGGCCTGCCGTACCCCACCGGGCGCAATAGCTGGGGCAGTTATGCAGGTGGCGTCAGCCCTTCAACCGGAGGCGCTGGGAACCTGTTGAGTTGGACGTTCTTGCGCAAAGACGCGGCCGCGATCATCAATGCGCTGGATAGCGTCACCGATGTGCGTACGCTGTCTTCGCCTTCGATCATGGCACAAAACAACCGCGAAGCCACGCTCAATGTGGGGCAAAAAATTCCGGTGGCGTCTGTCAGCTTCAACCCGACAACGGGTGGTGGCGATGGCACTTATAGCCAAGTGCAATACCTAGATACGGGCATTATTTTGAAGGTGCGGCCGCGCATTACCCGCGATGGCTTGGTGTTTCTTGATATCGTGCAAGAAGTGAGCAAGCCCACCGGTGTGGCCGATAAATATGGCAACGTGCGCATTGATACCAGCAAAGTCACCACCAGCGCCGTGGCCGCAAGCGGGGAAACGGTGATGCTAGCTGGGTTAATCAGCAGCGGGCAGTCGAAAAACTCGACGGGTGTGCCGGGTCTAAGCCGGATTCCCATTATCGGTGGGTTGTTTGGGATGCAAGGCAACGGCAAGTCGCGCGATGAATTAGTGGTTTTGATCACCCCCACTGTGGTGCGTAATCCACTGGAAGCACGTGCGCTGACAGATGAGTACGGAAGCCGCTTCCGCGCGCTGGATCCCATTTATCGCAAGAAGGAAAAGTGAGCCTGAACGCGGCAGACCTGCCCATTGTGATCGT
This sequence comes from Thermomonas sp., assembly GCF_019104945.1. Lineage (GTDB taxonomy): Bacteria > Pseudomonadota > Gammaproteobacteria > Xanthomonadales > Xanthomonadaceae > Thermomonas. Next base: position 4,999 of record NZ_JAHRWW010000037.1, on the reverse strand, counting down.
GCCCATCGGCACCGACGAGGACGCGCTAGACGCCTGCCTTGCGGCGCTGGAATCAAGTACTCCGGTGGGAACGCGCGTCTGGCTTGCCGATGACGCGCAGGCGGGGCCGCGCGGGGTGGCCATTATCGAGCGCTGGCTGGCACAAACGCGGTTGAATGCCGCACATACGCGACGCGCAAACCCCATTGGCGAGAGTCGGCATTTAGACGAAGCGTTGCGTGCGTGTGGGAGTGGCGATGTGGCCGTTCTGCCCAGTAACACGCAGCCAACGCAAGGCTGGCTAGAGCGCTTGCTGGCCTGCTTGCGTAGCGATGCACACATCGCAGCGGCGATACCTTGGTGCAATGCGGGGGAAACCGTCGCGTGGCCGCGCATCGGTGAAGTGGTGCCGATGGAGCAGCCTCTAGCGCTACTGGCAGAAGCCTGCGCGCAGCTGCGCCCCAATTATCCTGCGCTGCCTGCGGCGGTGAGCCATGCGGTGTTATTGCGCGGCAGTGCGCGGGTGCAGGCAGGCGGGTTGGATGCGGCCAGTTTCGGCTCTTGGTATGCTGCGCTGATGGATTTATCGCTGCGCATGGCAGGTTTGGGTGGACGCAGCGTGCTGTGCGACACGGCTTTTGTCTTTCGTAAAGATGAAGATCGGCCAAGCGAAGGCGATATGGATGCGCTATCGGCACGCTGGCCCGCGTGGAACGCGAGTATTGCGCAGTGGCTCATGCGCGATCCTTTGTTGACGCTGCGCAATCAATTAACAGTTGCGGTGCAGCGGTTGCAGCAGCGCCCGCCGCAGCAGGATCTTTTTACTGAAGTGCAATGAAGAGTGCAGGTATCGCCGCCGTCGTGGTGACGTATGCGAGCGAAGAAACCATCGATGAATGCCTACAGCGCCTGCGTGCGGCGCAGGAGGTCGCGGAAATTCGCGTCATCGACAATAACTCGCAAGATGAAACGATAGAAATCGTACAGCGCCATGCGGTTGCCGATTCACGCGTGCGTTTTGTTGCAAACCCCGATAACCCCGGTTTTGCTGTAGCGTGCAATCAAGGCGCACATGCAAGCCAAGCCGAGTGGCTGGCATTTATCAACCCAGACTGCTTTGTTGAGGCCGACACCTTATCGCGTCTGCGCACTGCGGCAGCATCGCTTGGTTCTGCGCTGGTGGGCGGCCAACTGCGCGGTGAAGATGGTGCGTTAGATGCAGCGGCGCGGCGGCGCGATCCGAATTTTGTCGCGATGCTACGTTCTTCTGCAGCGCGTGATTTGAGCATTCCAGAAGATGCCACGCAGCCGCTGCAGCGCGTCGATGCAATCTCCGGCGCATTGATGCTATTGCCGCGCCCATTATTCGAAGCGATCAAAGGGTTTGATGAAGGCTACCGCCTGCACGCCGAAGACCTCGATTTCTGCCGTCGCGTGCGCTTAGCAGGCAGCGCCGTAGCGGTGGCTAATACGGTAGAAGTACTGCATGTGCGCGGTGTGTCATCGCGGCGCAGGCCGCTGTTTGTGGAGCGGCATAAACACCGTGGACTCTGGCGCTATTTTCGCAAATTTGAAGCGCCGCAATGCAGCGTCATCATGCGCTGCGCGGTGTTTGCCATGATTTGGGGGCGCTTCCCTATTGCGGTGCTGCGCGCAGCGATGAAGGGTTAGCGCATCAGGCGGAAGGTTGATGTTGGTGCATAACATCAAGCGCTAAGTTGGAGTGCGCATACGCACCGCCCGCACGCATTTCTGCCGCTACCCAAATTGCTTCCATAATTTGTGCTTCGGTAGCGCCGTGCTTGAGCGCTTCTTCTGTGTGCCCCTTGATGCAGTAGGGGCACTGCGTGGTGTGCGCAACGGCTACCGCGATCAGCTGTTTGGTGACATTGGGCAGCGCACCGTCGGCAAATACGGAGGCGCTGAAATTACGAAAAGCTTCAAGCTGCTTCGGCGCTAGCTCACGGCGTTTGCGCGCAAGCTCGGCGGAAGGCGTGGGGTACATGCTGCTGTCCATACGGGGCTCCTTGAACTGAAGGAGCCCAGCGTGGCGCAACGCACGTGTGCAGAGCGTGAGCGCTTAGCGGTAGCGGTTGATTTCGTCGCGCAGTTCACGCGCCGCCGTGGCCGCGGCTTCGGCATAGTCCGCGCCGCGTGAGGCGTACAAAATCCCGCGCGAGGAATTGATCATCAGCCCGGTGCTGTCAGTGGTTTGGCCATTCTTGACCACCGCTTCCACGTCGCCACCTTGTGCGCCCACGCCGGGGATCAGCAGCGGCATGTTGCCCACGATGCCACGAATGATTTTGAGCTCTTCCGGGAAGGTCGCGCCGACCACCAGCGCGCAGTTGCCATCGCCATTCCAGTCTTGCGCAATGCTGCGCGCCACGTGCTGGTATAGCGGCGCGCCGTCGATGAGGAGCTCTTGGAAATCACGCGCGCCGGGGTTGCTGGTATGGCAGAGGAACACGCAGCCGCGGTCGTTATAGGCCAGGAACGGGTCGGCCGAATCCTTGCCCATGTAGGGGTTCAGCGTCACCGCGTCGGCACCGAAGCGCTCGAACGCCTCGCAGGCGTATTGCTGGGCGGTGCTGCCGATATCGCCGCGTTTGGCATCTAGGATCACCGGCACGTCGGGATGCTCGGCATTGATGTGCGCGATCAGGCGCTGCAGCTGTGCCTCGCCGTCGTTGTGCGCGGCGAAATAAGCGATCTGTGGCTTGAACGCGCAGGCGTACTCGGCGGTGGCATCGGCGATGTCGCGGCAAAACGCGAACAGCGCATCGTCGTCATCGACGAAGCGGTCCGGGAACTTGGCCGGATCGGGATCAAGGCCGACGCAGAGCAGGGTATTGGCCTGCTGCCAGCGGGTGCGGAGTTTGTGGGCGAAGGTCATGGGCGGGGATTGTCGCATAGGCGCAGCTGGAGTTTGGTAGATGCGGTGAGGAGTATTCATTCCGCCAGACGAACCGATGGCCCGTAGCCGAGCAAGGTGTCGTCGAGTGTAAGCAGGCTGATGCGCTCGCTCATCGCCTGCGCAACAAGTAGGCGGTCGAAGGGGTCGCCATGCACGGTGCCTAGGGAGAATACCGCGATGGCATGCTCCGCCTGTACCGGAAGGATGTCGAAACCGGAAGGTTTGATGGCGTCGAAGATGTCTTGTGGGTTGGCCTTCAGCTTGCCAAGTGCTGCCTTGATGCTGATTTCCCAAAGTGACGCTGCGCTGACTAGGACTTCGGAGCGTTCGATTAGGTTGCGGGTCTTTTTGCTCAGCTTGGCGGGATTGTTTAGCACCCACAGTAGGACATGCGTATCCAGCAACAGAGGCATATCAGGGCTTGCTGCCAGTCAGTAGGAAGTCCGCCGGTAGCGGGGCGTCGAAATCGGCCGCAATACCGATTTTCCCTTGCAGCAACCCCAGTTTTTTGGGCTTGACCGCAGGCGCCAGCGGTACCAGCCGCGCCATGGGCTTGCCCGCTTTGGCGATGATAATTTCCTCGCCAGTACTGGCCTGTTCCACCAGACGAGACAGGTGGGTTTTGGCTTCATGGATGTTGATGGCAGTACGCACGGGCGTTACCTATTTCTAAACGGGTTTGACTAAGTCTAGTCCGGTTGATTTTAGGGTGCAAGTCGGAGGAGGGCGGTACGCTGGAGCCGCCTGCGAGAGCTTTGAGCTTGCCAATGACAGAAACAAAAACGCCGGGAAAACCCGGCGTTCTGTTGCATTTCATCGTGTTTACTTACTTCAGCGCCTTGAAGCGCAGGCGCTTCGGTGCGGCGTCGTCGCCCATGCGGCGCTTCTTGTCTTCCTCGTACTCGCGGTAGTTGCCCTGGAAGAACTCCACGTGCGAGTCGCCTTCGAAGGCGAGGATGTGGGTGGCGATGCGGTCGAGGAACCAGCGGTCATGGCTGATCACGAAGGTATTGCCGGGGAATTCCAGCAGCGCGTCTTCCAGCGCGCGCAGGGTCTCGATGTCGAGGTCGTTGGACGGTTCGTCGAGCAGCAGTACGTTGCCGCCCTGCAGCAGGGTCTTGGCCATGTGCAGGCGGCCGCGTTCGCCGCCGGACAGCGAGCCCACCAGCTTCTGCTGGTCCTGGCCCTTGAAGTTGAAGCGGCCGATGTAGGCGCGCGACTGGATCTCCACGCCGTTGATGTTGAGGATGTCCAGGCCGCCGGAGACTTCCTGGAACACCGTGTGATTGCCTTCCAGCGCGCCGCGGCTCTGGTCGACGTAGGCGAGGTTGACGGTCGGGCCGATGTTGATCTCGCCCGAGTCCGGCTTCTCCTGTCCGGTGATCATCTTGAACAGCGTGGACTTGCCGGCGCCGTTCGGGCCGATGATGCCGACGATGGCGCCCGGCGGGATGATCATCGACAGATCATCGATCAGCAGGCGGTCGCCGAACTTCTTCGACACGTTCTTGAACTCGATCACCGAGTTGCCGAGGCGTTCGCCCGGCGGGATGAAGATTTCATTGGTCTCGTTGCGCTTCTGGTAATCGACCGACTGCAGTTCATCCAGCCGCGCCAGACGCGCCTTGCCCTTGCTGCGGCCGCCCTTGGCGTTCTGCCGCGACCACTCCAATTCTTTCTGGATCGCCTTCTGGCGCGCCTTTTCCGACGACTCTTCCTGCTTCAGGCGCTCGTCCTTCTGCACGAGCCAGTCGGTGTAGTTGCCCTTCCACGGAATGCCGCGGCCGCGGTCGAGTTCGAGGATCCACTCGGCGGCGTTGTCGAGGAAGTAGCGGTCGTGGGTGACGGCCACCACGGTGCCGGTGTAGCGGTGCAGGAACTGCTCCAGCCATTCCACCGATTCGGCGTCGAGGTGGTTGGTGGGTTCGTCGAGGAGGAGGATGTCTGGCTCTTGCAGCAAGAGCCTGCAGAGGGCGACGCGGCGACGCTCGCCGCCGGAGAGGATGGCGACGGGGGTGTCGCCGGGGGGGCAGCGAAGGGCGTCCATCGCCAATTCGAGGCGGCTGTCGAGATCCCAGGCGTGCAGCCGGTCGAGTTTGTCCT
>NZ_JAHRWW010000033.1 GCF_019104945.1 Thermomonas sp. | reverse complement strand
CGGCTGTGCCAGCGAATCAGGAACTTGATGTTTCAAGGATAGGAATTGCCCGGCACCCTGGTTTCCGATATGGACCTCTGCTGCATCGAGAGTGGCAATTGCGGCTTCACGAGCTTCAAAAAACAAGGCTCCTGCCTGAAGATCGTGCCAATGATCTTCTGAAATTTCTTGCGGACGCTGCGCCCACGTTAGCCTGTCTGGCCTATTTTCTCGGAGTGACTCGACCCACGCCAGTGAGTTACCCCACCGTTTCTTATACTCGAAGGATTTACTACCTTCTTGGACGAGTCTTTCCCGAAGTAATTGGATTGCTTCATTGGATAGCTTTTCGAGTGGCGAAAGAGCCTGTCGAAGTGCATCTGTATTGACGCGATCATCTTTCATTTGCGCCCACAAGGTTAGATGATCGACAACCTCTCTGTTATACGGACGACATCTCCCTAATGCCGCTTCGATAAAGGCTTTTCCTTCATCTGAGCAACGAAATGCATTGAATCGCGTGCCATCGGATTCGACAAAGCCAAGTGCAGGCAGGGCCTGGACGGTCGCCATTCGCATAGGCTGTGTGACGTAGAAATTTCGCTGGCGTACCCGCCTAAAACTGAAATCATCTTTGTCTTGCAGCTTGGCATTTCCGCGCAAGCGAGCATCACTACTCCAGCGATTGCTTCTGAAGGCCAGCCAACAGGCCAGTGCTTCAATTGCGTTAGCCACTTCAATATTCTGAACTTTCGCACCTCGGCTGCGCGCATTTTCGGCCACAGTCACACCGAGCGTCGCAAGCAGCAGTTGCTTGCCATACCAGACACCACCTAAACCGGGAATGGCAAGATCATTAAAGTGACGCACCGACGCGCCCAGTCCAAGGGTCCGAGTGCGGCGCACATTCGACAAAAGCTCGGGACCAAGAAGGCCCCATGTACTTTCCATTAATTAGTTCTCCTTCGTTACAGCTTGGCCGCGACAATGGGGAGTCGCTGTACATCAGCAACCGCATCCCCAAATCCTCGCAGCCACCGTTCCAGCATCGCGCTGTCGACCACCGTGGCCGTGATTTCCAATATTCCGTCCTCAATTTCGACCACTTGCTGATCACTCGATAGCGGAGATTCCAGAAGATGAAGCCCAGCATTGTGCTTAATACGAAAAGTCAAACGTACCTTTTCTCCATCACCGAATCCAAACCGCCCGTCGTCGTCGTACTTCTTGAGGTCAAATTCCTTGGGCCGCTCGAACGTTAGCGTCGACATCTTGGCTGACAAGATGCGGTGCAGTGCCAGATTTCTCTCGTTGTCATAGCCTCGGTAGCGGCATACAAGATAAAGGCGAGGCCCCTGTTGTACGAGGCCCAAGGGCATGACGTCCACCTTGTTCCGTTTTCCTGCCGAATTTCGATAATCGAGATGAAGCCAATGATTGCAATACAGAGCTTCGCTGACGATTTCGAAGACGCCCGGAACAATCTTGGGGGGCAAAAGGGGCTGGCTGGTGGCAACGACCCGCACTTTGCCGGGCCATTCGCGTTCAAGGCGCGCACTGCTGTCAGGGCCAAGATTTCGCTTAGCCTGTCTGAAGAATCCTTCCATGGATTTCATCAACCGGGTGGGCAATAGGTTGTTCAGGTGCTCCTCTGCTAACTGGAGCAACAGCGACTCTTGCGGCGTCAGGTTGGGCACTGCCAGTGCTTTGGCCTGTTCCAGCCAACGGTAACCGTAGGGTTTGCTACGGTCATCGCGCTCGATCTCGAAATGCTCGCTGAGCATTTCGAGTTGGCGCTGGATCGTGCGCAAATCGCGATCTATGCCAGCGTCCTTCAGTTGCTGATGTAGTTCACTGGCGGTCACCTTTCGGCTACGCGGTATACGGCGCAGCAATTCGACGGCGAGGAGTACGGTTTCGAGGGTGTCAGAACGCTTCGCCATTTCAGACCTTCAAGGCTGAGCCCGAGAAGATCGACCACAGGCGCACCATGGCATAGGTATCGAGTGCGCAGTACGCAAGTAATTGCTGCTCGATTTCAGATGTTCGTGACTGACTGGTGTGTGCTGCGATGGCCTCCAAGTAGGCGCTCATGGCCATGCCGCCATCTTGGACGCCGTCGAGGTCTCCGTATTTAAGGTCTGGGCATAGTGCAGGAAGCACGGCCTTAATGCTCCAACTTCCCTTTTGGCTGGGGTGGTAATAATGATCCCTGGCCACTGGCAGCAGGTCCACCACGCGCTCGTTTAATGCCAGTAGTGGTTTCGCCAAGCGAGGGAAGCGGTCTGATAATTCGCGGATACGGGCCGTCTCGAAACCGGCGTTATAGACGAAGATCGGGCCCTGCTTGCCACATGCCGCAATCAAGGCTTTGGCGAATGCTTTGGAAGGATCATTGCCTGAGAGGTCGAGAAATGCTTGCTGCTCAAGTTTGCCCGTGCGTGAAAGGCGGTGGACGTTGAACTGGAAGGGGATCTGCTGATACGGGCGCGTGCCTTTCCAGATAGGTACGGCGAACTGGATGGTTTCGAAGTCCATAAAGTAGGCCGGTAGCTTGTGACTGGCCAGCGCCTGTGCAGCCGCTTTCCTGTCGAAATAGGGTTTGCCAGAAAGGGTGGCTGTTTTGACGCGTTGTTGCTTATCGTTGAGCAATGCATCGGGCACATCGCGCAGTTCGGTCAGGCTATTCGCCTCGATATGCGCCGACAGGCTGTTACTCAGTCGCCCCGGCAGCCAACGGATCGGCTGTTCTGCTTGAGGCTCGAGACTTTGGCAATACGCCAGGAAACCGCATTCGTAGGGATCGCTACACTGTTTGCCGGTCTTGACGGTTGGCTCCTTCCTTTTTGCGACGATCTGCTGTGCCGCGGCAATCCAGCTGCGAACTTCCTCACCACGGCTGAACGCCTCTTCGGTCAGATCGTTTTCAAGCAAGAGACCGCTGTAATCAGCGTCGCCGGGGTAACACCAAGAACTGTCGATATGAGCTAAGGCAATGGCGGAAAGTGGAACGCCGCAGGCGTGCGCCAGAAATACCTGTACGGCGGCATCATCACGGTGGTAATCCTTGACCGAGGTAGATGACTTCACTTCAACCATGCGCCAAGTGCGCTTTCCACCTTTCCTTACCGGCAGCATCACGTCGGCGAAAGCCAGTGCCCCTTCTGCACGAAAACCCGCCTCAAAAATAGGCTGAGCTGATCGCAACAGAGTTTGCGTACGAGTGAAAGCCGTATCGAAACCCTCTGCTTGCGGATCGATCAGTGCCCCTTTTCCTTCAGGGTCGTAAAGTCGTTGTGCGATATCACCGACCTGATGGCCAACTGCAAAACTTGCCTGTGTGGCGGAAGAGTCTTTGCGTAGGTCAGGGCGGTGTACCTCCAGCCATAGGCGCTTGGGGCACTGTCGGAAGCACATAAGCTTGGATTTCGAGAGTGTACGCATGATTGCCCCTTCTTTACCTATTCGTTTTCTCACGAAGCATCGACTATATAAAACCAATGGGGCGCTTTGCACCTTCTTTCACCATGCACTCGCTTTCAAGAGCCGACACCAATGCAGATGCATTTTCAAGCGGGCGAAACCGGTGTTGGCGCAACACGGCAGCAAAATCCCCCGGTGTCAGCCGTTGCAGTCGGGAAATCCGCGCCTGTACCTCCGCCGCGGGTGTGGCTAGCCCCAAGGCAGCGCAGTGGCGGCGCAACAACTCCCACGCCTGATCGGGGCGCAGAAAGTCGAACTTCACTTTGAGGTCAAAACGGCGCAGCGCCGCCTGGTCCAGCCCGTCCATCAAATTGGTCGAGGCGATGAATACCCCTGGGAAAGATTCCATTTGGGTCAGCATCTCGTTGACTAGGCTCACTTCCCAGCCCCGCTGCGCACTACGTCTATCCTGCAGGAAACTGTCCACTTCATCCATCAGCAAGACTGCGCCATCGATTTGCGCCTCTCGGAAGGCGCGTGCGATGTTGCGCTCATTCTCACCTATGTAAGGTGACATCAGATCCGATGCGCGTTTGACGAGCAGGGGCACTCCGAGCTGTTCTGCAACCCAGCGGCCATAAGCCGTCTTGCCTGTTCCCGGTGGGCCGTAGAGACAGAGCCTTCCGGATTTTGCCGACTGAAGCCCATCGGCCACGATCGCCAGATCCGCATCGGCGTGAATGAAGCCAGGGTCATAAACTTCTGGCAGCCGGTTCGGGGCGTTTTGAGCCAGTGGCCGGTGCCCTTGTGCTTCCAGTGTGTTCGAAATTAGCCTTTCAAAGGCCGCAGCCGCATTGCTCTCGCCAAGTTCTTCTTGGATGGTGCGTACGACGGCACCGGCTTTGACAACCACCGCCGGAGCCAGTGTTTCGGCCTCAGCGATACGCGAAATTCGGCTGGCATCCAGCAGGTCTCCGCAGCTTTCCTGCAAAATTCGTTCTCGCTGCTTTTTCGGGGGTACGGGGAGTTCAAAGACCATATCGAAGCGACGGATGAAGGCTGGGTCAAGACAATGGATAGAGTTGGACAGCCATAGCGTGGGCACCGGGTTTTCTTCCAGCATCCGGTTGATCCACGCCTTGCGCACCTGGGCTGTACTCTTGCGGCCGAAGAAATTGTCGCCATCGTTGAAGACATCTTCGACCTCATCGAATACAACCAAAGCTCGACGCTGTGCGAAAAAGCTCTGTGCCGCATGGAAAGCGCGCAAACGGCGTTCCCCGCTAACTGGATCGCCATCGGCATCCTCGCAGGCCACCTCGAATAGCTCGCATTCCAATTCATCAGCTAGGACGCGTGCTAGTTGACTCTTGCCCGTTCCCGGTGCGCCATACAGAAAAATATTGACGCCGTGCCGCCCTGTTGAAACCGCGTGCCGCAGATACGGACGCAGTATTTCAAGAGAGTGGGTGATGTGGTTGTAATCAGATAAGGTAAGTTGTGCAGGGCTTGAGGCGGATACAGTGCCGCGCAGCAGGCTGATCGGATCGGCTTCCGATGTAGCCATTAGATCGGCAAAGTTATGGGAGAGCACGTCCAATTTGTGACGCAGCACGTTGGCGCCACTGCGTTCAACCGAAACTAAGCCTGAGCGCGCTAAGATCCCTTGTGCACTCAAAGAGGCCCGAATCTCCGGCTCGGGCAGGTCGAGGATAACCGACAAAACGTGAAAGACCTTGGCCGACGAAAGGCTTCCCAGCCAGTCGGCAGTATCGTCTAGAATGCGCTCGTGATGGATCGATACGGCAAACTCCAATACTCGGCAGTCTGTCGAGTTCAAGCCCACCAGCCTCGACAATTGGTCGATGTTGTGACGCAAGCAGGCTGAAAGAGTCGCTTTATGCGAGTCCTTTTCTGCTTGCTGATGAAGTTGTCGGAGTTCGGACCTGACAGCCTTTAAATCGAATTCGTTTTCCTCGGTATTGGTGTTAGCTGTCTTACTGGGGCGACACAAAAATGAAGGGATATCAGATTGTGACGAATCAACCCAATGCCCTAAACCCAATGCTGTGGCGAGGTCATCGTTGTGAAAGCCCTGCGAATGCAAAAACTCGCGATGCGCGCCCAGTGGTACTAGAGTTCGCAGTAACCAGAGACGAATAGCTGGATTAATTTCGATTGCACTTTTAGAACGGTTGGTGCTACGCCGTGCCATGATGATTCTCCTTCTTGTGGAGTTATCATCCGGATGGTTGCGACGTAATGTGTCGCACGTGATTAGCCTATTGCTGATTGAAGGCCAACAAAGCTACTAGTTGATCGATGCGACTACGGGGCATGGGCCAGTAATATTCCGTGCAGCGGGATGGCCAATGAGTCAGCCGCTGAGTCCGTGCTGCTCAAGCACCGGTATCGATTGGTTAAAGAAGAACGTATGACGAGCAACGGTCACGATATGTGTAACCAAGTAATTCTCACGCATCATCGAAAAACGGTTTTATTCGACGCAGAGAGGCGCTAAACAGACTTGCGCAATAATTATGCAAGTCATTGACATATATAGAGAAAGCTCAAATAATACCAAGTAGGATCGACTTATAACAATCGAGAACAATAAGTTTGTATGGATTATGAGCGACGAGCTGCCAGACTGCTCCATCCCGCAGCAGAGTCATGCATTGTATAGAGCTTGTTGCTGCAGCGCAATACCCTAGGGCGAAAATCGTTGTTTTATGCGGGTTTCGGGGCGGAGCGCCATGTACTTTCGTAGGGTTGCTGGGTGGTACAAGACAAAAGCCATCATGAAATTTCAAGTGATCAAAGAGGCTGTAGCCCACCTGTAGCCCATTTGTAGCCCAAATATAGACACTGCTTTTGCATTGTGTGCTGAAAATGACCGTCGGGCTAATCATCCACTAAGACTATTTGCTGACAAGTTGCTATGCGAACAGCTGTGCAATCTGCGCCATGGGCAGAAACAGTCGCAGCGGGGTTTTTTGGAACGGCTGAAAGTTAAAGTGCTGGTAAAAGCTTTCGGCTCGCTCGTTTTTGGCATCCACAACTACCGCCATCGCCGCGATCTGCTGCGCGGCCTCTAGGCTGCGGCGCAGGGAATCGACCAGCAAAAATTCTCCGACACCTTGGCCTCCCGCTGAACGATCCACCGCCAACCGCCCGAGCAGTGTGACAGGTAACTGGCCGTAGCGTGGCAGCCGTTTCATCATATCTTCCGGCAGTTCGCTCACAGGAATAATGGACGATGAAAGGGTGTAGAAGCCGAGCACCTTGGGATCACCCGGCTGCGTGAGCACAAACGGCGCGGCTACGCGCTTTTCAGCGTCCTGCCGCGCCTGTTCGCGCAAGTAACGATTCAGGTCTTCATGGCCGCAATCGAATGACTTGCGCTCATGGGTCTTGGTCAGTGGGCTGATGTGCTCCGGCGTAAGGATAAGCGCCAATTAAAACCCCGCCTTCTGACGGTAGCTTTTGACGGCCTTTTGCAGGCGCGGCCCCGGTACAGAAGGCGCGAGCAGCGCACTCACGAACGCCACCTGTTCCTCACGGCTCAGGCGGATGACTTCGTGCTCCTGCACGATCTTAGCGGCAGCTTCTTGCGTGCTGTCGATGACCAGTTCGCTCAGGGTGCGTCCGGTCAGGTTGGCTGCACGCTGAAAAAAATTCTTCTGGTCGCTGGACACGCGCGCCTCCAGCCGCGCGTTGCGCGATTTTCCTTGAGCTTCAGGTGTATGCAGCATGGTTGGCCTCGTGAGAAATTGACTTGTATCCTATGTTTTGTACGTAATTTGTCCGTACGTGTCAAGATGGGCAGCGTTCTTTGCTCTTCTGGTTTCTCCACTTTGTTGCTGCCTTTGCAGCCTATTGCCGATTGAAGACCAAACGGAGCGTTTTGCATTTACGCAATAGCTGGCGTGTAATTGAACGCTATGATCCTCGGAGTTCCGGCAATGCCCAACACCATGCGCGCTGTGCAAGTTGTTCAGCAGGGGCAGCCGCTTGCGCTGCGGGAAATCATTTTGCCTGAAGCGGGTAAGGGTGAGCTGCGCATCCGTGTGGAAGCCGCAGGAATTTGCCATTCCGATGCCCACTACCGTTCGGGTACGGGCTCGGTTGCGAAATTACCGATTACGCTGGGGCATGAAGTGGCTGGGCGTGTCGATCAGGTAGGCGAGGGGGTTACGGGGTTTGTCGAAGGCGATCGTGTAGCACTTCACTACTTAGTCACCTGCGGGCATTGCGATTATTGCAGGCGCGGCTTAGAGCAGTTCTGCCGCGAAGTGCAGATGCTTGGCAAACATCGCGATGGCGGTTATGCCGACTACATCGTGGCCCCTGCGATGAATGCAATTTGTATTGCCGATTCGGTGAGCAGCGCCGCTGCTGCGGTGATGATGTGCTCCAGTGCAACGGCGTTTCATGCGATGCGCAAAGCGCGTGTGGTAGCTGGTGATCGCGTAGCCGTGTTTGGTATCGGCGGCTTGGGGCTATCGGCGCTGCAGCTGGCGAGGATTGCGGGTGTAAGCCAAGTGTTCGCCATTGATATTGATCAGCAGAAACTTGCGCAGGCCGCGGCACTAGGAGCAATTCCAATTCACCCGGGAAATGGTTCGGTAGAGCAGCAAATTCGCGATCAAACGCAGGGCGCAGGGGTGGATGTTGCGCTTGAATTTGCGGGTATTCCTACCACTCAGCAGCAAGCGGTGGCGGTGCTGGCGCCGCAAGGGCGCGCGGCCTTGGCGGGAATCTGCAAAGAGCCTTTTGCCGTAGATAGCTTTGGCAACGTGATCAATTATGAAGCCGAGATCATTGGTGTATCCGACCATTTGCGCAGTGAGTTGGTTACCTTGATGGAGTTTGCTGCGCGCGGTCAGCTGGATCTGGACAGCGTCATTGCTGAGCGTCTGCCGCTAGATGCCAATGCGATTAACCACCGCTTAGATGACCTTAGTGGTTTTCGCGCGAACCGACGCGCGGTGATTACGCCTTAGCCGCTAACCTATTCAATGTTCCGGCGCTTGGCACCAGCGCGCCGCGGCCTTGCCCGCGCGCTGGCCGCTGGCAAAGCATGCAGTGAGCAGATAGCCGCCGGTGGGGGCTTCCCAGTCGAGCATTTCTCCGGCGCAAAAAACGCTTGGGAGTTGTTTCAACATCAGGCCTTCATCCAGTGTTTCCAGCGGCACGCCACCTGCGGTAGAAATGGTCTCCGCCAAGGGACGCGGGCGTTCTAAGCGCAGCGGTAGCTGTTTGATGATTTGCGCAACGCGCTGCATATCGTGCTGCGCGGCTTTGTCTAACACTTCAAACACAAGGGCGGCTTTGACGCCGCTGATGCCCGCATGCCTGCGCAAATGTTCGCCAATGCTGCGGCTGCCGCGAGGTTTTTCGAGGTCGCTACACAAGCGTGATAGCTCGCGGCCTGGGGCTAGGTCTAAGTGGAGCAGGGCGCTGCCCTGTTGTTGAATCTGTTGCCGCAGGTCTGCAGCAATGGCGTAGATCAGGCTGCCTTCAATGCCGGTGTCGGTGATCACGCACTCACCTTGCAGCATCTGCGCGTTGCCGCCGCTGCCTTGCCAGTGGGCGATCACCGGTTTAAGCGGTGCACCGGCGAATTTGCTGGAAAGATAGGTGCTCCAACGAATATCGAATCCGCAGTTAGCGGGCTGCAGCGAGGCAACCGGCAAGCCACGCTGCTCCAGCAGTTCAACCCAATGTCCATCCGAACCAAGCTGTGGCCAGCTGCCGCCGCCCAAGGCCAGCACCACAGCATCGGCTTCAAATGTGGCCTCACCTTCGGTGGTTGAAAAGCGCAGCGCGCCGTCGCTATTCCAGCCCAGCCAGCGGTGCTGAACATGAAACTGCACGCCGTTTTCTTTCATGCGCCGCACCCAACCGCGCAGCAGTGGTGCGGCTTTGCGATCCATCGGAAACACGCGCCCAGAGCTACCTACATACGTTTCAACACCCAGTTCACGCGCCCATTGGCGTAGCGCATCGGCGTCAAAGGCATCGAGCCATACGCCAACGGCTGCGGCGCGTTCGCGGTAACGCGCATCAAACGCAGGCCGCGCTTCCGAGTGGGTCAGGTTCAGCCCACCTTTACCGGCAATCAGAAATTTACGCCCCACTGAGCCTTTGGCTTCAAATAGATGGACGTTTAGCCCTGCGGCGCGTGCGGTTTCCGCGGCCATTAGGCCAGCGGGGCCGCCGCCGATCACAGCGAGGCGAGGGGAGTGGGAAAGTGAATTCATTTGCAGATGATTTTATGGGAACGCCGTGATCGCGACTACAATAGGCGGATGATTCTGAATATTGCTGCTTATTTATTTGTTGAGATCGCCGATGTGGATGCACTGGCGCTGACCTTGCGTGAGCGTGCGGAAGCGGCTGCACTGCGCGGCACGATCTTGGTGACGCCCGAAGGCTTGAATCTTTTTTTGGCCAGTGTTGAAGACCCGCTGCGCGATTTCTTGCAGTGGTTGCGCAACGATTCGCGTTTTGAAGCGCTGCATATTAAGGAAAGCTGGAGCGAACGCGTTCCGTTTGCGCGCTTAAAAGTGAAGCGTAAGAAAGAAATTATTACCTTTCGCCGCGACCAATCATCGCCGCTGGAACTGGGCAAACGCGCACCCGTGGTGGCTCCGCGTACCTTGGCGCGCTGGCTGCAGCAGGGCCACGACGATGCCGGTAAACGCGTAGTGATGCTCGATACACGCAACCAGCAGGAAGTAGCTTACGGCACCTTCCAAGGTGCGTTGACGTTACCAATTGATAAGTTTACCGATCTACCTGCGGCGCTGGAGCCGCATCGCGAGTCGCTCAAAGACGCCACAATCGTGAGCTTCTGCACCGGCGGCGTGCGCTGTGAAAAAGCCGCACTGTGGCTGCAGCGCGATGGCTGGAGCAATATGCTGCAGCTTGATGACGGCATCTTGGGTTATTTCGAACAAGTAGGTGGGCTTGGCTACGACGGTGGCTGCTTCGTGTTCGACGAGCGCATTTCCTTAGACCCGCAGCTGCTACCCTTGGTGGACGGCTCCGCTACTCAGCAGGATGCACACGCGTGAATTGGATCGCCATTGTTCTCATTGTGATCGGCGTGTGGTTGGCATTGAAGGTGGCGGGTGCGTTCTTAAAGCTCTTGCTTTGGGCCGCAGCCGCAGTCGCGCTCTGGTGGTGGCTGCACCCGTATTTGGGCGTGCCATTTTTGCCGTTTTGATGCGGGCGTCTTAAGCGGCCAGTGCGTTGCCCGCCGCGTGCCCGCTAGCCCACGCCCATTGGAAGTTGTAGCCGCCCAGCCAGCCGGTAACGTCCACAACTTCACCGATAAAATAAAGATTGGGCACGCGTTTTGACATCATCGTGCTGGACGAGAGTTCTTGCGTGTCCACGCCGCCCAGCGTGACCTCGGCAGTGCGATAGCCTTCGGTGCCGCTGGCGATCAACGGCCAGCGTTCCAGTAATGCGGCGATATCAGCCAGTTCGCGCGGCGTGTATTGGCGCAGTGGCTTGTTATTGAGCCAATGCTCGCAAAGGCGCTGTGCGAAGCGTTTGGGCAGCACCTCGCTGAGCAGTGTTTTGAGTTCGCTATCGCGGCGCGTGCTTTGCCAATGGTGCAGCAGGCTGGGAATGTCTTGCCCCGGCAAAAGATTGAGCTGCAATTCATCGCCCGGCTGCCAAAACGAGCTAATTTGCAAGATCGCGGGCCCGCTGATGCCACGGTGGGTGACCAGCATAAAATTGCGAAATGCTTTGCCGTTGCTGCGCGCTTCTACAGGCAGAGAAACACCTGCTAAGTCGTGCAGGCGCTGTGCATGCGTGCCGGACAGCGTAAGCGGCACAAGCCCTGCGCGCGTTGGCAGTACGGTGTGGCCAAATTGTTTCGCCGTAAGGTAACCAAACCCAGAAGCACCCATGCTGGGAATGGAAAGACCGCCGCAGGCGATCACGAGTTTTGCGCTGGTAAATGTCCCTTGTGTGGTGCGAAGTTGAAACAGTCCTGCATCGGTATGCGTGATCTGTTCGATACTGCACTGCAGCCGGATCTGCGCGTGTACGGCGGCGCACTCATCCAACAGCATTTTCAAAATAAGCTTGGACGACTCATTGCAAAATAGCTGGCCCAGTTCTTTTTCGTGATACGCAATGCCGTGCTGTTCTACAAGCTCAATGAAGTGCCACGGCGTGTAGCGGGCGAGGGCGGATTTGCAAAAATGCGGATTGGCTGAAAGATAGTTGGCAGGCGCTGCGCCGGTATTGGTGAAATTGCAGCGGCCACCGCCCGACATCAATATTTTTTTCCCAGGCTTATTGGCGTGGTCAAGCACCAATACGCGCAAACCAAGCAGCCCCGCACTGCGGGCGCACATCAGCCCTGCAGCACCGGCACCAATGACGATGGCGTCAAACGTCTGGTTCACACCCACTCACGTGAGGGTAGGGTAAAGCGCCGTTGCGGGCGGCCAACGAGGTCTAAGAAATTATTGAACACACCATCTGCCTGCGCCTGCATGCCCGCGATATGGCGCTGGGTATCGGCACGAATGCGCGCTTCGTCTTGCGTCCCGGCAAGTTCTGCCAGTGCGGCGCAGTAGGCAGGGTTAGCAAGCCAGCGTTCGATCAGCGGTTGATTCATTTCAAGATGAAATTGGAAGCCGTAGGCATTATCGCCCCAACGGAATGCTTGCTGCTCGCAAGTATCGCTGCGCGCAAGGTGGGTGGCGGTTTCCGGCACTTCAAAATGGCAGCCATGCCACTGGAAGATAGACGCGCTTTCACCTAGAGGCGAGAGCACCGCATCGTTGCGCCCTGCTTCAGTGGCGTAAACGGGATACCAGCCGATTTCCGGCGTGTGCTGGCGTTTCACTGGTGCACCCAAGGCGTGCGCAAGCAGCTGCGCGCCAAGGCAAATGCCCAATACCGGGCGGTTTAATTCAAGCATGCGGTCAATGGCCGCAAGCTCGGTGCGCAAATGCGGGCGCTGCGCTTGGTCTTCAACATTCATCGGGCCACCCAGCACGATCAGCCCTTTGTAGGCATCGATATCGGGCTGCGCGTCGGGGTTGCGTTCAAAATTGACAAAACGAATGCGGTGCCCGCGTGCGCGAATCAGCGGATCAAGCGTGCCAAGTGGCTCTGCAGCAACGTGTTGGAAGACAAGAATGCGAGACATATCGCCACTATGCCAAAGGCTTAGCGGGGCGGCTAATGGCCGCCCACTATAACGGCATGACGGGTTGAATCAGCGCGGGCCGCGTGGCTTGAAACCGCCGGGCTTGCGCGGGCCTCCGGGTTTGAAACCGCCCGGCTTACGCGGGCCAGCGTTCTCACCAAAGCTGCGTTTGCGCTTGGGTGCATCTTGGTCTTCATCGGTGGCGATGCGCATGTTCAGTGGCTTACTGGCCACGCGCACTTTTTTCATGTGTGCCAACAATTCGTGCGGCATGCCTTCGGGCAGATCCACCAAGGTGTAATCGTCGCGAATATCAATGCGGCCAATGTAGCGCGCCTCTAAATCGGCTTCGTTGGCAATTGCGCCCACGATATTGCCCGGCTGCACGCCGTGCTGGTAACCCACGTCAATGCGATAGGTTTGCATGCCCGCTTCCGGCGCACCGTGCTCACGCGGGGCGTGTTCGCGCGGTTCGCGCTTGGGACGTTCGCCGCGTTCAGCACGTTCGCCACGCGGCTTGTCATCGCGCAGTTCAAATGCCTTCTCGGGTTTGGCGGGCTTGGGCAGCAGCAAGGGCGTCTTGCCCTGCACCAGCTTGGCCAGCGCAGCGGCGATTTCTACTGCAGGTACGTTCTTTTCTTGCTCGTAGCGTTCAACCAAATCACGGAAAATGGTGAGGTCTTCGCCCGCCAGTACGTCGTCGATTTTGCCGAGGAACTTCGCCACGCGGCGTTCATTCACCGCATCCACGGTGGGCAGGTTCATCTGTTCGATGGTCTGGCGGGTGGCGCGTTCAATTGCACGCAGCATGCCGCGTTCACGCGGAGCTACAAACAAAATCGCCTCACCACTACGCCCGGCGCGGCCAGTACGACCAATGCGGTGCACATAGCTTTCGGTGTCGTAGGGAATGTCGTAGTTCAGCACATGGCTGATGCGTTCCACATCCAGCCCGCGCGCGGCTACGTCGGTGGCCACTAGCACATCGATATGCCCGTCTTTGAGGCGCTGAATGGTGCGCTCGCGGGTCTTTTGCTCCACGTCACCATTGATCGCGGCTGCACTAAAGCCGCGCGCAGCGAGCTTTTCTGCCAGCTCATCGGTGGCGAGTTTGGTGCGCGCAAAAATAATCATGGCGTCGAACGGCTCGGCTTCCATGATGCGGGTGAGTGCGTCGAGCTTGTTAATGCCGCTGACCATCCAGAACCGCTGGCGAATGCTGGACGCAGTGGTGGTTTGCGATTTGATCGCCACTTCCACCGGCGTGCGCAGATGCGCTTGCGCGATGCGCTTGATCGGCGCGGGCATGGTGGCCGAGAACAGCGCTACTTGGCGCGTCTCTGGCGTGCTTTTCAGCACTTTTTCCACGTCATCAATAAAGCCCATGCGCAGCATTTCGTCGGCTTCGTCCAGCACCAACATGCTTAGCTCAGACAGATCCAGCGTGCCGCGCTCTAAATGGTCGATCACGCGGCCCGGTGTGCCCACCACCACGTGCACGCCGCGACGCAGCGCCTGCAGCTGCGGGCCGTAGCCCTGGCCGCCGTAGATCGGCAAAATTTGGAAGCCGGGAATGTGCTTGGCGTAGGTTTGGAACGCCTCGGCTACTTGGATCGCCAGCTCGCGTGTGGGCGCCAGCACTAGAACCTGCGGCTTGCCCGCTTGCGGCTGTAGCTTGGCCAGCGCGGGCAGGGCGAATGCGGCGGTTTTACCCGTGCCAGTTTGCGCCTGGCCCAGCACATCACGGCCTTCTAGCAGCGGCGGGATGGTGGCGGCCTGAATTGGGCTGGGGTTTTCATAACCCACTTCGCGCAGCGCAACGAGTAGATTCTCGGGCAGGCCAAGTTCAGTAAATAAGGGAAGGGTGGGAGTGTCGGCGCTCATGCAGCCTCGTGGCGTTGTCGCCGAAAAGTAATGGGCGAATAGTTTACGCTGCAATCTGTAGTGCTGTTGTTCCAGAACATGAATGGGCGATGGTGAAGACGTTCTATTTGTTCCGGGTGATTTTGAAAAATCGCTCTTCTTGATGCGAACGATTCTCAAAGCGGCATAAAGTAGCGGTAAAGATGTGAAATTCACGTTGATCTTCACGCTGAAGGTCTGGCCCTTCACCCGCTTGGGCGGGTAGAATGCGCGGCTGTTATGTACAAGAACGAGCGAGGCACGCGTGCTGGCTGAATATTTGCCCACTCTGCTGTTTCTGATTGTTGCTACAGGGATCGGCATCGCGCTGATCATCATTGGCAATGTGCTTGGCCCCAAGCGTCCGAGTGCTGAAAAGCTCTCGCCGTACGAATGCGGATTCGATGCTTTCGAAAACGCGCGTATGCCGTTTGATGTGCGCTATTACTTGGTCGCAATTTTATTCATCGTCTTCGACCTTGAAATTGCCTTCGTGTTCCCGTGGGCCGTGGTCTTTCGCGAACTTGGCCTGTTTGGGTTGATCGAGATGGGCGTGTTCTTGGGCCTGCTGGTGATCGGCTTCGTCTACGTCTGGAAGCGCGGCGCGCTGGAGTGGGAATGAGCAATATCGTTCAAAACGTATTGGATGCAGCCAGTAATCCGCTGCCGGAAGGTCGGCTGGATGACATTCTGCGTCCCGATGGGGATAACCCGCTGCTGCAAAACGGCTATGTGACCACCAGCCTTGACGCGCTGTGGAACTGGGCGCGTACCGGCTCGATGTGGCCGATGACCTTCGGCTTGGCCTGCTGTGCGGTGGAAATGATGCACGCCGGTGCGGCGCGTCTTGACCTTGACCGCTACGGTGTGGTGTTTCGCCCCTCGCCGCGTCAGTCCGACGTGATGATCGTGGCCGGCACCTTGGTCAACAAGATGGCTCCGGCGCTGCGCAAGGTCTATGACCAGATGCCCGACCCTAAGTGGGTGATTTCGATGGGTAGCTGCGCCAATGGCGGCGGTTACTATCACTATTCCTACTCGGTGGTGCGCGGCTGTGATCGCGTGGTGCCGGTGGATGTGTACGTGCCGGGTTGCCCGCCCACCGCCGAAGCGCTGGTGTATGGCATTTTGCAGTTGCAGAAGAAAATCAAGCGGCTTGAGCAGAACCCGTTCTCGTCCACGCCCAAGCCAGAAGGGGCGCGCGCATGAGTACGCGAGCCTTGATCGAACAGCTAACGGCACGCTTTGGCGAAGCCGCTGTGCTGGTGGCCGAGCCGCGTATGGAAGTGACGCTGGAAGTGGCCCCGGCCGAATGGCTGGCCACCTGTAAAACCCTGCGCGATGAATTTGGGTTTGAAACCTTTATCGACCTATGCGGTATCGACTATCTCGGCTACGGCAGCGACGAATGGGATACCGTGGGTGTGTCTTCGCAAGGCTTCTCGCGTGGCGTGGAAGGCCAGGGTATGGGCCGCTTCAGCTTTGGTGAAGCGCCCAGCCACCAGACCGAAGAGCCCGCATCTTCGGCGCCGGACGTGCGCGAGCACAAACGCTTTGCGGTGAACCTGCACCTGCTGTCGATTGCCCGCAATCTGCGCCTGCGCGTGCGCTGCTTCGCGCCGGAAGACGGCTTGCCGCTGGTGCCTTCGGTGACGGGGTTGTGGATTGGTGCCGACTGGTTCGAGCGCGAAGCGTTCGATCTCTACGGCATTATTTTTGATGGTCACCCGGACCTGCGCCGCATCCTGACCGACTACGGCTTTGTGGGGCATCCGTTCCGCAAAGACTTCCCGTTGATCGGTAACGTGGAAGTGCGCTACGACGAGGAGAAAAAACGCGTGGTGTATGAACCCGTGACCAGCGTGGTGCCGCGCGTGGG
This sequence comes from Thermomonas sp., assembly GCF_019104945.1. Taxonomy (GTDB): domain Bacteria; phylum Pseudomonadota; class Gammaproteobacteria; order Xanthomonadales; family Xanthomonadaceae; genus Thermomonas. The sequence goes on along the minus strand of NZ_JAHRWW010000033.1, from coordinate 96,791 downwards.
CGTGGCCCGTGTGATTCGCGATAACGCCAGCCTAGCCACGGCCGAGGCCGAACGCACCAATCGTATCTTGCAGCGGGAGACGCGCCGATGAACGCGCATGTCGAACCCAGCGGGCAGGCGTTTGCCAGTAGTGCGGCCGAGTCGCTGCAAGAAATTCGCAACTACACCATGAACTTCGGCCCGCAGCACCCGGCCGCGCACGGCGTGTTGCGTCTAATTTTGGAAATGGACGGCGAAACCGTGCGCCGCTGCGACCCGCATATCGGGCTGCTGCATCGCGGTACCGAAAAGCTGGCCGAGTCCAAGCCCTTTAACCAGTCGATCCCGTACATGGATCGTCTGGATTACGTCTCCATGATGTGCAACGAACACGCCTATGTGCGCGCCATCGAAACCCTGATGGGGATCGAAGTGCCGGAGCGCGGGCAGTGGATTCGCACCATGTACGACGAAATCACCCGCATCTTGAACCACCTGATGTGGCTGGGCTCTAACGGCCTCGACTTGGGTGCGATGGCGGTGTTTCTGTACGCCTTCCGCGAACGTGAAGAGCTGATGGACTGCTACGAAGCCGTATCCGGCGCGCGTATGCACGCCGCGTACTACCGCCCCGGTGGTGTGTACCGTGATCTTCCCGACCATATGCCCAAGTACAAAGAATCGCCTTGGCATAAGGGTGCGAAGCTCAAGCGCTTCAACGAATGGCGCGAAGGCTCGCTGCTGGACTACTTGGAGCATTTCACACAAGAGTTCCCGAACCGGATGGATGAGTACGAAACCCTGCTCACCGAGAACCGTATTTGGAAGCAGCGTACCGTTGGCATTGGCGTGGTAACGCCGGAGCAGGCCAAAGCATGGGGCATGAGTGGCCCAATGCTGCGCGGCTCGGGTATTGAATGGGATCTGCGCAAGAAGCAGCCCTATGCCAAGTACGCCGAAGTGGATTTCGATATTCCGGTGGGTGTGAACGGCGACTGCTACGACCGCTACCTAGTGCGTATGGCCGAAATGCGCCAGTCCAACCACATTATTCAGCAGTGCGTGAAGTGGCTGAAGGCCAACCCCGGCCCGGTGATCACCAATAACTACAAGGTGGCACCGCCGTCGCGCAAAGAAATGAAGCACAGCATGGAAGCGCTGATTCACCACTTCAAACTGTTCTCAGAAGGCTACTGCGTGCCAGAAGGTGAAACCTACTGCGCGGTGGAAGCCCCGAAGGGTGAATTTGGCTGCTACTTGGCGTCCGACGGTGCCAATAAGCCGTTCCGCGTGCACCTACGCGCGCCGGGCTTTGCGCATTTGTCGTCAATGGATGAAATCACGAAGGGGCACATGCTCTCCGACGTGGTAGCGATGATCGGTACCTACGACATCGTGTTTGGTGAGGTGGATCGATGAAAGCAACAGGTAATTTTGAGGCGTGCCGCAACGTAGATCCGATGGTGGTACTGTCGGATGCAACGCGCGCGCATATCGACCACTGGCTGACCAAGTTCCCGGCCGACCGCAAGCGTTCTGCCGTGCTGCAAGGGCTGTACGCCGCGCAAGAGCAAAACGTCGGTTTCTTAACCGATGAGCTCATGGCGGCGGTAGCGAAATATCTCGATATTCCGCCGGTATGGGCCTACGAGGTTGCCACCTTCTACTCGATGTTTGAGACCAAGCCGGTGGGGCGTAATAACGTTGCCTTCTGCACCAATATCAGCTGCTGGCTCAATGGCGGGAATGATCTTGTCGCGCATGCGGAGAAGAAGCTCGGTATCAAGCTGGGCGAGTCCACCGAAGATGGGCGCGTTTACCTCAAGTGTGAGGAAGAATGCGTGGCCGCTTGCTGCGGCGCCCCGGTGGTTGTGATCAATGGGCATTACCACGAAAAGCTCACCCCTGAAAAAGTGGACGAGCTGCTGGATGGATTGAAGTAATGGCTGGACATTCTCACTACTCAGAAGGCTACGGCCCCGTCGGTCCTGCACCGAAGGAACACCAAGCCGTGTACACCACGCTGCATTTTGATAAGCCGTGGTCGTATGAAAACTACCTCAAGACCGGCGGCTACCAGGCGCTACGCAAGGTGCTGACGGAAAAAATTCCGGGCCCCGATATCATCGAGATGATCAAGGCCTCGGGCCTGCGTGGTCGCGGTGGTGCAGGCTTCCCCACCGGGCTGAAGTGGAGCTTCATGCCCAAGCACGATGGTGAAAAATACATCCTGTGCAACTCGGACGAATCCGAGCCGGGTACCTGCAAAGACCGTGACATCCTGCGCTACAACCCGCATGCGGTGTTGGAAGGCCTCGCCATTGCCTGCTACGCCACCAATACCAAGGTGGCCTACAACTACATGCGCGGCGAGTTCCACCACGAGCCGTTCGAGCATATCGAAGAAGCATTGGCGGAAGCCTATAAGCACGGCTGGCTGGGTAAAAACGTGCTTGGTAGCGGCGTGGATATTGATATCTACAACGCACTCGGCGCGGGCGCCTACATTTGCGGTGAAGAAACTGCGTTGATGGAATCGCTGGAAGGCAAGAAAGGCCAGCCGCGCTTCAAGCCGCCGTTCCCAGCCAACTTCGGCCTGTACGGCAAGCCCACCACCATCAACAACACCGAAACCTATGCCTCTGTGCCTGCCATCGTGCGCAACGGCGCCGAGTGGTTCTTGAATTTAGGCAAGCCGAACAACGGCGGTTGCAAGATTTTCTCGGTGTCGGGTCATGTGGCCAATCCGGGTAATCATGAAATCCGCTTGGGCACCCCGTTCTCCGAGCTACTAGAGCTGTGCGGCGGCGTACGCAAAGGCCATAAGATCAAGGCCGTGATCCCCGGTGGTTCGTCGATGCCGGTGCTGCCGGGTGACATCATGATGGGCCTGACCATGGACTACGACGCCATTCAGAAGGCTGGTTCCGGTCTTGGTTCTGGTGCCGTTGTGGTGATGGACGAAACCACCTGCATGGTGCGCGCCTGTCAGCGCATCAGCCGCTTCTACAAAAATGAAAGCTGCGGCCAGTGCACGCCGTGCCGCGAAGGCACCGGCTGGATGAATCGCATGCTCAACCGTATCGCCAATTTGGAGGCCGATATGGATGACCTGCACATGCTCAAAGCCGCGGCAGGGCAGATCGAAGGCCACACCATTTGCGCCTTCGGTGAAGCGGCCGCGTGGCCGGTGCAGGGTTTCCTTCGCCATTACTGGCATGAATTTGAATATGCCATCGTGAACAAGCGGTTTTACGTCGATGACGAACGCGCGGGCACGCTGGTCAAGGCTGAGAAGGTGGTGGCGTGAGCGCACAACCCGTAAATCCGAACCTACCGCCCGACCACGTCACCATCTTTGTGGATGGTAAGGAACTGGCGGTTCCAAAAGGTTCCATGATCATTCAAGCGACAGATAAAGCAGGCATCCCGGTGCCGCGCTTCTGTTACCACGAAAAATTGCCGATCGCGGCCAACTGCCGCATGTGCTTGGTGGATACCGAAGTGGGCGGCCGCGCCGCGCCGAAGCCGTCGCCTGCCTGCGCTACGCCGGTGATGGACGGCATGAAGGTGTTTACGCGTAACGATAAGGCCCTCAAGGCCCAACGTAACGTAATGGAGTTCTTGCTGATCAACCACCCGCTGGACTGCCCTGTCTGTGACCAAGGCGGCGAGTGCGAACTGCAGGATCTGTCGCTGGGCTATGGCCGTTCGGTCAACCGCTTTGTAGAGCGCAAGCGCTCTGTGGCCGATGAAGATCTCGGCCCGCTGGTGGCCAGCGAAATGACCCGCTGCATTCACTGCACGCGCTGCATCCGCGTCACCGCTGAAATTGCTGGCACCTACGAGCTGGGCGGCATGTATCGCGGTGAAGACCTGCAGATCGGTACCTACGATGGCAAGCCGCTGACCACCGAACTTTCGGGTAACGTCATCGACGTTTGCCCGGTGGGCGCGCTCACCAACAAGGTGTATCGCTTCAAGGCGCGTCCGTGGGAACTCACCGCGCGTCCGTCGCTGGGTTATCACGATGCTCTCGGCAGCAACTTGTTCCATCATTCGCGCCGTGGCGAAGTGCTGCGCAGCGTACCGCGTGATAATGAAGCGGTGAACGAGTGCTGGCTGTCCGATCGCGACCGCTACGCCCACGAAGGCCTGTATGCCGAAGACCGCGCCAGTGTGCCGCTGATCCGCGACGGCGATAGCTTCCGTGAAGCTTCGCTGGAAGAGGCGCTGGACATGGCGGCCAAGATTCTTTCAGAACATCGTGGCGACAGCTTGGGCGTGCTGGTGCATCCGGCTACGTCAAACGAAGAGGGCGCGCTGCTGGCGCGTCTGGCCGACGGTTTAGGCAGTGGCAATATCGATCACCGCATCAGCCAGTTGGATCTTTCCGACGGGGCCGTTGCCGAAGTCTTCGGAATGCCGGTGGCCGAGATCGAAAAAGCCGACACCATTGTGATCGTAGGCTCGAACATCCGTCACGAAGTGCCGCTACTGCATCAGCGCATTCGTAAGGCGTTCAAGAAAGGTGCCAAGATTCACGTCGTCAACCCGGTCGATTTTGAATTCACCTTCACCATCACCGGCAAGCATATTGTGGCGCCATCGCAGATCGCGGCGGAGCTGGCCAAGGTGCAGCTTGATGGCGCGGCGAATGTCGCTGTGATCGTGGGCGCCGTGGCTGAAAACGGCCCGCATGCGGCGCAGATCCGTAAGGCGGCGGCCGAGTTCGCAGCGGCCAACAACGCCAAATTGTGCCGCGTGCCGCAAGGTGCCAATGCGCTGGGCCTCACCCGCTTGGGTGTGTTGCCCACCGCGCGCGATGCACAAACCATGTTGGCGCAGCCGCGTTCGGCCTATGTGCTGTATGGCATTGAGCCCGGTCTGGATTTTGCTAATCAGCAGGCGGCAATGAAGGCGCTGAGCGGTGCGAAAGTGATCGCGTTCAGCCAGTTCGCCTGCCAGTCCACGCGTGATGTGGCCGACGTCATTCTACCCATTGGCGCGCTGCCAGAAATTGAAGCCACGCTAACCAATCTTGATGGCGTGGAACAGCAGACCGCCGCAGCGGGCAAGCTGCCGGGTGCGGCGCATTCGGGCTGGCGCTTCCTGCGCGCTTTGGGCGGTGAGCTCAAGCTTGCGGGCTTTGAGTTCACCGACTTGGCGGGCCTGCGTGCGGGCCTCAAGTCCAAGCCGGTGCAGGTGGCGAAGGGGAGTGCGGTTACGGCCTCCAATAGTGGTCTGGAACTGGCTGTATCGCAGGCGATCTATCGCGTGGATTCGATCATTCGCCGCTGCGCCGCACTGCAAGCCCATCCGCTAACCGTTGGTCCACGCGCCGTGCTGAACCCCGCTGATGCAAACGGCATCACCGACGGCAGCATGGTGAAATTCAGCACCGCTGCGGGCAACGCCACGCTGCAGGTGTCGGTGGACGCCAAGGTGGCGGCTGGTACCGTATGGATTGAATCTGGCTACGGCGCTACCGCGCCGCTAGTGGCCGCTACTAAGGTTGAGGTTGCGCGCGCATGATGACTGTCGCCAATCCCGTAATGCAGTACGCCATCGACCCGCTGCGCGAGGCATTGCTTTCGTTCGGTGCCACCGGCTTGCTGGTGTGGATCGTGCTGAAGATCCTCGCCATCGCCGTGCCGGTAATTTTGGCCGTGGCCTTCTATGTGGTCTGGGAACGTAAGTTCATCGGCTGGATGCACGTTCGCCACGGGCCGATGTATGTGGGCTGGGGCATCCTGCAGGCCTTCGCCGACGTGTTCAAACTGCTGTTCAAAGAAGTGGTGCAGCCCACCGTGGCGCATCCGGTGCTATATCGCTTAGCGCCGATGCTGTCGCTGGTGCCAGCGTTCGCCGCCTGGGCGGTGGTGCCGTTTGATTCCAAAGTGGTGTTGTCAAATGCCAATGCAGGTTTGTTATACCTGCTGGCGATGACCGGCCTTGGTATCTATGGCGTGATCATCGCGGGCTGGGCCTCCAACTCGAAGTATGCGTTCCTAGGTGCCATGCGCGCCTCGGCGCAGATGATCAGCTACGAAATCGCCATGGGCTTCTCGCTGGTGGGTGTATTGATCGCCGCCGGTAGCCTGAATATCTCTGACATTGTGATGGCGCAGGCGGGTAAGGGCGGCTTCTTGAACTGGTTCTTCCTGCCGCTGCTGCCGTTGTTTGTGATCTACTTCGTGTCGGGTGTGGCTGAAACCAACCGTCTGCCATTCGACGTGGTGGAAGGTGAGTCGGAAATCGTCGCCGGTCACATGGTGGAATACTCTGGCTCGCAGTTCGCGCTGTTCTTCTTGGCCGAATACGCCAACATGATTCTGGTCAGCATCCTAACCGCCACGTTCTTCCTTGGCGGCTGGCTCTCCCCCATTCCTGCAGCCCTGATCCCGGATATTCCGCTGGTTTCTACCGTGCTGGGTGATGGTTGGTGGTGGCTGTTTGCCAAGATGTTCTTCTTCGCCACCTGCTTCCTGTGGCTGCGCGCAACATTCCCGCGCTACCGCTATGACCAGATCATGCGCTTGGGTTGGAAGGTGTTCATTCCAATTACCCTCGCTTGGATTTTTGTCACCGCGCTGATGGTCTATTTCGGCATCATTGGTGGCGGTGAAATGGGAGCTGCGGCATGAGTAAGGTAGTGTCTTACTTCAAGAGCCTGCTGCTGCTGGAAATGCTCAGCGGCATGTGGTTGACCTTGAAGTATCTATTCCGTCCCAAGTACACGCTGATGTACCCGATGGAAAAAACCCCGATGTCGCCGCGCTTCCGTGGCCTGCATGCACTGCGTCGCTATGAAAATGGTGAAGAGCGCTGCATCGCCTGCAAACTGTGCGAAGCGGTGTGCCCGGCGCTGGCGATCACCATTGAAGCCGAACCGCGTGAAGACGACGGTAGCCGCCGTACCACGCGCTATGAGATCGACCTATTCAAGTGCATTTTCTGCGGTTTCTGCGAAGAGTCTTGCCCCACCGACTCCATCGTGGAAACGCATATTCACGAGTATCACTTCGATCAGCGCGGTCAGAACATTATGACCAAGCCCAAACTGCTCGCGATCGGCGACCGCCTAGAGGCGGAAATTGCCGAGCGTCGCGCAGCCGATGCCCCTTATCGTTGAGGCACGACACTGCATGGACTTCGATTTTCAAACTTTAGCCTTTCTCGCCTTTGCCGCCGTCGCGGCGGGGGCTGGTTTGGCCGCCATCAGCGCCCGCAACCCGGTGCACGCCGTGCTGTATCTGGTGCTGACGTTCTTCTCCGTGGCCTGCACCTGGATTCTGGGGAATGTGGAATTCCTCGGCCTCACCTTGGTGCTGGTGTATGTGGGCGCGGTGATGGTGCTGTTCCTGTTCGTGGTGATGATGCTCGACATGGATAAAGTGCCGATGCGTCAGGGCTTCGTGCGCTATCTGCCGGTGGGCCTCATTGTGGCGGCAGTGATGCTGGTGCAAATGCTGGTACTGATCGGTGTGCGCGCCGCAGCGCAAGCACCGCTGGCCGACAACGCCGCTGCCGGTGGCGAGGCACCCAATACCATTTGGTTGGCGCGTGCACTGTTCACCGATTTTATGCTGCCGTTTGAAACCGCCGCCGTGATTTTGACCGTGGCCGTGGTGGCCGCCGTGATGCTGACTCTGCGCCGTCGCCCGGGTGCCAAGCACCAGAACCCGGCTGAGCAGGTGCGTGCCAAGCCCGCCGAGCGTGTGCGTTTGGTGAAGATGCAAGCCGAAGTGCCGGTGGTTGAAGCACCCAAGGCCGAGGAGGGAACCCCGTGAATACACTTTTAACCGGCCTATCCTTGGGCCACTACCTCACGCTGGGCGCGGTGCTGTTTTGCATCAGCGTGGCGGGGCTCTTTTTGAACCGTAAGAACGTCATCATGCTCTTGGTGTCGCTAGAGCTGATGCTGCTGTCGGTGAACATCAACTTCGTAGCGTTCTCGCGTTCGCTGGGGGATGCCGCTGGGCAAGTGTTCGTGTTCTTCATCCTCACCGTGGCCGCTGCGGAAGCAGCGATCGGTTTGGCGATCTTGGTGACCCTGTTCCGCAACCGTCGCACGATTGACGTTGCCGACATCGACATGTTGAAGGGCTGACGCATGGCCATCTCGAAAACCCATTTGATTTTAGTGGTGCTGCTGCCGTTGATCGGCAGCCTGATTGCGGGCCTGTTCGGCAAGAAGATTGGCCGCACCGCCTCGCATTCGGTCACGATTTTGGGCGTGGCTGCCAGCAGTGCACTGTCGATGTATGTGCTGTGGCAGTTGATGCAGGGCGCGGCCGTGTTCAACGAGAATCTGTATAACTGGCTGACGGCTGGTAGCATCTCGGTGGACGTAGGCTTCATGGTGGATAAGCTCACCGCGATGATGATGGTCGTGGTGACCTTCGTTTCGCTGCTGGTGCATATCTACACCATTGGCTACATGGCCGATGACGACGGCTACACCCGCTTCTTCAGCTACATCTCGCTATTCACCTTCAGTATGCTGATGCTGGTGATGAGCAATAACTTCATGCAGTTGTTCTTCGGCTGGGAAGCCGTGGGCCTTGTGTCCTACTTGCTGATCGGGTTTTGGTACAAGAAACCGACGGCGGTGTTTGCCAACCTGAAAGCGTTTATGGTCAACCGCGTGGGTGACTTCGGCTTCCTGCTCGGTATCGCCGGTGTGCTGTATTGGGTCGGCACGCTGGATTACGTCACCGCGTTTGCCAATACCGATGCCATCAAAAATGCCACTGTAGAAATTTTGCCGGGGCATGTTTGGTCGATCCCGACGGTGATCTGCATCTGCCTGTTCATCGGTGCGATGGGCAAATCGGCGCAGGTGCCGCTGCACGTCTGGCTGCCGGACTCGATGGAAGGCCCAACCCCCATTTCGGCACTGATCCACGCCGCAACCATGGTCACCGCCGGTATCTTCATGGTGGCGCGTATGTCGCCGCTGTTTGAACTGTCAACCACGGCGCTGTCGTTCGTGCTGTTTATCGGTGCAACGGGTGCGTTCTGGACCGGCTTGATCGGCATGGTGCAAAACGACATCAAGCGCGTGGTGGCGTATTCCACGCTGTCGCAGCTGGGCTATATGACCGTGGCGCTGGGCGTGTCGGCCTATTCGGCGGCGGTGTATCACCTGATGACCCACGCCTTCTTCAAGGCGCTGCTGTTCCTTGGCGCGGGTTCGGTCATCATCGGCATGCACCACGAGCAAGACATGTTCAAGATGGGCGGCCTGCGTAAGTACATGCCGATCACCCACATCACCATGTGGCTGGGTACGCTGGCGCTGGTGGCGATGCCGTTCTTCTCGGGCTACTACTCGAAAGACACGATTATTGTTGCCGCCGAGTTGCATGCGCACGCCAACCCCGGCGACATGATTGCCCAGTACGGCATGTGGGCGGTGATTCTGGGGACCTTCGTCACCAGCTTCTACAGCTTCCGCCTGCTGTATCTGACCTTCTTCGGCGAAGAGCGTTTCCGCCATGCACAGGCCGATCATGGCCATGCGCATGACGATCATGGCCATGGTGCGCATGAGCCGCACGAGTCGCCGTGGGTGGTCACCGTGCCGTTGGTGCTGCTGGGCATTGCTTCGGTGGTCATTGGGTACTTCACCGCAGGCCCGATGCTGTTTGGCGACTTCTTCACCGGTTCGATCCACGTGCTGCAAGAAAACAACGTGGTGGCCAAGATCGCAGAAGAGTTCCATGGTCCGGTGGCGTTCGCGCTGCATGGCTTCATGACTCTGCCGTTCTGGCTGGCCTTCCTTGGTTTTGCCACGGCAACGCTGCTCTACATCATCAAGCCAGAGCTGCGGACGGGCGTGGTACGTGCGCTGGCAGCGCCGATCAAGGTGCTGCAGCGTAAGTTCTACATGGACGATCTGTGGATCGGCGGGCTGGCGGGTGGCAGCTTGAAGTTAGGGCAGGGCTCTAACCTGATCGACAGCCGTGTGATTGACGGTGCCGTGAATGGCAGCGTGAGTTTGACCGGCATGGTGGCGGCGATGGCGCGTAAGGTGCAATCGGGTTATCTCTACCACTATGCATTCGCAATGATCCTTGGCCTCATCGCGCTGTTGGCGATGGCTAACCACTACTGGCAGTAAGCCGGAACCACTATTGGATGGAACTGCAAGCGTGACCCACTGGCCCCTGCTTAGTCTTTTAATCTGGCTGCCGATTCTCGGCGGTGTGTTCTCACTCATGGCGGGCAACAAGCGGCCCGAGCTAGCCCGTTGGGTATCGCTCGCGTTCGCCCTGTTGACCTTGGCGCTCTGCGTCCCGCTGTTCACTGGTTTCCAGATGGACACGGCGGCGATGCAGTTTGTTGAACAGCGCGACTGGATCCCGGCCTACAACATTCAGTACCACCTCGGCGTGGACGGTCTTTCGGTGCCCCTGATTGCACTGACCGCGCTGGTAGGCGTACTGGTGCTGATTGGCGCCTGGGGCTCGGTACAAAAGCGCGTGTCGCAGTACTTCGCCAGCTTGATGATCCTAGAAGGCGTAATGATCGGTGCGTTTGCCGCGCTCGACTCAATCCTCTTCTACGTCTTCTTCGAAGCGATGCTGATTCCGATGTTTATTCTCATCGGTGTCTGGGGCGGCCCGCGCCGCATCTACGCCGCGCTGAAGTTCTTCATCTATACCTTCCTCGGTTCGGTGTTCATGCTGGTTGGCCTGATCTACCTGTACCTGAAGGGCGGTAGCTGGCAGATCGCCGACATGGCCGCGCTGCCGCTGACCATGACCGAGCAAACTTGGCTGTTCTTTGCCTTCTTCGGTGCGTTTGCGATCAAGGTGCCGATGTTCCCGGTGCACACTTGGCTGCCCGACGCGCACGTGGAAGCGCCCACCGGTGGTTCGGTGGTGCTGGCGGCGATTATGCTGAAGATCGGTGGCTACGGCTTCCTGCGTTTCACCTTGCCGATCGTGCCGGACGCGGGCCACGAATTCGCGTGGTTGATGATTGCCTTCAGCCTGATTGCCATCATCTATGTAGGCATGGTGGCGCTGGTGCAGCCGGATATGAAGAAGCTGATTGCTTATTCGTCTGTTGCACATATGGGCTTTGTGATCCTCGGTATCTTTATCGGTTTCTCGCTGGTGCGCGATCAGGGCTTGGTGGATACCGCGCGTTTCGGTATTCAGGGCGCGATGGTGCAGATGGTCAGCCACGGCTTTATCTCGGGTGCGATGTTCTCCTGCGTGGGCGTTCTGTACGACCGCATGCACACCCGCATGATTAAAGACTACGGCGGTGTGGCCAAGGTGATGCCGTGGTTTGCGATGTTCTGGGTGCTATTTGCGATGGCCAACTGCGGTCTGCCAGGTACCAGCGGCTTTGTGGGTGAGTTTGTGGTGATCCTCGCCAGCTTCCAGCAGAACCCGCTGGTAGGCCTTGGCGCAGCGCTAACCCTGATCATCGGTGCGGGCTACTCGCTGTGGCTTACCAAGCGCATCATTTGGGGCGACGTGGGCAATGCACACGTGGCTGAAATGAAGGACATCAACCTGCGTGAATGGATCGTGTTGGGCGTGTTTGCTGTATTCACTCTGGCCTTGGGTGTGTATCCCAAGCCGCTGACCGACCTGATGGAACCTTCCATCGCGCAATTGGCGAGCCAGCTCGCCGCGACCAAGCTGTGAGGACATGACGACGATGCAAGCAACTCTCGCCATGCCGGCGGCCACCGAACTGCTGCCGCTGATTCCCGAACTGGTACTTGTGGGTGCCGCGTTCGCCATTTTGATGTTGGATCTGTTCCTAAAGGACAGCCAGAAGGCGATCACCCACACGCTGTCTGTGTTTTCACTGTTGGCTGTCGCCGCGCTGATCTTGGCCGGTGTAGGCAGTGGCGAACAAACCGCCGTGCTGAACGGCATGTTTGTGCGCGACACCATGGCCGATGTGCTGAAGGTGTCGGTGTGCGTAATCTCCGCCGTCGCCCTGCTGTTTGTATGGCCGTATTTCCGCGATCGCGGGTTGTATAAGGGCGAAATCTCGGTGCTGGTGATGTTTGCCGCACTGGGCATGATGCTGCTGACCTCGGCCGGTAGCCTGATCATGATCTACCTCGGTCTTGAATTGCTGGCGCTGAGTTCCTACGCTCTGGTGGCGGTGGACCGCGACAGCCCACTGGCCTCGGAAGCGGCGATGAAGTACTTCGTGCTGGGCGCGCTGGCATCGGGCCTGCTGCTGTACGGCATGTCGCTGGTTTATGGCGCAACCGGTAGCCTAGACCTTGCGACCATTCGCGATACCGCGAGCAGCGTGGCGCAGCCGATGCTGCTGCTGACGGGCGTGGTGTTCATGATTGCTGGCGTCTCCTTCAAGTTTGGTCTGGCCCCGTTCCATATGTGGCTGCCCGACGTGTACCACGGTGCGCCAACCCCGATCACGCTGTTCATTGGTTCGGCTCCGAAGCTGGCTGCGTTTGCCATGGTGGTGCGTCTGCTTGGCGTGGGCGCTGCCCCCTTGGCCGAACAGTGGCAACCGCTGCTGGCGGTGCTGGCTGCGTTGTCGTTGATCGTGGGTAATGTCGTGGCGCTGATGCAGACCAACCTCAAGCGCATGCTGGCGTATTCCACCATCTCGCACGTGGGCTTCACCTTCCTCGGCTTTGCCGGTGGTGGCCCTGAAGGTTACGCCGCTGCGATGTTCTATGCGATCAGCTACGCGCTGATGGCCACCGCCGCGTTTGGTGCCATCGTGTTGCTGGCGCGTCGTGGTTTTGAAGCCGATATGATCGAAGACTTCAAGGGCTTGAATGCGCGTGACCCGTGGAGCGCCGGTATGGTGCTGTGCGTGATGGCGTCGCTGTGCGGTATTCCGCCGTTCCTCGGCTTCTGGGCCAAGCTCGCGGTGCTGCGCGCTGCCATCGACGGCGGCCTGCTGTGGCTGGCCATCGTCGGCATTATTTGCGCGGTGATCGGTGCGTTCTACTACCTGCGCGTCATGAAGGTGATGTACTTCGACGAGCCAGTGGGTGAGCCTGTGCTGCCGCGCGATGATGCCACCTTGAAGCTGGTATTTGGCGTCAATGCCTTGGCCCTGCTGGTGCTGGGGGGGGCATGGAGCCCGCTGATGGCGTGGTGCCAGAGCGCGTTTGCCTAAGTTTTAGGCGCAGGAATAAAGAGCGGGGCGCGAATTTCGCGCCCCGTTTTGTTTGGGAGGGTTGGCAGATGAGGCGTTAAGACGCGCTGCGCTTACCTTTCTCGCGCGTGCTGGCCTCGATCTCGCCAATAGGCTTGCCGGTTTTATCGACCACGATGCGTGCGCGCTTGTTTTCATAATAAAACGAGGCGCGGTACAGGCCTTCATCTTCTTCCGTGCCGCGTTCGCACAGCTGGTCGATCTTGCGCTGTTCGAGCAGCGTAAAGAAGGTGTCTTGGTCTAGACCCAAGGCTGTCGCAATCGGCCCGCCTTCGATTTCAATTTCGAACTTGGGGTTGAGGTCAATGGCAATACTTCTGCCCATGGCTGCACTCGCACCTAAACGGGTATTTTCCGGTATCGGTGCTTAAGATGCCACAACGCGACGAGCGTGACGCTTACGGCGCGCCCTGTAGATCGCGCAGCTGGCTGGGTGCTGTGGCGAAATAGGCGGCAAGGTCGGCGATTTGCTGGTCACTGAGGCCCTTGGCTTGAATGGCCATCACGTCGGCCGTAGCGCCTGCGCGGGTGCCGCCACGGTAGGCAAGCAGCGCGTGCGCCACGTAGTCGGCGTATTGCCCGCCGATTTTCGGGTACATCCCATCAATCGGCTTGTTGCCATCCGCGCCGTGGCAGGAGGCGCAGGCGGCAACCGTCTTGCTGCCTTTATTGGCAAGCTCGCGGCCAGCGGCTGCGTTGCCTTTGGGAAGGCCGTTGGAGGGAACATCTGTGGTGGAAGCATCGGCGGCCGCGTGTTCGCCACTGGCGTTGCCGCCACAGGCAGAGAGGGACAGCGCGCAGGCGAGGGCGAGCAGAGTCATGGTGATCTTGGTCATGGCGCGGCTCACTTCAGGCTGGATAGGTAGGCGGCGATATCAGCGATATCTTGCTCGGAGAAGCTCTCCGCTTGGGCCTGCATGGTGGGGTGCTTGCGCTTACCGGTACGGTATTCTGAAAGCGCGTTGTGCAGATAGGTTTCTGACTGCCCGCCAATTTTGGGGACGTGGTAGCTCGGGTAGGCGTTTTTGTAGCCGGTGAGCCCGTGGCAGCCACGGCAGGTGTAGGTGAGCCCTTTGCCTCGTGTCGCGTCTCCGGTCTTAGGGGCCGGGGTTTGTGCGTAGGCGGTGGATGCCAACATAAGCAGGCTTGCAGCAAGCAACAGCGGTCTCGTCATCTGACTGTCCCGTGATGGTCTGGTGTGTGGATGCCGGTGTATCGTGTTCGGCATTTGTTCAGGCGCAGTATAGCCATAAAAGATGATTTTGATATAGGTCAAGTTTTGTGAATTTATTTTTTCACTGACCCATGACCTTCGGCGGATAGAACAATTAGCGGTCAGGTGAGATACTTGACTACAACACCAACCTACAACATTCATCTCCCCACATGCACATGACCTATCGCACTGCTTCACGGGCTGGTTTTATTGCGTTGCTTTCATTTGGCCTAGTGGCCTGCAAAATTAGCGGAGCGCCGGGGCCGGGGGGAGATAAGCCCAATCAGGCGGCTGAGGCGATTCCTGTAGAAGTGGCGAAAGCCGCGCAGCGCTCAATTTCAGCCAGCTATGGCGGAACGGCACCGTTAGAGGCACGCGCCGAAGCGCAGGTGGTGGCCAAGACTTCAGGTATCGCGCTGAAGGTGCTGGCCGATGTGGGGCAACACGTGCGCGAAGGGCAAACACTGGTCAGCATCGACCGCGATCGCGCCGTGCTGCAAGAAGCACAGGCCAATGCGCAGCTGCAGAAGCTCGAAGCCAACTACCGTCGCGCCACCCAGCTGGCGGAGCAAAAAATGGTGAGCGCCAACGATTTAGACCAGCTGCGCTTCGACCTAGAAAATGCCCGTGCTCAGTTACGGATGGCCAAGCTAGAGTTGTCCTACGGTAACGTGACCGCGCCCATTTCCGGGGTGGTTGCCACGCGCGACATCAAGCCGGGCAACTTCGTGCAGATCAACTCGCCGATTTTTAGCATCGTGGATATTTCGAAGCTGGAAGCCACGCTCAACGTGCCGGAACGTGAGATCGAAAAATTGAAGCCAGGTCAGTTGGTGCAACTCACCGTGGACGCGCTGCCGGGCAAAACCTTCGAGGGTAAGATTGATCGTGTCTCGCCGGTAGTGGATGCCGGTAGCGGCACGTTCCGCGTGATCAGCGCATTTGACAGTAACGATGTGCTGCAGCCGGGTATGTTTGGTCGCATTCAAATTCGCTATGACCAGCGCGCCGATGCATTGGTGATCCCGCGTAACGCGTTGCTGGAAGATGGCGGCGATCCGGCGGTGTTCGTGATTCGTGCAGGTAAAGCGGCGCGGGTTGCGCTGAAGCTTGGCTACGACGACGGCCCATGGGTGGAAGTGCGCAGTGGCTTGAAAGCAGGCGATCAAGTGGTGGTGGCAGGTAAAGCGGCGCTGCGCGAAGGCAGCTCGGTGAAAGTGTTGGAAGTGGACGCTGCCAAATGAGCCCGAACGACGTGCACGACCCTCTGCATGCACCCAGTGGCGGCTTCAGCTTGGTGGAGTTTGCCACGCGTAGGCGCGTCACCATTGCGATGATGACCGTCACTTTGGTGCTATTTGGTCTCATTGCGCTAGGCAGTTTGAAGGTGAATCTGCTGCCTGATTTAAGCTACCCCACGCTCACCGTGCGCACCGATTACGAAGGGGCCGCGCCTGCGGAAGTTGAAACGCTGATTTCTCAGCCCGCAGAAGAAGCGCTGGGCGTAGTGAAAGGCTTGCGCAAGCTGAAGTCGATTTCGCGCACAGGGCAGTCTGATGTGGTGCTGGAGTTTGCTTGGGGCACCGATATGGACCAGGCCAGCCTCGATGTGCGCGACAAAATGGAGTCGTTGCAATTTCCACTGGAGGCCAAGCCGCCGGTGCTGCTGCGGTTTAACCCGTCCACCCAGCCGATCATCCGGTTGGCGCTTTCTGCAAAAGAAAATAGCCACGGTGATGAAGAAATTCGTCAGCTGATGGAGCTGCGCCGCTACGCGGATGAAGACCTCAAGCGCAAGCTTGAGCCGGTGACCGGTGTGGCGGCGGTGAAAGTCGGCGGCGGTTTAGAGGATGAAGTGCAGGTGGATGTGGATCAGCGCAAGCTCGCACAGCTTGGCCTGACTCTAGAGAACGTGATCCAACGCCTGCAGCAGGAAAACGTCAACGTTTCTGGTGGGCGCTTGGAAGAAGGCTCGCAGCGCTTTCTTGTGCGCACGGTGAACCAGTTTGCGAAGGTGGATGAAATTCGCAATATGCTGCTTACCACACGCGCGGCGGCGGCCAGCAATAGTGGCACCCAGCAGGCGATGCGCGTGGCCGCAGCAAGCGGCAACGCCAGCGTGATGGCGGCGCTGGCACAGTCGGGGGGTAGCAGTAGCGCGTCGGCGGGCGGCGGCCAAGCGCTGCGCCTTAAAGACGTGGCTGAAGTGCGGCAAGGGTATAAAGAGCGCGAGACCATTATTCGCCTCAATGGCCGCGAAGCGGTGGAACTGGCGGTGTATAAGGAAGGCGATGCCAATACCGTGGCTACCGCCGACGCACTGGAGGCTAAGCTCAAGGATATTCGCGAACATCTGCCGCGCGGCGTTGAGCTAACGACCATCGAAGACCAATCGGTATTCATCCGTAATGCCATTCATGATGTGAAAGTGGATGGCGTGATTGGCGGCATCTTGTCGATCTTGATCATCTTCCTGTTTCTGCGCGATGGCTGGAGCACCTTCGTCATCAGCCTGTCGCTGCCGGTGTCGATCATCGCCACGTTCTTCTTCATGGGGCAGCTTGACCTGTCTTTGAACGTGATGTCGCTAGGCGGCTTGGCGCTGGCCACAGGTCTTGTGGTGGATGACTCTATCGTGGTGCTCGAGTCCATTGCCAAAGCGCGTGAGCGCGGGTTAGGTATCTTGGAAGCGGCGATTGCCGGCACGCGGGAAGTGAGCATGGCGGTGGTGGCTTCAACACTCACCACGATTGCAGTGTTCTTGCCGCTGGTCTTTGTGCAGGGGATTGCCGGGCAGTTGTTCCGTGACCAAGCGCTGACCGTGGCGATTGCCATTGCGGTATCGCTGGTGGTGGCGATGACCTTAATTCCCATGCTGAGTGCACTGAAAGGTCGTGCGCCGATGGGCTTCCCAGAAGAAGCCGCGCACCCGCAGTGGCAGGCGCAAAAGACCTGGCAGAAACCTGCGATGTATGCCGGGCGTGGTGTTGCTGGGCTGTTTCAGTATGGGTTCTTTGGCATCGTGTGGGCGGTTGTGCGGCTGTGGCGCGGCATTGGTGCGGTGGTTGGCCCATTGATGCGCAAAGCCAGCGATATGGCGATGGCCCCTTACGCCCGCGCTGAACATGCCTATCTACGGATCTTGCCGCGTGCCTTGGCACGCCCTGCACCTATTTTGCTGGTGGCAGGCGCTGCGTTTGCAGCCACGCTGGCGGTGCTGCCGTTGCTGGGTACCGATTTGATCCCACAGTTGGCGCAAGACCGCTTCGATATGACGGCCAAGCTACCACCGGGTACGCCCTTGGCGAAGACCGATGCGTTGATTAAACAAGTGCAGGCGCAGCATGCCAAAGATGCGGGTGTGCGTGTGCTGTATGGCGTCTCTGGTGCCGGCACACGCCTAGATGCCAGCCCCACCGAGAGCGGTGAAAACATCGGCAAGCTGTCGGTGGTGATGCAAAGTAATGATGCGGAAGGCCCGCTTACCGACGCGCTGCGTAAAACCATGGCGCAGCATCCCGGTGTGCAGGTAGATTTTGCGCGCCCAGAATTGTTCTCGTTGTCGCCGCCGCTAGAAATTGAGGTGGAAGGACAAGACCTAGAAACAATCCGCACAGCGGGCAACAAACTCGCCAAGATGCTGCGTGCCAATGCGCACTATGCCGATGTGAAATCGACGGTGGAGCAGGGCTTTCCTGAAATTCAGATCGTATTCGACCAAGACCGCGCCGCGGCGCTGGGGCTTACCACGCGGCAAGTTGCGGACGCGGTGGTGAAAAAGGTCAATGGCGAAGTGGCCACACGCTATAGCTTCCGCGACCGTAAGATCGACGTTCTGGTGCGCGCGCAGGAATCTGACCGCGCTTCGGTGGAAGACATTCGCCATCTCATCATTGGCACTGCAAAAGGCACACCGATTGAACTTGATGCCGTGGCGCAGGTGATTGCCACCACCGGACCAAGTGAGATTCATCGTGCGGATCACCACCGCGTGGCGATTGTGTCGGCTAACCTGCGCGATATCGACCTTGGCGCCGCCATTCGCGAGGTTGAGGCGATGGTGGCTGAAAATCCGCTTGGAGTGGATATTGGGATGGAGATCGGTGGGCAGGGGCAGGAGCTAAATGAGTCGATCCGCTCGCTCGTATTTGCATTTAGCCTCGCGGTGTTTTTGGTGTATTTGGTGATGGCCTCGCAGTTTGAATCACTGCTGCATCCCTTCGTGATCTTGTTCACCATTCCACTGGCACTGGTGGGCGCGGTTGCCGCACTCACACTCACAGGTTCGCCTATTTCGGTGGTGGTGTTTATCGGTTTGATCTTGCTGGTGGGGTTGGTGGTGAAAAACGCCATTATCTTGATCGACAAGGTCAACCAGCTGCGCGAAGAGGGCGTGGCCAAGCGCGAGGCGCTGGTTGAAGGTGCGCGTTCGCGCTTGCGCCCAATCATGATGACGACACTATGCGCGGTGTTCGGCTTCCTGCCGCTGGCCTTGGCCGTTGGTGATGGTGCCGAAGTGCGCAGCCCCATGGCCATTACGGTGATTGGCGGTCTTTTGGTATCGACTCTGCTGACGCTGTTAGTGATCCCGGTGGTGTATGACCTATTGGACCGCAAACCCGACGAGTTTTATGCCGAACGTGGTCGGCGCGCACGTAAAGATGCTGCCGCAGTTGCTGATGTGCTTTCGCACGAACACGATTCCTTAGGTGGTACGGCAGGGTGATGCACGGATGAATATCACTGAACTTTCCATCCGTCGCCCCGTCACTACCATCATGCTGTTTGTGTCGATGGTGGTGATTGGCCTGATCGCGGCGTTTCGCCTGCCGTTAGAGTCGCAGCCCGAAGCGTCGGCGCCGTTCTTCTTTGTGCAGCTGCCTTATGTGGGGTCAACACCGGAAGAGGTTGAGCGCAACTTAGTGCGGCCTGTGGAGGAAGCACTGGCAACGATGTCGGGCATTAAATCGCTCAATGCCAATGCCAGTGCCGATAGTGGCGGTGTGTTTGTGGAGTTCGCCGATTGGGGGCGCGATATCGCAGTAGCGGCCTCTGAGGCGCGTGAACGTATTGATGCCATCCGTGACCAGCTTCCCGATGACTTCAAACGCTATTTCGTGCGCCGCTGGAATACGGGGGACGAAGAGGCGATGAGCCTGCGCCTAACGAGTAAAGATGATCTTACTGCGCGTGCTGAACTCATCGATCAGAGCATCAAGCGACGTTTAGAGCGCTTGCCAGGCGTGGCGCGAATTGAAGTAGAGGGCGTGCCGAAGCAGGAAGTGGTTGTTGCCATTGACCCTGACCGCCTCACCGCCAATGGCGTGGTGCTCAACGAACTGGTGAGCCGCTTGCAGGCCGCAAACTTTTCGGTATCAGGTGGGCAGATCACCGATGATGGTCGCCGTTTGCGGATCCAGCCGAAGGGCGAAATGACCACGCTTGAGCAGCTACGCGATCTACCAATCAATGCGCGCGGCACGAAGCTGGGTGATATTGCCGATGTCGCCATGCAGGCGCAGCGCATGAATTATGTGCGGCAGGTGGATGGACGCCCCAGCGTGGGTGTGGATATTTACAAAGAGCGCGCCGCCAACTTGGTGGATCTATCGCGCGCGGTGCGTGCGGAGTTAGAAGTGCTTCGGCGTGAGCCCGCAATGGCGGGGATTTCGATCGATGTGCATGAGGACCAAGGCGAACAGGTCACTAGTTCGCTGATGGCGTTGGCGGAAGCAGGGCTGATTGGTCTGCTGTTGTCAGTCGTCGTGCTGTATCTGTTTTTGCGCCACTGGCCGTCCACGCTGATGGTGACGCTGGCTATTCCGATTTGTTTCGTGATGACGCTAGGCTTCATGTACTTTGCGGGCATTTCGCTCAATATCTTGTCGATGATGGGCCTGCTGCTGGCGGTGGGGATGCTGGTGGATAACGCCGTGGTGGTGGTAGAAAGCATTTACCAAGAGCGTGAAAAATACCCCAGCCAGCCGCGGCTTGCGTCGATCGTGGGTACACGCCATGTCGCGATTGCGCTGTCGGCGGGGACGCTATGCCACTGCATCGTATTTTTGCCCATGATGTTTGGTGGGAAAAATATGCTGACCATTTATTTGACCCAGCTCGCGGTGACGATTTCGGTATCGCTGCTGGCCTCTTGGTTGGTGGCGGTGAGCCTGATCCCGATGCTGTCGGCCAAGATGCAAACGCCACCGGCGGTGAAGTCGCCGCTGATTACGCGCCTGCAAGATCGCTATGCCCGCGTGCTGCGCTGGACGCTTTTGAACCGTGGTTGGAGCGTGGCAGGGATCGTGCTGATTAGCGCGCTGAGCTTCATTCCAATTCATTTCTCCAAAGGCGATTCAGGCAACGAAGAAGACCCGACCCAGGTGGGTATCTTCTACCAATGGCAGGGCTCTTACACCAAAGAGCAAATGGGGCAGGTGGTGGCAGAGGTTGAAAAATACCTCGATACGAACCGCAAGAAGTTTGCAATTAAACAAATTTATTCGCGCTATGCCGAGCAAGGCTGGGCGATGACACGTGCCGAGCTAGATGTGAAAGATGCTAAGCAGGCGAAAAAAATCAGTGATGAAATTCGCGAGGGTCTGCCGAAGTCGGCGCGTGCCAATATCGGGATGGGGCGACAAGGTGGGATGGGCGGAAGTGATCAAAGCATCTCATTTAGCCTCACCGGCGATTCCACCCAAGTGCTGAAGGAATTGGCGGACGACGTGCTGCCGATCTTGGCGAAAGGTAAAGCGTTGCGTGATGTGCGCGTGGACTTGGGTGATGCTAATAGTGAGTTGAAAGTACGTGTGAACCGCGAGCGTGCGGCGAGCTACGGCTTCAATGCCCAGCAGGTGGCGCAGTTTGTGGGGCTGGCTCTGCGCGGTTCGAATTTGCGTGAGTTTCAGCGCGGTGAAGTTGAGATTCCGGTAAGTGTGCGCTTCAAGGACGCAGACCACTACGGGCCTGAAGAGTTGCAGTCGTTTACCGTGCGCGCTCCGGACGGGCGCAGCGTGCCGCTGCTGGCGATGGTTGATGTAAGCATGGAGCCGTCGGCGCGCGGAATTCAGCGCATGAACCGGCAGACGATGTTGAAAGTGCAGGCCAGCCTAGTATCCGGTGCCACGATGGAGGAGGCCAAGAAAGAGATCGAAAGCACGCTGAAGGCTATCGATTTCCCGCCCGGCTATGGCTACACCTTCCAAGGTGGTGGCTTTGGCATGAATATCGATATGAACCAGCAGATGCTGCGCAATATCGTTATTGCTCTGGTGCTGATGTTTATCGTGATGGCCTCTGTGTTTGAGTCGCTGCTGTTTCCTCTGGCGATCATGAGTTGCGTGGCGTTTTCCATTTTTGGCGTGTATTGGGCGCTGTGGATCACTGGAACCGAATTCAACATCATGGCGTTCATTGGCATTTTGGTGCTGATGGGCGTGGTGGTGAATAATGGCATCGTGATGATCGAGCACATCAATAACTTGCGCCGCCGAGGGCTGCCGCGGATCGATGCGCTGGTGGAAGGCAGTCGCGAGCGCCTGCGCCCCATCATGATGACGATGGGCACCGCGATTTTGGCGATGATTCCGATCGCGCTTTCCACCACCCAAGTGGGGGGGGAAGGTCCGCCGTACTACCCAATGGCGCGCGCGATTGCCGGTGGCTTGGCGTTCTCTACCGTGGTCACGCTGCTATTTTTGCCCACGATTTATGCACTCCTAGATGACCTGCGTGCAGGGGTAGGGCGCTCGATTGCACGGGCGCGGATGACACGCGCGCAGCGCAAGGCATTGGCTGCGCACTAAGCAAAGTAAAACGCCGGGCATGACCCGGCGTTTTGCAAGTAACAGATGGCGATGGCTGTTTAGAGCTTATTGAATAGCGACATTCCGAACATCTGCACGCTGACTTTTTGCGCCGCTTCCAGCGAAAGCATCTGCATATTGAGCTGGCTGATGGCGTCGGCGTAATCGGTATCACGCAGCGCGGATAGCGTTTCGGTCATGCTGATCGATTGTTTGCTGCGTTCGTCAGAGGTTACATCCAAGTTCGACATGCGCGCACCAACACCCGTGCGCATATTCAGTAGATGATCCTGCGCCGTTGCAATATCGGCCAGCCCGCTGCCTATCGCGTTAATGCGTAGGGCGTTGTCGGCGCTGCTGTTGCCGGGGTGCAGCAGCGCGTCTTCAAGAAGCTGGAGCGTTTTGAAGACGTCTTGGTTGGGCGCGCGTTCAATGGTGAACTGGTCGCCTGCGGCTGGCTGGCCGGTAATTTTGAATTCGACACCAAGGCCCGCAGCCGCTGGAGGAATGGTGTCGCCATTGGTCCAAGTGCCGGCCACTGCCGGGGAAAGCGGGTTGCCTGCGCTGTCTAAAATTTCATACGCATTGGCCGCAGTAAAATTAACCGTGTAGGTATTATTGCCCCAGGTGGCGGTATTGGTGACTAGGGCGCTACTCAATACGCCTGAGCCGGTATTCGCTGCACTGACTGTGCCGCGTGAGTAGCCGTCGCCGGTACGCACACGCAGGAATACCGCGCTGCCGGAGTCGCCGTCTTGCACGAAGACATCGGGCGAGATTTCCACGTTATTGCGCCCATCGTCGCCGTGGTAGGTGATGTTGCCATTGTTGTCGGTAAACGGGGTTACGCC
Source organism: Thermomonas sp. (assembly GCF_019104945.1). GTDB lineage: Bacteria > Pseudomonadota > Gammaproteobacteria > Xanthomonadales > Xanthomonadaceae > Thermomonas. The sequence continues at coordinate 73,758 of NZ_JAHRWW010000033.1, read as the reverse complement.
ATCGCTGCTGCCTGCAAACAGCTTGCGGCCATTGCCGTCGTCGCGGTTGGCGATGTCGATCAGGTTTTGCCGAATTTGGTTGATCTCGTTGGCAATAATTTTACGGTCGCTATCGCTCATTCCGCCTTTATTGGCTTCAATAGCCAGCTCGCGCGCACGGGTGAGGTTGTCATTGGCATCACCCAAGGCGCCTTCTTCCATGCGCAGACGGTGATCAACGCGGTCGGAATCTTTGCCAAACTGCACCAGCGATGCTTGCAGATGGTCTAATTTTTGTGCGGTGGCCATGCCAACGGGATCGTCTTTGGCTTGGTTCAAGCGAATGCCACTGCTGATTTGTTGGCGCAGCTGCGCGATTTTGGATTGGGTACTGAGCATATTGCCCATCCCCATGCGGTACATTCCTTGTGTTGAGAGGCGTAGCGTCATGACAATCTCCTCCGAACCTTAGTTTCGCACCGCGTTCATAAGCGACTGGAACATCGTGTCGGCCACGGAAATGATTTGTGTGGCGGCTTGATAAGCCTGCTGGTAGCGCAGCATTTCGGTGGCTTCTTCGTCCAAATTAACCCCAGAAACCGATTCGCGTTCGGCGGTAATTTGATCGTCGATGGCTTTTTGGGCGTCCAGATTGAGCTGGGCATTGCGTGCATCGCTGCCCACCCGTGAGGTGAGCTGGGTCATTGCTGAGGTCACGCTGAGGCGGCCACCATTCAGTACAGACTGACCATCAACGTTGGCCAGTAGCGCTGCATTGCTATTGTCCGACGAACGCGGCGGCGTGCGGCTGAGGTTGATTTCATCGCCTGCGGCAGGCGTGCCATCTAATACCAGCGACCAGCCGTTGCCACTGATGGTATCGCCCGGCGTGTAGGTGACTGGGGTGCCACCATCGAGGCTATAGGTGGTAGCGTCAAGAAAAACGATATTGGCGCCGGTAAACGAGGCAAATTGCGTAGGGTCAGTAATTTGCGTCGTGCCGCCTTTGATGCTGCCAAGATTGCCTGCATCAAGGCCTACGCGCATCGGTGCGGCGGCGGCGATCTGCTCAGGGTCGGTGATCGCTACTTTCAAACTGGACGAAGCATCGGCAGTGGGGCGTAGCAGGAAGCTGTCGCCGCTGCCGGCGCTGCCAGAAACAACGACCGATACGCCGTCAATGACCAGCGGGTCACCTGCAGTGCCGGTGCCGGTCATGTTGACGGCGGCACCGGTGTCGGCGCGGGTGGCGCTCCAGTTCGTGCCATCGTATTTCAGTAGCACATTATTGCCGGTCAGCGCGCCAACGTCGCTTACGCTGGCGCTCAGCGTGGCGCTGCCGGTGTTGCTACTGGGTGCATTGATTTGCGGCGGGCTAATCGAGAAAAAATCGCTGCCCGCGTTACCGGCGTAGTCAACGCCGCCGCGCTGCACCGCATTGAACGTGTGGGCAAAGGCGGTGGCCATTCGGCCCAATTCGGCGCGCGTGGATTCGACCGTATTATTGCGAAACTCCATCAGACCACCAATTTCGCCGGTAATTGCGTCGGCTTGAAGCGGCGTGGTGGTGCCGTTGGGGTTCTTCAGCGAGATCTGCATGCGGTTGGCTTGCAAAGGGTCAGAGGTCAATGCCATCGGCATGCCCTTGATCCCCACCACCAATGGCTGGCCGTTGCTGGCGACGACGTTCAGCATGCCACCGTCTTGTGGTTGCGCGCGTGCGCCGGTGAGCTTGGCGAGCTCGGTCACGCGTAGGTCGCGCTGGTCTAGCAGGTCTGGGGAAGCGTTTGCACCGCCCGAGGTTGAAATGGTGCGGTTGAGCTCGGCAATTTGGTTGATCAGCTGGTTCGCAGTGTCCACCTGACCCTGCAGGCGCGCACCTGCGTCTTGGTCGATTTGCGATAGCTGCCGGTCGAGACTCTGCCAGCGTGCGGCCAGCTGTTGGCCACTGGATAGCAGTTCGTTACGCGCCGCGTTGGAAGTAGGGTCGGAAGAAACCCCCTTCGCTGCATTAAAAAAGTTCGACCACGTTTTTGACAGCCCGGTATTGGGGTCGGACATCAATTTGTCCACCCGCGAAGTGAGATCCGAAATCTGGGTGAGCCGCCCCATTTCCCCGGCGCTATCGTTTTGCCGCCCGAATACGAGACTGTCGGCAAGCCGACGCAGGTTGTTAGCGTCAACACCTTGGCCGAGGTTCAAAAATTCGGGTGTTCCTGGGCGTGCGGTGAACTCTACGCGTTGGCGCGAGTAGCCGGGCGTGTTGACGTTAGCGACGTTGTGGCTAATGGTGGATAGCGCACGCTGAAATGCGAGAAGGGCCGAGGCACCTGTGCCAAACATACCGACTGCCATAAATTAACCCTCCAGTCCTTGTAACGCGCGCCGCAGCGTGGGGCCACCTGCAATGGCGGCGATCTTGTCAGCATACGACGGATCGGTGGCATAACCAGCCCGTTGCAGCGCATTTGCGAAACGGTGCACATCATTGCCGCCTTGGCGAGCCGCAGCATAGCGCGGCTGCTGTAACAGCTTCGTGTAATCGGCAAAGCTGTCGGCGGTATTGTTGTAGCTACGAAAAGCGGCTTTTGCGCTGATACGTTGGCCGTTGACGTATTCGTGCGTGGCCGAAGTGACGTGGTTGCCCTGCCAACTGCCGCCCGCCTTGATGCCGAACAGATTATGCGAGGTGGCTTTGCCGTCTTGTCCGGCCAAGCGCCGCCCCCAGCCGGTTTCCAGCGCGGCTTGAGCAACAAGGGCTTTGGCGGGAACACCGAGTTCGGCGGCGGCTTTTTGCGCGTGCGGCCAAACCGAACGCGCGAAGGCTTCCGGGCTGCTGCAATCAAGTGGGGCGTTTTCATCGCAGGTTTGCTGCGCCGCTGCCAGCATAGGCGGACGGATGGCCTGTAATGAGGTGCCGCTGCTCGCAGGGGTGAGGGTCAGCGCACTGCCACGCAGACCCGCAGGAAGCGGCAGGCCCGAAGGCGTATCAGCCGCGGGCAGCGTCATGGGAGCCCCCACGGGGCGTAGCGGTAGCGGCGTGGTGCCGGCCTCTGGTGTGGTGGAAGCGGTGCCGCTGAGTTGGCGGATGATCATGGGCTGCAGGCCCAAGCCGCGGCCCTTGGTCAGCTCTTTGGCGAGCTGTTGGTCGTACATCTCGCGGTAGGTGGAGTTGCCACCCATCGGGTCGCCTGGTGTGGTGCTGCGCATGTTTTTGATCAGCATCTGCGCGAACTGGCTTTCCAGCCCACGTGCAGCTTCTTCAATACGCGAACGCTCCGGCGTTTGTGAACGCTGGAGCGGGAAGGCGGTGGCGGCAGGTAATCGCATAACCATAAAGCTATTCAAGCAAATGTTGTGCCATGGGCATTAGATCACCTCAAGCTCGGCGCGCAGCGCGCCAGCGTGCTTAAGGGCTTCAAGAATCGCAACGATATCGCCCGGTGCCGCACCAACCGCGTTAATGGCGCGGACGATTTCTTCCAGCGAAGTGCCGCCCTGCAACAGCACCATATGGCTGCCTTCGCTGCTGGCAGTTACCGTTGATTGCGGCACGGCGACGGTTTGGCCGCCGGTGGATAGCGCGCCCGGCTGGCTGACTTGGGTCGCCTCGCTGATATTGACGGTGAGCGAGCCGTGCGCAACCGCAGCAGGCAGTACAGTGACTTGCCCGCCCATAACAACGGTGCCAGAACGGGAGTTCACAATCACTTTTGCCGCCGCTGCGCCGGGATCGACGTCGAGGGCTTCAAGGGCGGCCAAGAAGGAGATGCGGTCACCCGGCGGTGGGTTGATTTCAATAGTAACGCCATCTAGCGCCTGCGCGCGGCCGCTGCCAAAGGTGCGGTTAACTGCAGAAACAATACGCGAGGCGGTGGTGAAGTCGGCTTCACGCAAGTTGAGTGTGACAACGCCTGCATTGGCCGAAGCCGGGGCCGCGCGCTCAACAATAGCCCCTGAAGGAATGTTGCCGCCATTGGGGGCATTGACCGATATTTTGGAGCCATCGCGGCCGGAGGCGCCAAAGCCGCTCACGATCAAGTTGCCCTGTGCAATGGCGTACACCTGCCCGTCGGCGCCTTTGAGCTGGGTCATCAGCAGGCTGCCGCCACGTAGCGAACCGGCGTTACCAATCGAGGAAACCGTGATGTCGATTTGCTGCCCCGGCTTGGCGAAGGCGGGCAGTTCGGCATGTACCGCCACGGCGGCCACGTTTTTCAGCTGCGGGTTCACACCCGGTGGCAGCGTAGCGCCCAACTGCTCCAGCATGGTTTTCAGGCTTTGCACGGTGAATGGTGTTTGGCTGGTGCGGTCACCACTGCCGTCAAGGCCCACCACGAGACCGTAGCCAATCAGCGGGTTGCCACGCACACCAGCGACTTGCGCCAAATCTTTGACACGCTCGGCCTGCGCCGTTGGTGCGAGCAGCAACGTGCAGAGCAGGGCAGCGATGGCGGTGAAAGTACGGTTCATCATGCTTATCTCAATACGGGTAGAGCGCAGAGTTGAAGAAACGGCTCAGCCAGCCCATGGCATTGGAGCGTGCCAATGTGCCGCGGCCGCCATAGACGATGCGCGCATCGGCCACGCGATCCGACGTTACCCGGTTGTCCGCAGTAATATCGGCACGGCGTACGATTCCTTGAATTTGCACCAATTCATCACCTTGGTTGAGGCGAATCTGCTTATCGCCGCGCACCAGTAAATTGCCGTTGCCTAGATCTTGCACCACGCGCACGGTGAGTTGCCCGACCAGTTTGTTGCTTTGCGCGCTATTGCCATCGCCAGCGAAGGTACGCCCGCCTTCCAAGGAGGCCCCAAGCCCCGGTACAGCCGCGCCGCCCAGTGTTGGGATGCCAAAATCCAGCCCACTCTTTTTATTGACGGCGGTTTTGGATTGGGTGGTGGCCGTGGTGCTTTCCACCAAGGCGATGGTGAGCAGGTCGCCAACATCACTGGCTTTGTTGTCTTGAAACAGGCTCATGCCACGCCCGCTGCGGGCGCCGTAGATCGAGCCTCCACCATCGCCGCTGGCCAATGCGGCAACCGGAAGCGGGCCAGACGGGGCGATGACATTCGGAACAACGGGCTCTTCGAACGGGCGCACGTCGCCGGATAGGCGATTGACCGTGGCGCAAGCGCTTAGGCCGCATACGGCGATAGCAAAAACAAAAAGGTGACGAAACAGCGGGGCGCTCATGATGGGCCTCAGACGTTGTTGTTGAGGTAGGCCAGCATTTGGTCCGTGGTGGAAATGGCTTTGGCGTTGGTTTCGTAGGCGCGCGGGGTCTCGATCATCGACACCAGCTCTTCCACGACGTTGACGTTGGAGGCTTCTAAATACCCTTGAATCACCCGCCCCAAGCCGCCGGTGCCTGGCGTCCCGGTTTGTGCGGGGCCGCTGGCGCCGGTTTCGGCAAACAGGTTTTCACCTAGAGCCTGCAGACCTGCTGGGTTAACGAAATCGGCCAAGGTGAGCGCGCCGATCTGCACCGGCGCCACTTGTCCGGCCAGTTGTGCACTAATCGTACCGTCACCGGCAATAGTGAGACTTTGTGTGCCTTCTGGAATTTGAATGCCGGGCTGCACCGCGTAGCCTTCGTTGGTGACCAACTCACCCTGTGCATTGATCTGAAAACTACCGTCACGGCTGTAGGCCGGGCTGCCATCGGGCAGCAATACTTCGTAAAAGCCACGGCCATTCACCGCCACGTCCAGTGCATTGCCAGTTTGGTTCAAGGTGCCTTGCATGAACTGCTTGGCGGTCGCGGCAACGCGCACGCCGGTACCAATCTGCAGGCCCGTAGGGAGCTGGGTTTGCTCGGAGGTGGCACCGCCGGGCTGGCGGAAGGTTTGGTACATCAAATCTTCGAAGGCGGCGCGATCGCGCTTGAAACCCGAGGTATTGACGTTGGCGAGGTTGTTGGAGATCACCGACATCTTGGTCTGCTGGGCATCCAGACCAGTCTTGGCGATCCATAGGGCTTGAGTCATGGCAGCAGTCCTCTAAAACGTTATGCGTGGCGTTAGCTCAGTGACACCATCGAATTGGTGGCGCGGGCGTTCTCATCCACCTTCTGCAAGATCTGTACCTGCGTTTCAAATTGGCGCGCCAGTTCGATCATCCGCACCAGTGCGTCGGCAGGCTTAACGTTGCTGTCTTCCAGTGCGCCAGAGGTCAGTGCTTGGTCGGTGGCAGGGGCAGGGGTCGTGCCGGGGCGCGGGCGCATCAAACCGTCTTCACCGCGCACCATATCGGTGGTTTTTGCGGCAATTAGCTGCAGCTTTCCGGCCTCTGTAAGCGTGGAGGGCGGCTGCCCCAAGGGAACGATGGAGATCGTGCCGTCGCCGCCTATATCCAGTGCTTGGTTGTCGGGAACGGTGACCGGAGCACCGTCGGCGCCCAAGACCATTTGCCCGCGTGAGGTCATCAACAGGCCGTTGGGGTTGCGCTGCAGATCACCGCTGCGCGTATAGGCCACACCGCCCGCACTGTCTTGCACGGCCAACCAGCGATCTGGGCGCAGGGCAATGTCCAGCGGGTTGCCGGTGTTGTGAATCGTGCCGATGCTGGAATCGGTGCCGAGCGTGCGCGACTCGGTAGCTACCCGCGAGGCCAAGCCAGGCCCGGCCACCGGGTATGCAACGGTCGCTTCTAACGCAGCTTGAAAGCCTGCTGTGCTGGTGTTGGCAAGATTGTTGGCGACCGTGGCCTGCCCGCGCAGCATGGCGCTGGCCCCGGTCATGGCTACGTAAAGCGCGCGGTCGGTCATTTCGAGCTCCTTGCGCCCTCACCAATCGGAGGGCGCTTCGTGGCGTGCATCAACGCATGTTGATGACGGTTTGCATGATCTGGTCTTGCGTCGAGATCATCTGCGAGTTGGCTTGGAAGTTGCGCTGCGCGCTGATCATGTTTACCAGCTGCGAGGTCAAATCCACGTTCGACACTTCCAGCGCGCCGCCTTGGATCATGCCGAAGTCTGACGTACCGGCCTGCCCGCGCAGCGGCTGACCCGACTTGTAGGTTTCCGCCCAAGCGTTATTGCCAATGGGCTGCAAGCCTTGGGTGTTGGGGAAGTTGGTCATCGCGATCTGCCCAAGCGGGTTGACCGTGCCGTTGGTATAACGTGCCGAGACCACGCCCTCGTCGGAAATTTCAACACCAATAATGCGGCCGGTGGCATAACCATTTTGCGACAGCGTGTTGACGACGAACTTACTGCCGTATTGGGTTGAACCGGAGACATCCAAGTTGACATTGATGGCCGCCGCGCCATTGGTGGGCGTGAACGGATCCAAAGTCACTGTGGACGGCGGAGCTGGGGTGGTCAGCGTGCCCGAACCGTCGAATTGCAGAGTAGTTGGGGTGCCGCCGGGGTTGACGGCGGTGCCGTCGATATACGTATTCATCTGCCACTCGTTCGGGTTGGCAGTTTTAACGTAGTACATGGTTTGGGTGTGTACGCCGCCGAGCGAATCATAAATTTCAGCCGACGTCATGAAGTTGTAAGAGCCCGAGTTATTCGGATCGAACGGAGACACGAGGGGCGCGGTTGCGCCGGCAGGTAGCGTGGTTTGCACCTTGGCCGAGGTGGTGGCCGAAGGCGGCGAATCGCCGTTGGGCAGCTGCAGGTCGGTGAGGCGGCCAATATCGAAACCACCGGCGGCATTGGGCGGAAACACTTGCAGGCGCTGGTTGGAGGGGTTGATCACATAACCGTTTTGATCGGCCTGAAAGTTGCCCGCGCGGGAATAGACGATACTGCCGCCGCTGGCCATGGTGAAAAATCCTTGGCCGGCAATCGCGATGTCCAGCGAACGGCCGGTGAAGTCGATATTGCCTTGGCTGAACTGCTGCGCCACCGCCGAAAGGCGCGCACCGGCACCGATCGCATTTTGCGAAATACCGTAGCCGGACACCGCAAACATATCGGCGAACTCGGCGCGCGAGGATTTGAAGCCGACGGTGTTGACGTTGGCGATATTGTGGGAGGTCACTTCCAGATCGGAACTGGCGGCATTCATGCCGGTGACGGAGATTCGAAAGCTCATGGTGCGCTCCTGTGGAAACGGGGGGTGTGGTTAGCTGATGCGACGGATGGTGGAAAGGGCGTGACTGCCTAGTCCTGCGATGTTGAGGACAAGACCTTGGGGCTCGATAGAGACGCTTTCGACGCGCGAAATCAGCCGTACCGAGAGTGCTTCGCCTTTCGCGTCGCTGCCGGTAGTGGCACGAAAGGAATAACTGCCTGCGGGTGCGGTATCGCCGTTGCCGGTCTTGCCGTCCCATTGGAATGCCAATGGCCCGCTAGCGTCGGCTTCCAGCGCCATCTTGTGGACGACATTGCCCTTTGCATCGAGCACCTCCACCTGTACAGGGCCTGCCTTTGAGGCGGTAATCTCACCTTTGACCCCCGCACCTGCGGCGAGGGTGACTTTTTCGGCCGCGATCTGCACGTCACGACCTACCAACGCTGCAGCGCGCAGTGACTGATCACTTTCCATCACACTGGCCATTGCGCCCATTGCTTCTTGCATTTTTTCAATGCCCTGCACAGTAGAAAATTGCGCCAGCTGGGCAAGGAAATCGGCCCCTTGCACCGGGTTGAGTGGGTCCTGATTCTTCATCTGCTCGGTCATCATGCGCAGAAAGTCAGTTTTGTCGGTGGTGTTCTTGGACTGAGGACTGGAATTACTCCCCATGTATTTCGAATACCAAGCATCGGATGAAGAAGTGGCGGAGGTGACGGTACTCATCGTTAACGGCCCATATTTAAGGTGGCAACGGCCAATTCCTTGGCGCTGTTGAAGACTTCGACATTGGCTTGGTAGCTGCGCGAGGCGGAAATCATGTCCACCATTTGCGCCACCGGGTCGATTTCGGGAGCAAAGACGTAGCCTTGCTCGTTGGCGGATGGATTGCCGGGGTCATAGCGGCGGGTGGGGGCCGCGGTGCTTTCTTGCACCTCAGCCACCCGCACCCCAGCAAGCTCAGGCTTGCTGGGAATGGTTTCGGTTTGGAACAGCGGCATCTTGGCGCGGTACGCCCCTTCTGCTGTCCCGGCAATGGTGTTCGCATTGGCTAGGTTGCTGGCAACGGTACTCAGGCGCACCGACTGTGCCTGCATTGCGGAGCCTGCTACGTCAAAAATAGGGAGATTGCTCATTTAGAAGGCTCCTTATTCGCCGGTAATCGCGGTTAGCATGGTGCGCACCTTGGATTCCACAAACGACATGGAGGCGCGGTATTCAAGCGCCGCTTGCGCGAACGTGGCCTGCTCGCGCTGGGTATCCACCGTGTTGCCGTCGAGGCTGGCTTGCAGCGCCGGGCGCTGATAGGTGGCCCCACTGGCTGCAGCGCCAATGGCATCGCTGGTTTCGCTGCCACCAGGCATGAGCGCCGCTTGCAGCGCGGCGCTGAAATCGAGGTCACGGGCCTGATAGCCAGGGGTATCGGCGTTGGCCAAATTGGAGGCAAGTAGCTGCAGCCGCTGCTCACGCAGGGCTAGGGCGGTGCCATGGATGCCTAGAAAATCGCTCATGCTCCCCTCTCAATGAGGTTCTGTGCATGGCTATCAGCAAAATTTGTGCCAACCGTTGTGTGGTGAGCCTTTCCGGGCGAAATGCGTGGTGATTGAGCGCTGCGCTGAAATTTTCGGGCTTAAGTTTTTTGCGAAGCCGCCGTTACCCGCTGCTTGATCCGTTCTGCCAGCTCATGTTGCGAGTATTTCGGCACAAAATCGTCGGCACCGACCCGTTCAACCATGGCGTGATTGAAAACACCTGAAAGTGAGGTGTGCAGCAGCACATAGAGGTCTTTGAGCGCGGGGTCGCGTCGAATTTCCGACGTTAGCGTGTAGCCGTCCATCGACGGCATCTCAATATCGGAGATCACCATCGCGTAGCGGTCGGTTGGTTTCACCCCAGTGGCGGCCAGCTGCTTGAGGTGGTCAAGCGCCTGCCGCCCGTCCGAGAGCTGGGTGCAGGTGAGGCCGAGCTGGTCCAGCACAAAGCGAATCTGGTTGCGCGCCACACGCGAGTCGTCCACAACCAGTACCTCGCGGTTACCCACGTTCATGATAGGGGTGATCGAGGCAATCGCAGCGGGCGGTGGCAGTGCTTCGGCCAGTACGCTTTCCACGTCCACCAGTTGAATGAGTTCGTCGTGATAGCGCGTGACGCCGGTGAGGTAGTGCGGGTCGTTGCCGAGGTCTGGCGGCGGAATCACATCTTCAACGGCGATATTGACGATGCGATCGACCATCGACACTAAAAAGCCTTGAACGGTGCGGTTGAACTCGGTCACCACAAGGTAGTTGGGCTGCTCATCCACCGGCTGGCCGATGGCCCTAGCCAAATCCAGCACCGGGACGCTGCGGCCGCGAATGTCGGCAGCCCCTAAAAAGCTGCTGGGGAGCTGCGGCATGGTGAACAGCTGCGGGCGCAGCAGCACTTCCTGCACCTTAAAAACATTGACGCCAAAAATCTGACGCCCACCCAAGCGAAACAGCAGCAACGCCAGTCGATTATGCCCGGCGAGGCGGATACGTTGGTCAATTCGGTCCAGCAGTTGGTTGCGCGATGACATAGTCAGAGTTTTCGGCAGGGGCGGCCAGAGCTTGAGTGTGGCATGACTTTTGCTGCATTGGGAGCAGATTGCATCACGAATGAGATCTTTATGCGTGTTTTCACACTTCTGCTGCCCTGCGTACTGCTGCTCTCAGTGGGCGCTGCGCGTGCGCAAGAGGCGGCTCAGTCCTTGCAAGCGGTGCGTGATGCAGCGCTGGCTGTGATTCAGGCCGGACCGGGCGCACAGGCCACCTTGGTGCCGGGATTGCGTCTAAAAGCTTGTAAACAGCCTCTGGCCGCCACGGCAGCGGGGCCACAGTTGGCCGATGTGCGCTGCCCGGACGTGCCGGGATGGCGGCTGTACGTGCCGGTACGCCCGGCCGACACTTCAGTAGGCGGCGGAACTCGTGGTAACGTAGCGAGTGTGGATTCAGAAATCTTAGTGCGGCGCGGTGACCCTGTTGTTTTACGCGCGGCGTTTGGGGCTTCTGAGGTGCGCATGGGCGGTCGCGCGCTGGGGCAGGCGCGCGCTGGGGGCATTGTTAATGTGGAAAATGACAGCTCACACCGCATTATTCGCGGACGTTTGGCGCCCGACGGGACGGTCGAGGTGATCAATTGAAGGTTTTTTCATTTTTCCCTAAAGTTACCCCAGTATCGGCCGTTACTGAGTTCGAACACCCCTTAGGAGCACCGCGTCATGAGTACTAAAATCGATGGAGGCTTGTCGGCTAAGCCAGTCGAGACGCCGCTCGTAAAGGAAGCCAACCAAGCGCGCTCGGGCGCAGTGGCCCGTGATGCCGACGTACAGAAAACCCCGCCGGTCGATAGCCTGCGTTTAACCGGGGAAGCTGTGGGCATCAAGGCCATGGCAAAAGATATGGCGTCGTCGAACAAGGTTGATATGGCGCGGGTGAAAGAGCTGCGCAGTGCAATCGAGTCCGGCACCTATCAAGTGAATCCGCAGGATATCGCGAACCGTCTGCTTGCTTTGGAACGTCAGCTGCTGCGATGAGCCAGGATGTGCACCCGTTGGATGCATTGGAGTCGGCCCTGAAGGCCGAGCGTCAGGCGTTGTTGGAACACGATATTGAAGGCCTGTTGCAATCGACGCAGGCCAAGTTAGAAGCGCTGGCAGAGGCGGAGCAGGTGGCTAAAGCCAGCGACTCGACGCGGATCGAAGCGCTCTATGAGCTTAACCGCGCAAATGCCGTGCTGTTGTCGCGGCGCCGCCGCGAAGTGGCGTGGACGCTGCGCCATTTGGGGCGTACCGAAACCAGCGCCACCTACGACGGTACTGGCTACGCCGGTGCGCAGGCGCAATCCCGGCTGCTAGGAAGCGTCTAAGCGTTGGCGGGCTGCGCGTGACTCGTTCAGGACGTAGCGCCAATCAGTTGCAATATGAAGAACTGCAGCGCGCCGGGCAGCGTTTAGCGACGGCGCAAGAGCAGCTGTTGCAGTCGGAAAAAATGGCGTCCATCGGCCAGCTGGCGGCAGGTGTGGCGCATGAGATCAATAACCCTATTGGCTACGTTGGCTCCAACCTCGGCACGCTGCAAGATTACGGCACAGTGCTGCTTGGTCTGATCGAAAAATACCACGAAGCCCTATTTTCAGACGATCCAATCGCACAGCGCGAAAGCCTCTTGCGCATGCGCAAGCAGATGGATGTGGAGTACATCATCGGGGATTTGCCAAACCTACTGCGCGAATCGCGCGAAGGGATCGAGCGGGTCGTTAAAATTGTGCAAGACCTGAAAGATTTTTCCCGCGTGGGCAGGGAGCAGAAGATGCAGCCCGCGGACTTGCTGCATGGTTTAGATTCCACGCTCAATATCGTATGGAATGAGCTGAAATATAAAGTGCGGTTGGAAAAACACTACAACCCACTGCCGCAGGTGGAGTGTCTTGCATCGGAGATCAATCAGGTCTTTATGAATTTACTGCTCAATGCCGGGCAGGCGATTGAAACCCACGGCACTATCGAGCTATCCAGCGGTTGTAGCGATAGCGAAGTGTGGGTGAATGTGACCGATAACGGCTGCGGTATTCCAGCCGATGCACTGCCCCATCTTTTTGACCCGTTCTTTACCACCAAGCCCATCGGGCGCGGCACTGGGCTTGGGCTGGCCATTTCCCACAGTATTGTGAATAAGCACCACGGACGAATTGATGTAAAGAGCCGCGTGGGGCAGGGCAGCACGTTTCAAGTCGTGCTGCCCATTCGTCAGCCAAATCTGGAGCAGGCTAGCCCAGCAGCCCCGCCGGAAGCTGCATCGTAATGCAGTGCAGGCTGCCGTTCTGCCAGATCAGTGGGCGGCAGGGGATTTGGATAATTTCGCGGCCCGGATAGGCAAGCGCTAATACGTTGGCTGCAGCATTGTCGGCGGCGTCACCATAGGCGGGCATCAGTACCGCACCATTAAGGATGAGGTAGTTGGCGTAAGACGCCGCGAGTCTGCGCCCTTCATCCACAATAGGCTGCGCCCACGGCAGCGGAAATTGCCGATAAGGCTGGCCACCTAGGGTGCGTAGCGCCGCGATGTCAGCCGCCATCGCCTGTAGCTCGGTGAAGTGCGCATCTGCAGCGTCATCACAGGCCTGATAGACGATGGCCTCATTCGGTGCGAAGCGGGCGAGGGTGTCGATATGGGCGTCGGTGTCGTCACCTTCTAAATAACCGTGATCGAGCCACAGCACGCGCTTTTGCTGGAGCCATGCGGCGAGCTGAGCGCTAAGTTCTTCGCGGCTGAGGTGAGGGTGACGTTCGTGCAGGCAGATCCACGTGGTGAGCAAGCTGCCCTTGCCATCGGTCTCGATGCCGCCACCTTCTAAGGCGAAGTCGATGCGCTGACGCGAGGCATTGGGAAACAGGCCGCGTGCTGCAAGTTTTTCTACGAGTTGGTCGTCGAGGCTGGCCTCAAATTTTCCACCCCACGCGGTGAAGTGAAAGTCGAGCAGGCCAAACGGCTGCGAAGCATCAGCGCTCTCTGCAGGCACGAGTGTGACCGGGCCGCTATCGCGCAGCCAGGTGTCGTTGTAGGCCACCCGTTCGAAACGAATGCGCTCAAGCGATGCGCTGCTGACGGCGAGTAGCTCACGCGCGCGCGCTTCCACCTCGGCATCGGCCACGCAGATGATCAGCGGCTGAAAGCGGGTGATGGCTGCAGCAAGTTCGGTATAGGTGGTTTCGACGGCGGCAAGGCGCTTCGCCCAATCGGTTCCGGCGTGCGGCCAAGCGATGAGGATGGCGGATTGCGGCTCCCATTCGGCGGGGAAGCGCAGCGTTTGCGTGGTCATAGTGTTGAGATACTCAAGAGTTCAATACGCAAAAGGCCGCCCAGAGGCGGCCTTTTTGGCATGCAGCCAACGCGCTGTTGCTTAGCGCTGACGCGCTTTGAAACGCGGGTTGGACTTGCAGATCACGAAGACCTTGCCACGACGGCGAACCACCTTGCAGTCGCGGTGACGGGCCTTCGCCGACTTCAGGGAGGACAGGACCTTCATGATGAAACCTCGGCAAATGGATGGGAAGAAATACGAAGCCGCACATTCTAGCGTGCAATTGATCGCTAGATCAATGGGTTGCCGGAAATAAAATTCACTGCGTGAAATTGATAGGCCGCGTCATAATACCTGGATGACTTCCATTCTTGCTCCTGTACTTACAATTGATGGCCCTTCCGGTTCAGGGAAGGGGACGATTAGCCGCATCGTGGCCGCGCGCCTGGGCTGGCATTATTTAGATTCCGGCGCGTTATACCGGGCTATTGGTATCGCGGCGGGTTGGTCGGATGTGGATTTATCGGATGCTTCGGCGCTGGTGCGCTGCACGTTTGATACCGATATTGGCTTCCGCGACGACGCAGCAGGTGAGCCACGCGTCATTGTGAATGGTGTGGACGCAACCGATGAGCTGCGCACCGAAACCGCAGGGGCGGCGGCTTCGGCTATTGCAGCAATTCCAGAGGTGCGGACGGCGCTAAAAGACCGGCAGCGCGCGTTTCGGCAATTGCCTGGCCTTGTGGCGGATGGTCGCGATATGGGGACGGTCATCTTTCCCGATGCGGCGCATAAGGTGTTTTTGACCGCCAGCGCCGATGAGCGCGCACAGAGGCGCTATAAACAGTTGAAAGACAAAGGGGTTTCGGTCACAATGGACGGTCTGCTACGAGAGATTCTCGCTCGTGACGCCCGCGATGCGAATCGCGCGGTAGCGCCGCTGCGGCCAGCCCTTGAGGCTGTGCACATCGACACTACCGGGCTTTCCATTGAAACGGTCGTGGCGCGGGTGCTGGGTGTTGTGTCCGGTACTTGACGCGCGTTGATGTCGTTGCAGATAGGTGCCGCAGGTATTGCATATATCGGCGGCTTAATTCATTCACTCACACATGGCCAAGCGCATTCTGCGTAAACGCCAGACCCAAGGTGGGCCGCTTCCATATCTGTGAGCAGCCCGTGTATCCACCTGAGATTTTTCATGAACTCCGTAGCTACCGAATCTTTCGCCGAACTGTTTGAAGCCAGCCAGGCCAATTTTGCCAAGCTCAAGCCTGGTGCCATCGTCAAGGGCGTCGTGGTTGCTGTTACCAACGACGTTGTGGTGATCAACGCCGGCCTGAAGTCCGAAGGCATCGTGCCGATCGAACAGTTCCGCAACGACAACGGCGAAATCGATGTTGGCATCGGCGACGAAGTCAAGGTCGCCCTTGACTCCCTCGAAAATGGTTTCGGCGAAACCGTGCTGTCGCGCGAGAAGGCCAAGCGCGCCATGGTGTGGGACGAGCTGGAAGAAGCGCTCGAAGCCAATGCCACCATCGTTGGCCGCATCAGCGGCAAGGTCAAGGGCGGTTTCACCGTCGACATCAAGGACGTCCGTGCGTTCCTGCCGGGCTCGCTGGTGGACGTGCGTCCGGTCCGTGACCCGGTCTATCTGGAAGGCAAGGAGCTGGAGTTCAAGCTCATCAAGCTCGATCGTAAGCGTAACAATGTTGTGGTTTCCCGCCGTGCGGTGGTTGAGACCGAACATTCGGAAGAGCGCGAACAGCTGATGGAGAAGCTGGTTGAAGGCGCCATCTTGAAGGGCGTTGTCAAGAACCTGACCGACTACGGTGCATTCGTCGACCTCGGTGGCATCGACGGCCTGCTGCACATCACCGACATGGCGTGGAAGCGCGTGCGCCATCCGTCCGAAGTGGTGGAAGTGGGTCAAGAGCTCGAAGTGCGCGTGCTGAAGTACGACCGCGAGCGCAACCGCGTGTCGCTGGGTCTGAAGCAGATGGGCGAGGATCCGTGGGACAACATCGCTCGCCGTTACCCGGCCAACTGCCGCGTGTTCGGCAAGGTCAGCAACGTCACCGATTACGGCGCGTTCGTCGAGATCGAGCCGGGCGTGGAAGGCTTGGTGCACGTTTCCGAAATGGACTGGACCAACAAGAACGTCAACCCGGCAAAGGTGGTACAGGTGGGTGACGAAGTTGAAGTGATGGTGCTGGACGTGGATGAAGAGCGTCGCCGCATCTCGCTGGGCATCAAGCAGGTCACCAGCAATCCGTGGGAAACCTTTGCGGCCATCCACAAGAAGAACGACAAGGTATCCGGTCAGATCAAGTCGATCACTGACTTCGGTATCTTCATCGGTCTGGACGGCGGTATCGACGGCCTGATCCACCTGTCCGACATCAGCTGGAACTCCACCGGCGAAGAGCTGGCCCGCAACTACAAGAAGGGCGACACGCTGGAAGCCGTGGTGCTGGCTGTGGACCCGGAACGTGAGCGCATCAGCCTCGGCGTCAAGCAAATGGAACAGGACCCGCTGGGTCAGTTCATGGCCGCGCACGCCAAGGGCACCAAGGTTACCGGCACCGTGAAGGAAGTCGATGCCAAGGGCGCTACCATTGATCTGGGCGAAGGCGTGGAAGGCTACGTGGCCGTGCGCGACATCAGCCACGACCGTATCGAAGATGCCAGCCAAGTGCTGAAGGTGGGCCAGGAAGTTGAAGCCAAGTTTGTGGGCATGGACCGTAAGGGCCGCAGCCTGCAGTTGTCGATCAAGGCTAAGGACGAGGCAGAAACCGCCGAAGCCATTGCCGAGTACAACAAGGCCAATGCAGAAGCCGCCAGCGGCACCACCAAGCTGGGCGCGCTGCTGCGTGAACAGCTGAACAAGGCTGACTAATCTTGCTGTAGTCGTACCCATGCGGCGGCCTGATGCATATCGGGCCGCCGCAGTTTTGTGAAGAGCTGCCATTCAACATGACAAAATCCGAACTCATCGAACTACTGACGCGTAGCCAATCGCATTTAAAAGCCGACGATGTGGATCTGTCGGTGAAAGCGTTATTGCAAATGATGAGCGGCGCACTGTCGGAAGGCGAGCGGATTGAAGTGCGTGGTTTTGGTAGTTTTTCTCTGCACTATCGCCCGCCGCGCATGGGGCGAAACCCAAAAACAGGGGAAGCGGTTGCGCTTCCAGCGAAGCACGTTCCGCATTTCAAGCCGGGCAAAGAGCTTCGGGAGCGTGTGACCGATGTGGTGCCGCAGGCTGATAACGACTGACGCGAGGGCGTAAACGTGAATTTTCTCGATCAGTGGATGTGGTTTGTCATCTTCGTTCCGCTGGCCGGGCTATTTGGCTGGGTGCTGGGGCGTCGCGGTGGCGAGCGGCACAGTGGAAGCCAGGTCAATAAACTTTCCACGACGTATTTTCGTGGTTTGAACTATTTGCTTAATGAGCAGCCCGATAAAGCGATCGAGCTGTTTCTCCATGTGGCCGAGCTCGACATGGAAACCTTTGAGACCCAGCTGGCGCTGGGGCATTTATTCCGCAAGCGCGGCGAGGTAGATCGTGCGATTCGCTTGCACCAAGCGATGGCACAGCGACCAGGCTTGTCTGACGCACAGAAAATTCAGGCGCTCTCAGCGCTGGGTGAAGACTATATGCGCGCCGGTCTTTTAGATCGCGCAGAAACAGTGTTCACCGATCTTGCAAAGCTCGATCAACGCGCACCGCAGGCGCTGAAGCACCTCATCGGCATCTATCAGTCGGAGCGTGACTGGGCAAAGGCGATTGCCAATGCGTCGCGCTACGAGGAAGTGACTGGCGAGCCGATGGGGAAGTTGATCGCGCAGTTTGAATGTGAATTGGCCGAGCGCCACCGCAGCAACGGTGATGCAGAAGCCGCGCGTGAAGCGGTAGTACGAGCCTATGCTGCCGATCCCACATCGGTGCGCGCAGGAATTGCCGAAGGTCGCTTAGAAACAGAAGCGGGGAACCCGCTGGCAGCGATTCGTGCGTATGAGCGTGCGGCGCAGCATGATCCAGACTTCTTGCCGGTGATTTTGCCAAGCCTGCTGGAGAATTACGATAAGGTGGACGAGCGTACTGGTGCGCGTGCGTTCCTAAGCGGGATGTGCGAGCACTACCGCGGTATCGCGCCGGTGCTGGCGCTTACCCGAATGACCGAAACCGAAGACGGTGTGGCGGCCGCACGGCAATATCTTGCGCAGGAGTTGAAAGATCGCCCATCCGTGCGCGGTGAGGCGGCGCTGATCGACCTGACTCTGGCCGATCATGCCAATGCCGAAGCGACGCTGCAGGATTTGAAACACATTACCGAACAGCTGCTGGTACGTAACCCCAGCTATCGCTGTACACGCTGTGGCTTTGGCGCAAAGAGCCACCACTGGCAGTGCCCAAGTTGTAAAGATTGGGGCACGGTGAAGCCTCTTCTCAACTATGCCGTGGTCTGATTCCACTTCGAAGTGGTTGCTATTTATCGCGTGTTTGTTGCTGTCTGCATTGGGGACGTGGACGGCGCGCGGCTATGCGCTGCGCCGCAAAATGCTGGATCAGCCAGGAGAACGGCGTAGTCACACCCAGCCTACGCCGCGTGGGGGGGGCATCGGGCTTGTTGTCGTAACGCTTATGCTGCTGTTGATGCTGGCCCAACAAGCGCCTGTGCTCTGGGGTGGTGCTGCTTTGGGTTTGCTGCTCGTTGCGGGTATCGGTTGGTGGGATGACCATCACCCGCTTTCTGCGCTGTCTCGTTTGATCGTGCAGGTTTGTGCGGGCGGCATTTTCGCTGCTTCGGTGGCAGTGACAAATGGAGACCTGTGGCTGGTAGGGGCTGCGTTTATTGCAGTGCCCGTGTTGGTCAACGTCTGGAATTTTATGGACGGAATCAACGGGATGGCGGCTAGCCAGGCGACACTGGCCGCGCTTGCGCTGGCTTGCCTGCTAAGCGGTGTTGCCCAGCTAGTGGCGCTTGCTGTTGCTGCGGCTGCACTCGGGTTTTTGCCGTTCAATTTCCCACGTGCGCGGATCTTTCTCGGGGATGTGGGGAGCGGTGGGCTGGGGTTTCTAATGGCCATGCTGCTTGTGTTTTCGATGCAACAGCACACACCTAGCATGTGGCCGGTGCTATTTCTTCCGGTAAGCGCCATGCTGGCAGACAGCGGGATTACCTTGCTTTGGCGCATGCGGCGCGGTGAACGCTGGTGGGAGCCGCATACCCAGCACCTCTACCAGAAGCTGGCGCGGCGCTATGGTCATGTTCGAGTTAGCATTAGCTATGCCATGTGGACGATAATGGCCGGGCTGTCTATGCAGCTTGCTGTAAGTATGGCGGCTGGTTGGAGCTGGCTCGTGACTATTTTATTTGCGGCGGTCACGTTGAAGATTTGGGTTAAACTGCATAGTCAATAAAACAACCTGCTGCAAGGATGGTGTAATGAACGCAGGAACATTGTGGTATCGATTGCCGCGGATCGCAGTTGTTTTGCATGATCTAGCAATGGTGTGGTTATGCTGGCAGGGCATGCATTTTTTGCGCTATGCCTTTAAACCGTTTCCACCAGAACTGCCATTTTTTTCTGACACTGTTGCTATGGTGCTCATTGCACAGGGTTTGGTATTTTGGAAGGTTGGGCTGTATCGCGGCCTTTGGCGGTTCGCAAGTACGCCTGATCTTGTCAATATCATCAAGGCGAGTGTGCTTGGTCTGCTCGCGATCGTTGTTGGGCTATTTTTCTACTCCCGTCTGCAGTTCGTTTCGCGCACAGCGTTGCTGCTTTATCCTGCTGCACTGACCTTTTTGCTTGCAATTCCAAGGATGCTCTACAGCGCATGGAAAGAGCAGGCACAGCGGCATCTTGCAAAAGGTGCGGAGCGCGTGTTGGTGCTGGGAGCTGGGCGCGCAGGTGAGGCTTTAGTGCGCGACCTGCTCCGCATGGGGCATTATGATCCGGTCGGTTTTCTTGATGATTCAAAGGCACTGAAAGGCGCGTCAATACTAGGTCTTCCCGTACTTGGCTGCCTAAGTGACGTGGGTCGCGTTGCCAGTGAGACGGGGGTAAAGCTCCTCGTCATTGCAATGCCTTCTTTAAATTCCGCACAAATGCAGAGTGTGGTGCGGATGTGCGAGAAGACCGGGGTGCCGTTTCGCACGGTACCGAAACTTGCAGATTATTTGCAGGGTAGGGCAACGACGCCAGCGCAATTAAAAGAAGTGTCGATTGAAGATCTCCTTGGACGATCACCACGGAAAGCAGATTGGAATAAGATTCAACGCTGGCTAGATGGTGCCTCCGTATTGGTAACGGGGGCTGGTGGTTCGATTGGCTCGGAGCTTTGCCGTCAGTGTGCAAGGCACGGTGCTCGAAAAATTACGTTGCTTGAGATCAATGAGCTAGCGCTGCTACGTATTCGTGGCGAATTACGGCGGGATTTTCCAAGCTTAGAGCTTGTGCATGTGCTGGGTGATTGTGGGGACCCTGCCGTTATTACCTACGCGCTCAAGCAAGCAAAGCCGAATGCCGTGTTTCATGCGGCAGCGTATAAGCAGGTGCCTTTACTAGAGGGGCAGTTGCGTGAAGCCGTGCGCAACAACGTGCTAGCCACAGAAACCGTTGCGCGCGCTAGCCGGGTTGCTAATGTTGAAACGTTCGTATTGGTGTCCACCGACAAGGCGGTTGATCCGGTCAATGTGCTGGGTGCTACCAAGCGGCTTGGTGAAATGGTGTGCCAGATGCTGGCAAATACGCACTCAACGCGGATGGTTACGGTGCGCTTTGGCAATGTGCTCGATTCTGCGGGAAGTGTGGTGCCACTGTTTCGTGAGCAGATCCAAAATGGCGGCCCGGTAACGGTCACCGACCCGGAGGTCACGCGCTATTTCATGACGATTCCAGAAGCCTGCTTATTGATTTTGCAGGCGGCCAGCATTGGTACCCAGCAAGCCATTTACACGCTTGATATGGGCGAGCCGGTTCCAATTCGTGTACTGGCGGAGCAGATGATTCGCTTGGCTGGTAAAGAAGTAGGCAAGGATATTCAGATTGAATACGTCGGTCTGCGTCCGGGTGAGCGCCTGCACGAAACATTGTTTTATAAGGATGAGCACTATGGGCGAACGGAGTTTCAAGAAATCTTCCAAGCCCAGCCGCGTGAAATCTCAACTCCCCAGCTGGAGCGGCAACTCACCGTGCTACGTGACGCGGTGAATCATTATGACCTTGCTATCCTAGACGCAGCATTGCAGCGGGCGGTTCCTGAATTTCATCCGGAAAGCGTTCGTAGCGAACCACGCAATACGTCAACTATAATGATCTTTCCGGCACGAAGCTTTAAGGCAGCTTAACCTTAGAAGCAATAATCACGAGTCAGATGGAAATGACAGCAACTCATCAACGCATTCGCAAAGCCGTATTCCCCGTCGCCGGTTTAGGTACGCGGTTTCTTCCTGCCACCAAAACTGTGCCGAAAGAAATGCTTCCGGTTGTAGATCGGCCGCTGATCCAGTACGCGGTAGATGAAGCCGTTGCGGCCGGTTGCGATACGCTGATCTTTGTGACAAACCGCTACAAACACGCGGTGGCTGATTATTTTGACAAGGCCTACGAGCTGGAGCAAAAGCTTGAGAAGGCGGGTAAGTCCGAACAACTTGAGCTGATTCGGAACGTATTGCCGGAAGGCGTGCGTGCGGTGTTTGTGACCCAAGCCGAGGCATTGGGGTTGGGGCATGCGGTGCTGTGCGCGAAGCCGGTTGTCGGCGATGAGCCTTTTGCGGTACTGCTTCCCGATGACCTGATTTGGAGCCGTGGCGATGGCGCGCTCAAGCAGATGGCCGATCATGTGCAGAAAACGGGCGGAAGCGCGGTGGCTGTTCAAGACGTTCCACATGCGCAGACCGGCAGTTACGGCATTGTGGCAACCGATGCATTTGAGGGCCAAGCCGGCCGGATTCAGCAGATCGTTGAAAAGCCAAAGCCTGCGGACGCACCCAGTA
Organism: Thermomonas sp.; assembly: GCF_019104945.1. Taxonomy (GTDB): domain Bacteria; phylum Pseudomonadota; class Gammaproteobacteria; order Xanthomonadales; family Xanthomonadaceae; genus Thermomonas. The sequence continues at coordinate 51,922 of NZ_JAHRWW010000033.1, read as the reverse complement.
ATTTGGCGGTCGTTGGGCGCTATGTGTTAACACCCGCTATTTTTGATTTGCTGGAGCAGACGCAAAAAGGCAGCGGCGGTGAAATTCAACTGACCGACGCCATTGCGGCGCTGCTGCAGCAAGAGCGTGTCGATGCTTTCCGCTTCCGTGGGACACGTTTTGACTGCGGCACCCATATTGGACTGGTAGAAGCAACCATTCGCCACGCGCTGGATAATGAGACGCTCAGCGGCGCGGTGCGCGAGCTAATGCATCGTGCTCTGGATGAAATGGGCGTGGTGGAGACCTAGGCGTCCTGTTTTTCCCGTTTTCTGCGTCATACTTGGGGAACTTCATTGTGGGATGGATCCTAGATGGCGCGTATGAAAGGGGTAAATTCTTTTTGGATGGTCGCGTGGCTGGTGGTAGCGTTTTCGCTTGCCACGCTTGTGGGGTGTCAGCGTAACGTAGGCGGCGATATTCCTGTTGCCGGCGGCGAGGCTATTCAGGCGCAGCGCGAAGCGGTTAAGGGGTTTGTGGTGCTGCGCGCCTACCCCGATCAGCGCCCGGACGGGCTCGCGGTAGCGGTGGAGTTTTCACGCCCTCTGGTGGGCACGCAAGAGTTCGATAAGCTGCTCACCATTGATGCCAAGGGCGACGGGCAAAGCGGCTGGGCACTGAATGAAAAAGGCACAGTGCTGCGCTTTCCCTATGTGGAAGCCAATCAAACCTACACGCTGAAAATTTCCTCTACGCTGACTGCCGCAGATGGCAGTACATTGGGTAAGGACGTTGAGCTCAAAGTCTTTACCGGCGAACTGGAGCCAACTGTTGGGTTTGCCTCGCAGGGAAGCGTCATTCCTGCGAAGGAGTCACGCGGCTTGCCGGTGGTATCGGTGAATGTCGATGAAGTGGACGTTGAATTTTTGCGCGTGCGCGACTCGGCATTGCCTAAGTTTTTTGCCGAATACCAGCGCAACGGGCGGCGCAGTAGCTGGGAGCTCGACCCTTCGTGGTATGACGAAGACGAGGAAGATAGCCGTTCGCCCCTCTCGAAATTAGCCGAACCTGTATACGTCAACCGTTTCGTGTTGGGTGGCGCGCGCAATGAGCGCGTGCTGACCTATTTGCCATTGCAAGACATTACAGAACTGCAAAAGCCTGGCCTGTATTTTGCGGTGATGAAAAAAACCGGCAGCTTCAAAAGTGAGTTTGATGTTGCATGGTTCATGGTAAGCGATATTGGCCTGCACGCGCGCGCGTATAAAGACAAGCTATTTGTACACACGGCATCTCTTGCCAATGGCGAGGGTTTGGGTGGGGTGGAGCTCAAAGTGCTGGATGCCCGCGGTCAGGTGATCTTCAAAAGTAAAACAGACGGTAACGGCAATGCCTTGCTCAATTACACCTTAGACGCGGCGCATGTGCTCATGGCGCTGCGCGGTAAAGACATGAGCCTGTTGCCGTTCAATCAGCCTGCACTGGACCTTTCTGAGTTTGCCGTTGAAGGCCGAAAGCAGACTTGGTTTGACGTGTTTGCGTGGTCGGGCCGGGATTTGTACCGGCCGGGTGAAACGGTGCGTGTCTCAGCACTACTGCGCGATATGGATGGTAAGCCGATTGTTGCGAAAGACGGAAAAAGCCAATCGCTCTTTGTTCGGCTAAAACAGCCGGACGGTAAAACATTTGTCGAAACAAAAATTGAGCCCAAGGCGCAAGGGTATTTCCAATTCGAAAAAACGATCCCGACAGAGGCGCCCACGGGGCGTTGGCAGGTAGAGTTCCGCACCGACCCGGCCAGTAAAGAGTCGGTACAGGGGATGGTGCTGCGCATTGAAGAGTTTTTACCCGAGCGCATGAAACTGGATTTAGCGGCTGCCGATGCGCTGCTGCGCCCAGGAAAGCCGTTGCGGCTTGTGGCGAAAGGAGCTTATTTGTATGGCGCGCCTGCTGACGGAAATCGGTTTACGGCTAAGTTGGCCGTGGTCGTTGATCAGCATCCGTTGGAAAACCTAAAGGGTTGGTTCTTCGGTGACCCGACGATCAGCTTACCGAAGCAAGCCAGTGACGTGCTGGATGTCAAACTCAATGCGCGTGGTGAGCTTCGGCAAGATATTGCGCTGCCGGAGGAAGTAAAAAACGATACGCCGATAAAAGTCATCGTTGCCGGTAGCCTGTATGAGACAGGTGGTCGCACGATCAACCGCAGCTTGATGCAGACGCTCTGGCCTGCCGATGCCTTGGTGGGTGTGCGCCCGTTATTCAATGATGCCGATGGAGCAAATGCCAACTCCAGTGCAGGGTTTGAACTGCTGCGCTATGGCAGCGATGGCAAGCCGAAGCCTGCGAAAGGGCTGCGCGTCAAGCTCGTGCGTGAAATTCGGGATTACCGCTGGGTCCACGACGATAGTAGTGGTTGGAGCTATGACTTTACGCGACGCTACGAAGATGTGCAGGCGCAAACGTATGACGTCGGCACGGTGGCAACGCGTTTCAATGTGCCGGTAGAGTGGGGCGATTACCGTATCGAGGTTACAGACCCTTCAACCAAGCTCACCATGCGTTATCCGTTCCGTGCAGGGTGGAGCTGGAATGACGAAAATCGCGGTCTTGATGCCCGGCCGGATAAGGTCAAGCTGGCGCTGGATAAAACCGCGTATCGCGCAGGGGATAAACTCAAGCTCACGCTCACCCCGCCGCATGCGGGAGAGGGGCTGGTGATGGTGGAAAGCGACCGCTTGCTCTTTGTGAAGTCGGTGGACGTGAAAGCAGGAAGCGTGGTGGAAATCCCGGTGACCCAAGACTGGGAGCGCCACGATATTTATGTCACAGCGCTTGTGTTTCGCGGCGGCAGCGCGGCCAGCAAAATTACACCTGCACGCGCGGTGGGCGAAGTGTTTGTGCCGATGGATCGGCGTGATCGAGTGGCTCCTGTAAGTTTGAAGGTGGCCAAACAGGTGCTGCCAGAAAAACCGCTGCAGATAAGCCTAAGTGCGCCGCAGTTGGCGGGGCAGCGCGCTTGGGCAACTGTATCGGCGGTGGATGTCGGGATTTTGAATATCACCCGCTTCCCAGTACCCAATGCGGCCTCCTATTTCTTTGCGCAGCGCAGGCTGGGCATTGATGCCTATGACATCTACGGACGCATCATCGAAAGCTATGAGGGCAGTACGGCGAAGCTGCGTTTTGGTGGTGATATGGCGTTGGCTGCGCTGCCGCAGGCGCGGCGCCCGACTGCGCGTGTGCAAACCGTGGATGTGTTCTCTGGCCCCGTGCAGCTAGACGCCAAAGGGAATGCGGCGCTGGCGCTCAATGTGCCCGACTTCAACGGTACGCTGCGCGTTTCAGCACTGGTGTATTCGGATACGCGCTATGGGCAGGCGGATACTGAAACCATAGTGCGTGCGCCGGTGGTGGCGGAGATCAGCATGCCGCGTGTGATGGCGCCAGGCGATAAAGGGACGGTAACGCTGGATGTCACCAATTTCACCGGCAAGAACGGCGAGTTCAAAGTGAAGCTGGATGGCATTGGGCCTGCCGTTATTGCAGATGCCACACGAACGCTGACGCTTACGGCGGGAGCTAAGTCCACGCAGAGCTTCCCGCTAACGGCGTTAGAGGGCTTTGGTGTTGCGCAAGTACGGGTACGCGTCGATAGCGCAATGTATCGTGTAGATCGCAAGTACGACCTACCGGTGCGCCCGGCGTGGCCTTCGGTATTGCGCTCGCAGACGCAGGTGGCGGGAGATGGTGCGGCCGTCAGTATGAATGCTGATTTTGCCGACGGTTTGATCACAGGGTCGGTGCGGGCACGGATGTTGGTGAGCCCGCTGCCGCCCATTCCATTTGGAGCCGCGCTGAAGGGCGCGCTGGACTATCCCTATGGCTGCGCTGAACAAACCACCAGCAAAGGCTATGCGGCACTGACATTGGATGCGGAAACGGCGCAGCGGTTTGGTGTAGAAGGCTTGAATGCAGCCAAGCGCCGCACGCGAATGGAAGGCGCATTGGGGCGGCTGTCTGCAATGCAAGTAGGGAATGGGCATTTCTCGGTATGGGGGAGCGATAGCGATATAGATCCGTTGCTCACACCCTATATCGTTGAATACCTGCTCGATGCACGTGATGCTGGTTTTGCCGTTCCCGATACAGTGCTGCAAAAAGCCTTGCAGCGGTTAAATGATGATTTGCTGTCTGGAAGCAATGAGTTCTACGGACGCAATCATCGCCAATACCTGAAGTTCTCATACCAGGCCTATGCCGGTTATGTGTTGGCACGCGTCAATCGTGCGCCATTAGGAACGCTGCGCGCACTGTATGACAATGATCGTAAGCAAACGCTTAGCGGGCTTCCGCTGGTGCGCCTCGGCCTTGCATTGGCCATGCAAGGTGATAAAAAGCGCGGTGAACATGCGATTGCAGAAGGCTTTGCTTTCAAGGGCGATAGGCAGGGCTGGTTAGGTGATTACAGCACGCCGCTGCGTGATTCTGCGCTGATGGTGGCGATGACGCACGAGCGTGGTTATTCCAAGCCTAGTTTTGATGCAAAGGTGGTTGAGCTTGGGCTTGAGCTGGACGCACGTCGCCGCGCATCGCCGTGGTTCTGGTTAAGTACGCAAGAGCAAATTGCGTTGGCACGTTTGGGTAAAGCACTGCTTGTGGATCAAAAGAAATTGATCAGTGGAACGTTGACACAAAACGGAGCCGCCAGCGTGATTGCGGCAGCCAAGAGTTTTTCGAAAGAGCTTGACTACGCGGCGCTGGAGAAAGGGATGCGCTTTGTACCAAGTGGTCAGGGGCCGTTCTATGCAAGTTTGGATGTGGCCGGGGTTCCGCGTAAAGCACCCGTAGAGGACTTTAGGGTGGTTAAAGTAGAGCGCACCCTGTACACCACGGACGGCAAGCCTTGGACGCCGCAGCCTTTGAAAGAAGGTGAGGCGCTTATCGTGCGCGTTTCGATGCGCGCAGACCGTGATATGCCCGATGCCCTGCTCACAGACTTGCTCCCAGCAGGGCTTGAGATTGAAAATTTCAATCTGTCTGATGCGAAACAGTGGGCTGATGTAAGTGTGGAGGGCATCGAGATTAGCGACCGTAATAGCGCCGCAAAAGTGCGCCATGAAGAGTTTCGTGATGATCGCTACGTAGCTGCAGTGAGTTTGGATGCGGGCTCAACGGCCAATGTGTTTTATTTGGTGCGTGCGGTGACGCCCGGTAGCTATACGGTGCCTCCGCCTTTGCTCGAGGATATGTATCAACCGACGCTCCGCGGGGTGGGTAAAGCCGTTCCAGAACGAATAACTGTGGTGCAGCCGTGACGCAGTACCTGTCTCCTGCTTTTAGGAGACGGTGCTTTGTGGGGCTACGCTTGGGGCTGGCAGCAATGCTCGCATTGTTGCTGATACTTGATTGGGCCTTCCCGTTGCCGCTCCCCAAGCGCAAAGATGTTGCGACTGTCGTTGTTGCGCGTGACGGCACGCCGCTACGCGCGTTTGCCGATGCGCGTGGTGTGTGGCGCTATCCAACAACAATGGAACAGGTCTCGCCTTTATATCTGCAGGCACTTTTGGGGTATGAGGATCGTTGGTACTGGTGGCACCCAGGAGTTAACCCGGTAGCCATGCTGCGCGCCAGTTTGCAGCTTGTGGGTCATCGACATATCGTTTCGGGTGGTTCGACGCTCACGATGCAAGTGGCGCGAATGATCGACCCTCACCTGCAAGGGCGACGCACGCGCAGCGCACCGGGTAAGCTACGACAGGTACTGCGCGCACTGCAGCTTGAAGCGCATCTCTCAAAGCGCGAGATACTCACGCTCTATCTGCAGCGCGCTCCTTTTGGTGGAACCATTGAAGGCGTCGAGGCCGCCAGTTGGGCTTATTTAGGCAAGCCTGCCGCCAAACTCTCGCATGCAGAAGCGGCTCTGCTTGCCGTATTGCCGCAGTCCCCCAGCCGCCTACGTCCAGACCGACACCCGGAAGCTGCGCAGGCCGCGCGGAACAAACTTCTACAGCGAATGAAGACGCGCAAGGTTTGGACATCGGCACAGGTGGAGGATGCGCGTATTGAAACCGTTGTGACACGCCATCTTCAGCAACCGCTTATTGCGCCCCTGTTAGCGCGGCGCCTGCATAGCGCGCAGCCTCATCAGCAGCGAATTGTGTCCACACTCGACATCGGGTTACAGCGTGCCTTGGAGGAGCGCGTGGCCAGTTATTTCTCGAACTTGCCATCGCGTACTTCTGCGGCGGTACTGGTGGTGGATAACGCAGATATGGAAGCGCGCGCCTATATCGGTTCAGTGGTGTTTGCGGATAAAGAGCGGCTTGGACATGTGGATATGGTGCAGGCGAATCGCTCCCCAGGTTCTACCCTTAAACCATTTTTGTACGGCATGGCGTTAGACGACGGCTTGATTCATTCAGAGAGTTTGCTAGTGGATGCGCCACAGTCGTTTGATGGCTACCGGCCGAGTAATTTTGATAGTGCGTTTAATGGCCCTATTGGTGCGGCCGAAGCACTGCGCCTCTCGGTGAATGTTCCGGCGGTTGATTTGCTTGAGCGTGTTGGCCCTGTACGTTTTGCAACACGGTTAGAGCATGCCGGTCTTGCGCTGAAATTTCCGCAAGGTGCAGCGCCGAATTTATCGCTCATTCTTGGTGGCACGGGGGCGCGCCTTGAAGATGTCGTAGGAGCGTTTGCAGCGCTACAACGTGGCGGCACTGCTGGGCGCGTTCGCTATACACCCGCGTCTCCGAAAACCGAACGCCGACTACTTTCACCAGGTGCGGCTTGGATCGTGCGCGAGATGCTCGCTGAAGCCCCTCGGCCCGGTGAGCGCGAAGGTATGTTCTCCAATCAACAGCGTGCGCAGGTGGCTTGGAAAACAGGAACAAGTTACGGCTTTCGTGACGCTTGGGCAGTGGGCGCAACACCGCGCTATAGCGTGGGCGTGTGGGTAGGGCGTCCGGATGGAACACCGTTACCGGGTCAGTACGGCGCCGTGACGGCGCTACCGTTGATGTTTGAAATTATTGATAGCCTGCCGCACCAGCCGAATGATCCTGCGCGTATTGCAAGGCCGAAGAGCGTGACGCAGGTGGATATTTGTTGGCCGCTTGGTACTGCTGCCAATGCGCAGCCTCCGGAACTTTGTGTGAAGCGAATGCCCGCTTGGGTTTTGGATGACAATTTGCCGCCCACTTTTGCAGAACGACAGGCGCGGTTGTGGAGCGCAGGCATTGAGGTGTTTTCCGTTGACGCCCGCAGCGGGCGGCGCTTGTCTGCAGAATGTCGCCTACCGCATGTGCCGCAACAGCGGAGCATTGCACGCTGGCCAGCGTTAACCATGCCGTGGTTACCTAGCACGTGGCGGAATAATGCTGTGCTTCCTGCGCTTGCAGAAGACTGTAAGGCCGATAGCCGCGCGGCGACTGAGACCATCCAAATTGCGGGGCTTAATGATGGCGTGACGTTGGTGCGCCCGCCCAACCAAACAGGTGGAGTGGTGCTATCGCTACGTGCGTTAGGTGCAAGCACGCGCGTGCAATGGCTGCTCGATGGGCGCTGGATTGGTGAAACTGAAAGCGCGCGTGTTTTTACGCGGGAGTTTAATGAGCCAGGGCGTCATGAATTGACGGCGCTGGCCGATAGCGGGGCTTGGGACAGCCTGCACTTTTCACTGTTGGACGATATGCACCCGGCAGTCGCGCTATAGGTTGCTTATAGAGTTTTTAATACGGCATCAAGCTTGCTTAGAAACTCTTCAGCGTTGGCGCGGCTAAACACAATCGGTGGCTTGATCTTCAGTACGTTGTCATCGGGGCCATCGGTAGAAAGAAGTACGTGTTTGGCCTTCATTGCTTCTACAACCGCTTTGGCGCGTGCTGCATCAGGCAGGCGTTGGTTGGTATCGGCCACGAACTCTGCACCGATAAATAGGCCACGTCCACGAACCTCGCCAATACCGCTGTAGCGGTTTTGTAAATCACGCAGGCCTTCCATAATAAAATTTCCAACCTGTAATGCGTTCTCGCGAAGCCGTTCTTCTTCAATCACCTCGAGCACAGCGAGCCCCATGGCGCATGAAACGGGGTTGCCTGCAAACGTGTTGAAATACTCCATGCCGGTGACGAAACTGGCGGCAATTTCAGGTGTTGTTACCACCGCGCCCATCGGGTGGCCGTTACCAATAGGTTTGCCTAGGGTCACGATGTCAGGGACAACACCCTGCGCTTCAAATGCCCACATGGCGTCACCCACGCGGCCAAACCCTACCTGCACTTCATCCGCGAGGCATAGCCCTCCGGCGGCGCGCACCTGCGCATAGGCTTCTGCAAGATAACCTTGGGGAAGGATGATTTGTCCGCCACAACCCAGCAGAGATTCGGCGTAGAACACTGCAGGCTTGTGGCCATTAGATTGCAGTGTTTGGATGGCCGTGCCTACCCGCTGGCCGTAGCGTTGCCCGGCATCGGAGGCGTCACGAATCTCGCCTCGATATGTGTCGGGCATGGGGGCGACTGCAACATGCGCGCTTTGTCCGGCACCACCTTTACCGTTGAACTTGTACGGGCTTAGCTCAATCATCGAAGGCGAGTGGCCATGGTAGGCGTGATCGAGCACAACCACGCCACGGTTGCCGGTGTGCGCACGCGCAAGGCGCAGCGCAAGGTCGTTCGCTTCGGTACCGGAATTGGTAAGAAATACGACGGAGAGCGGGGCGGGCAGGGTGGCCGTTAGGTGCAGCGCATATTCCACAAGATTGTCGTGTAGATAGCGGGTATTGGTATTCAAAATCGCCATCTGCTCGCTACCTGCACGCACCACGCGCGGGTGGCAATGGCCAACGTGGCAAACGTTGTTCACCATATCTAAATAGGCTTGCCCAGAGTCGTCGTAAAGCCATGTGCCTTCACCGCGCACAATTTTGAGTGGTTGGGAATAGGCGACACTGAGGGTCGGGTTAAGGTGCGTGCGACGTAGGCGTAGCAGTTCGTCACTACTGCGCTGTGGGATATGAAGTTGGGTAGTGTCGATCATGCTGTTGGTCCGAGAAGTGGAGCGACAATGGCGTGCCTAGGCGCGCGGCTAAGCAGGGTGAGAAGTTTGCGTACACCCTGCTGTGAAACCATCACGAAGGCGTTGTCCGGCTGTTGTCGTTGGTTTCGTGTGGCCATCAAGATGCTTTGGCATAAGCGCGCAAGAATAAATTCCTGAAGTGCTTCAAGCTCGCAACGCAGCAGTGGAAGCTGTTTTAAGTAGCCTGCTGCAATGCGCCGCGCGCAGGTAATTGGGTCTTCTTCAAACTGCATGGCATAGGTGCAGGTGATGGCAAGATCGGCTAAGCGAAAGCTGGTGCACAAGTCACCGAAATCAATAATGGCGGCGACATTGAGTTGTTGATCAATGAGGACATTGAGATCGTTCGCATCGTTATGCAGCGGTTGAATTGGAAGCTCTTCCATCCGCTGCGCAAGAGCATTACAAAATGCCTGCGCATGCTGGGCCACGATTGTGCGGATCGGGCTGTCTTCAATATTGGGAATTTCTTCTAGCAGCGCGGGTAAGTGCAGCAGGTTCCATTCGTGCATACGCGCAGCAGCAGGGTGTTGGAAGCGGCTCAGACCACGCGTCAGTGTGCCAACGGCTTGGCCAAGATGGTCGTGAAGCGCTTCGCGTTGATATTGATTAAGCGTAGCAATGGTGTCGGCATAAGTGGTGCCGGGAACAAAACTCAGCAGGCGTACTAGGCGCTGCTGGCCTTCCAGATGGAGCGAAAGCAGGTGCTCGCCACTTGCCGTCAACCGCACCTGCGGGCAACCAAGTTGCGGTTCTTGTTGTGCAAGATGCAGCATGGCTTGGTTTTCTAGGTCAATTTCTTCCCGTGCCCATGATGGGTGGGCGATTTTCAAAACAAAGTCACCGTTTTCTGTGCGAATGCGAAAATTGCGGTCGGAGTAAGAAGGTAGCTCGCTGGCTTGGCCGCGCACGTTCCAGTGCTCAAGCACGATGTATTCGGCGGTTGTGGTTGTAATGGCGTCCATCGGATGTATTGTGCCGCGTGGCGGCGCCGAGTGTGGGGGAATAATTGCCAGACAGAGTGCCTGCTTGCACTGGCGTTTGGCTAGAGAAGCGGGTAAAAGCCGAAGCCATGAAGCCTATATTGAAAACGCATCTACTTGGCGCGGCCCTCGCGTTATGGGTTGCAGGTGGCGCATCCGCCGCACCAGCACAGCAGCTCTCACCCGCAACAACCATGCACGATGCTGGTCTGGTGGATATTCGTAGTTTAGTGCCAGATATGGATCAAGAGATCCGCTATTTCGGGCAGCATAATTTTATGGGAAGGCCGGTGGAAGGCTATGCCGCGCCGCGCTGCTGGTTGCAAAACGAGGTAGCCGAAGCCCTAGCGCGTGTGGACACCGAGCTGCGTAAACAGCACCGGAGGCTGCGTATTTATGACTGCTACCGCCCGGCGCGCGCGGTGGCGTATTTTGTGCGTTGGATGGATGACCCTGCCGATACCAAAATGAAGACCGAGTTCTATCCAGATTTAGAAAAGAAGCAGCTCAGTGGTGGCTATATCGCGCCGGTTTCTGGGCATAGCCGAGGTGGCACGGTAGATCTCACCCTACTGCAATGTGATGACGTAGGGAGTAGCTGCACACCTTTAGATATGGGCACGGCGTTCGATTTTTTTGGAACGAAGGCACACACCGATACCGATGAAGTCTCACTCGCGCAGCGCACGAACCGCCATATGCTGCGTGCTGCGATGGAGCAACAGGGCTTTCGCAATTACGTGGATGAGTGGTGGCACTACACATTAAAAAATGAGCCCACGCCAGAAATAATGTACGACGTGCCCGTGAATTACCCTGAGGATGCAATGCCAAACACTGCAGTTGAGCGGTTGATGCAGGCCTATGAAGGTGAAGCGCCGGGTGCATCGCTGTTGGTGTTGAAAGACGGTAAGCCACTGGTGATGCGCGGCTACGGACGTTCACTTTTAGAGCAAGACGTATTGGCCGATGCGCACACCAATTATCGGTTGGCGTCGGTAAGCAAGCAATTTACTGCCGCCGCGATTTTGCTGTTGGCGCAAGATGGAACGCTTTCAATTAAAGACCCCGTGCGGCGCTGGTTGCCTTCTTTGCCAAACGAGGTGGCTGGAGTCACGCTTGAGCATTTGCTGACGCATACATCGGGTTTGCTTGATTACGAAGACTTGATGCCAGTGCCTTGCACAGGACAAATTCGCGATGCCGGCGTGCTTGCATTGCTGGAGAAAGAACATCGCCTGTACTTTGCGCCGGGAACGCAGTACCGCTACAGCAATAGCGCCTATGCACTGCTCGCATTGATCGTAGAGCGCGCCGCAAAACAGCCATATCCTGAGTTTCTAAAGCAACGTATTTTTAAGCCATTAGGCATGAACAATACGCTGGCTTATGTAGAAGGTGGTGCTGACGTGCCGCATCGCGCCTATGGGTATAGCTGGGCGGGCGAATCGTGGCAGCGCACCGACCAAAGTTCGACAAGCGCCGTACTGGGAGATGGCGGTATTTATTCCAATCTGCATGATCTTGCGCTGTGGGACGCCGCCCTATATGACAGCCGCCTATTGTCGGATGCCTCGCGCAAACTGGCGTTCTCAGCGCATGTACAGGTAGCGGGTGAAGGTTATGAAGCTGGTTATGGCTTCGGCTGGCGCATCACAGGCGATACGCTTTGGCATTCTGGGGAAACGATTGGCTTTCGCAATGTGATCGTGCGTTGGCCCAAGCAGCGGCTAACAGTGATTTTACTGAGCAACCGGAACGATCCAGAGCCATACCAAACAGCGCTCCGAATTGGAGCGCTGTTTCAGCACTAAAGGCAAGCTGCTTATTGCATCTTAAACACAGCTACAGCGTCGGCGAGGTCGTCGGCTTGCTCTTGTAACGAGTGCGCTGCGGCCGAGGCTTCTTCCACCATCGCGGCGTTTTGCTGAGTAACGCCGTCCATATGGGTGATGGTTTGGTTCACCTGCTCAATGCCCGCACTTTGTTCTTGCGAGGCTGCAGAGATTTCGGCCATCAAATCGTTGACTCTTGAAATAGCGGCCACGATTTCCCGCATCGTATTGCCCGCATCGTTAACCAAGGCAGCACCTTGATCCACGCGTTCAACAGAATCGCTGATGAGGTCTTTAATTTCCTTGGCCGCACCAGCGCTGCGCTGCGCGAGTGCGCGTACTTCACCTGCAACAACGGCAAACCCGCGGCCTTGTTCACCTGCGCGCGCCGCTTCGACTGCGGCATTGAGTGCAAGAATATTGGTTTGAAAAGCAATGCTGTCGATCACACCAATGATGTTTTCAATTTGCTTCGATGCGCTGGTGATGCCGGTCATTTGTTCGACAACTTGCTCCACCACTTTGCCACCGCGCGCGGCCACATCGGCGGCGCCGGTGGTGACTTGGCGTGCTTGATTCGACGATTCGGCGTTGTTCTTCACCGTCGATGTGAGCTCTTCCATCGACGCAGCCGTTTCTTCCAGTGAGGCGGCTTGCTGTTCTGAACGTGCAGACAGGTCGCTATTGCCTGCAGCAATTTCACGCGCTGCGGTGCGAATGGCATCAACGGCAGTTTGCACGCGCTGTAGGGTTTCTGTCAGGCGTTCGGCCGTGGTGTTGGTGGCATCGCGCATATTGCCAAACACGCCTGAGTAATTGGCGGTGATGCGCTGGGTTAAATCGCCATCGGCCATAGCTGTAAGAACGCGCTGCACATCGGCCATGGTGGCCGCATTGGTTTGCAGAAGGGTGTTGAGCTGATCGGCTAGGGTGAGGAAGAAGCCTTCCTTGCCGTTTTTGTCGATCCTCTGGTTCAAATCGCCGTTGGCGGCCGAGGCCAAAACCTTGGCCACTTCCTGCTCGGTTTTAACTTCACCAGTGCGGTCGCGCCATTCCACGACATGGCCCACCGGCTGGCCTTGATCGTCACGAATGGTGGCTATGTTTTGCGCAAACTGTGCGTTGCCAAATTGCATTTGACGCTGCGCTGATCCGTTCTGCTCCAGCCGCTGTATTAAAGCGGTATCCATTTTTTGGTTGGGCTCCAGCACGGTAATGGGTTGCCCCACCAATGGCTTATTGCCGTCGAAGTGTGGAAGCGTGGCCTTGAAGTCACTGCCATAGCGCTCTAGGCTGTCCTTGAGTGCTTGGTTGGCAAATACGATATCGAGCTGGGGGTTGGTGAGATAAACACCAGTGGAAATGTAATCAAGGGCCGTTCGCACGCGCAAATTTTCGGCAGCAATTTTATGCTCGCTTTCCAAACGTGCTTTGAGGTCGGTTTGCATTGTGCGCAAGGCTTTGGAGACGAGCCCCACTTCATCTTCGCCGCCTGCGGCAATGGGATAATCCAGTTGGCCTGCGGCCACGGCATCAACGCCTTGAACGATACCTTTGAGCGGGCTGCCAATCATCGTACGAAGCAGCACAATCACCACGGCAACAAGAGCAAGAACAGTCAGCACTCCCACCATAATCACGCGGTTGCGTATTTCCACGACCCCCGCCATTACGGCATCCAACGGTGCGGTTACCATCAAGATAAACGTATCTGCAGAGCGGCCAATTTTGACGGGTGCATAGACGCGCAGCACTTCACCCTTAATCAGCGTGCCTTGGTCGCGCACATATACCGTTTCTCCTTTCGCAAGCGCGGCGGTAACGTTTTTGATGTCTTGGTTCCAAGGTTTACCCAGTAACTCTTTTTCTGGGGCGGCTAAGACCATGCCCGTGGGCGAGAGCAGGCGAGCAATGCCGTTGCCATAAGGGCGCACCTTGGCAAGGCTGGCTTGAATCGCGTCCAGCGTAATGTCGGCACCAGCAACGCCTTTGAATTCACCGTTCACCTTGATGGGCACCATCAGGCTGGTCATCAACACCTGCTTGCCCGAGACATCGTCGGAGTAGGGCTCAAACATCATTTCGCCATCACGTTGTTGAACCGCAACGTAGTAGGGCATGGCATCTGGACCGTCGGTTTTAAGGTCGCTGGCGCTGCCTATCGAGTTCTGAAGGCTGACCTTTCCGGGGCCATCGCTATGCCAATAAATCGAAACACGGCCAGAATCGGTACCGGCTTTTTGTGAGGCTGTTAGCGTGTCTGAGAACGCGGTAAGGCCTGCTTCGTCTGGCTCGCCATTCGGCCAACTGCGAGCAAACTCTGCGTCTTTTCCATCAAAGCCATTGGGAGCAAACTCTAGCCAGTAACCAAGCGCGCTGGCGTCTGAAACCGTGAAGTTGCGTGCTAAGCTAGAAGCCTCTTCTCGGCTTCCCTGGTGCGCCATGATATTGGTGGTGGCATCGGCAAGACCGCGCACTTGTGCAAGTGTCTCACCGGCACTGCCGCCCACTTTGGCCGCTTCGGCTTTGGCGAGTTCTTCCAACTCACTAATGGCTGCAGCCTCTTGTAGCGCGGCGGCTTTTTGTTGAATGAGCCAAGTGGCGATAGCAAAGCACAGCGCTGCCACGACTCCTAAGATCAGCGCTGTGCGTGCAACGATAGATTTCAGGCCAAGCCCAGTGTCTTTTTTGCGCATGGCTACCCCTTGACGTGCCGTTGTTGTGAAAATCGGGCGCTACTTTACAGCAGCCTATCAAGGACTATAACGCGGTTTGATCACTATTCTTGAGCTTGGTCTGGGGGGCGCTTGTTCAAGCACGTTAGTGCTGGGCAAATTTTCCGCTATTGAAGTCGGCAATGGTTTGGATGATTTCTGCTTGGCTGTTCATCACAAATGGCCCGTGCCCCACTACTGGCTCGTTGATGGGCTCTCCGGAGAGTAGCAAGAATTTGGCTTCATCTTTCGCGGTAATACGAACGCCTTTACCCGAGGTTGAAAGCGTGGCGATTTCGGCCGCGGCCAGTGGCGTGGCATCGTTCACTACGATATTGCCGCCCAGCATAACTAGCAGCGTTGTCCAGCCTTCAGGCTGCGGCAGCTCTACCGTGTGGCCAGCAGCGAGGCGAACATCGAGCACGTTCATGGGAGTAAACGTGCGCGCGGGGCCTTGCACGCCAAGGTGCGCGCCCGCGATCACCCGCAGTTTGCCTGCCGAATCGGGCAGGGTAACCGTGGGAATCTGCGCAGCGGTAATGCCCTGATAATGCGCGGGTGTCATTTTGTCTTTGGCGGGCAGGTTGACCCACAGCTGCACCATCTCGAACGGGCCGCCGCGTGCCGCGTAGTCTTCTGAATGAAATTCCTCATGGATGATGCCGCCACCTGCAGTCATCCACTGCACGTCGCCTTCACGAATCACACCGCCCGCGCCAGTGGAGTCGCGGTGTTCAACCTCACCTGCATACACAATGGTGACCGTTTCAAATCCACGATGCGGGTGCTGTCCCACGCCTCGGCGCTCCGTGGTTGGGGAAAACTCCGTGGGCGCGGCGTAATCGAGCAGCAAAAACGGGCTGCGTTCGGCCACCTTCGGGCCGTTGTAATTGAACATGCCATGGACGGGGAAGCCATTTCCTACCCAGTGGCGACCGGGCGCGCTAATGGTGTTCAGAAGGGTTTTGTATGAGGTGTCAGACATGGTGAAAACTCCGAATGCCGACCGGCGAGGACCGGTGCTGAAGGCAGTAGAGTCATTCTATTGTTTGTAATAATGGATATAAATACTTAAAAACTTACGCATTGTTCCAATTATGTGGCTACTGTTACTTGTCACCCGTTGCTCGAAGCCGTAAGCGCCCCGCCAGCCGCAAGCCATCGCGCATATTGAGCCCCAGTAGGGTGATGTTGGCAGCGCCAGCGAGCAATTCCAGCCCCTGCAACGCGTAGAACGCGCCATCAAAACGACCCGCGTTGGCCCAAGAGGCCAGCACGAAGGCGCTTGGCAACAATACCAATAGACCGTTCGCCGCCACGATCTTCATCCGCTGTGCCTTCACTTCAATGAGGCGACCACGGCGCGTGCTGGCGAGTGAAAAACCACTGCCCCGGTGGCGGCCATCGCTGGGATGAGCAGCCACATGCCAGCGAGGATCGCGTTCTTTATCGCCGTGACGCTATCCAGACCGAGAAACGCTTCGGAAACGGCTGTCGACACCCAGAACGTCGTAATGCACAGCAGTGCTACAGCTCCAAAAAAACCATGCAGCTTTGCTTTCATGATTCGGCCTCCAATGAAAAGGGCGTGGTTTGCAGGTGGTGCAGGAGGCTCACTAGGGTTTGTGTCGTTGTCTCTAGTTGAGCGGCGGGGATCAATGCCGCCAACTGCTCTGCTTGGGCGTTCCACAGCGCATCTGCTTGTGCATAAAGCGCCTGTCCTTTCGGCGTTAGGCTGTAGAGTGGAGAGCGCTTGTGCGCCGGGTTGGGACGCGATTGGAGCATCCCTTGCTCAAGCAATAAGTTCAGTTGTTTTTGCGCCCCTTGGCGCGTGACGCCCATTGCTTCACCTACTTGTGGGGCGGTGAGTGGTGCATCCGCCAAGGTGATCGCCCCTAGCATTTGCCAGCGCGCACTAGTCAGCCCCAAGGGTTCAACCAGCCGATCCTCCCACTGTAAAAGCGCCCCATTTAGGCGAAAAACCGTCAGTGCGGTATGGGTAATTGCGGCAGCATGGAGATTGAATGTCATCTGGGGCAACCGTTTGTTAATATGACAACCAGTTTCCATTATCGGTAACCAGTTGTCAATAACTTTAGGGAAATTCCGCTAGTACGGCTGACGTTCTGGATATGGATGATTTGCGTCTTTTGTACTAACATTGTGTCTGACGTACATCATCAGGAGGTCTGCCATGCCTACCGCTTCTGTACCTGCGCGCTCCGCCCGGCTTGGGCTGCGTGCGACTACACAGCAAGAGGCGGTGCTTCGCCGTGCCGCCGAAGTGGCACACAAGTCCTTGACCGATTTCATCCTCGACGCGGCGTACCGTGCCGCCGAGCAGACCTTGCTGGACCAGCGGCTGTTTATGGTGTCTGGCAGTCAATACCAAGCGCTGCTTGAAATGTTGGATCGGCCAGAATCTGACAATCCCGGCTTGGCCGATCTGTTTTCACGCCGTCCGGTCTGGGACAAGAAGTGAGTCTGTCAGCACCGTTATCCCTAGGTGCTCGTCATCGGCTTGAAGGGTTCGACTGTGGAAAACCGGCACTCACGGACTGGCTGCTGCGCCACGCGCGGCAAGCACAAAGCAGCGGCTCAGCAAGGACTTTTGTGTCTTGCGATGGTGAGCGTGTTGCAGGCTACTACAGCTTGACGGTCGGCCAAATCGACACCCTTGAGGCCCCCGAGCGGGTTCGCCGCGGGATGGGCCAGTACCCGATCCCGTTGATCATCCTTGCAAGGTTGGCCGTTGACCTTGACTACCAGAAGCGTGGACTTGGCTTCAGTCTGTTACAGGATGCCATTCGGCGTGCCATCGCCGTTGCCGAGAATGCAGGCATCCGCGCGATGCTGACCCACCCCTTCGATGCCGAGGCAGATGCGTTCTACCGGCGTTTCGGCTTTGAATCAACACCGGAAAACGAAGGGCAGTTGATTCTCTTGCTCAAGGACGCGAGACGCCTTGCTTAGCCCCACTTTTGGAGTCCACTAAAAGCGGATGTGCTCACCCCGCGTGGCGTGCGGATTCCGCAAACGAAACGCCCAACCGAGAACGGTTGGGCGCTGAATAGTGGTGGAGCCAGGGAGGATCGAACTCCCGACCTCGTCATTGCGAACGACGCGCTCTCCCAGCTGAGCTATGGCCCCATAAGGGAAGGCAAATTTTAGGGGAAGGGTGGGCGCTGTGGCAAGCAATTTTGAATATTTCGTAACAACAAGCTGTCAGATAGATAAATCGCAGCGGGGTGTGGTTGGTTTTGCTGGAACGAGGTGGGCTAAGTTGAGTCTTAGCTGATAACTTCTCGATCTTGTTGGAGGGAGCCATTATGAAAACGCTCGTACTTTCCGTCATTGCCGCCGCTGTGCTGGCGGGCTGCGCCACCGCACAAATAAGCGATTCAGACCGCTTGGCGCTGTATCAAGCCAATGCGGGCGCGCCGGTGAATACCATCATGTACACCTCGCCGCGCGGCTGGGACCGCGTGGATAGTGAGCATATCGTGGTAGATATGGCGCCTAACCGGCAGTGGCTGCTCACCTTGAGCGGAAATTGCCTCGACTGGGGCACGGGCTCGCCGTTTATTGGGCTTGAGCCGAAAATAGGCGGAATGCTGGCGAAGTTTGACGAAGTGCATGTGAAAGGCGCACCGATGTCTTGCCGCATCAATGAAATCCGCCCGGTGAATATCAAGGCGATTCGAGCGAGTGAAAACGCGCTGCGTGAACAGGCGAAAGCGCAGAAGTCTTAGTCTTGCTCAGGCTCGGCCGGGTGATAGCCCGGTGGCATGGTCTTTTGGCCTTCAAATAAAAATTTGACCATCTCGCGTTCAAGAAATGCGCATTGCTCCGGGTTCATCGGGGTGATGCGGTATTCATTGATCAAAATAGTTTGATGCGCCATCCAGCGCTGCCAAGCGGGCTTACCTACCTCGTGATAGACACGCAGACCATCGGCACTGGGCCAAGGCGGAAAATCCAACCCGTCGGTGTCGATATCGTCTACGACGCAATGCACTTTGCGCGCCATCTGTTACTCCTGAAGCAGCTTTCTTACGGGGGCCGGTAGCCCGTGTGCGGATAGTTCGCCGGGGGCTACCCAGCGCTGGCTGTCATTATCGCTGATCCGCGCAGGCAGGCGCTTGACGTGAATGGTGCGCGGCTGAATGTTGAGCCGATAATGAGAAAAGCGATGCACAAGAATCGGTAGTGTTTGTGCGTCTTGCAGCGTCTTGCCGTGATGCTGCAACAGCCAGTGCTGCGCTTCATCTTCCGTATCAAATTCAGGCAGCGACCACAGCTGCGCCCAAATGCCGGTAGCGGGGCGGCGCTGTAGAAACACGCGGTCTTTGCTGTCTTTGAGAATAAGCTGAATCACACTACGCTGCGGCAGCGCTTTTTTCGGCTTGGGTGTAGGCAGCTCGTGCGTGCGCTGGGTCTGGAAGGCGGAGCAAATCGTTTGTAGTGGGCAACGCTGGCAGCTTGGGTTGCTGCGCGTGCACAGAGTTGCGCCAAAATCCATTTGCGCCTGTGTGTAGTCGGCTAGGCGGGCAGCGGGGAGCAGTTGTTCGGCAAGAGCCCAAAGCTGCTTTTCAATGGCGGGTGTGCCCGGCCAGCCAGAGATGCCAAACAGGCGGCAGAGTACGCGTTTAACGTTGCCATCCAAAATGGGCGCGGCATCGCCCCAAGCCTGCGACACAATCGCGCCCGCAGTGCTGCGGCCAATACCTGGTAGCTGCATCAGTGCTTCAAGGTCACGCGGCAAATCACCGCCGTGTTGTTGCATACATCGCTGGGCAGCAGCATGCAGATTGCGCGCGCGGCTGTAATAGCCAAGCCCCGACCACAGGCTAAGTACGTCGTCTAAAGGGGCTGCGGCCAGCGCAGGTAGGCTTGGGAGTGCATTGATGAAGCGCTGAAAATAGTCGATAACGACAGACACTTGCGTCTGCTGCAGCATGATCTCGCTCAGCCAGACTCGATACGGTGTGCGTGGGTGCTGCCAAGGAAGATCGTGGCGGCCGTGCGCATCGAACCATTCAAGCAACTGTGGCGCGAATGAAGTAAGGCGTGCGTCACTCATGGTTAGAATCAAGTTCAACTTCAACGCCTTCCAAAATAACGCCGCTCATTTCGATGCGCGGTGTGGTGAGCTTGCCTGTTAGCGGAGGTAGCGGGGTGCTGTTGTTGCCGTCGATCCAGCGTAAAACATCAGGAAGCTGAAAAGTCGCTTCAAAATGCGTCTTGTCTTGCTGCAGGGTGAGCTGCGTTGTATTGGCAAGGTCGGGTGTGCCGGTATAGCGCAAGGTAAAAGTGTAAGGCGCAGCATTGGCCGATAGCGGCACGGGGAGGGCGGGCCAGCCGCTAGGCCAATGCGCCATCGTGCCATCAAGACGTAGCCGCAGTTCACGGCCAGCGGCTATCTGGCCGCGTGCGGTAAAGCTAGGTACGAGGTTGTCGCCTTGTAAGGTGACTGCAACAGGAACGAAACGCCAGTTGGCGTCATCAAACAGCATGGGGCCATCAAGGCTTAGTTTGAAAGAAGTCTGTGTTGTGCCCACAGCATAGCGGCCTGCGATGCCGATTTTTGCGGGTTTGAGCAAGACCGAGTCTTTGCCAATGCGCAGCGGCCCTGCCAGCGAAATTTGGGTGGACAGGTTCCATCCGTCGCCATGAATGTCTAGTGTTCCACGGCTGCGAAGATCCGCACTGCGCTTGTTAAGCAGAGCCTCTGGGCTGTCTAGATCAATATGAAGATTTGCATTGGCTTGCAGCGGTGCGTCGATATAACGTCCGCTTACGCGTAGCTGCATGGGCTGCGTGGGTACGAAATGCGGCAGCGTAAGGGTAATGTTTTCAATGTCCCAATCGTTGTTACGTACCTGCCCTTGGTGAACGCTTAGGCCGCTGCGAAGTGTGGGGAGCTGCGTTGTTTCAGCGGATGGACGCGAAGCCAACCAGCGCTGTAGCGCAGGGATGTCCAAAACAGGGGCGTCTAGCGCGATGCGCTCTAGCACTAACGGCGCGCCAAGATTGCGCAGCGTTTGCCACGGCAGCGTAACTTCGATGCGCTGGCTTTTTAGAAGCGGGGTGTCTTGGCCTATTTGCTTGGCAGAAAGGCCGGACACTTCCAGCGCCGGTGTGCCGCGCAGTTGGTAATGGATAGCGCTTGCCGAAAGCTCAAGACCAAGTGTCCGCCCAGCTTGCGATAGCAAAAAACGTGCAAAAAATTGCGTTTGCAGCAGGCCAAGTCCCAGCAAAACGATGGCAAGGAAGGTGCCGGTAAAACCGAGCAGCCGCCGCCGTTTCACCCCAAAGCCTCCGGAAGCAGTGCATCCACAAAAGCCTCGGCATCAAAGACGCGCAGGTCTTCTTGGCGTTCACCAATACCCGCAAAGCGAATGGGAATGCCAAATTCGCGCGCCAGTGCAAACACCACGCCGCCCTTGGCCGTGCCGTCGAGCTTGGTCACAACAAGGCCCGTGACCGGAATTTTTTCATTGAACTTGCGTACTTGATTGATGGCATTTTGGCCGGTGGTGCCGTCGATCACCATCAACACTTCATGCGGCGCTTCGGCATCAATTTTGCGCAGCACACGCGCCACTTTGGCCAGCTCATCCATCAGCCCGCCTTGGGTATGCAGGCGGCCAGCGGTATCGGTAATTAGAACGTCGGTGCCGCGTGATTTGGCCGCTTGCAACGCGTCATAAGCAACGGAAGCAGCGTCAGCGTTTTGCCCTTGCGCCACCACAGCCACGCCGTTGCGCTCACCCCACGCCTGCAGCTGGGCAACCGCGGCGGCGCGGAAGGTATCGCCTGCGGCCAGCATCAAGCTGCGGCCTTCACCTTTGAAACGATGTGCTAGCTTGCCGATGGTCGTGGTTTTGCCCACGCCGTTGACGCCAACAGTAAGCAGCACGAAGGGCTTTTTTGAGGCATCAATGTGCAGCGGCTTGGCCACGGGTGCGAGCAGGGCGATCAGGTCGCTACGGAGCGCCTGCAGCAGCGCATTGGCGTCGGCAAATTCACGCGCTTTCATGCGCTTGCGCAGCGATTCCACCAGCTGCGTACTGGCCGTTACGCCAACATCGGCAGTAAGTAGCGCCGTTTCAATTTCATCTAACAGGTCGTCGTCGAGCTTGGGGTTGCGCGAAAACAGCCCGCTAAACGTGCGCGCAAAGGCACTGTTGCGTAGGCGTTCGCGCCAGCCGGGCTTGCCTTCTGCTGCAGGGGCCGGCAGCGCGTGCTCGGCCGGTTCATTGGTTTCGGAAGGCGCAGCGGCAGCAGGCTCGGGAGCGGTATCAACCGTTTCAACAGCGGTGTGCTCTTCTACATGTGCCGATTCCGGCGTAGAAGTGTGTGCGTCGGGTTTTTTGCGGCGAAACCAGTTGAGCATGTTGCCGAGATATGTCGGAAAATAGCGCCCATGTTAGCACTAGCCCCAAAGTTTTCTTGATGAACGCGAAGCGTGGAAAAACAAGCCAAGCGCAGCAAGGCAGCGTTCGTATTATCGGCGGGCGTTGGCGCGGCACGCGTCTGCCAGTACCAGACCGCCCAGGCTTGCGCCCCACCTCCGACCGCGTGCGCGAAACGCTGTTCAACTGGCTGCAGTGGGAACTGCCGGGTGCGCGCGTGCTGGATTTGTTCGCCGGTAGCGGCGCACTTGGGTTAGAGGCGGCCTCGCGCGGCGTAGCGCATGTGCAGCTGGTGGAAGCCGATGCTAGGCTGGCGGCGGCGCTATCTGCGGCCGCCGTGCGGCTAGGGGCAGAAGAAACAGTGGCCGTGCAATCTGGCGATGCGCTGGCGTTTTTGCGTCAAGCTTCGGCAGGTGCTGAATACGACATTGCCTTCGTAGATCCACCGTTTGCGGCCGGTTTATGGGAGCAGGTGCTGGCGGTGCTGCCGGGAAAAATGGCGGACAATGCATGGCTTTATTTGGAAAGCCCAGCCGAAAATGTGCCGCACGTACCCGCAGAATGGGAACTGCATCGCGAAAACCATACCCGTGATGTGCGCTATGCCCTCTATCGCCGCGTTACACTTAGACACCCATCACATTCTGGCAACCAGTCAACGACATGAGCGTGGCAACGCGTACCGCGGTTTATCCCGGCACCTTTGATCCAATTACGAACGGCCATGTTGATCTTGTGAGCCGTGCGGCGCCGCTGTTTGAGCGTTTGGTGGTGGGCGTTGCCGCTAGTCCGTCTAAAGGCCCGGCGCTGCCGCTTGAGCTGCGCGTGGCGCTGGCGGAGCAGGCGTTGGCCAAACACGCTAATGTAGAAGTCGTGGGGTTTGACTCGCTGCTGGCCCATTTTGTGCGCGATATGGGCGCGGGCGTGCTGCTGCGTGGCCTGCGTGCTGTATCCGATTTTGAATACGAGTTTCAGATGGCCAGCATGAACCGCCACCTGATTCCAGAAGTTGAAACACTGTTCTTAACACCTGCGGAACAGTATGGTTTTATTTCATCGTCACTGGTGCGTGAAATTTCACGCCTTGGTGGTGATGTGTCCGGCTTCGTGCCAGCAGCAGTAGCGGCGGCGCTCGAAGCGAGAAAACGAGGTGGGTCAACGTGAACCTGCCCGCAACCCGCGTTGTATCCTTTGCCACCGTTTCCGCCTAGGGGAAAAGAAATGAATACCTTATCTCGCCTGCTTATCGTCACCTGTCTCGCTCTGCCGTTTACCGCTTGCAAGAAAGAAGAAGCCCCGAAAGTTGAAGCCGTTGCGGCGGTTCCGCTACCCACCGGCAGCGCGCAAAAAGACTGGCTGCCGTACCTGCAGTACAAACTCACACCGCATATGGCGGGCATCTCCAATAGCCCGTTCGTGTACTTCCTGCCAGCAGCAGATACCGAAGATTTCGACGGCCAATACAAGCGTCAGCTGGAGAAGCTGGAGCTGGATCTAAGCCGCGGTATCATCGAAGGCAATATGCTGGTGTTCGTGTCGCCAGCGGCCGAGAAAGAAGTGGAAATGATCGAAACCGCGTTCAAAAACGTTGAGCCGGGCACCATGAAAGGGGTGAAGCTGGTGTACATCGGTACCCCGATTTTGGGTGAGCGCGTACGCACTGTGGTTGAGCCCGCTGGCGTGAACTACATCTTTGAAGAAGCTAAGTAACGGTGAGGTGCCTCCCATCTCAACTGGGTGCGCACGCTGCTGAGTAATACGGCCGGGGGGCCAGTGGTCCTCCGGCTTTTTTGTTTTTGAAAAATTAGGTGTGTCGATGAAATCGTTAACCGCTTTGTCTTTTGCGTTGTTGCTGCCTGTAGCGGCCTTCGCCCAAACTACCAAATCCGCAGAGCATCCACCGGGGGCGGCTATTGCTTCGGCGCATGCACTGGCCACCGATGCAGGTGCGGAAGTTATTCGCGAAGGCGGTAATGCGTTTGACGCGGCGGTTGCGGTGTCGGCAGCACTTTCAGTGGTGGAGCCGATCAGTTCGGGCCTAGGTGGCGGCGGGTTATGGCTGCTGCACGACGCAAAGAGTGGGCGCGATATTTTTGTCGATGCACGCGAAACCTCGCCTGCAGCGGCAACGCCAGACAAGTTTTTGGATAAAAACGGCAATCTTGACATCAACCGTTCTCAAAACGGCCCGTGGTCGGCCGGTATCCCCGGCTTGCCCGCCATGCTGGTGCACGTTGCCGAAACCTACGGCAAGTTGCCGCTGAAGCAGTCTCTGGCACCGGCTATTCGCATTGCTAAGAACGGTTTTCCCATCTACGGCCGCATGGCCAATGGCTACCGAGTCAAGCGTGCGGTAATGGATCAATACCCCGGCACGCGCGCGGTGTTTTCACCCAATGGTAAACCCATTGCGGAGGGCGATCTGTTCCGCCAGAAGGATTTGGCGACCACCTTGGAGCGTTTGGCAGAGAACGGTTTTGATGGTTTTTATCGCGGCGTTACCGCCAAGCGCCTTGTGGCAGGCGTGAATGCGCAGGGTGGACAGTGGAATTTGAACGAGCTGGCCAGCTACCGCATAAAAGAGCGCGACCCCATCCGTTTCCGCTACCACGCTTGGGACATTACTACAGCACCGCCGGTGTCGTCGGGCGGTATTGCGCTGGCGCAGATGCTGCAAATTCTTGCCCCGTATGACTTGAAAGCTATACCGGAGGCCGAGCGCGTGCATTTGGTCGTGGAGTCCATGCGCCGCGCCTTCCGCGACCGCACCTTCTATCTGGGCGACCCCGATTTCGTGCAAGTGCCACAAAAATTGCTCACCAGCCCCGACTACGCGGCCGGTTTGCGTGCCTCCATCAACCCAAGCAAAGCCACCCCCAGCAACCTGCTATCGGGCGCGCCTACGCCGCTGGAAGATGAAGAAACCACACATTTTTCCATCATCGATGCCGACGGTAACCGCGTTTCGGCGACCCAAACCGTCAACCTGCTGTACGGCTCCGGTCTCATCCCGCCGGGCACAGGCGTGCTTTTGAATAATGAAATGGACGACTTTGCATTGAAGCCGGGTACGCCCAACGCCTTTGGTGTGATGGGCTATGAAGCCAATGCGCCCAAGCCCGGCAAGCGCATGCTCAGCTCGATGACGCCTACGTTTATGGAGTCGAAAGATAAGGTTGTGGTGATCGGCACGCCGGGGGGGAGCCGCATCATTACAATGGTGCTACTGGGCATTCTTGGCTATGACGACGGCCTCAACGCGCAGCAGGTTGCTGCACTGCCGCGTTACCACCACCAGTGGCTGCCCGATGTGATCGGTGCAGAACCCAAAGCAATTTCTGCTGAAGCTGCCAAAGCGCTGCGTGCCATGGGGCATGCGTTAGAGCTGCCGCCGGATACCGCCGAAGGTGGGCGCGGTTCCAGCCATGTTTGGGGCAACCTGCAAACAGTGGAATGGGATCGCCGCAGCAACCAACTGATGGGTGGCAGTGACCCGCGTTACCCGGAAGGCAAGGCAGAGGTGTTGGCGCAGCCGTAACGCTGGCGCAGTACACTTATCCCCATGAAACTCTGGTCTATTGCAGGTAATTCGCAAAAACTCGACGGCGGCGCGATGTTCGGCAACGCGCCGCGCGCTATGTGGGAGCGCTGGGTAACAGTCGATGCACAAAACCGCATCGACCTTGCCTGTCGCGCGCTGTTGGCCTCGCCGCTTAACGGCAAAACTGTGCTGTTTGATAGCGGTATTGGCACGTTTTTCCCACTCAATCTGCGTGAGCGCTACGGTGTGGTGGAAGAACACCACGTCTTGCTGGAGTCGCTCGGGCAGGCTGGGTTCCGCCATGAAGATGTGGACGTGGTCGTGCTATCACATCTGCATTTCGACCACGTCGGCGGCCTGCTTGCACCATGGGCCGAAGGCCGCGCGCCGCAACTCTTGTTTCCCAATGCCACGTTTGTAGTGGGTAAAGAACACTGGGTGCGCGCCACGCATCCGCACCCACGCGATCGCGCCAGTTTTATTCCAGAAATACCTGCACTATTGGAAGCAACCGGGCGGCTTGAGCTGGTAAGCGGTGATCATTGCGCAGCGCTGGGTAACACTGTGCGTTTTCATCACAGCAACGGCCATACGCCGGGACTGATGCTGGCAGAAGTCTTAGGGCCAAATATCGTGGATGGGCAGGCCCACGGTGGTGTGGTGTTTTGCGCCGATCTGATTCCAGGAAGCCCTTGGGTACACGTGCCGATCACTATGGGCTACGACCGCTGCGCCGAGCTGTTGATCGATGAGAAAACAGCGTTTCTACGCGATATGCAAGCACGTGACGTGCGCCTGTTCTTCACCCACGATGCGCGCTATGCAATGGCCTCGGTGGCCCAAGATGAAAAGGGGCGCTTCAGCGCAGGGCAAAAGTGGGAACAGCTTGATGCTTACGCGCTGGAAGCCTGAGTATCGGAAATATACTCAGGCTAGGCGTCAATCCACCGGCGTTCCAAACAAACGATCACCGGCATCACCAAGGCCGGGGTGGATGTAGGCGTTTTCGTCTAAGCGTTCGTCAATGGCGGCTACATACACCTCAACTTCGGGGTGCGCCGCTTCCAATACGGCCAACCCTTCTGGTGCGGCCACAAGAAAGATGCATTTGATCTTCTTGCAGCCCGCGTCCTTTAATAGTTGAACGGCCGCCGCTGCGCTACCGCCGGTGGCAAGCATTGGGTCGATGAGCAGCGCGGTGCGCTCGTCCATGCGGTCGGCGAGGCGCTGGTAATAACCTTCTGGTTGATGCGTCACTTCATCGCGGCGCAGGCCAATCACACTTACCGGTGCGGCTGGGAGCAGCGACTGCACACCGGGAAGAAAACCAAGCCCGGCGCGCAAGATCGGCACGATGGTGAGGTTTTCACCGGCTACGCGGTCAACCTCTAGCGGGCCTGCCCAGGTTTGCACCGTCATCGGCTCGGTGGGTAGGTCGCGGGTGGCCTCATAGGCCAACAGGCCGGCAATCTCGCCCGCGATCAGGCGAAACAACACCGGGTCAGACTGAATATCGCGCAGCTTGCCCAGTTTATGGCGCACCAGTGGGTGCTTTACTTCAACCGTTTTCATACGCATAAGCTTAGCGCGAAAACAAACGGGGCGACCACTGGCCGCCCCGCGATAAAGCAATTTGAATGGCCGAATTAAGCGACCTTCGGGCCTTCCAAAATCGCGCGCTTTACTACGCTCACCACAAGCTCTAACTCGGCCTTGGTCACATCGAACTGCGGGGTGAAACGCAGCGAGTTTTCACCGCCGTGAATCACACCAATGCCGTGTTCGCGCATCCATTCCTCAGTGGAACCTGCGCCGTAGCCCTTGAACTGCTTGGTCAGCTCGCAGGAGAACAGCAGGCCAGTGCCTTGTACCTTGGTGATCGGGCCACCTAGCTCGGTTTTCAGTGCTTCCAGTAGTGCCAGCGCATCGCGGCCGCGTTCTTGAATGTTGGCGCGCAGCTCAGGGGTGAGCGAGCCCAGTACGGTGCAGGCCACATCCAGCGCACGCGGGTTGGCGGTCATGGTGTTGCCGTACAGGCCGCGCTTGTAAATCTCGGCGGCGTGTGCGGTGACGGCCAACACCGAAAGCGGGTACTGCCCGGCATTGAGCGCCTTGGAATAGGTTTCCATGTCCGGCGCTTCGGCGCTTTCAAAGCCGGGGTAGTCCACAATGGACAGGTACCCGGTAGCACGCAGGCCGGCTTGAATGCTGTCCACCAGCAACAGGCTGCCATGCGCGTGGGTGAGCTCACGAGCGAGGTTGTAAAAGTCCACCGGCACGCTGCGGCCGGGGTCGCCTTCGCCCATCACCGGCTCTAAATACATGGCTTGAATAAACCAGCCATTGGCGTCGGCGTCAGCAAATACCTTGCGCAGTTCGTCCTTGTCATACGGCGAGATGGTGATCACCGAATGTTCGTTACGGAAACTGGCGAGATATTGGCTATACGTTTTGCGGCTGGAGTCCGAATACAGCGCGGGTGCTTCGGTGCGGCCGTGGAAGGCGCCCTTCACCACAATCCGCTTGATCTCTTTACCCGCGTGGCGTGCGCCGGGGTCGGTCATGGTCTTGGCGTTGGTGTCCACAATGCGCGAAGCCAGCGATACCGATTCAGAACCAGAGTTCAAGCACATAAACGCGGTGTACGGGCAGCCGCCGCGGGTCTGGCCAATTTCCTTGCGCATAGCGTTGGTGAAACGCAGCTGCGAAACGTTCGGGGTCATGATGTTGGCCATCGCCTGCGGCTTGGCCATGGCTTCAATGACCGCCTTCGGCGCATGGCCAAGGCCCAGCATGCCGTAGCCGCCAGTGTCATACAGCACAGCGCCTTTTAGCGTGATGATCCACGGCCCGCGCGCGGTCAGCGCCACATATGGGTTGGCCGCATCGGCCGCGTAGAAGTTGACGAAACCTGCCTGCACCTTCGCGTCTTGTTCTTTTTCGTCCAAGTCCAGCAGCTCTGGGAACTCGGCGCGAATGCGCGCATATTCGTCTGCAGCGGCAGCAATGGCTTCGCCCAGCGCTGGGTCTTGCGCGGCGAATTTCAGAACGGTGGCGTCATCAAGGCCAGTGGTGCGGGCCTTGCCGTGGGCGCGTAGGGGGGCGAGGGTGTCGATCAAGCTCATGGTGTAAGTCTCCCGTCAATACCTCCTATTATGACGGGTTCACCGTCATTCGGTAGGGTGGATTCGACTTGAACGACGAGCGGTTTGGGCGAAATGACGCTATTATTTGTCGATATGCGAATATCTCCTGCCGACGAACAACTCCTGTCCCTCCTGCGTGAGGATGCCCGCGCCGCCACCGCCGATATCGCCCGCCGTTTGGGGCTATCGCGCACCACCGTGCAAAACCGGATTGCCCGGCTTGAAGAACAGGGGGTGATTCGCGGTTATACGGTGCGCGTGGATGATGAACTAGAGCGCAGCCGCATTCGCGCCCACATCATGATTACCCTGCGCCCCAAGCAAATGAATGCCGTGGTCAAAGCCCTGCAAGGCATGCACGAGGTGCGTGTGCTGTATTCCATTAGCGGCGGTCACGATCTCATCGCGCAGGCGGTCACGGCTACAGTGGGCGAGATGGACGTGCTTACCGATCGCATCGGCATTATCGACGGGGTGGAGCGCACCAATACCTCGATCATCCTATCCACTAAGTTCGAACGCTAAACACGCCGTACAATACGCGGTTGCTTTCGCGTTGATGACACCTTTGAAAACCTCTGATTTCCACTACGACCTGCCGCATGAACTGATTGCGCAGGCGCCGCTGGCCCAGCGTTCGGCCAGCCGTTTGCTGCATGTCCCCGCTGGCGATACTCCCCTGCAAGACCTGCACGTGCGTGACCTTCCTTCGCTGCTACGCGCGGGCGATTTGCTGATCTTCAACGACACCCGCGTGATCCCGGCGCGCCTGTTCGGTGCAAAACAAACCGGCGGGCGTGTGGAGATTTTGATCGAGCGCCTACTGCCAAATAACGAAGCGCGCGCGCAGATTGGCGTGAGTAAAGCGCCGCAGCTCGGCAGCCGCATTGCGCTGGATGCAGGTGGCGAGGCCGAAGTGCTGGCACGCGAGGAAGGTGGTTTTTGGCGCCTGCACTTTCACGTGGATGGTGCGCTGGAAGACTGGTTGCAACACGCCGGGCAATTGCCGTTGCCGCCATATATCGAACGCCGCCCCGATGCCGCCGACGCCGAGCGCTACCAAACCGTCTTTGCGCGGGAAGTAGGCGCAGTGGCGGCGCCTACCGCGGGCTTGCATTTTGATGAGGCGCTACTGGAAGCCCTGCGCTCACATGGCGTGGAGTTTGGCCACGTCACCTTGCACGTTGGCGCAGGTACGTTTCAGCCGGTGCGGGTGGACGATGTTCATAACCATCACATGCACAGCGAATGGATCAATGTCGGCGCCGAATTGGTGGCCAAGGTGCGCCACACCCGTGCGAACGGTGGCCGCGTAATCGCCGTGGGTACCACCGTGGTGCGCGCCCTAGAAAGCGCTCTGGTGGATGGTGAGCTGCAGCCATTCGCAGGCGATACGTCGATCTTTATCTTCCCCGGCTACACAATTCGCAGCATCGACGCGCTGATGACCAACTTCCACCTGCCCGAATCCACACTGCTCATGCTGGTATCGGCGTTTGCTGGGAAAGAGCGCATGTTTGCGGCTTATAAGCACGCAGTACGCGAGCGTTATCGTTTCTTTAGTTATGGCGACGCCATGCTGCTTTTTCCCGAGAGTTCCCAATGAGCCGGATGCACTTTGACCTATTGAAGACCGACGGTGCAGCGCGCCGTGGCCGCATTACCTTCCCGCGTGGCAGCATCGAAACCCCCACGTTTATGCCGGTGGGTACCTATGGCTCGGTGAAGGGCGTGCTGCCGCAGCAGATCAAAGACCTTGGCGCGCAGATTATTCTTGGCAATACCTTCCACCTGTTTCTGCGCCCGGGGCTGGAAGTGATCGAAGCCCACGGCGGTCTGCATGGGTTTGGCCGCTGGGATGGGCCAATTCTCACCGACTCCGGCGGCTTCCAAGTGTTCTCGCTGGCCCACCGCCGCAAAATTACCGAAGCGGGCGTGACCTTCGCTGCGCCCACCGATGGTCGCAAGGTGTTTCTGGGGCCAGAAGAATCCATGCACATCCAAAAAGTGCTGGGCAGCGATATTGTGATGATTTTCGATGAATGCCCGCCGGTGAATATCGACGGTAAGCCTGCCGATAAACGCATTATTGATAAATCCATGCAGCTCTCGCTGCGCTGGGCCGAACGCTCCA
The DNA here is from genome assembly GCF_019104945.1 of Thermomonas sp. Classification (GTDB taxonomy): domain Bacteria; phylum Pseudomonadota; class Gammaproteobacteria; order Xanthomonadales; family Xanthomonadaceae; genus Thermomonas. The sequence goes on along the minus strand of NZ_JAHRWW010000033.1, from coordinate 21,091 downwards.
AGAAAGCCCATGAAGGCAACGACGCGGCGCTGTTTGGTATTGTGCAGGGCGGCGTGCACCACGACCTGCGCACCCAATCGGCAGAAGGCTTGAAGCAAATTGGTTTTGACGGCTACGCCATTGGCGGCTTGGCGGTGGGCGAAACCGAAGACGAGCGCAACGCCATGCTGGACCACACCGCACCGCAGTTGCCAGAAGATCACCCGCGCTATCTGATGGGCGTGGGGCGGCCCGAAGACTTGGTGGAAGCGGTGGCGCGTGGGGTGGATATGTTCGACTGCGTGATGCCCACCCGCAATGCCCGCAACGGTCACTATTTCACTTCCACAGGCGTTATACGCGTGCGCAACGCGCAGTACGAACACGACCTGCGTCCCATTGAAGATGGCTGCGATTGTGTGGCCTGCGCCGGAGGTTTCAGCCGTGGCTACCTGCGTCATTTGGATCGTTGCAACGAAATGCTGGCGCCCATGCTGGGCACCTTGCACAACCTGCGCTACTACCAGCGTTTGATGGCGCAAATGCGGCAGGCGATCGAGATGGGAACTTTTGCCGCATTCCGCGAGTCTTTTTACGCTTCGCGCCGCTGATTTGCCTTGTCGGTGCGGGAAGGGGCTTGGCCGTGGCATAATCCTCGGCTGGCCTTTCGCCAACCCTTTTGTTTTTACTTGCTTACGGATTCCGAATGAACCCGATTGATTTTTTGATTCCCGTCGCCCATGCCCAAGCCACTGCACCGGCACAGCCGGGCGGCATGATGTCCACCCTGCTGTTCCCGATCATCCTGATTGCGGTCATGTATTTCCTGATGATCCGCCCGCAGATGAAGCGTCAGAAAGAACACCGCGCCATGCTGGAAAAGCTCGGCAAGGGTGACGAAGTGATCACCAGTGGCGGTATTGCTGGCACCGTCGTAGGTCTGAGCGATGGCTTTATCACCGTCGAAGTGGCCAGTGGCGTGCAGCTGCGCGTACAAAAAGGTGCCATCTCCAGCGTTCTGCCGAAGGGCACGCTGAAGTCGATCTGATTTCTTTACTGCAAGAAGCACGCGCCCCTAACGGCGCGTGCGGGGGACTGCAATGCTTGAATATTCCCGCCTAAAATATCTGCTGATTGTGCTCACGCTAGCGCTTAGCGTGCTGTACGCAGTGCCGAATGCGTTCCCGCAGGACCCGGCTGTGCAGATCACCGCAAATCGCGGCTCCAAGGTCGATGAGGCGCTGCGCTCACGCGTTGATGCCATGCTGAAAAAAGCCTCACTGCCGGTGATTGGCACGGAGATCGACAAAGACGGCAACTTGCTGGTGCGCACGCATAGCGATGACGACCAGTCGCGCGCGGCCGAGCTGGTGCGTGATGAGCTGGGCAGCGGCTACGTGGTGGCGCTGAACCAAGCCTCTACCGTTCCCGCATGGATGCAGCGCATTGGCGCAAAGCCGATGTTCCTTGGCCTTGACCTGCGCGGCGGCGTGTATTTCTTGATGCAGGTGGATAAGCAAGCAGCGCTGAACAAGCGTTTTGAAGCCACAGCGGAAGATATCCGTGGCCTGCTGCGGGATAACCGCATTCGCTATATCTCGGTGGAACCCACCGCAGGCGGCGCCGTGGTTGCCAAACTTGGTGCCGGGCAAGACATGGCTGCGGCGCAGCGCTTGATCGTGCGCGACATGCCCACCTATCAGCTGGATACGGAAGGGCAAACGCTCAGCGTGCGTATTCCCGAAGCCGAGCTCGATAAAATTTTGAGCGATGCCGTACAGCAAAACATCGGCACCCTCAGCAACCGTATCAACGAACTGGGTGTGGCTGAACCGATCATCCAGCGCCAAGGTGCCGACCGCGTGGCGGTGCAGCTGCCGGGTGTGCAAGATACCGCGCAGGCCAAGCGCATCTTGGGTGCCACTGCCACACTAGAATATCGCGGTGTAGTGGACGGCAACGCGATTGAAGCGCGCGATACCGGCAATGTACCGCCGGAAGCGCGCATCTATAACCGTAAAGAAATTGGCCCCGACGGTAAGCCGCTGCCGGTGCTGCTGAATAAGCGCGTGATCACCTCGGGCGATCAGCTGCAAACGGCCTCGTCATTCTTTGATTCGCAGTCTGGTACCCCGGCGGTGCGTGTGCGTTTGAACGCCATCGGCGGGCAGCGCATGTTCGACTACTCCAGCGCCCACGTGGGTAAGCCAATGGCCGTGGTGTATATCGAGCGCATTCCTGAGGTCAAAATCGTTGATGGTAAGGAAGTACACACCACCCGCATCAACGAGCAGGTGATTTCCGTTGCCACCATCCAAGGCACGCTGGGTAAAGAGTTCCAAACCACCGGCCTTGAGAGCATGAAGGAAGCCGCCGACCTTGCGCTGTTGCTGCGTGCTGGTTCGCTGGCCGCACCGATGGATTTCGTGGACGAACGCACCATCGGCCCAAGCCTTGGTAAAGAAAATATTGACCGTGGTTTGAAGGCAGTCGTCTTCTCGTTCGGTTTTGCGCTGATCTTCTTCCTTGTCTATTACCGCGTATTCGGCCTGATCACCTGCCTTGCGCTGCTGATCAACCTGTTGATGGTGTTTGCGCTGATGTCGGTAATCGGGGCCACCATGAGTTTGCCAGGGCTTGCTGGTATCGCACTCACCGTGGGTATGTCGGTGGACGCCAACGTGCTGATCAACGAGCGTATTCGTGAAGAACTGCGTATTGGTCTGCCTCCACAGAAAGCCATCGCAGAAGGTTATGAGCGCGCTTCCGGCACCATTTTGGACGCCAACGTCACCGCCTTCCTCGCCGGTCTTGCCATGTTTGCCTTCGGCAGCGGCCCGCTGAAGGGCTTCGGCATGACCACCATGCTTGGCATCATCACCTCGGCCTATACCGCCGTGTCGGTTTCGCGCGGTATCGCCACCTTGATCTACGGCGGCAAGCGCAAGATCAAGTCGGTTGCGATTTAAGGAGCACGCTCAATGAAACCTTTTAATGTGTTCCCGTATGACAGCCGCATCGACTTTATGCGGATGCGCTGGGTCTCACTTTCCATCGCCCTGTTGCTGGTGGTGGTGGCTGTAGGGGCCATGGCCACACGCGGATTCAACTTTGCGCTGGACTTTACCGGCGGTATTGGCGTTGAGCTGCGTTACGACAAAGCGCCCGACGTGGATAAAGTGCGCGACCAGCTTGATGCCGCCGGTTTCAACGGCGCACAGGTGCAGAACTTCGGCAGCGGCAACGATCTCTTGGTGCGCCTGCAGGCCGAAGGCACGCAGGAAGGTGGCGCTAGCAAAGCCAGCAGCATTGGCGACGCCGTAGCCAAGGCCGCATCGCTTGAGAACAATCCGGCAACCAAGCGCAGCAGTTCGGTGATCAGCGCGCAGGTAGGTAAAGACCTTGCCCTGAACGGCCTATACGCGGTGATCTTCGTGATGCTGGGCTTTTTGCTCTATATCTCGATGCGCTTTGAGAAGAAGTTCGCAATTGCTGCGATTATCGGTACCTTGCACGACGTCGTGGTGTGCGCAGGCTGGTTTGCGGTGTCCGGGCACGAGTTCGACCTCAACGTGCTGGCCGGTATCCTCTCGGTGATGGGCTTCTCCATCAACGACACCATCGTGGTGTTCGACCGCGTGCGTGAAAACTTCCGCAGCATGCGCGCAACGCCCACCGAAATTCTCAATAGCTCGGTGAACCAAACCCTATCGCGTACCGTAATTACCTCCTTTGTGGCCTTCCTCACGGCACTGGCGCTGTATATGTACGGCGGCGATTCGCTGCGCGGTATGGCCGAATCGCAGATGATTGGTATCGTAATCGGCACCCTGTCGTCGATCTTCATCTCCGGCGCGCTGCTCACCATTGGGCCGCTGACGGTGGACAAGCAAGACCTGATGCCAAAAGCAAAAGACACCGAAGCACTGGCGCGCCGCCCGTAAGCGGCCGTCAAACCTGCTGCCGCCGCTCCGCGATGGCGCGGCGGTGCAGGCGAAATAAGTGGCGCTCTAGCGCAGAGGTTAGCCCCTCGGTAAGGGGCGTAAAGCGCAGCCACAGCTGATACCCGCCACTAACGGGTTGGCAGGCCAGCACCGATGCCGGGATTTCCAGCGGCTCAGGCAGCCACGGCACAATGCGGGTGCGGAAGATCCCGGCTTGCCCTTCCTCTGCCGCCGTTTCAGCAATAAACCGCGCTCCAAGCGCTGACCAGCGTAGTTGCAACGGAGTAGGCTCCGGCTCGGCGGTGGGGTGGGCAAGTTTGGCCACCATCGCTGTGAGCAGTTCCAGCCGGGCTTCAATGCGGCGTAGTGCTAAAGACTGCTTACCTTCATCGTCTTCAGACGTGCTGTCTTCAATGGTGGCAATGGCGCGCAGGCTGGTTTCGGTGCGGGCGCAAACACGCTGCGCTTGTGCGGGCGTTAGGGTTTCTGTGTAAAAACTGGCACGCTGGCTGTCTTCGCATGTCAGCGCATTGCCAAACAGCGCAGTATTGGCGCTATCGGCGTTCATTCCATGGCCTGCAAATACGCGCTGGCACCACGTTGGTGGCGCTGCAGCTGCTGTAATTGGTCGGCAGTGTGGTCACGTAGCTGGCCCAGTTCGGCGTAAAGTGCCTGCTGTTCTTCAATCAAGTTCAGCCATGCCTGGCGCTGCCGCGCATCCAGCGTGGCCGCTTCATCGGGGGGCAATAGCTGGCGCACAGCGCGGTCGTGGGCATCTAAATAGGCTTCCGCTGCATCCAAATTGCCTTCCCCAAGCGCCTTGCGCACCGCCTCAGCGGGTAGTGGCGGGGGTGTTCCGGGGGTGTAGTCGGCCATACCTGCCTTTTAGCGCTTATCCGGGTCAATAGCCAGCCAGGCGCTTTCAATGTCGGCAACTAGGCTATCTACTTCGTCCAAAATGGTGGCGTCGTTATTGAGGTTGGCTTCGGTGAGGCGCTGCTGGGCGTAGTCGTATAGGGCCGAAAGACCGTCGGCGATGTCGCCGCCGGCGCTGTGGTCAAGTGAGCCGTTTAACTCCCCCAGCAGCAGGTTGGTTTCGCCAATGGCTTTGCCTTTGCGGGCAAAATCTTCGCGGGCAATGCAGGCCGAGGCCAGTTTCAAACGTTCGCGAATACCGGCCAACATCAGAGCCACCAGCTTATGTGGGCTGGCGTCTAGCACAGCACTGCTCACGGCGGTTTGGCGGTACTGCTGGGCGTAGGCGTGTGCGTTCATGGCGAGCCGTTATTTAGAGTTGGAAATCTGCCCCAATTGCTGGGCGAGGTAGTTGGAGGTGCTTTGCATCTTGGCCATCATAGTATCCAGCGCGGTGAACTGGCGCAGATACGCCGCTTCAACGCGGCTCATACGGGCGTCAAGATCGGTGCGCTGTTGGGTGGCTGATTTCAGACGGTCGTTCAAGCCCTTGGTGCGGTCGGTTAGGGTGCCTTGGTCGCCCAAGTAATTATGCAGCATATCGCGCATGCCTTTACCCAAGCTGCCTTCTTCACCAAATACCGCTTTGATCTTACCCGGGTCGGCCGCCATGGCTGCATCAAACTTGGCCCCATCAAGGCTTAACGAGCCATCGACGGCGGTCTTAAAGCCCATCTCGGCGAGGTCTGAATAGCTTCCGCCAATAGCATTACGCAGCGATTGCTGAATGCCGCGGGTCATGGAGTCGCCGCTGAGTGCGCCCGCTACAGCGCCTTCACCACCCGCAGCGCTTTGCGTACGAATGGCACTTAGCGCAGTGTTGTAAGCGCTGACCACACTTAACATTGAGGCTTTGAGGGTGCTGGGGTCAGAGGTCACTTCTAAGCTAAACGACTCACCCGGCTTGGCTTTGGTGAGGTCCAAGGTTACGCCGTCGATCATGTCGGTGATGTGGTTGCTAGACACCGTGCGGGAAATGCCGTCCACGGTGACTTGCGCGTCTTGCGCGGCGGCGGCCACGGTGAGTGTGCCACCCGATGTGTTCAGCACCGAAAGGCCGCCATCGCCACCGCTTGAGGTGATGGTCATGGCACCTTCGCTGCCAGTTTTGGTAGAGGAGAGCACCAGCACGTCGCCCGCGTCGCCGCGCACGATGGTGGCCGACACGCCTTTACCCGCGCCTTGCGCGTTGATGGCGCTGCGAATATCGTTCAGCGTGCCTTTGCCCGGCTCGATGGTGATATCGAAACTATCGCCCGTGCCTACTTGAATGGTGAGGGTGCCATTGCCAATTTGGGTGTCTTTGGCCGCTGCGGCCGACTGCAACTTATGTGCCGTGGCAAGTGCATCTACGGTGACGGAGTAGATGCCCAGTGCGGCTTTGGTATCGACACTGGCGGCAAAGCCTGCGTCGGTGCCCACTGTGGCCTTGCGGCCGGGGAGGCTGCCTGCTCCGTCCAGCTTTTTTAGCGCACTTTCAAGGCCAGAAAGCGCTGCTTTAATACTGCCAAAGGCCGAAATTTGTGCCTTGGTGGTGGTTTCTAGCCGTGTAATGCGGTTTTCAGTTGGGGCGCGCTCGGCGGCCACCAACTTGGCTACGATTGTGCTGACATCAAGGCCTGAGCCAATGCCGGTGCTGGAAAGACTCGCCATGTTAAATTCTCCGCTGTCAGATTCCTGAAGCCATGCTGCATCGCTTAGTGTAACGGCAGCCAGAGAAAAAACTTGAATAGGCGCGGCTGCCTTAGCCGTTTAAAGCGTTACGCCTCTTGGTTTACCAGCCCGCTCCCAAACTCTGCCAAGCGTTTGGCAATGGACAGCGCTGCCTCGTTGGGAATTTGCATGATGGTTTCGCCGGAGTCGGAATCTACCACCGACACCACCACTTCGCCCACGTCGTCGTCTACGCGGAACTGCAGCGAAGTTTGCACCTGCGCCTGCGCCATTACCGTGTCGATCTGCTTTTGCAGCTCGCCCGGCTCTACCTTTTGCTGGGCCTGCGCCAACGCGTCTTGTGCGCGCTCTTGCGCGTTGGCCGCCTGTAGCGAAGGGGCTTGGGTTTTGGCCTGAGCTTGGCTGGTGGGGGTTTGCGTGGCGCTTGCCGTAGCAGACGCACGCGACAAAGCCCCGGCGCTGTGCGTCGAGGCGGGGGTAGCACCGCTTAGCGGGCTAGGGATGGGCGCGATCGTGGACATGGCTCATCACTCTAATAAAGGGGGTCTCCGCCTGATTGCTGGGTGTCGCCGTAACATAATGGGTGATTCCTTTAGATGAACTATAAGACAGTCAGCAGCCAGTGGTGAAAGGGGCTGGCCCCGGCGGGAGAGTGCCGGAGCCAGCGGTGTCATCCTTGACGTGTCTCTTCAAATTAACGCAGCAGGCTCAGCACACTTTGCGGGGCTTGGTTGGCCTGGGCCAACATAGCAGTACCGGCCTGGGTGAGGATCTGCGTCCGCGTTAGCTCGGCGGTTTCCTTAGCGAAGTCGGTGTCGCGGATGCGGCTACGCGATGCGCTTAGGTTTTCCGAGGTGGTGGTGAGGTTGCGGATCACCGACTCGAAGCGGTTCTGAATGGCACCAAGATCCGCGCGGCTGGCGTTCACATCTTTCAGTGCGGCGTCCATGGCCAAGATGGCGTTATCGGCACCCGAGACCGTGGCAATACTCAGATTATTGAAACCTGTTTGTGCAGAACCTGCTACAACAGTCGCTGTACCCGTGGTGGTGCCAGGTGTCATACCGGTGACGTTGGTCATGGTGCCGACGGTCAGCTGTTTGTCGGTAGATGTGATTGCACCGGTAGCCGACATTGTGACATTACCTAGCGCAGCAGCGTTAGCCGAAAGACCTTTGGCTGTGTTGAACGCAGCAACAAACGCCGTCTGGGCAGCCGCTGCAGAACGAGCGCTGGCGGAAATGGAAACCGTGACGCCGTTGATCACCATGGAGGCGCCTTGTGTTGCGGTGGTAGCGCCCACTGTGTTGGCTGCAGTTGTCTGCGTGTAGGTGGTGGTGCTTGCCGATGTCCAGCTACCCAATTGCGTGATGCTGGCATTGGCAATGCTGGAAATATCAATGGTTTGGCCCTGGTTGGCACCCACCTGGAACGACTGCGCAGTAAAGCTGCCGTCCAGCAGTTTGGTGTCGTTGAATGAGGTATCTTTGGCTACGCGGGCAATTTCAGACTTAAGCTGTGCCACTTCCTTTTGCAGGGCGGCGCGGTCGTCGCTGCTGTTGGTGGCGTTACGTGCTTGCACGGCCAGCTCACGGATACGCTGCAGGTTGTTGCCAATTTCACCCAGCGCACCTTCAGCGGTTTGCGACAGCGAGATACCGTCATTCGCATTGCGCGCGGCTTGGTCTAGGCCACGGATCTGCGTGGTAAACCGCTCAGAAATGGCAAGGCCCGCGGCGTCGTCTTTGGCGCTGTTGATGCGCAGGCCCGACGATAGACGCTGAATGGTGGTGCCGAGACTCGCACTGTTAACCGCCAGGTTACGCTGCGAGTTCAGCGACATGACGTTGGTGTTGATAATGGCCATGGTAAGGCTCCTGGTGGTGTTGAGTTGCTGGGGGTACGCAAGAACGGGGGTGTTCTTTGCTTATTTCCGGTAACGGCTGTAGTTGAAGCAGCTTGAGACCGAATGTGTGAAACTGTGACTCCTGTCAGAAAAATTCCGCTAAAACTGGTTTTTACATCGTCCTGTAGGCTCTTAACGGCCGTTGTTTAGGTTTCTTTAGGGCATTACTGACGCAGTAGGCTCAAAATGTTCTGCGGGGCTTGGTTGGCTTGGGCCAACATAGCGGTACCGGCTTGGGTCAAGATTTGCGTGCGGGTGAGTTCGGCGGTTTCTTTGGCAAAATCGGCGTCGCGGATACGGCTGCGTGAGGCGCTCAAGTTTTCCGAGGTGGTGGTGAGGTTGCGGATCACCGATTCAAAGCGGTTTTGAATAGCGCCTAGGTCTGCGCGGGTCGCGTTTACGTCTTTTAACGCGGCGTCCATGGCCAAAATGGCATTGTCGGCTCCTGCGGTGGTGGCAATACTCAAGAATTCAAAGCCTACTTTACCGGTAGTGGCGGCTTCACCATTGGCGGTGGGGGCGGTAAAGGTGGCTTGTTTGGAGAAAATGGCGGCCGATACGCCGCCCGCTGCAGCAGCACTTACCGTAAAGTTGGTTCCGTCAGTGCGGCTGAAGCGTAAGGTGCCATCGGCGGCTGTACCCGTTTTGGTATAGCCTGCGGTGGTAAGTGCGGTAGCGTTACCTGCAATGGCCGCATCCACCGCAGAGGCGGTGAGTGCGTCGCCTGCTGCCACGGCAAGATTGGCAACAGTAACGGTGCCCACCTTCAATACAAACGTACCTGCAGAGGCGGCACTGGCGACTTCGGTTAGCGTGCCAGAAATGCCAGTGTCGGCAGGTACGGTTACGCTATCCCAAGTGCCTAGTGAATCAATTTTGGCATTGATAATAGCTGTGAGATCAATGGTTTGGCCTTGGTTGGCCCCCACCTGGAAGGCCTGCGCAGAGAAGCTACCGTCTAGCAGCATGGTGCCGTTGAATGCCGACTGCTTGGCCACGCGGTCAATTTCGCCTTTCAGCTGGGTGACTTCTTTTTGCAGGGCTTCGCGGTCGCTATCATTATTGGTGGCGTTGCGCGACTGCACCGCCAACTCGCGGATGCGCTGCAGGTTGTTGCTCACTTCGCCCAGCGCGCCTTCTGCCGTTTGCGCCAATGAAATACCGTCGTTGGCATTGCGTGCAGCTTGGTCTAGGCCACGGATCTGCGTGGTGAAACGCTCGGCGATGGCAAGGCCTGCGGCATCGTCTTTGGCGCTGTTGATGCGCAAACCCGAGGACAGGCGCTGAATGGTGGTGCCAAGGCTGGCGCTGTTCACAGCCAGATTGCGCTGTGCGTTCAACGACATAACGTTGGTATTGATAATAGCCATGGTGCATTTCTCCCGTTTTTGCAGCTCCGGATTCCTTCCTTCGCTGCGGTTGTGGTTGCCAGGAGCGCCCGGCAATGTGACCGTGTGCTCCGTTGCTCCCGGTAACGGATGAGTGCATGATTTCTTGAGGGAAATGTTGTGATTTGAGACTTTGTTCGCAGATTTGAAAAAATTTTTGTGGTTTGGCTAAAGTTCTCTGAAGGGGGTGTTTCAGGCTTGACGCATATGAACGGGAGCCGTAGCGCACGCTGGAACGCAAGCACGTTGACTTGTAAGCCATCGGCAAACTAAGGTTTGTGAGCGCGCACCCGTTACGCCACAACAGGGAATTTCATGGCCAAGCATCGAAAAGCTGCACTCCCCTTCGTTAAACCTGCCGACAATGCGGGCAAGGTTTACCAGCAGCAGTTGGCGCAGGCGAAGCTGCTCTACCAACAAGAGCAATATGCAGCAGCGGAGTCTTTGCTGGCTGAGCTTCGCACTTTGCACCCTAATGACATTGCCGTGCTGACTCATTACGGTGATACGTTGGTCAAGCTTGAGCGCTGGGAAGCGGCGCAGGCGGTGTATCAGCAGCTCTATGACCAAGGCATGCGCACGCCCGAGTTGCTTATGGCGCTGGCGCAAAGTTTATTGCGCAACCCGCTGAAAGCCCGCGTACTACAGGCGCTGGCACATCTCGATGAGGCTGAAAAAAAGCAGCCTAACAATTTGACCTTGCTGAGCCTGAAATGTAACGCATTGATGTTGGCTGGACAGCCTGCGCTGGCCAAGCAGTACCTCATGCGCGCATTGCAGCAAGACCCTGAGAACGCCGCGCTGTATCAAACCTTAGCTTCTCTGCAAACCATTACGGCCGATAGCCCTATCTTCGACATCCTTGGCCGGTACTTGGAAGATGCGACACTGTCTGCAAGCATGCGTTCGCAGGCGCTGGCTGCGTTAGGCAAAGCATATTTGGATCTGGGCGAAGATGCACGCGCGTTCGATCTGTTTGAGCAGGCCAATAAGCTGGTGCATGAAAGCTTGCCACCTAGTAATGCTGCGACGTTTGACGGCAATTTGACGTTCGTTCGCAATCACTACACGGCGTCACTGTTTCAACAGCTCTCGCCGTTTGCCAGCAGCAAGGTGCCGCAGGTGATTGTGGCGGGGCTTTCGCGTTCCGGGAAGAGTTTAGTGGAGTCGCTATTTCGCGGTGTGGAAGGCGTGGAGTTGGCGGGTGAAGGGGATTTACTCGCCAAGTTCAACGATTCGCTTACCGCATCTTATGGCGGCAACTTGGCCACTTGGCTGGCCGAACAAACCCCCGAAAGCATTGCGCAGGCATCGCAGCGCTATATAGAGCAGCGCGGTGATGACGGCAAGCTACGGGTCACCACCATTCCCGGTGACTTGTGGTATCTCGGGCATATTGGTCTTTTGGCCCCCAAAGTACCGGTGATTTTTTGTGTTCGCAATGTGCTTGACTTGGCCGTTACTGGCTATTTTCAAATGTATGCTAAACCCGAAGATAACCGCTATAGCTATGACCAGCCCTCCTTAGGGCGGCAGATCGCGGTGACTGAAAAAGTAATGGAGCACTGGACGCAGGTGCTACCGAACCCTATCTACCTTGTAGAGTACGGGGAGCTGGTCACTAACCCACAGCAGGTGATGGAAAACCTATTAGGCAAGCTGGGGCTGAAGCGCGCGCAGAGTTACGAATCTGTGGTGGGGGAAAATGCAGCGTTATTAGGCGACCTTGGCCCTATTGTGTCTTGGGATGCGCCCATGCCCATCACCAACCGCTTTATGGGGCTAGGTGAGCGCTTTCGCGATAAATTTGCCCCGATGATGCAGGGCTATAAGCAGGCAGTGGCTGAGTTTCCACGTTTGGATGTTCCAAATGTGCTGCCAGAGCCGCTGCCAGGCCATCTTTATGACGGTGATACGCTGGACTTACAGCCCAGTAAAACCGCCAAGTTCGAATGGGTATTGGATACACCGCTTAATGTGTTGGATAACACCAGCCTGCTGCTGCGTATGGGTAATGCAGATAAGTTGATGGGGCTTAATACCTTCAATTTTCTGTCATTCGATGTCACCGGCGATGCCAACCCTTCGCCCAGCGAGTTGCAAAACCCGCGCCTGCAATATGTGAAAGACATGCTACTGGGGGATGGCCAGCCTACGGTGTTGTATGGCTGTATGAGCACAGACTGCACCAGCACGCTGAAGCCTTTGCCCGCAGCACAGCTCACCGCCCAGCAAGCCGATGATTTGGAGGTGCTGGCCGAGTTTCCAGTGCGTACCGTCGCATTAGACCAAATTGACGGTATGACTCACTTGGATTGCCTGCTGCTGGGGCCGCGTAACGACAGTTTGGCCATTCTTGAAAATGGCAAACGTGTTTTAGCCGATACGCTGCTGATTCAAGTAGGAGTTTTATTTGAGCAACTCTATGAGCGCCAGACCAGCTTTGCGGAACTGAGCTATTGGGCTGCGCAAAACGGGTTCCGTATGCATCAGCTGGCTAAGCCGGTGTTCCACTCTGCCATTGACACACGCGCACCCGAACTGCGCCCGTTTGCCCGTGAACCTGAGGGCTCTGTGCTGGAACAGGCGAACGTGCTGCTGCTACCTAATCTTGAGCGCACGGCGAAACTCACTGATTCACAACGATTGAAGTTAGCTTTTGTGTTAGATGGCCTATACGGTTTGCACGATCAAGCCTATGCGTTACTCCAGGCCATTGGGGGCGATCTGGCCGATAATTTCTTCAAGGCGCGCGGGTATTTTGACTACCGTGGAGATGGTCCGGCCATGCAGGAATTGGCTGATTTCCGTGCCAAACTTGCAGACGGTGCTTCGCATTTGGCCTTAGGTGTGGAGCTGCAGACGTTGGGGCAGCGGTTTCCGCTAGACGCGCAAAGCCAGCGGCTATTCGCTGAATTTTGTTTTTGGCATGGCAATTTGGAGCAGGCGATTGCGCCACTACAAATGGCCACAAAGCTTGCGCCGGGTGATTTTTCCATTCGCATGACAGCGGTGGATGTATTGCTGCGTGGTGGCCTGTGGTGGGAAGCTGAAATTGTGCAACAGGCAGTACAAAAACGCCTTCCAGAGAGCTTGCACGTACGCAAGCGGGGCTGGCAAGTGCTGGCCGCACAACCTGCGCCAGATAAGGTGCAAGTGCAACGAGCCCTGCAGCAACGCGAAGAGGCACCGTGGAGCGAAGATGGGCGCGAACAGGCGCTTGAGCTTTCTACGCAGGCACGCCTGTATGCACATGCTGGGCAAGTCGACGCTGCATTGGCAGGGCATACGCAAGCGTTAAGCTCGATTGCAGAAAAAGTTGGCCCACTCAAGGCCGAACTACTGCTGGCGCAAGCGCAAACGCAGTTGCAGGTGGGGCAGGTGGATGCGGCTTGCCATAGCCTGTGGCAGGCGTGTAATACGCGCCCTTATTCCCCTTATGCGGTGCGTGCCTATCAGCGGTTTTTGCAGGCGCTGCCGAAGGCAGGCGATGCTGCGTTGCAGGCCATTGTTGGGCTGCACCAGGACATTCAAAAAGCATGGGCTGGATACAGCAAAGATGCGCTTCAGTATTCGTTTGGTGATTATGGCTTGCCGTACCAGTCATTTGAGCCATTGATGCTTCCCGGTACCCGGCCCGCCATGCACCGATTGGGTATTTACAACTTGGAAGAGTTTTTGCCCAGCAAAGCGCGTGCGCTGGACATTGGCTGTAACCACGGCTTCTTGCTGATGGGGTTGGCAGACAAGCTAGAATATGGCTACGGGTTTGATATTTCTAAGAGCTGTATTGATGTAGGTAGAAAGGTGGCGGCGCACCTAGGGCATTCGCATATCGACTTGAACCATCTCACCTTCGACCAATTCAAGCTTACAAAAGCGTTTGATTTGGTGATTGCCTGCGCCGTGCATCACTGGATTGGCATGCCGTTAGATGCCTTCGGCAAAAAGCTGTACAGCTTCTGCAAACCCGGCGGTATTGTGCTGTTGGAAAGCCAAGGCACACGAAACACCGAAAGCACCGAAGTTGGTTTTCTGGAAAAAGCAAATACGATTGTGAGTGCAGGCTTCAAGGTGCTGCGTACCGGCAGCCTATGCGATGACGGCCTGAACTACCGCGAGTTTTGGGTATTGAGGAGGGTGGGGTAGAGGGATTCATGACCACTAAGACCACACAATTCGATGTGCAAGCGCACCTACAAACCGACGAAGATTGCCGCCTGTTTCTGGAGGCTGTGTTCGAGGACGGCGGTGATGATGTGAGCTACATCGCTCAAGCCATTGGCGAGGTAGTGCGCGCACGCGGCATGATGCAATTGGCACGTGAAACAGGGCTGTCGCGGGAATCGCTTTACCGTGCGTTGTCGGCAGAAGGCAATCCCAGCTTTGCTACCGTTCTGAAGGTCATGCACGCGCTGGGCATGCAGTTGACGCCGACGGCTGCGTAAGTGAGGTTCCTATATGGCAGAGCTAAGCCGCCGAAGACTGGCGGTGATGTGCCACACCCTTCTGCTGATTTTGCGCACGCGCAACTTCTTCTAGAGCGGCCATAATGAGCCGGTCATCTCCTTCGTTCCTTTCTTGTGTACTTGAATGCAATGTAATACAGTGCATTCAGATCGTTCCGGAGGTGCGTCTATGAGCGTAACGACTGTTCGCTTGCAGCCCGAAGTTGAAAGTGGCCTTGAGGCCATGGCAGACAAGCTCCATCGCAGCAAGAATTGGCTGGTCAACCAAGCCATTCGAGAATTCGTCGCGCGTCAGGAGCAGGAGCAGTTGCGCTGGAGCGAGACGCTGGCTGCCATGGAATCCGTCGCCCAAGGCAAGGTTGTCTCTAGCCAAGCCGTCCATGCGTGGCTGGAATCTTGGGGTAGCCCCAATGAGCTGCTGCCTCCCAAGGTGGGTGAGTGAGGCTCATCTATTCTCAAGAGGCTGTCGCTGACCTTGTACGCCTTCGCGCTTTCATCGCAACTCACGACCCATTCGCTGCAGCACGCATCGCCGCGGATCTAGTGTCGCGTATTGATCACCTTTGCCAGTTTCCTGCGATGGGGCGGAGTGTCGCTGAAGCGCCACAACCGGATACAGTGCGTGACTTCACCTTTGGTAGGTATGTTGTCCGCTATACAGTGCATGACAGCGCATTGGTTATTCTGCGCATCTGGCACCACTTTGAGAGTCGCTAAGGCAGCACCTAACAATTCGTATCTGGGCTCTTCCGTCAAACGTTAGACCAGCTTCCCTAAAATCCGTGCGCCTGCCATCCATTCGCCAGCGATGGTGCCAAGGTTGGTGAGCATGAATACAAGGACGACGCGGGTGACGCGGTTTTTGTACCAGCCGCGCAGGGTTTGTGCGTCGTCGCGCAGGGCGAGGAAATCGGGGTAGGCGGGTTTGCGCAGGCGCACATCAACCAAGGCGCTGAACATGCCGGAAGGTAGGCCGGGGCGGAAGGGTTTGAAGGGGGCGGCAATGGTTCCGGCGATGAGCGCAAATGGGTTGGCCCCGGCGATAAGCGCGCCCAGTGCGGTGCAGCCGGTGGTCCAGATGACCCACTGCAAAAGCAGGTCGCGGCCTAGGTTGACGCCGCCGTGTAGGTAGCCCCAAGTGATGCCGCCAAAAATCAGTAGCATTAGGGTGAGGGTGATCCACGGGATGTTGCGCTTCTTTTTTACTGCGGCAAGTTCGGCGGTAAGGGTTTCAGGTACGCGGGTGTCTTCGGCAAGGTATTTCGCCATGCCTTTGAGGTGGCCAGCGCCTACTACGGCCAGCACGCGTTTGGCGCCGTCGCTGCGCTGGCGCAGTTTGGCGGCCATGTATTGGTCGCGTTCGTCGATCAAGGTGGCATAAAGGGTTGGCGTTTGCTGGGCAAATTCACCAAAGCTTGATTCCAGCATGTCGCCTTCTTTCAGGCGTTCAATATCTTCTTCAGATACCTCTTCGCTGGTAAACAGGCCCGCGCCAACGCTGCTGATAAGTTGCATGCGGTCCCACCAGCCTAGGCCCTGCATGATGCGGCGAAAGGTGATGCCCACGTCGCGGTCGATTAGCTGCATAGACAGGCCGCGCGCGCTGGCTTCTAGTGCGGCGGTTTTAAGTTCGGCGCCCGGCTCAACCCCCATTTGTTCGGCAAGGCGGCGCTGATAGGCGGCCAGTGCGAGGCTGGCGGCAAACGGGGCAATTTTCTTTTCTCGAATGACCTTTACCAAGTCCAACTGAGCCAGTGAATCCGGCTGGGTGAGGGCTTTGTGGCGCTGTTCGTCTAGCTCTACCGCAACGGCATCAAAATTGCCGCTATCAATCGCCTGCAGAACAGCGTCCACGCTGGCTTTGGAGACGTGTGCGGTGCCCAGTAAGGTGTAGTGAACGCCGTCGCGTTGCACTTCGATGGTGGGTTGCTCGGCGATGGAGGTTTCTTCAAGGGTCATTCAAATTAGTCGCGGTAGCGTTTGGTGATATCGGCGTAGGCGTCGATGCGACGATCGCGCAGGAACGGCCAGATACGGCGCACGTGTTCGCTGCGCTGCATGTCCACATCAGCAAGCAAGAGTGTTTCTTTTGTGTTTGCTTCGGCGATGATTTCACCCTGTGGGCCAAGCACAATAGAGTTGCCCCAGAAGTCGATGCCGGAAGCGCCCAGTGGCGAGGCTTCGTGGCCAACGCGGTTACAGGAAAGCACCGGCAGGCCGTTGGCTACGGCGTGGCCACGGTGGCTAAGCACCCAGGCATCGCGTTGGCGGTTTTTTTCGTCTTGCGCATCGTCTGGGTCCCAGCCGATGGCGGTGGGGTAGAGCAATAGGTCGGCACCGGCCAGCGCCATGAGGCGCGCGGCTTCGGGATACCACTGGTCCCAGCACACCAGTACGCCAAGGCGGCCAACGCTGGTGTCGATGGGGGTAAAGCCAAGATCGCCTGGGGTGAAATAGAATTTTTCGTAAAAACCAGGATCGTCTGGGATGTGCATCTTGCGGTATTTGCCCGCAGTGCTGCCGTCGGCATCGAAGACTACGGCTGTGTTGTGATACAGGCCAGTGGCGCGTTTTTCGAACAGCGAGCTAACCAGCACCACGCCATGCTGTTTGGCGAGCTGGCTCAAACGCTCGGTGCTGGGGCCGGGGATGGGTTCGGCTTGGTCAAATTCGCCCACCGATTCGTGCTGGCAAAAATAGGCGCCGTTGTGCAGTTCTTGCAGCAGCACAAGTTTGGCCCCTGCCTTGGCGGCTTCGGCCACGCGGGTTTCGATTACCGCCAAATTAGCTTCGGCGCTGCCGTGGTGGCGCTCTTGCACCAGCGCAACAGGGAGGGTTTTGTATTCCATAGGCTGATTATGCGTCTTTGTTGTGGCGGCGCATTACGCGCTGTTTTTCGCGGTTCCAGTCGCGCTGTTTATCGGCTTCGCGCTTGTCATGCAGCTTTTTGCCGCGTGCCAGCGCCAGTTCCAGTTTCACCTTGTTGCCTTTCCAGTACAGCGCGGTGGGGATAACGGTGTAGCCGTCGCGCTGGATGCGGCCAATAAGGGTGTCGATCTCGCGCCGGTGCAGCAACAACTTGCGGGTGCGGCGGTCGTTGGCGACAACGTGGGTGGAGGCTTGGATCAGCGGGGTGATCTGCGAGCCGATCAGGAACATTTCACCCTGCAGCGGCACGGCATAGGCGTCGCCAATATTGGCGCGCCCGGCACGGATGGATTTAAGCTCCCAACCTTGCAGTGCAAGCCCGGCTTCAAATTTTTCTTCAAAGCTATAGTCGTGACGCGCGCGCTTGTTGAGCGCGATCGTGCCGCTGTTTGCTTTATCCTTGTCTTTCTTTTTGCTCATGGGGCTATTTTCGCCGATCTGATCGCGTTTCGGTGAGTTTGCCCTGTTTGGATGGTTTCATGCCCGTAATTACGCGCAGTGCTTTGGTTGAACATTCGGCTTCCTGCATGTTTGCATTGGTAAATGATGTGGCGGCGTATCCGCGCCGTTTCAATTGGTGCAGACAGGCGCAGGTACTGGAATCGGACGAACTGCGCGTTCTGGCGCGCCTCGACCTTGGAATTTCTGGTTTCCATACATGGTTTACCACCGAAAATACGCTTAGCCCGCCGCATCAAATTGATATGGTGCTGCACGACGGGCCGTTTCAGCGGTTAGTGGGGCGTTGGGAGTTCCACGCGCTGGCTGAAACTGCGTGCAAAGTGGTGCTGCAGTTGGATTTTGAGCCGCAAAGCAGGTTGCTTTCTCCGGCGCTGGCCTTGGGCATGCAAAGCCTTGCCGACCGTATGGTGAATGATTTTGTGCGCGAAGCGGAGCAGGAGGCCAGCCATGCGGGTTGAGCTGGTGCGGGCTTGGCCGCATCGCTGCGAGCAGGTGTTTGTAGAGGTTCCGGCCTTCGCAACGGTGGATGCAGCCATGCAGGCGGCGGGCTGGGCGCTGGATGCGGAATTTGTGGCGCTTTCAGTGTATTCGATCAGCGCAACGCCGCAGACGGTGCTGCACGAAGGGGATCGTATTGAGCTGCTGCGCCCACTTCGGTTAGACCCAAAGCAGGCGCGCAGAAAGCGGGCAGAAGGCTTCCGCCGCGGCTAAGGGCTTAGCGGCGCTTCTTTTTATCTTTGGCGAGGTTCGGGCCAAAGTAGCGAATGGCATTTTTGGCGAGTTCGGAGTCTTGTTCTGGGAAGTATTCGCCTTCCCACGTTTTTAGCTGGCCGTTTTCAAAAAAGACGGTGAGGGTTTTAATATCGGTTTTGCTGCGGCGGCCAATGCGCTGGCTGGCCACGTAGTCCCAGCGGTTTTGATGGAAGGGATCGCGAATGGACGGGGTGCCCAAGAGCATCATCACTTGCTGCCGGTCCATGCCGGGCTGCAGTTGATCTACCGACGTTTTTTCAAGGAGGTTGCCTTGAAAGACCGGCTGTTTGTACAGCAGGCCGCAGCCGCTCACCAAAAGGGTTGCAAGAACGAGGGGAAGCAGTTTTCGCATGGGCAAGTAGTGAAGCAGTGACGGAAACGTCGATGATACACTCTCATGTCGGTTACTAGGAGCACTCCCGATGTCGCAGGATTTACGCAAAGCCGGTTTGAAAGTCACCCATCCTCGGCTGCGTATCTTGGAGCTGTTAGAACACGCGCGCCCGCGCCATATGAGCGCAGAAGACATTTATCGCCAACTTTTGGCTGAAGGCGAAGAAATTGGGCTGGCCACCATTTACCGCGTGCTCACCCAGTTTGAGTCGGCCGGGCTGGTGCTAAAGCATAATTTTGAAGGCGGTACGGCCATTTACGAGCTAGATCGCGGTGAACACCACGACCATATGGTGGACGTGGAAACCGGCAAGGTAATTGAGTTTCATAGCGATGAAATTGAAGTGCTGCAGCACAAAATTGCCGCAGAGCATGGTTATGAGATTCACGACCATGCGCTAGTGCTGTACGTGCGTAAAAAGCGCTAAGAGCGTCTTTCTAGCCACCACACAGCACTGGCAAGCGTCAGCCACAGCGCTAGCCAAGGCCATGGGGAGCCGTTTTGCTGGGTGAGCCGCTTTGCTTGAACAGGGAAAGACGCGCTGACAAGTGCTTGGGTGGCGTCAAGCCGCTGTTGGGCGCGCAGTGCTACGCCTGTCTCGTTATTCAAAACAGCAAAGCCGGTGCTTGTGCGGCCTGATTTTAGTTGATGCCAACCGGGCTGGGTGGGCCAGAACGCGGCGCAGCGGCGGCTGCCAGTGGCGGGGTCAATTGCAAGCGGAACTTGCGTGTTGTTTGGGGCAATGACGCCTGCATTTGTTGCTAGGCCGCACAGTTGGGCTGCGACGTTTGGCCAAATAAACGCCGGAATACTGGGCGCTTCGGGCTGCGTGCCTGGGCGGGCGATGGCGGTAAAAGCGTGGCTCCAAAACTGTGCATGCTGGGAAGATTTTCCAGCCAGCACCTGCTTGTAGGTATCGCTGGCCTGCACGGTGGTGATACGCCCGCGTCCAACCGCCTGCCAAGTGCCGCTTGGCTGCGCTAGCCCCAACGCGCGTAGGCGCGTGCGCTCGCCTGCTGTAAGAGGGGATTCGGTGCGAATAAGCAGCCCTAAACCGGTTTCTACGCTTTGTTTCAGGTTGCGTAGCTCATTGCTGGAAAGCGTGCCAAGGCTGCGTTGGTCGAGCAGGGCTGCGTCAAACCGGTTGAGCGTTTCGATGTTGAGTGTGAGGGGCGCATCACCGAGTATTAAGCCGTCACCGGCGCTGATACGGGTGTGCAGTGTGGCCCCGGCATCCAGTGCCCAGCGGCGCAGATATTTAAGCTCTGGCGTGGGCGCACCCGCCAGCACGAGGATGCGAAGCGGCGGCGGTGCTTGAACTTCAAGTGTAATGGGAAAGGTTTCGCGCAGCGTGTTATGAGCATCGAATAGGCGCAGCTGGAATACGGCCAGCCCAGCCGTTTTAACGCCGCCGCTAAGTGTGAATGCACCGTTTCCGGTCAACCGTGTTTCCGCAGCACGTTGCTGGGCGGGCGTGAGTAGTTCAACACGCCCCTGTGCAATACCTTGTACGCGTCCAGATACTTGAAAGGGATTGCCAATAGCCACTTGGCGCGGAGCTGAAAGCTGGATCAGCCCGGTCGGTTTTGCGCTTGGGCTAAATGTTAGAGGACGGTGTTTGGCGGCTTCTAGGTCGCGGAGTTCAAGCCCTTGGCCAACGATGTGCAGCCGGCTTATGTTTGGGAAGCGGCGCAGTGCGCTGGCAAGGTCTGGAAAGCGCTGTGCTTGTACGGCTGGCGGTGCTTCTGGAAGCGCAATGCGTAATCCTTTCGCAGGTGTTGAAACAGGCGCTTCTGCGGTGAAGACGGTTAGTGTGTCTGCAGTAACGGCCGTGGGCGGTGGGTATAGCCCAAGATAGAGCAACGCAGCCAGTGCAGGCTGCGCGATCAGTAAAAACGCGAATCGAAGCTTCGACATTGGCGCACGGCGTTGACGCAAGATGCAGCGCAGCAAGCCGAAGACTGTGGCCAGTATGAGAATGCCAAGCGTGAGGAGCTGCGGCTGGTTCATGGCGTTTTCTCCCGCTGCAGGGCGTCTAAATAGCGCAGACCTTGCGCGCTTGGCGCGGGGCGGCGCGTTACGCTGGCAGGAGGCGTGCTGAGCAACGGCCAAATTAAACGGCGTAATTCGCTGCGGCAGGATAAGCAGTTATTTTGGTGTTGCAAAACGTCTATCGCAGCCTGAAGTGCTAGCGGGTCTTCTGCGCGAGGAGCGGCCTC
>NZ_JAHRWW010000032.1 GCF_019104945.1 Thermomonas sp. | reverse complement strand
AGCATGGCGCTTCAACCGGCGGTTTGATCTGAAAGCACTTGTGCCGTGCTTGCTGCAAGCCGTTGTTCAAACTAAACCGTGCTCGGAGGCAGCTTTGCGTGATGCGCCAATATTCGTTGCTGAGGGTTCGTGCTAATCAGGTGCTGCGATATTCAACCCGCAATCCGCTGCCAGACCGTAATACCGTAGCTGGAATCCAAGTCAGGCAACTGCTCGCCAGCGGTGACGGTAAAGCGTCGATCTCGCGGATCAAGGGCGACGTAAGTGCCAGACTCGGGAACCGGTTCGCCGGCTTTGATGCATAAAGCATCTTTCGCAGCTAACGCTGCGGCTTCGGGCCCTAATATCTGCTCGCGCCAGTTGGTTGGCCAGTCGATGGGACCGGTGAGTTCGTCATCGAGGATGCTGTCATCATCACCCGTAAAACGACTGATCCATAAGTTGTCCACGGTTTGGCGAATATTTGTGCACATTTGCAACATTTTCAGCCACAGCGATTGCGTGGCCTCACGTTCTGCATCGGTCATCCACTCCCAGTAGTTCGGGTACATGAGCTGACCATAGTCGGCTATTCCGCGATAGGCCCCACCGATGCGATGCGCTTGATAAAACTCGGGCGTCCATTGGCCGGGTTTGGCTACGCGATCGAAATTCTTGAATGCCGTTTCCTGGAAATATTTGTAGAGATCAGGATAATCGCGCTTCACCTCCGGTCGAGCGAACGCCCGCTTGATCATGTCATACCACTGCTGATGCAGCGAAAGCAATTCTTCGTGATATTCATACGAGATGAATTTTTGCTTGAGCCATGCTTTTCGCAGCAGCTTGTCGTCGGGAGCCGCGCTCATTGTGTACCTCCAGTTTTTTGTGGCGGTGGTACCGCACGATCAAGCGGGATAACTTCAAAGGATGGGCCATCCTTTGGGACGATGTTGTTCACTTCTGGGTCGTAGTCTGGAAAGTTGGTGGCCTTGCGTTTCGAGATGAAGCCGTGTTTCTTCAACACCTGCAATTCCTCATAACCAAATTGCTGCTGGTCCTTGCCCCCAGCAAAGGCCCAATTATCTGCGCGGACATCGGGAGTACCGGCATCGACGTCATAGATCTTGGAAGAAGCGGAACCTTCCCAGAATTTCAGTTCCTCCAAATACGGCACTTCGGCTCCGGCCGGAGCGCTCTTCTGCTGGACTCGGTGAATCTCCCGCCATGCCGGGTGACCTATCGGAGGCACTGACAGTTCGATGTATTCGCCGTCGTTATTCCAGCCCTCCTTGACGGAAGAGCTGGCGCGCAGGTCTTCTCCGTCTATTGGCAATTCGCGATTGTAGTAAGTGCCGTTGTCCATCTCGGGCTTGCCTTTGCCGACCACGCGTTTGAAGGTGGTTTGGCTGCCTGCTGAAGCAGACCCAACGCGTATATCGCTGAAGTTGGCGTAGTCACCTCGGGGGCCAAGGTCGGGGTAGCCTTCTTTGATCTTTGGTGCGTGAAACTTCTTCCAGTCGCCGGCACCCACGGCGGGGTTATCCAGTGTGTCGCCCGCTTTATACGGCTTGGCGCCCACCGGGCGCCCGCTGGCATCGACGTATTTGTACTCCCGCTGGCCTGCAAGTGCAACCACGCGGCGTTCGGGCAGGCGGCGGGTGTTGCCCGGCTCCGGGGTGTCCGGGTTGCGCAATGTTGCAGGTGCATTTGCCTCTTGTGTGGCGTTTTGCAACTTCTTCACGGCCGGGGCGGTCTTCCCGGTGGTGATGGTGTGTCGGGTCTGGGTGGCCGCCTTGATGTTGCCGGACAGCAGTGCATTGAGGCGGGCGTCCATCTCCAGAACGGCCTTGGGGATCATGTTACTCGCAGCGCTGCGCAGTTCTTTGAGTTCCTGCAGAAACGTGTCGCAGTGGTCGATGGCATGCACCAGCTTATCACGCCCAGGCAGCCATTTTGGAAGGGACTCCGGCGACAGCTTCTTCAAGCGGGTTTGCACGCGGCGGACGAGTGTTTCCAGTTTGCTGATGTGTTCGCCAAGGCCTTTGATCAGCGCATCTTTGTACTTGGCAAACTTCACTTCACGCATGGCCTTGATCGCATCGCCGTAACCATGGGCCTGCATGAATTCGATGATGACGCGCAGCGCCACCCCGCCTTTCTTGACCACGAACAGGGCAATAGCACGCAAAAATCCGCCCAATTCCGCGCCCACCAGCGCGCCAACGCCGGCAGCCAGCGCGGTAATCGCAGTCAGGATCAGTGGCAGCAACATGGCGATCAAGAGCACCCATTCGTCCACGTCGTCGCGCTTTTCTGGGTGTTTGGCCAAGCGCACGATCACCGCGATCAGGTCGCGCACGGTGATCACAGTGCCAATCACCGGCACGAAGCCGGCCAAGGCGTCGGTGACGCATTGACTGAGGGAGCGGTTGTCTTCCCATTCACCGAGAATGACGCCGCGCAGCCATTCCCATGCATCGCCTGCGCCGTCCCAGACGCGTTCCAAAATCTCATCCATGCGTCTTATGCCTTTATCCAGAGGTCGAGATCGTCATCCGGCTTGACCGGCAACTTGAATTTTTCAAAAGGGCGCACGTCGTGGCCGACCGTCATTTCCACGCTGCCGGGTTTGATGCCATCGAATTTGACATAACCCTGTTCGTCCAGCCGGCCAGTGCGTGTGCTGCCGTCGGCAAACTGGGCGATGTACGTTGCGCCTTTAACTGGCTCACCATCGTGATGGGCGTAGCGGAACTCGGCGTCTGTCAGTGGCAACGCGGATGCGGAATTGAGTAAAGACGGCGCAGTGGCCCCGCCACCTGCGCCTGTCCCTTGCGCAGATTGTGCTGCAACGTCAGTGGAGCTGGAGGTGGCCGCTGCGCTGTTCGTCAAGCCGGTGGGTAAATGCGGGAAGGGCGTTGCATTACTTTCCCCAGCCAAGAACGGGTGCTGGGAAGCTTTAACCTTAAATTCCCCAAGGCAGATAAAGGTAATGTTGCCGCCTTCCAGGATGATGGCGCTGCGGCCTGCTTGCAGGGTGACTTTGGTTTTGGCAAGCACATCGATGCGGTCGTCGGTGGCGGTGATGGTGATGGCTTGGTCGGCCAGCAGTTCCAGTTCGCCGGTATGAGCCTGTAGGCTCACGGGGCCGTTGGCAGCGATCACGCGCAGCGGGTTGGCTTGGGTAAACAAGCTCACGTGCTGCCCGCTGACGCTTGCAAGGGTATGCGCGGCGCTAGCGTGGAGGTCGTTCTGAGTGGTGAGCTGCAGGTGTTTGCCTGCTTGAGCCACGGCGCTGGCGGGGGTAACCCAGAGCAGGTGCTCGGGGCTTTCTGCAAGCAGTAGTGGGCTGGCGAAGCGTTCTACGGGGGCGCTGCCGGGCGTGCGGCCATCGTCACCGGGTTTGTAGGCGCTTTGGCCGTTCACGCGACCGCTGTAGTGGCCCGCCGCGCGTTGATCGACTTGCTCGCGCAAGCGCTGCGTGCTCTCCCATGCAGCAAGCCCCGGCACTTGTTGTTGTTGCAAGGTGTCGTGCATGGCGTGTAGCGAGCGTTCCGCACCTTTGAGCTGGGCTACGGTTTCGTGGTTATCCAGTAGGGTAGAGCGCGCCTGCTCACGCGCGGTGGAAGACAGCAGCAGGCCGCGTCCGGCGTGCACATTGCCCCAACCTCGGCTGCCCAACTCGAAGCCTAAACCGCGCAGCGCACCACGGCTGGTTTGTTGATGAAAAATTAGGTGCCCCATCTCCAAGCGGCTGTCTGCCAGTGATGTGTGCAGACGCGTGCGTAGCTGGCTGGGCGTGTCGTCCAGCACCCATTGCTGGGCATGGCTAGCGTCGTGCGCGGTGGTGTGTAGGCCGCTGAGAACACCGGGTTGAATGGCGTCCACACCACCACCAAAGGGAGGCGATACTTCACCGTTATACAGCTGCCCCACGATGCGCGGTTGGTCGATGTCGCCGTGCAAGAATTCCACAAGCACTTCGCTGCCGATGCGTGGAAGGAAGGCGCTGCCCCAGTTGGGGCCTGCGACCCACTCGCTTACCGGCACCCAAGTGCCAGAGGTGTGGTCGCCGGGGGCGTGACCGGGTTGCTGGCTACCCGTATCGGCAAGCCCCCCAGCATTGGGACGCGGCCCGCGCTGCCAGCCAAACTGGATGCGCACTTGATGGTCGCGGTTGGGGCTAAGTGCACTTTCCGGTAGGCCCACAACTTGTGCTGTCTGTAGCCCTTGTGCCGTGGGACGGTCGGCCGGTAGGGCGCGCACGGGCACACCGGCCTGTGTGGCTAAAAACCGATTGCGATAGCTGCCTTGCTCTAACTCTGGCGCATGTAGTAGTTCGGCAATGCCACTGTCCAAATTATTCACCGCTACATGCTGCACACTGAGCAGTTGCAGCAAAGCACCATCCCACTGCGGGTGTTCGCGCAGAGTCAATCGTGACCCCGCCGCCAAGCTGCGTACACTACTCGTGCCGGTAAAGAGCGTGTGCGGAAGCTGTAGCGCATCCAATCGCGCCTGCGCCGACTGCTGGGCAAGGCTGAGCTGCGCAAACCGCCCCGTGCGCGGCTGCACATACACCTCCAGTACGGGAAGTGAGCCGACGGCTGCACTCACCTGCGCGGCATTGGCCTGCACTTGTTCGCTGTGCCAACTGCCTACGGTACTTGCGGTGGGCACCCACTGCAGGCGGTGCGAGAACGCGGTAATGCCGTCACTGTCTTCACTGGCGTGGGCGCGATGAAAGCGCACGTCGCCTAAATTTTCGAGCGTGGCAGAGGGATCAAACACCACCAGCGTGTGTTTGCCAGCGCCTTCTTGCGATTGCTCAATTCGCCACGCTAATCCGGCGTCGGCCAAGAGTCTTGTGACAAAGGCCCAATCGCTCTCGCGGTACTGTGTGGTAATGGCACGCACGGGTAGGGTTTCTTGTACATCAAACCGAAACTCTGCCTGCGGATAGTCGGCAAAGATCGTCTCGCAAATACTGCGTGCAGTTTGGTCTTGAAAGATCACCGCATTGCGCCGCTGCGTGAGCAGCTGTGTCCATGGCACCAGCACTAGTTGATAGCGCGCAAGGCCGCCATCGCTTCCCAGTAATGCAGCGGCGTCACATAGTCCGTGCCATTGGCGCAGGCGCCCATCGGCTAAATGCAGGCGTAGGGTGAGCGGTTGTTCTAGCCATGCGGAGGTGTCTAAATGTGCATCGGTGCACAGGCAATCAATCTGTAAACGCAGATTGCCGCAGACTTCTTCTTCCCCAGAAAAACGCTCCACCACCAGCCCTGCGTGCGGGGCCTCAAGTTGCAGCAGGCGGTGCGCATGAGATGGGGTGGCAAGAGAGGTGAGTAAGGATGGGATATCCATATCGCGCAGAGTCCAAGTGGGTTATGGCAGCGTGATCGTGACGTGGGCCACGCGCTGTGGCATTTGCACAACATTGTTGTAAGCCGCGAGCTGGCGTTCGGTCTCCTGCTGCATGTACCAGTGCAACCCAAAGAATGTGAGGGTGCCGGCAATGCCAACGATGACTGCCGGTGTCCAGAGCGGCACAACGCGACGCAGCGCGTGACGCACGTTATCGGGAGGAAGTGCATGCGGTGCAAACCCGTGGCGCTTGCCTTTGAAATAGACGATCTCATCGCCCAGGCGCGCAGTGAGGTAACCCAGTTTTTCGGTTCCTTCCAGACGGTATTTGCCTTCAAAGCCCATGAGTAGGCAGTAGTGATAAACCTCTAGTGACGGGAGCCGTGTAGCACCTTGCTGACGCAGTTCTTCCAGACGGTCGAAGAAGCGTTCACCCGCAAGATGTTCACCAAAGAGGCGTAGCTGTAAAGGTTGCAATTCCCAAGTGTCACGCAGTGATGAAGGCTGCATCAAAATGGCTTCGTCAACTGCTGCGCAGTAGGCATATTTCGCGGCGTAGATATCTTCTGACGCAATGCCCATGCGGATGGCTTGGCGTTCTGTGCTATCCAAAAACTGGCGCACTTCACTTACGAACGATTCAATGTTCGTAGGCAGTTGGCCGCGCTTAAGTAATAGCAGTAGATAGAAGCCATCGGCCATCAGATCCAATAGGCTCTGTGGCGTTTGGGTTGGCTGCGGCGCTGCCAGCATAGGCTGCGCCGTTAGTGATGGAATCGGGCCGGGAGGAGGCGGGAGTGGAGTGTTCATTAGGCGGCTACCGCAACAAGTTCCATAGTGAGATCACTGATGCCGGAGGGCACGTAGATCATGAGTGATTGCGACTTGAGCATGCGTTCGTAGAGCGCACCGCGCGGGTCTAGTGCGAAATAGTGGCTACCAGGGCGAACCGGAATGGCTGCAGGTACCTGCGCGGCATGCGTGAGCTTGACGCCTGGCAAGGCTGACAGAACGCATTTTTCAACGTCATCAGGCGCGCCAATTTTGAAGCGGATGGGGGTGCTTTGAATAAGCTCTTGTGCAGGCATGGAGGCGGAAATGGCAAGGTAGAACGCAACGTCACCGTCAATACGTTGCGAGTCCAAATGCCCAAGATGGAATGAGGGCTTCACTTCAGAGAGCGCGATCTTGAAATAGCGCGTCGAAATCACGGTATCTAGCAGGACGCGAATGATGTCAAAGAGTGCTTGGAAGGATGCTTCCGGTTGCTCGTGACGGTAGGCGGGAAGCTCGCTGAGTTGATAGCTATTCGAAAAAGTGAGGAGTGCACTGGCTAACCGGATTAGCTCTAGGTGTAGGCGCTCGGGGTGCAGTTTGGGATTGTGAGCGAAGTGCGCAAGTGCACCAAACGCGGTATTGATGGTGTGCAGTAGCCAGAACGAGGCGATATCGCCCGAACGAAACTCGATGATATTTTGCGAGGTCTGCCTATGCAGACCGTAAAGTGCATCCACCTTGGCTTGCAGTGCGTCAAGAATAGAACGAAGCTCGCGCTGCACCATGGGGGATGCATCAATGCTTGCGCAGGGTGGGATGAAGTTGGTGTCTAGTTCAAAGCTGCCACTCGACGTGCGCCGTATGCGTGCAATGGGAATGCTGATGTAAGCATCGCGAGGTTGGTCTTCAATCAGCAGCCTTGCCGATTTTGCGAGGAAGGAAAGATCGGCTTCTGCTGCACTGGTGAAGAGATCGTGGGTGGATGCATTGACCTGTTTGAACCGACAGGGGCTGGTGGTTTCCTGTTGGTTGTAGTTGCCACCCTCTTCGCGTAGCAAGGGAAGGGCAAGGTACACGGTCGTACTCGTGCTGCTTTCTTGAAGCTCTTGCAGGGATAAAGCTTCAGGAAGTAAGTCGTGATCCGGCGCGCTGTAGGTTTCGCCATCGGGAAATATCGCGGAAACCTCGATGGGACGGAGCACGCCACTGGCGAGTGCATGAGGATCAAACGTCACCCTTCGCACACCCCAGCCATAAGGGCTTTGCGTCTGTGTCAGGTCGTGCAGCCGCGCCTCGTGATAAGCGTCTTGACGCTGAAAGTGTTGAGGCCGCAAAAACAGCCCTTCGCCCCAAAGAATTTTTGACATTTTGCTGGTGTGTGACACGTCTTGAACCTGTCGGACAAACGATGGAAGAGGATTAACAGCGGATGGAGGCGAGACTGTTTGGCTCACCGGAATAGCGGCTTAGTAAGCCAATGTTTGCGGTTGTGAGCGCGCATGCGTGTAGGCCTACGGTGACGCCTTTGCGGAGTAACTCCGGGTTGCGCGCATCAAACGCAAGCCGCCATCGGTTGTCTGCGGGTGTGCGGAACAGCGCGACTATGCCAAGCGCTGCGGTGTCTTCAGTCAATTCTTCGCTCACGTCCTGCTGAATGTTGGGGCTAAGCACAACTTCGCGCACGGAAATAAGGTCAGTGCCGAGGGCGGATTTCTCGCTGCTTTCATTCAAGAACGCATTGAGGGGTGCTTGCTCAAACAGCTGCGTCCCATGCAGGCGGTAGATTTTGATGATGGTGGCGCTGGGCTTGCGGCTATTGCCCGCATTGAGATTGCTTCCCGCATGAAGCTGCACGGTGAGCGTGCTGGGCTTTTTACTCGCCGTGGTCTCTAGGCCAACGACTTGAAGCGCCTTGTCGAGCGTCTTGCTGAGCTTGCCTGAGCTAGTACAGCCACCAAGCACGGTGACTACTAGTGTCACTAGCGCGAGCATCCTGCCTAGCTTCGATAAAGCGAATGCTGCTCCCACGCGAAGTGCTCCTGGAGATTGGGTCAGAAAAAACTGACGCTCTACGTCAATTTTATTTTGCTATTATGTGACAAATATCGCGTTGATGCACTAGTGTTTACAGTGTTTTAGGGTGCTAGTAATTTTTTAATGATGAATATAGTATTAAAGTGACAATTTACGACAAGGTGGTGTTATGGGGTCTGTCATACGGGGGGTGTGGTTGGTTGTTGCAATGGGTGTGACGTTGGTTGTCACAGGTTGCGCATCGTCGCCACAGAAAGGCAAGGGGCTTTCGTTTGAGGATGCAATGAGCAATGCCGAGGCGAAGGTAGGGGCAGGAAATCAGGAGGCGGCGATCACGGCGTTTGAGGACGTGACCAAGCTTGCGCCAACGCGCAAGGAGCCGTGGGTGCGTATTGCCCAGCTCCAGTTCGATCGTGGCCAATACGCACGTGCCATCGTGGCTGCAGAAGAGGTGCTGCAGCGTGACCCAAGTGACTTGGTGGCTGATGGCGTGATCACCGTGGCGGGGCTGCGCGTGGCAAGTCAGTCGCTTAACAAGCTACAAGGGCGCGGCGTACTGGTGTCGGAGTCGGCGAAGCAGGAAGCCAAGACGTTAGAGAAGTCACTGAAGAGCATCGCCGATAAGGATGAGCTGGCGTCGAACGAGAAGGAAAAGCCGGTCAAGCGCGTGAAGCGTTCAACGGGGCGTAAAGCGGTCAGCGCTGACGTGGCTGAAGCACCGGCGAAGCCTGCAGCGCCACAACAAGGCAGCAAAGGCAAGGCCAACCCATTCCGCAACCTCGGTCTGTAAGGCCGTAGGTCGTGCCAAAAAATTTGGAGACAACATTCCATGGCAAAGAAAGATAGCGTTCAGAAGCGGCTGCAAAAGATTCGCCCGCCGCGTGTGCAGCTGACCTATGACGTCGAAAAAGGCGATGCGATCGAGCAGAAAGAGCTGCCTTTTGTGGTGGGTGTGCTAGGGGACTTCAGCGGGAAGACACCGCAGGCGCAGGCAAAGATCAAAGATCGCAAGTTCGTCAATATTGATATGGACAACTTCGACGAGGTCATGGAAGGCGTTAGCCCAAGTACCGCATACCGCGTACCTAATATGCTGAGTAACGACGGTAGTGAAATTGGCATTGAGCTTAGGTTCAAGTCGATGGATGATTTTACGCCCGACGCACTCGTGCAACAGGTGGAACCGCTGCGCCGCTTGCTTGAGGCACGTACTAAGCTGGCCGATCTGCGCAACAAGATTGCAGGGAACGAGAAGCTAGAAGACCTACTGAA
>NZ_JAHRWW010000012.1 GCF_019104945.1 Thermomonas sp. | reverse complement strand
CTTCTTTGCCTATTGCGCACTGCGGCCCATAGTTAGCAAGTTAAAGCCGCCCATCTACAGCTTCGCGTGGTAGAACATGTTTAACGTCATAGACTACAGACTGCGGCTTACCTAATACGCGTATGCCCTGCTCGCCCATTTTTTTGAATTGCTCGTGTCCAACCGCAAGGATAATGGCATCATAGGTGCCTTGCTCTGGCGTTTGAATTGGCATTAAACCGTATTCGTGCTGTGCTTCTTGTGCATTGACCCATGGGTCATACACATCCACTTGTGTGTTGTAGTCACCCAGCGATGCCACAATATCTACAACCCGTGTATTGCGTAAATCCGGGCAGTTTTCTTTGAATGTTAGGCCAAGTATCAGCACTCGCGCCTGCACAGGGTTAATACCCTTTTGCACCATCAACTTAATCGTTTGGTCTGCTACAAATTGCCCCATGTAGTCATTTGCGCGGCGTCCTGCAAGAATCACCTGAGGGTGATGCCCCACCTGTTGGGCTTTATGCGTTAGGTAATACGGGTCAACGCTAATGCAGTGCCCACCCACAAGTCCGGGCCTAAATGGCAAGAAATTCCACTTGGTACCCGCTGCCTCAAGCACATCCAAAGTATCAATATTTAGCTTATTAAAGAGCACTGCCAAATCATTCATCAGCGCAATATTTAGGTCGCGCTGAGTGTTTTCGATTACCTTAGCGGCTTCCGCCACTTTAATCGTGGGCGCTTTATGCGTACCAGCGGTAATGATGCTGCAGTACAGTGCATCCACGAAATCGGCTGTGGCCGGGGTAGAGCCTGAGGTTACTTTTTTAATGGTGGTAACGCGGTGGGCTTTATCGCCGGGGTTAATGCGCTCTGGGCTGTAGCCTGCGAAGAACTGGTCATTAAACCGCAGCCCGGAAACGCGCTCTAAAATGGGTACGCACACTTCTTCGGTGCAGCCGGGGTACACGGTGGATTCGTAAATCACGGTGTCGCCGGGTTTGAGCACTTTGCCAATGGCTTCGCTGGCCTTTTCGAGCGGGGTTAGGTCTGGGCGTTTTGCGTCGTCGATGGGGGTTGGCACCGTCACGATATAGACATTGCACTGGGCAATGTCTTCAAGCTGGCTGCTAAAGCGGAGTTTTGTCGCTTCTGCGAGTAGTTCAGGCTCTACTTCCAGCGTGCTGTCTTTCCCAGAGTTTAGTTCTGCAATGCGCGCTGCGTTAATGTCAAAGCCTGTGGTGGGGTATTGCTTGCCAAATTCCACGGCCAGCGGCAGACCTACGTAGCCAAGGCCAATCAATGCAATTTTGGTTGAGCTCAAATCAATGGGGTGTGGTGTCATAAGGGCTTCCAAGCACGCTACCGCCCTACGGTTGCATGGGCGTTTCCGTCGGGCCGGGGTTAGGTTGTGGCGGGTTTGCGCTTGGGTTAACGCACAGCCCGCGTTGTTTGCAGCAGTTCGCGTGGCAGCTGCACACGTTGTGCGCTGCCCAGCAGATTCAGTAACACAATGGCGCGGTGTGCACCGCTGGTTTCGGTATAAATGCCTTGCATGCCTTCAAATGCGCCGCCTTGCACGGTGACGCTATCCCCCAGTTGCGGGCCAGTCTCTGGCAAGGCAATGAGGCCGTCGCCGTTGGCATCGTGCTTGAGGTGTTGAATAAGACCATCGGGCACTTCACCCGGCTTGTTGGCAAACCGCACCACCCCTAATGCGCCGCGCGTGGAGCGCACCACCGCAAGGTTTTGCAGGCTGGCATTGGCGCGTAGAAACAGGTAGCGCGGAAAGAGCGGTTCGATTAGGCGTTGGCGCTTGCCAGCACGCAGCACGCTGCGCAAGACGCGTGGCAAAAAACATTCAAACGCTTGCCGCTGCAGGTGTTCTAGCGCCTGCAGCTCTGCGCGGGGCTTGGTGTGGACGCAGTACCAGCGCGCGTCATCAAGCAGGGGTGCGGCAAGGCTCATTCTGCGTCGCCCTTATTTGCCATGATCGGTTCGCGTTCAACTTCTAGCTGTAGCTGCTGAATCTCTGCACGCAGCCGGTCGTATTCTTGCATCTTGCGCGCCAAAAAACGCTGCGTCAGTTTGGCTTTGGCTTCCACGCCATGCGGCGTTAACAGATAGGCATACCCAAGCTTGTTGTGGCTGCGGCTGAAGTTACCGGCTTTGACCCAGCCTTTGTCGATCAGCGCGCGCAGCACGTAGTTGATTTTGCCCAGCGAAACGCCGTATTCCTGCGCCAACGCACGCTGATTGACCTGCGGGGTATCCGCAAGCCTGCGCAAGAGGGCGATGCTGAGGTCGTCTGCTGTTTGGGGCATTGCCGCGCAATGTTCATCCATTGAACGAAGGGCAAACTTTACTGACAGTTAAATGGCTTTGCAAGTTGTAGGGTTTCACTCCCCTGAACGCACAAAGCCCGGCACAGGGCCGGGCTTTGTGGTGACACTTCGCAAGTGGGCTGGATTAGAAATCCATACCACCCATGCCGCCCATACCACCGGCAGGCATTGCAGGCTCGTCCTTCTTCGGCGCTTCGGTCACCATCGCTTCGGTGGTGATCATCAGGCCGGCGATCGACGCAGCGTTTTGCAGCGCGGTGCGGGTGACCTTGGTCGGGTCCAGAATACCGAACTCGATCATGTCGCCGAACTCGCCGTTGGCAGCGTTGTAGCCAAACGCGCCCTTGCCTTCGATCACGCGGTTCAGCACCACGCTGGGCTCATCGCCAGCATTGGTGACGATCTCGCGCAGCGGGGCCTCCATGGCGCGCAGGGCGATCTGAATGCCGTGGTTCTGGTCTTCGTTGATACCCTTCAGCCCTTCAATCGCCGCCTTGGCACGAATCAGCGCCACGCCGCCGCCGGGAACGATACCTTCTTCCACCGCAGCGCGGGTAGCGTGCAGGGCGTCTTCCACGCGGGCTTTCTTTTCCTTCATTTCCACTTCGGTAGCCGCGCCCACCTTGATGACGGCAACGCCGCCGGCCAGCTTGGCCACGCGCTCTTGCAGCTTCTCACGGTCGTAGTCGGAAGAGGTTTCTTCGATCTGCGCCTTGATCTGCTTGATGCGGGCTTCGATACCCGCCGCTTCACCAGCACCGTCGATGATGGTGGTGTTTTCCTTGCTGACCTGAATCTTCTTGGCGCGGCCGAGATCCTTGATGGTGGCCTTCTCCAGCGACAGACCCACTTCTTCGGAGATCACGGTGCCGCCGGTGAGGATGGCCATGTCTTCCAGCATCGCCTTGCGGCGGTCGCCGAAGCCCGGAGCCTTCACCGCGCACACCTTCACGATGCCGCGAATGGTGTTCACCACGAGGGTGGCCAGCGCTTCGCCTTCCACTTCTTCGGCCACGATCAACAGCGGCTTACCGGCCTTGGCAGCGCCTTCCAGCACCGGCAGCAGGTCACGCACGTTGGAGATTTTCTTATCGTGCAGCAGGATGTACGGGTCATCCAGCTCGGCCTGCATCGACTGCTGGTTGTTGACGAAGTACGGGGAGAGATAGCCGCGGTCGAACTGCATGCCTTCCACCACGTCCAGTTCGTTCTCAAGACCCGAACCGTCTTCAACGGTGATCACGCCTTCCTTGCCCACCTTGTCCATCGCTTGTGCGATGAGGTCACCGATGTGCGCATCGGAGTTGGCGGAAATGGTGCCCACCTGGGCGATTTCCTTGGAGGTGGACGACGGCTTGGACAGCTTCTTCAGCTCGCCCACGGCCTCGGTGACGGCCTTGTCGATGCCGCGCTTCAGATCCATCGGGTTCATACCGGCGGCCACGGCCTTCATGCCCTCGCGGATGAACGCCTGCGCCAGCACGGTGGCGGTGGTGGTGCCGTCACCGGCGTTGTCGGAGGTCTTGGAAGCCACTTCCTTGACCATCTGTGCGCCCATGTTTTCGAACTTGTCCGCCAGTTCGATTTCCTTGGCCACGGACACGCCGTCCTTGGTGATGGTGGGGGCACCGAAGCTCTTGTCGAGCACGACGTTGCGGCCCTTCGGGCCCAGAGTTGCCTTTACGGCGTTGGCGAGCACGTTAACGCCGCGCACCATCTTGGAGCGTGCGTCGTCGCCGAAACGAATGTCTTTAGCAGCCATTGCGAAATACCTCAGTAAAATTTGAGTTCAAGTGAGAAAGAAGCGCGGCGATTAACCGAGAACTGCGAATAGGTCGTCTTCTTTCACGACCAGCAGTTCAACGCCGTCCAGCTTCACTTCGGTGCCGCTGTACTTACCAAACAGCACCTTGTCGCCCACCTTCACCTGCGGGGCGCGCACTTGGCCGTTATCCAGCACCTTACCGGTGCCAACGGCGATCACTTCGCCCTTGATCGGCTTTTCTGTGGCCGAGTCCGGGATCACGATCCCACCGGCGGACAGCTTTTCTTCTTCCATACGCTTGATGACCACGCGGTCGTGAAGCGGCTTGATATTGGACATGTGCAACCTCTGCAAATGGTTGATTATTAGGAAATAACCCGGAAATTTTAGCAGCCGAGCAACCCGACTGCCAATACGCGGAATGCAAACATCCCGCTTCCGGGATGCCTTGTAGATGGGGTGGGGTTTTGGGGTTTCAAGGGGGCGGGGCGAAAGTCGAACCGACAACCGCTTAGAATGGCCGCATGACCAAGCTGCTTTCTCGTGTGTGCGGGCTATTGCTGGCACTGACTCTTGCCCTTCCCACCGCCGCTGCCGATATTGAATTGCCGCCGGTTGACTCCGTTTTCGTGTTGTCGGCGCAGGCTACCGCGCGTGACCGCATCGAGGTGCGCTGGAAAATTGCCGATGGCTATTACCTGTACCGCCACCGCACATCGGTAAAAACCGATCCGAACTTTGCCAATGCCGAGCTGGCCTTGCCCAGTGGCGCCAAGCACCACGATGAGTTTTTTGGTGATGTTGAAACCTACCGCAAGCAGCTGATTGGCACACTGACCGGCACGCCAAGCGCCAGTGCTACGGCGGTAAAGCTGACGGTGAAGTACCAAGGCTGTGCCGATGCGGGCGTGTGCTACCCGCCGCAGACCCGCTCGCTCACCGTTGCCCTGCCCGAGGCCACGGCAAGCAGTGGTTTTTCTCTTGATCGAAAATCCGGTGGCCCGCTGTTTGGATTCTCCAGCACCAGCAACAGCAACAGCAACGCGCCTTTACCTGCCGAGCAGGCCTTTGCCAGTGAAGTGATTGCACTGGATGGCAACACCCTGCTGCTGCGCTTAACGCCTGCGCGCGGCTACTACATCTATCGCGACAAGCTTGGCGTGCAGCTCAAGGCCGACGGCTTTTCCGTAACACTGCCCCCCGCCAGCAAGCTACCCAAGGCCACGCCTTATCAAGACGAGCATTTTGGCAAGGTGGCGGTGTATTTCGATCAGGTCGAAATCCCTCTGCCGCTGGCCCGCCGCCATACGCGCGCCGCAAATGGCCAGCTGACGCTGAATTTTCAAGGCTGCCAAGACAACGGCATTTGCTACCCACCAATGACACGCACGCTGGCGGTGGCCATTCCTTCCGGGGCCATCACTGCTGCGCCAACCGCAAGCCAAACGCCCGCCACGGCGCTCACGCGTGCCCCCGCCGCCGTAGCGGGGCCTGCGGCTCTCGAAAACATGCCGACTGCAACCCCCACCATCGACACGCCTGCCGCACCGGCGCGCGAAACGCCACCCACGCAAAAAATCCCCAGTCTCTGGGCGGCACTGCTGCTTGCACTGGGTGGCGGGTTAATTTTGAACCTGATGCCCTGCGTGCTGCCGGTGCTCTCGCTAAAAGCCCTAGGCCTTGCCCAAAGTGGTGAAAGCCGGCAGCGCGCGCGTAAGCACGCGTTGACCTATACCACCGGCGTGCTGCTCTCTATGCTGGCGCTGGGCGGCATTGCGCTGGGCCTGCGCCACGCGGGGCTGGCACTGGGCTGGGGCTTTCAGCTGCAGCAGCCGCTGGTGCTCGCGGTGTTGGCGCTGGTGATGTTTGGGCTTGGCCTGTCCCTCTCGGGGCTGTGGCAGGCCAATCTCGCGCTAGGTACACGTGGCAGTGCGCTGCTGGCAGGCGGTGGGGCGCGCGCCGACTTCTTCACCGGCGTCCTTGCAGTTGTTCTAGCCACCCCCTGCACCGCCCCCTTTATGGGCGCGGCGCTGGCGTATGCCTTCACCGGGCCAATGCTGGGCGCGCTTTTGGTCTTCTTGATGCTGGGGCTTGGGTTGGCGCTGCCGTTCTTGCTGATCGGCTTTATTCCTGCATTCGCGCGTCTGCTGCCCAAACCGGGCGCATGGATGGAGACGTTCAAACAACTGCTGGCCTTTCCCCTGTATGCCACCGCGGCATGGCTGGTGTGGGTGCTGGCTAAGCTGCGGGGCGCCGATGCCACCGGGCTGTGGCTGGCCGCCGCCATTTTGCTTGCGCTTGCCGCATGGGCGTGGGCGCGCCGCCACAATGGTGCATGGCGCTGGCAGGCTGTGGCTGTGCTTGCCCTGCTCAGCATTGCCGCACCGCTGGCCAAACTGCACGCGCTGCCGCGCCCGCAGGCAAAGGCCGCCATCACCGACGCAGCGCATGTGGCGTGGTCGGAACAAGCGCTGGCCGATCTGCGCGCGCAGGGTCGCCCGGTGTTCGTCAACATGACCGCCGACTGGTGCGTGACCTGCAAGGCCAATGAAAAAACCGTGTTCGCCCGCGATGGTTTCAAGCAATCGCTAGAAGCAGCCAATGCGGTGTATATGGTGGGCGACTACACCGACGTGGACCCGGCCATTACCGCTTATCTGCAGGCACATAAAGCCGTGGGCGTGCCGCTGTATGTGGTGTATCCGCGCGGCGGCGGTGAGGGCGAAATTCTGCCGACACTCCTCACCCCCGGCATGGCCGCCGACGCTCTCGCAAGGGCCGCACGCTAATGCCTTCGCACCGCAGTGTCATTCTTGCGGCGATTCTTGCGGCCATTGCAGGTGTTGTGGCGAGTTTGTATTTCGAACCACAGATCGCCTCTCGATTAGCCAGCACCGAGGTTGGCCAGCGCGCGGTGGCCAGTGTGCTCCGCGCGCAAGCACCGTCACCCCCCGCTGGCCTAGCCGTGGCGGTTCCCGGCCAACCACTGCCAGCGCTGCAGCTAAGCGACCTCAAGGGCGCCAGCAACGCAATACCGGCTGCATGGCAGGGGCAAGTGACGTTGGTGAACTTTTGGGCCACTTGGTGCGCCCCTTGTTTGAAAGAAATGCCAGACCTACAAGCCTTCGCTACAACGCAAAAGACCGGCGGCGTGCGCGTTGTTGGCATTGCTCTGGATGAAGCAAACAGCGTTCGCGATTTTCTGCAAACGCATAACATCACCTACCCCATCTTGATCGATGCAGCAGGCCCTAGCGACGCCAGCGTGCGCTACGGTAACCCGGCGGGCGTGTTGCCCTATTCCATTCTGGTGTCCAGCGATGGGCGTTTGCTGAAGTCGCGCATTGGCCCCTTCCTCGACGCACAGGACATTGCGCGCTGGGTGGCGCCCACCGACTAACCCGTCAACACGGGAATATTCAACTGCGCCGCCAGCGCTGCAGGTTCTGCATTTGGTGCATGCGGCAGCACGCCCCAGCAGGGCGCAGGTAGGCGCGCCCGCAGCATGTGCAGATTATCTTCCACACGCGCCATCTCCGGGTCCACATGCGAGCCCACCCAACCG
Source organism: Thermomonas sp. (assembly GCF_019104945.1). Classification (GTDB taxonomy): domain Bacteria; phylum Pseudomonadota; class Gammaproteobacteria; order Xanthomonadales; family Xanthomonadaceae; genus Thermomonas. The sequence goes on along the minus strand of NZ_JAHRWW010000012.1, from coordinate 13,738 downwards.
GCCAAGTGCACCCCGTCGGCCACAATGGCACGGGCGCTCAGCAGTGCGTGATTCAAGCAGCCTAAACGCAGCCCCACCACCAGCAACACCGGCAGTTTCAGCGCGCGCACCAGATCCACCTGCATCATTGTGGCCGACAATGGCGCTTCCCAGCCGCCCACCCCTTCCACCACTAACGCATCAGCCTGCTGGGCCAGCGCGGCGTAGGCGCTTAACATGGGCGGCAGCGTGACTTCAATGCCTGCATCACGCGCGGCCAGCTCCGGTGCCAGCGGGTGTTCCAGTGCAAACGGGTTGATCTGCGCATACGCCACGCCCGGCATTCCCGCCGCTTGCAGCGCCTGCGCATCTTCGTTTTCCCAATGATCCTGATGCCATACGCTACCGCTGGCGACTGGCTTCATGCCAACCGCGCGCAAGCCCTGCCCGCGCAGTGCATGCAGCAACGCGCAGCTGGTCAGCGTTTTACCAATGCCGGTATCGGTGCCGGTGATATAGAGCGAAAACATAGGGCGTCCCTGCAAAAATCCGCTGCTATGGTACGCCCGGCACACAGGCGCGCGCATTGCTACACTCTAGGGATGAGCTTTAAGACCCAATCCCTCACCGGCAGCAAGCCGGAGCAATACGCCCAACTGCTTGCGCAAACACAAGCCCTGCTGCACGGCGAACGCGACCGCATTGCCAACGCGGCCAATCTTTCGGCGCTGATTTATCACGCGCTGCCCGATCTCAACTGGGCAGGCTTTTACTTCTTCGACGGCAATGAGCTGGTGGTTGGCCCGTTCCAAGGGTTGCCTGCCTGCGTGCGTATTCCGCTGAATAAAGGCGTGTGCGGCGCGGCGGCCAGCACCCGGCAAACCCAGCGGGTGGAAGACGTGAACGCCTTTCCCGGCCATATCGCCTGCGATTCGGCCAGCCGTTCGGAGCTTGTCGTGCCGCTGTATCAGGGCGACACATTGCTGGGCGTTTTAGACTTGGACAGCCCCATCCCCGCGCGTTTTGATGCCGATGATCAAGCGGGTTTGGAAGCGATTGCCCACGCATTTTTGAGCGCACTGGTGTGAACAGTAAGCTGCGCAATGTAGGCCCCAAATCCGCTGCTTGGCTGCGCCAAGTGGGGCTGCGTTCGGCAGAGGATCTCATCGCCATTGGTGCGGTCGAGGCGTTTATGAAGGTGCGCCGTGCGGGCTTCAAACCCAGCTTGAATTTGCTGTATTCGCTTGAAGGCGCACTGCTTAACTGCCATTGGCAGGACGTTCCAGAAGATCGTCGCAACGCCTTGATTGAAGCCGTTGAAGCCGCCACCGCCCAGCTTCCACCCCCACGTGGCCGCCCCGCTGCGGCGCCGGTGATTGAGCACCATTTTGAAGCAAAAGGCGCACACGACGACACGCCTAGCGGCGCGCCTTATGGCGCGTTGGAATCTCCCTCTGAATGACCCGCGCTACCAGCGCACGCACAACGCGCTACAATGCCCGCGCTTAAGGTGATCTAGCGGCGCAAGCCAATAGATTGAAACGGGAAGCCGGTGACGCAGTGTCTGTACTGCTGCCAGTCCGGCGCTGCCCCCGCAACGGTAAGCGTGACACGTTCGGCACTGGCCACTGTGCTTTGCATGGGAAGGCGCCGAGCGACAACATCACCCGATGTTGGTACGCAAGCCCGGAGACCGGCCTTACGCATGACTGATGGCGATGCGGTGGGCATTGCGCGGCTCTCGGGTTGCGCCTGCGCGCGCCTGCGTCCCGTTCTCCCACTGCCGCGCCGTTGCCCTTCCCCATAGGCACGCCGCGAATGCGTGCCGGAGATTTTGTAATGCACAGCCGCTCCCCCGCACTTCGCCTTACTGCACTGGCGCTCGCGCTTGCCGCACCAAGCTTGGCCTTCGCCCATGGCGAAGACGCCACCGACCTCGATAAGGTCATCGTTACCGCGACCCGTACCGCCACCACCGTCAATGCGGCGCTGGCCGCCGTGGAAGTGATCGACCGTGAACAGATCGAAGCCAGCAGCGCGCGCTCTTTGCCGGAACTGCTGCGCGGCCGCGCGGGGATCACCATCGTCAACCAAGGTGGGCTGGGCAAACTGTCCACGCTGTTTTTGCGCGGCACCGAATCTGATCACACTCTGTTTTTAATCGACGGTGTGCGCGTAGGCTCGCCCACTTCTGGCCTAACGTCGCTGCAAGACATCCCGCTGGCGCAGATCGACCATATTGAAATTGTGCGCGGCCCGCGCTCATCCCTATACGGCGCGGATGCCATCGGCGGCGTGATCCAAATTTTTACCCGCCGTGCTGAAGCAGGCGAAGGCGTGCACGGGCGTGCGCGCATTGCGGCGGGCAGCCATAACCTGCGCGAAGCCTCTGCAGGTATTGATCTGCGCGGCAAGCGCGGCGGCGTGGGCGTGGATGTTGCGCATCAGGCCACCGACGGTGTGAATGCCTGCCTTGGCACTTACAACCCAGCTACTTGGGCCGGCGCCGGTTGCTTTATCGTCCCCGGTACCCACCTAGACCGCGACGGCTACCGCAATAACAGCGCCAATCTTCGCGCTGATTTTGCGCCCAACGAAGCTTGGCAGTTCGACGGCCAAGCCTTCCGCGCCAAAGGCCATAACAACTACGACGGCGACTACAGCGACAACGCCGACATCATTCAGCAAACCGTGGGGGGCAGCGTGCGCTGGTCACCCAGCAAGCAGGTGCAGCTCAAGCTGACCGTTGGCCGCAATACCGACGACTCCGACAACTATCTTGGCAACACGTTCAATAACCGCTTCACCACCACCCGCGACACCGGCAACCTGCAGGGCGATTTCACCGTAGCCCAAGGCCAGGTGCTGAGCGTGGGGTTTGATTGGCTGCGCGACCGCGCCAAGATCATTGACCTATGGTCGCCCTGGGCGGCGGCACGCGGCAACCGCGGCGGCTATGTGCAGTATCAGGGCAATTCCGAGACGCAAGATATTCAAGTCTCTGTGCGCCACGATAACAACGACCAGTTTGGCGGCAGCACCACCGGCGGCATTGCTTGGGGCTGGAACTTTGCCCAAGGCTGGCGCGTGACCGCCAGCCACGCCAGCGCGTTCAAGGCGCCGAGCTTCAATGAGCTGTATTACCCCGGCTTCAGCAACCCGTTGCTGCGCCCGGAAGATTCACGCAGCAGCGAGCTTGCGCTGATCCGCAGTGGCAAGGACTGGCACGTTCAAGCCAACGCCTACCAGACACGCGTCACCAACCTAATCGCTTATGACGCTTCTCTTGGCAAGCCCGGCAATATCGAAAATGCGCGTATTCGTGGCCTTGAGATTACAGGGGAGCTGCAATTAGGCGACTGGACCGCGCGCGGCCAGATCGGCTGGCTGGATGCACGCAACCATAGTGCTGGCTTCAACTACAACAAGCGTCTTGCCCGCCGTCCGCAGCGCAGCGCGCGGATCGACCTCGACCGCGACTTCGGCAACTGGAGCGTGGGTGTATCGGGTATTGGCGAAGCGGCGCGCTGGGACGATGTGGCCAACACCTTGCGCGTGGGCGGTTACGGCACCTTGGATGGCCGCATCGCATGGCGTTTTGCCCAAGCTTGGACGCTGCAAGCCAACATTGTGAACGCCTTCGATAAGCGCTATGAAACCAGCGCGTGGTATGTCCAGCCGGGGCGTGAATACACCCTCAGCCTGCGCTGGCAGCCGAAGTAAATCGTTTTTGGGGAGAATCACCGCAGGGATGCGGGCAGGGAGGCAAGGGACCCGGCAGCGATGCCGGGTCTTTTTTTGCAAAACCCATTATTTAGTATTGCAGAAATAGATAAATCACAATATCTTGTGCTGGTCGGTGCGCGCCGCCTGCGACAGGAGGCGCACTTAAAAGGGAATCTGGTGTAATTCCAGAACTGCCCCGCAGCGGTAAGTGGAAACGAACGGCTTCACATGCACTGGGTCGCAGCACCCGGGAAGCGAAGCCCAGTAGGAGGGTGATCTACCCGCGTCCACAAGTCCGAAGACCTGCCGACACACCGGGCTTCGCTCGGTGCGGGTGGCCACTTCCGCGGGGAAGTGCGTCGCGTTCGGCACGCTGTGCCGGATCGGCGCATTCGCGTAAGTCACACCCCTTGGCCCTGCGCGCGGGAGCAGGTTTTTCGTCAAGCCTTGGGGAATCTCTCCTGCATGTTGCACACCATCATCAAACGCGACGGTAATCGCGAACCGTTTACGCCGTCCAAACTCAACCAGTGGGGCGAATGGGCCGCGCAAACACTTGGCCCGCAAGTGGACTGGCCCTCGGTTGTCCTCGACACCGTATCTGCGCTGCAGGGCGAATGCACCTCACGCCTGCTGCAGCAGCAACTCATCAAGACCTGCCTCGACTTCGACACCTGGTCGTATAACCGCATGGCCGGCCGCCTGTACGCCACACTGGTGCGCAAAGACCTGTACCGCAACCAGCGCCCAACGGTGCAAGCCCTGCACGAAAAATTGATCGCGCTGGGGTACATGGAACCGCTCGAGTACAGCGCCGAAGAATATGCCTTCGCGGAAACGCTGATCGACCACGAACGCGACTTCAGCTACGCGCACTATCAGCTGCACACCCACCTCACCAAATACGCCATTGCCGACCGCGTGGGCGGCGTGTTTTATGAAACACCGCAATTTATCTATATGCGCATGGCGATGGCGCTATCGGTGGACCAGCCGCGCGAGCGCCGCATGCACGACGTTGCGCGCTTCTACGAGCACCTTTCGCTGAACCGCATCAACGCACCCACACCGAACCACGTCAATCTTGGTACCCCCCTGCGCGGCTACGCCAGCTGCTGCCTGTACACCACCGGCGATAGCGCACGCTCCATTGCGGTAGGCAACCATATCGCCAATACCATGACCTATATGAGCGCAGGCATCGGCGCGCATATGGCCACGCGTTCGGTGAATGATCCGGTGCGCGGCGGCGTGATTCGCCACCAAGGCAAGCTGCCCTACTTCCGCGCTTTGGTGGCCGAAGTGAAATCGAATTTGCAAAACGGTCGCGGCGGCGCGTGCACCAGTTACTTCTCCATTTTTGATCCAGAAGTCGATACGTTACTGCGCCTGAAAAACCCCATGTCCACCGAAGATAAAAAAATTCGCGGCATGGATTACTCGTGGGGCGGTAACCGCTTCTTCGCGCGCAAGGTGGCGAAGAACGAGGATATTTTTCTATTCAATATCCATACCGCACCTGACCTTCACGAGGCACTGTACAGCGCCGATGAAGCGCGTTTTGAAGCACTTTATACACGCTACGAACAAGACCCCACCTTCAAAAAAACCACCGTCAACGCGCGCGAGCTGCTAATTACTGCAAGCAACGAGTGGAACGAAACCGGCCGCATTTACGAGCACAACCTGTACGAGATGAACCGGCACACGCCGTTTCTTGACACCATCTACAGCTCGAATTTGTGCGCAGAAATCGCCCTACCTACTGGCCCTTACAACAACATCTTGGAGCTTTACTCAGACAAGGATGTCTCCTTTATTGAATTCGAAGACGGAGCTGGAGCGCGCCACCGCTTCGATGGCGAAACCCTGCTGCACACGCAGCGTGGGCCGCTACACGCTTGTAACTTGCAGGTAGGCGATACCTTTGGCGAAACAGAGGTTACCCGCATCACCCAGCGATCATCGCCCGAAGTGGCTACCTGTAATTTGGCGGGCATTGTTGTATCCAATATCGAATCGGATGCGCAATACGAAGAAGTGGCCTACTACGCGCTGTTGATGATCGATAAGTGCATCCATCTTGCCCACTACGAACTGCCGCACGTTGGCTTTACCTCACGCCAACGCCTCAATGCGGGCGTGGGGATCTTGGGGCTTGCGCACTTGATGGCACGCAAACACCAAAGCTATACCTCCATTTCTGGCAAGCAATTTATCCATCAAACGGCAGAGCGCCATTACTACTACTTGCTCAAGGCCAGCCTGCGCCTGGGTAAAGAGCTCGGTAACGCGCCGTGGATGCACAAAACCCGCTGGCCGCAGGGCTGGTTGCCTATGGATACGGCCAACCCCAACGTGGACAAAGTGGCCGACTTCAAACCGCAATTCGACTGGGAGGCATTGCGCCGCGATATTGTCGCCAATGGCGGCATTCGCAACTCGGTGTTGGTAGCGCATATGCCCACCGAGACCTCGGCCAATGCCTCGGGCACCACCAATGGCCTCTACCCTATTCGCGAACTCACGCTGATCAAAACCGATAACCAGCGCGTGAATTATTGGGCCGCACCCGATGGCGACAGCCTGGGCGATTACTACCAATCGGCTTGGGACATCCCTACCCGCGACATCGTGGAGATGTACGCCATCGTGCAGAAGTGGACCGACCAAGGCATCTCCGCCGACTTCTACCGCCGCGTGGTAGGCGATGCCTGGATTGGCTCATCCGAAATGATCGAGAACTACCTGCAGCGCGTACGGCTTGGGCTGAAGTCCAAGTACTACATGAACCAAAAAACTTCCGATGGGATGCAGACCGCGCGCAAAGCCACACCTGCACCGATCAACGCCCCTCACGACGCCGACGCCGAGTGCGAAGGCTGCTCTCTCTAATTGACAGGCAACGCCATGACCGATTCTGTTTTTAATTACGCCAAAACCGATTACCACGCGCCGCAGCTTTTGTTGGGCGAAAAGCCGGGCCTGTTCGATACCGTCAACCGCCATTACCCAGAAATTTGGCAGCTCTATAAAACCCAAAAATCTCTCGATTGGGACGAAAACGAGTTCGACTATTCCTCGTGCAATGCCGACTTCAAACAGTGCTCACGCGCCACCTTCGACATGATGATCAAAACACTGGCGTGGCAATGGGAGGCCGACAGCGTGGCTTCGCGCGCTATTGCTCCTGTTCTTGCGCCCTTCATCACCTCGTCCGAGCTGTGGGCCGCATGGCAGCGCATTTCCGATAATGAAGTGGTGCACGCCGCCACATACTCGGAGATCGTGCGCAATTCGTTCGACAACCCCAGCGTGATTCTTGATGAAATTTTGCGCGTTGAACAAGCGCACGCACGGCTGGAGCGCGTCGTTAAAGTGTTTGCCGATGGCTATAAAGCCTCGCACCAATACGCATTGGGACAGATTCCGAACGACCAAGCCACCTATAACACCGTGTTCAAAATGGTGGTGGCGCTGCTGTGCATGGAGCGCATTCAATTTATGGCGAGCTTTGCCGTCACTTTCGCCATTTGTGATACCGGCCTGTTTCAACCCATCGGCAAAGCGATCCAAAAAATTGCGCAAGACGAACTAGAAATTCACGTTGAACTAGACCGTGCGGTGATCCGCCGCGAGCTTTCCACCGAGCGCGGCAAGCGCGCTTATGCCGAATGCAAAGACGACATCGCCGCGATGATCGAAGAAGTAGTGGATAGCGAATTACGCTGGATCGACTACCTCTTTTCGGAAGGGCGCGAACTGGTGGGCATGACCGCCGACCGGCTCGGCGCGTGGACGCTGTTCTGCGCACATGATGTTTATCAGACGCTAGGCATCAGTACCGACAAGTACGACTTCCCGGCCACCAATCCGCTTCGCTTTATGGAGAAGTGGCTCAACATCAGCAAGACCCAAGCCTCACCGCAGGAACAAGACATTGCCGCGTACAAGGTGGGCGTGATGCGCCGCACCGACGAAGACGTGGTTTTTGATGTGGATTTCTAACCCATTGCTGCAACGATAAGGAGAGCACCTTCGATGAAAATCATCATTTACGGAAAAGATAATTGCATCAACTGCGACAAAACCAAATTGCTATGCCAAATGCAGTCGCTCGATTACCAATACCACACCGTGGGTAGCGATATCAGCATTGAGCAGCTGTGGAACAAAGTGGGGCAAACCGTGCGCTCGCTGCCGCAGATTTTTTTAGACCGTAACGGCAGCGCCGAATATGTCGGCGGTTACGACGACCTGCGCTTAGCACTCAGTGGCGCACGCGCCTGAGTGAGCAGCACAATCTGCGGCAGGTGCAGCTTGCCGCAGAGCGTGTCACTATGCACTGCCTGAAGAGGCAAAAGCAGACGATGCAGAACACCGATGACACCCTGCGCAAACTGGCGCAGAAGGCCGCGTTACAAGCGTATGCGCCGCATTCCAAATTACGCGTGGGTGCGGCGCTGCGCTCGGCCAGTGGAAACGTTTATACAGGTTGTAATGTGGAGAACGCATCCTATCCGCTGGGCAACTGCGCCGAACGCAACGCCATCGCCACCGCAGTGCAGGCCGAAGGCCCAGCGTTCAAACTCAGCGCTATTGCAGTTGCTGCATTTTCTGAAAGCGGTGCACTGCTGCCCATTACGCCCTGCGGTGGCTGCAGGCAGGCGTTAGTGGAATTTGGTGAAGACGCGCTCGTGAGCTTTCAGCAACCCAATGGCGAATGGCTGGACGTGCGCGCCGCCGAACTACTGCCCTATCGCTTTAGCTTCCCTACTTAAACAGCCGCGCCCAGCCAGCGCCACGCGGAAACAGGGGCTGGCGCTGTCTCACCCAATGTAAACGCAGCCAACACACGCGCGCAGGCTTGCTCGGCTGCGGCCTGCGTACGCGCGTGCACCACCGCGAGCGGCGCGCCGCGTTCGCACCACTGGCCGCGCTGTGCAACATCGGCCAAGCCCACCGCGTGGTCGATTGCCGCGTTTGGTACGCGCCTACCGCCTCCTAACTCCACCACACATTCACCCAGTGCGCGCACATCGATTGTCTGCACAAAACCGTCCGTCGGCGCCTGCACTGTAATCTGCAGCGGTGCTCGCGCTAGGTGGGCGTCGGGCTGCTCCAATACATCGCAAGGCCCGCCCAGTGCCGCCACCATACGCGCAAAGCGTTCGGCAGCCGCGCCGCTGCTGAGCGCTGCTTCCAGTGTGCCTTGTGCCGCTGTATCGCTATCGGCCAGCCCGCCTAACACCAGCAGCCGCGCCGCCTGTGCCAGCACCAGCGCGCGCAGACGCGGGCAATGTGGCCGCCCACACAATAGGTCAATAATCCCGCGTACTTCCAAGGCGTTTCCTGCGGTGCGCCCCAACACCTGCCCCATATCGCTCAGCATCACCGCCAGTGGCAGGCCGCCATTGCTGGCCACGGCTTGCATGTGCTGTGCGAGCGCCTCGGCATCGGCCTCTCTCGGCGTCTGCGCGCCGCTGCCGGTTTTAATATCCAGCACCAAGGCCTGTGCGCCACCGGCTAATTTTTTGGACAGAATCGAAGCCACGATGAGTTCTGGCACATCCACGGTTGCAGTGACATCGCGCACCGCATACAAGCGCCGGTCTGCGGGCACCAAATCGGCACTTTGCCCCACAATTGCGCAGCCCACATCCCGTATTATTTTTTGTAGCTGCGCAGGGGCTGGGTTGACGTTATAACCTGCCAAACTCTCAAGCTTATCGAGGGTACCTCCGGTGTGCCCCAAGCCGCGCCCTGAGATCATTGGCACATACGCCCCACACGCCGCCAAGAGCGGCGCCAGCGCCAAACTCACGCAATCCCCTACTCCGCCCGTTGAGTGCTTATCCAGCACCGGCCCTGGTATGTCTTGCCAAGACAGCACACGCCCCGAGTCGCGCAGGGCAAAGGTGAAATCGCTGCATTCTTGCGCATCTAACCCACGCAGCGCCACCGCCATCGCAAATGCGCCGATCTGGCCTTCGCTCCAGGTCTCATTTGCGATGCCGCTTGCTAAGGCATGCCACTGCGCAGCGCTCAGCGCTCGCCCTTCACGCTTGCTGCGAATTAACGCGACTGCTGGCCACTGTTCCATCGCGAAGACTTCCTGCATCAACAAGCCACTAGCCTAGGCCGCTGATTCAGCCTAAGCATTGACCCAGCGCAAGATTTCAGCGCGCGGGGTTCGCCTCGCCGTGTACCAGCAGCAAAAAGCTCGCCGCGCTCCAGCTAAAGTTGCGTGCTTGATAGCCGTTTCCAGTCAGTGGGTCGTAGTTTTCATAAATCGGCCCTTGCTTGGTTAGCCCTTGCGCCTTGGTCACCAAGCGCAGTGCCAGCGTATCGGCCGCTTGTGCAAACCCGTATCGGCGGAGCGCTTCTACACCGTAATAGGCTTGATCCATCCACACAGGGCCGCGCCAATAGCCTTTGACGGGTGAAAATTCCGGCGCTTTTTGTGTCAGCGTTGGAAACGGCATAAGGCTGGCAAATGCATCGGGCCGCAGCATGCGCTGGATCACCGAATTGGCCTGCTCATCCGTGGCTGCCCCCGCCCAAAGTGGTGTCCAACCGTCCGAACCAAAGACGCGTATCAGCTGCCCCGTGGCTAAAGAACGGTCAAAGAACCAGCCATTTTTTGCATCATAAAAGCGCGCCTGAATGTGCGCTTTCAGCGTATTGGCTTCATCGTGCCAGCGCAGCGCGTCTTGCCCCTTGCCTAAGGCGTCGGCCATCTCTCCCAGCTCTAATTTTTCACGATACAAATACGCATTGAGATCGGCCGAAGCTTGATCTAACGACCACGCACCGGGGCCGTTTTGCAGCATCTTGGCGTGATCAAAACGTACCGCGTTATCCATCCCGCTTTCCCATGCCGCAGCAATACGCGTGCCATCTGTCGAACCATATTCGACAAGGCCATCGCCATCGTGATCGCGCTGCGCATACCACCAGCGGTGATAGCGCACCAGCTTGGGATACATCTCCGCAAGAAACGCTGCGTCATGCGTTGCGCGATACACCGTCAATATCGCCCAGCTCGCCAGTGGCGGCTTGCTATCGCGTGCGTTGTTCTCTTTAGCATCAAGAAAAATGCAGTCGATCACCATGCCGTCTTCGCGCTGGTAATCGAACATGCTGCGAATTTGGTCACGCGCCAGTTCAGGCGCAAACCCCGCCAAGGCAACCGCGTGTTTCCAAGAATCCCACGCCCAAAAACCGTTGAAGCCGGGATAAGAATAGGCAGGAATTACTCCATCATGATGCAAATCCCCGCGCGCCGCGCGCCAATTGCCAATCAGCGTCATGATCGACTTAAGCGCAACGTGTTGTGCAGCGTCTGCAGGCAAGCCCGCCATCTGTGCTGCTTGGGCATAACCCACATACCCGGCCCAACGCGCTTGGTTTTCTGCCCACGCCTGTGCCACATCAAGCGCTGGAACGACTTCATGCCGAACGTCATAGCGCAGGCTTTGCACCAACGAAAGCAAAACGGGCTTATCTGGCTGCAGCTGTATCGGCTGCGTCAGTGTCCACTGCTCGCTGGCATCTTGATGCTGTGCTTTCGTATCACCCGCAGTGCTTGTCAGCCACGTGCTGAGTTCGGATTGCGTTTCCAAAAATCGGCGACGTACCGCGCCTTGGCCAACGTTAACTCGCGCCTCTTGCGTGGGTAATAGATGATTACTAACCCGCAGCACCAGCTTGCGCGAAGCAGTAGATTCCAACTCGATTCTCACCACGGCTTGCCACGCGTCGGCGAAGAACAGCGTTTGCCGCAAGCGCAGACCGGGGGCGGCAAACTCACGCCGCAAATACCCCGGCCCGGATTCACTGGCAATCACATCTAGCGCGATTGCTGCGCCATTACGCGCATCGCGCAATTCGATTTGTGCAAACCGATCCCCCACCCAGCGCCCACCGTGCAGGCTGTGCACAAATGGACCCACAAAACCCGTTTGTGCATCCTCTTGGGGCGGCAGGCTGTACCCATGCCACGCGCCCGCATCGAAAAAAATATTGAAACTGCGGTCTTTGGTATCACTGGGGCTGCCGCGATAATCCAAAATGTCACGCGGCATGTGTTGTGCCCATGCCGCAGGCAGCGGTGCAAACACAGTGGCCAGCATGACTAGCGCAACCGCGAATCGATGCATTTTTATTGTTACCACGCTTACTCCACCGTCACCGACTTCGCCAAATTACGCGGTTTATCCACATCGGTGCCACGTGCCAAGGCAACGTGATACGACAGCAGTTGCACCGGGATCGCGTGCACAATCGGCGACAAAATGCCCACATGGCGCGGAGTGCGGATCACATACACGCCTTCTGATTCGCTAAAGCTGCTGTCGGCATCAGCGAACACAAACATCTGCCCACCACGTGCGCGTACTTCTTGGATATTGGACTTCACTTTTTCTAACAGCGCGTCATTGGGTGCAATCACCACCACCGGCATCGCCTCATCCACAAGGGCCAACGGGCCGTGCTTGAGTTCACCTGCCGGGTAGCCTTCCGCGTGGATATAGGAAATCTCTTTCAGTTTGAGCGCGCCTTCCAATGCAATTGGGTAGTGCATGCCGCGTCCCAAGAACAGCGCATGCTGGCGCGGTGCAAACTTTTCTGCCCACGCCACGATCTGCGGCTCCAAGTTCAGCGCATGCTGCACGCTGCCCGGTAGATGGCGCAATTCTTCTAGCAGCGCTGCTTCGCGCTCTGTGCTCACCTGTCCACGTACACGCGCCAACGTAACCGCTAGGGTAAAGAGCGCCACCAGCTGCGTGGTAAAGGCTTTGGTTGAGGCCACACCAATTTCCGCGCCCGCGCGCGTTAAAAATACCAACTTACTGGCGCGCGGAATGGCACTCTCTGGTACGTTGCAGATCGATAGCGTCTTGTCTTGCCCAAGCGACTTGGCGTATTTCAGCGCCTCCATCGTGTCCAGCGTTTCACCCGACTGCGAAATAGTGACGATCAGCTGCTTGGGGTTCGCCACCACTTTGCGGTAGCGGTACTCGCTGGCGATATCCACCGCGCAGGGAATGCCCGCAAGCTCTTCGATCCAGTAGCGCGCAGTGAGACCGGCGTAATAACTCGTTCCGCAAGCCAGAATTTGCACCGCTTCGATATCGGCCAATACGTGTTCTGCATCCGCACCGAACAGCGACGCCTTGAAGCCAGCGGCCGCAACAATGCCTTCTAAAGTGTCGGAAATTGCACGCGGCTGCTCGTGAATTTCTTTCTGCATGAAGTGGCTGTACGGCCCCAGCTCCAGCGACGCAAGCGAAACATCCGACATATGGATCTCGCGCACCACAGGCGCATTGTGCGTATCAAACACTTGCACAGACGCGCAGCTGATTTCGGCAGTATCGCCTTCCTCAAGGAACATCACCTTGCGCGTTGCGCTGACAATGGCAGACACATCCGAGGCCACGAAGTTTTCGTTCTCACCCACACCAATTAGCAGCGGGCAGCCCATGCGCGCCACCACCAAGGTATTCGGGTCGCGCTTGTCGATCACCGCCAGCGCATACGCGCCGTGCAGTTCTTTTACCGCCGCCTGCAGCGCCGCTAACAAGCTGCCGCCTTGGGCGCGGTGATGGTGGATCAAATGCGCCACTACTTCGGTATCGGTCTGCGAGGTGAATACATAGCCCAGCGCCTGCAGCCGCGCACGCTGCTCTTCGTGGTTTTCGATGATGCCGTTATGCACCAGCGCCAGTGTGTCGTGGCTGATATGCGGGTGGGCGTTCGATTCGGTCACGCCACCGTGGGTGGCCCAGCGGGTATGGCCAATGCCCAGCGTGGCACTGAAGTGCTCGGCCTGCGCCGCCGCTTCCATTTCGGCCACGCGCCCGGTACGCCGCACGCGGCGCACTTCGCCATTGCTGACGACCGCAATCCCGGCCGAATCGTAGCCACGGTATTCCAGACGCTTCAGCCCTTCCACCAACACCGGCACCACATCGCGCTGGGCAATCGCCCCAACAATTCCACACATACCGCCACCGCTCCTTGAACT
>NZ_JAHRWW010000051.1 GCF_019104945.1 Thermomonas sp. | reverse complement strand
CTGTATTCCGGCCAACTCGGCTACGAGATCACCTACAGCCCCACCACCAGCCTGACCATCAACCCCGCAGCGCTCACCATCACCGCCAACGATGCCAGCAAGATCTACGACGGCCTCGCGTGGACGGGCGGCAACGGTGTGACGTACAGCGGCTTCGTCAACGGCGAAGACTACAACGTGCTGTCCGGTACGCTCACTTGGAGCGGAAGCAGCCAAGGTGCGGTCAACGCAGGTGTGTACAGCCTCATCGCCAGCGGCCTTTCCAGCGGCAACTACGTCATCACCTACCAAGACGGCACGCTCAACATCGCTAAAGCCAACGCCGTCATCACCGCCAACAGCGGCACATTGACCTACAACGGCCTACTGCAAGCCATCACCGGCTACAGCATCACCGGCTTGGTCAATGGCGAAAACGCCAGCGTCATCACCGGCCTTGTAGAAACCGGCGGCAGCGGCACCAACGCAGGCATCTATGCCCATACGGTGAGCGGCGGCAGCGCCGCTAACTACACCCTGACCTACGTCCCCGGCGCGCTCACCATCAACCCCGCCACGCTGACCATTACCGCCAACGACGCCAGCAAAACCTACGACGGCCTCGCGTGGACGGGCGGCAACGGCGTGAGCTACAGCGGCTTCGTCAATGGCGAAGACTTCAATGTGCTCTCCGGCACCCTGACATGGGGCGGCAGCAGCCAAAACGCCGTCAACGCGGGCATTTATAGTTTGATTGCCAGCGGCCTTTCCAGTGGCAATTACGTCATCACCTACAAAGACGGCACGCTCAACATCGCCAAGGCCAACGCCGTCATCACCGCCAACAGCGGCACGTTGACCTACAACGGCCTGCTGCAAGCCATCACCGGCTACAGCATCACCGGCTTGGTGCCCGGCGATGCAACCAGCGTCATCACCGGCCTTGTGGAAACCGGCGGCAGCGGCACCAATGCAGGCACCTATGCCCATACGGTCAGCGGTGGCAGCGCCGCCAACTACAACCTGACTTATGTGGATGGCAGCCTTCTTATCAACCCTGCCGCCATCACGCTAACCACCAGCGACATCACCAAAACCTACGACGGCACCACCACCGCCGACGGTGCGCTGTTGCTGGCCGACGGGCAGCTGTTTGGCAACGACAGCCTCAGCGGTGGCAGCTTCGCCTTTACCGACAAAAACGCAGGCACCAACAAGACCGTGACGGTAGGCGGCGTAACGGTAAACGACGGCAACAACGGCGGCAATTACGTCATCACCTATCTCAACAACACCCACAGCACCATTCTGCAAAAAGTGCTCACCATTGATGGCAGCTTCAACGTGGCCGACAAACTATTCGACGGCACTACGGATGCCGAGATAACCGACAGCACGTTGGCGCTGGCGGGTATCGTGGCAAACGACAATGTGGGTACCCACTGGAGCGCTGCGTTTACCAGTGCCGATATTGGCCACCTGAAACAAGTGGTGCTCAACGAGATGGCGCTAACCGGCAATGACCGCCTGAACTACCGCATCGACTGGGCCAATGCCCCCACGGCCACCGCCAGTATTTTCAACAGCGCAGCCGACACCTACGGCGCAACCTACGCCGCCGCCGCTAACTCGGCCAATACCCAAGTCAAAGACACCGTTGCGCGCCAAGCGCATACGGCCCCCGACATTGCGGTGCTGCAATGCGGCCAACACCTTCCTGTCCAACTTATTCAAGACTGCCGCTAAATGACCATTAAAACAACAACACCGTACCTGCTGGCAGGGCTACTGCTGGCCCCTGCCGTGGCGTTTGCGCAGTCGCAGCCTACGGCAGGGCAACTGCTTCAGCAAACCGCCCCACCGCCGCCACCGCCTTCAGCCACGGCAAAAGAAACAACGGTAGAGGAACCCACCAAACAAGCGGCAGCAAGCAACGAACCTATTACCGTTCGAAACGTCCAGATCACCGGCAACAGCGCATTTTCTTCCACCACACTCAGCGCGCTGATTGCAGGCGACATTCAGCCAAGCATGACGCTCACCGACCTGGACAACCTAGCCGCACGCATCACCCGTTACTACCGCAACCACGGCTACTTGGTGGCCCGCGCCTACCTGCCGCCGCAGGACGTGAGCGAAGGCGTTGTGACCATTGCCATTCTTGAAGGGCACCTTGGCGAAATTACATTGCACGACAACACCGGTACGGCCAGTACGGCCACTGCGCCGCTTCACCGCCTGCAAACGGGCGACGCCGTTAACCGTCAACAGATGGAAGATGCGCTGCTGCGCCTGTCTGATTTACCCGGCGTTGAAGTGAAATCGACGCTGCGCCCCGGTGCCAGCGTGGGAAGCTCCGATTTTCTTGTGGAACTAGAGCCCAGCGCTGCATTCACTGGCGAAGTGGACGTGGACAACTTCGGCAACCGCTTCGTAGGCGCAGAGCGCATTGGCGCCAGCCTGTATTGGAACAACCCGGCCAAGCTGGGCGACCAGCTCAGCCTGCGCGCACAGGCCAACGCCAGCGATTTTCGCTACGGACGCATTGGCTACCAATTGCCCATTGGGCCGTGGGCCACGCGCATAGGCGTTGCTTGGTCGGCCATGCGCTACAAGTTAGGTAAAGCGTTTGACGTGCTTGACGCCAACGGCAGCGCCTCCATTGGCAGTTTTTATGTGCAACAGCCGCTGCTGCGCGGTAGGCGGGCAAGCTGGTATGTGAACGCGCAATTCGACGACAAACACCTGCACGACGATATTGGCATTGTGCATTTGCAAAGCAGAAAAACCCTGCACAACGCAACGCTGGGCATCCGTGGCGACATCATCGACACATTGGCAGGCGGTGCCAGCAACCGCATTCTGCTGAACTACACTCAGGGCCGCTTGGGCATGGACGCCGTCAGTGCGTTTATCGACCAATTTACCGCGCACAGCAGCGGGCAGTTCAGCAAATGGTCGCTTGACTACCAGCGCCTGCAGCGCCTTCCCCAAAACTGGCTGCTGACCCTGAACGCTAACGCGCAGTGGGCAGATAAAAATCTGGATTCTTCTGAAAAACTACTGCTTGGTGGCAGCACCGGCGTGCGCGCCTATCCGCAGGGCGAGGCCAGCGGCGATAACGGTTACATTACAAGCGTTGAACTACGGCATAGCGTTGCCGAACGCATCGACGCATTTGGGTTTTATGACGCAGGCCGCGTGCGCATCAACCAAGCGCCGTGGGGGCCAGCCGCCAGCAACCACCGCCGCCTTGCTGGTTATGGCGTGGGCCTGAGCTACGTGTTTCACCCGTTCAGCGTGCAAGTGTTTGCTGCTTGGAAAGCAGGCACCGGTGAACCCGAATCTGACGAGGACAAAAGCCCACGGCTTTGGGCGCAAGCGGTGTATCAATTCTGACCAATGCAGAAAAGATGGCGTAGCAGGTGTATTTCAGACTACTGTAATAGGTTGTTGAATGCTTGGACGGCAACGCCATGCCTGCCCCTTCGCTAGAACCCCTCATCGACCTACGCGGTGCAGGCACAAGCCTAACCCCGCAGCGTGCGCGTTTGCTGCAGGCACTAGACGCGCATGGCTCCATCAGCGCCGCCGCGCGTGCAGTGGGTATGAGTTATAAGGGCGCGTGGGATGCCATTGCTGCGCTGAACACCTTTGTGGGCGAGCCGCTAGTCAGTGCGGAAACAGGCGGCAGCGGCGGCGGCGGCGCGCGCCTCACCGAGATGGGGCGGCGCGTATTGGCGTTTCATCAGGCACTGACCACCTTGCAGCAACGCTTGCTTGCGGGCAGTACAAACGAAGCGCACGATCTCGAACAGATCCTTAAACGCTTAGGTAACCTCATGCTTAAAACCAGCGCGCGCAACCAATACGAAGGCACAGTTCGCACACTTCAGCGCGGCGCGGTGAATAGTGAAGTGGTATTGGAAATTGCAGGTGGCGACACGCTCACCGCGATTATTACTAACCATAGTGTCGATGAGCTCGGGCTACGCGTTGGCAGTAGCGCGGTTGGGTTGGTGAAATCTTCTTTCGTCATACTTACCGCAGACACTAGTCTGCGCACCAGCGCCCGCAACGTGTTGAAAGGAAGCGTCACCGCCTGCCACACCGGCGCAGTCAACTCAGAAGTTGAACTTGCGCTTGCCGGAGGAAAACGCCTCGTGGCCACGGTCACCAACGATAGCGCCGCGACACTGGGCATCGAGATTGGCACCCCTTTGCAGGCGCTTGTAAAAGCCTCGCACGTTATCTTGGCGGTTGCCGTTTAAGGTGTGTGCCAACGTCCCTGTCGGCACACAGAAAACGTACTTAGAACCGATAAATCACATTGGCAAACCAACTGCGGCCCGGCATCGGGTAGCCTTCGGCAAGTTCGTACCACTTGTCGGTTAGGTTGCGCCCACCCACTTCCACATCAACCTGAGTGATGGGCGTCCATACGCCCTTCAGCCCCAACACGGTAAACCCGCGCAAGGTAAGGTAGGGCGGCTGACCTGTAATGGACACCGGAACCACACGGCCGCGCTCACTCTCCAGCGTAGCTACCGCTTTGAACTGCGGTGCGAACACCCACTGCGCATGCGCAAACAGACGCTGACTTGGGCTATTGGTAAGACGCACGTCGGGCTGCAGCAAGTTATCCCGATCCATCCATGTATAGGTCAGCCCCAACTGTCCTTGCTCGCCTAAGCGTTGCTGCAGTGCCAGCTCAAACCCTCGGTGGCGCGCTTTCCCGATATTCTGGGCCTGGTCGCAAACACTGCTGCCGCATTCGGTGGAAGCGACGATCGCATCTTGGATCAAATCATCAATACGGCTGTAAAACAGCGAGCCTTCCAACTGCGCCCCACTCCACGGCTGGCCGCGCCAGCCCATCTCAAGATGACGCGCAACCTCTGGCTTCAAATCAGGGTTGGGCAATGCTCGCCCCATGCGCGCTGAATAACGGTCTTTGATGGTGGGAAACCGGGTCTTGTGCGAAGCACTGGCAAACAGCAAACCCGCATCGCCAAAGTCACGCGTCAGCTCAATCAATGCGTTATTGGCTGAGGTCTTCCCCACCGGCCAGAAATATACTTCCTTCGCATCCCGCTGCTCGTGGCTGCCGCCCACGCGCAGGCCATAGCCAGCGCCAAGCGTGATGCTATCTTCCAGCGCAAGCGTGGTGGTGACATCGCGATACTGTTTCACCGGCGACTTCGGGTTTAAATCACTATGCCGGTCGTCCTTATAGTGCAGCGCTGCATGCAGATCGTGGTTGGCAAACACTTGGCTGGCTAACTCTAGGCTCAGTCCGCGCGTTTTATCGGCATACACACTAGGGAAACTGGTGGTGAGTAATTCCGTGCTGTAACTGCCATTGGTATATGCCTGCAGACCATTGCCATAGCGGTCTTCATAAGCGCGTAGCTTCAGACTATTGGCTTCCCCTAGCCCCATATTGCCAATGAAGTACACGCTTTCTTTATCCCACCACGGCCAGCGCCAATAACGCACGCCACTCTTCGAGCGCCCGGTGTACACGGGGTTGCCCTTCTCGCCCTCCTGCTTCACATAGCCTAGGGCAAACTCACTGCGTGCATTTGGCTCGAAACCAATTTTGATCGACGCACGGCGATCATTACGATACGCATTTTCGCGTTGATCACCGGTATCGGTTGGGCTGGCCTTGTAATCTTTGAACCCACTAGGAAGCGGAAAGCTATCGGCATCAAGCCACGATAACCCCGCCTGCACATACCACTGGCCGTTGCGCATCCCGATATTGGCCGCAACCTTGCGCTCGCCGCCACTCCCTACACCCACGCGCACATCACCCTCCAGCGGCTGCGTGGGCTTGCGCGAAATTAGATTGACCGCGCCACCTAGCGTGTTCGGCCCGTAGAGCAATGACGCAGCACCCTTGGCCACACGAACTTGGGCAAGATCAAACGTGGTGAAACGGCCAAAATCGATATAGCCGTCATACGGAACATACTGCGGAATGCCGTCTAGAAACACCGGCACTTGGCGCGGATCAAAGCCCCGCACGTACACCGTCGCCTCATTGCGGCTGTTGTTTGAAAGGTTCACGCTCGGTGCCGTGGCTACCGCTTCGCCCAGCGTTTCGCGGTTGAGTGTATCGAGCTGTTCGCGCGACACGATCACTTCGCCCAATGCCGCAAGGCCATCACGCTTGCCTTGCGCCACGACACTGCCCAGCTGAAACACGCCGTCTTTATCCAGCGTTGTCTTGGCTGCGGGCGGCGCGGCCTGTACCGAAAATGAAATGACAGACGCAAGCGCTACCGCCAGCGCATGGCGGAAAAATGTGGGGGAGTTTTTCATCAGCGTTATTTCATCCGCACAACTTCAAGCGCGCTCAAATTGGGTACATGACGCGGCCCAGTTTTGATGTCTTTGCCAGAAATCAGCAGCATCTGCCCTTCACCCACGCTCAGCGGCTTGCCGTCTTTCTCCCAAGCCACCAGCACCTGCTTACCGATCTCAGAGTTGTACAGCTCGCTCCACGAGAAGGTAACGGTGTAGCCGTCGGTGGCGCGCGCCACGATCACCATCCGGCGGTCGTCTTTGTGTGCCTTCTGGTCGATGACCGCTGCATCCAGCACGTCGGTGAGCAGCACGCCGCGATAGTTATTGGCCTTGTCCTTCACCTGCCCAGACGCGCAGACCACATCCATCGGCCCGCTGTTGCGCGCAGTGAGCTGCTTGAGCGCCGCCACGTTGAAGGTCTTTTGTGTTTTCACCGCCCCACTCACCCGCAACTGATAGCTTGGGTTGACCTTGGCCAAGTCCTTCGCCGCCGGAGTGGCCACGTGATGCGCCGCAGGGTTTGCCGCAAACACCACCGGCGCGCCCCCCAAAAGCAACAGAGAACTCAATGCAAGCATTTGAAATTTCATAATTTTCCTTCGTTATATAGTTAGGCTCATAGCGAAGAAATGATAGAAATAACACGTTGCCGTGTTTTTGATTTGAGTCAAAGAAAAGAAAAACGAGCGCCCCTTCACACTTATTAACAATAGGTTTACATTTAACCGCCAGCTGAGGGGAGCTGGATGCAGGTCACTCAATCAACAGCTCTGGGGAAACCAATGAACAACGCGTTACGCCACCGCGCTTTGGCAGCTGCCATCGCGTGCGTCATTACATCTATCGCAACAGCACCTACCTTCGCTCAAGAAGCCGCAGCCCCGCCGCAAAAAGCCACGACACTCGATAAAGTGATGGTGACCGGATCGCGCATCAAAAGCGCCGAAGTAGCCACCCAAGTACCCATCCTCACCATGAACTCGGCCGACATTCAGCGCGCCGGGCTCACCAGTATTGGTGACATCCTGAAACAACTGTCTTCGTCCGGCTCTTCGCTCAACACCAAGTTCAACTCGGCTGGTAACTTCGGCTTTCCGCCCGACGGCAGCGGCGTAGGCTCGGGGTCTTCGACGCTCGATCTTCGCAACCTTGGCGCCAAGCGCGTCTTGATCCTCGTTGATGGCATCCGCTGGGTAAACGAAAGCTCGGCCTCTGGTGTCTCTGCCGCCGTAGATATGAATACCATTCCGGTGGGCATCATCGACCGTATTGAAGTGCTGCAAGACGGTGCTTCTGCGCTTTACGGTTCCGACGCCATTGCCGGCGTGGTCAACATCATCACCAAGAAGTCGCAGGACGGCGGTGCAGCCAGCGTTTATTTCGGCAATTACAACAACCGCAATGGCGGCGACACTAAGAACGCCGATCTGTCGTTTGGTGCGAAGGGTGATCGCTACAACTTCTTCGTGGATTTCGGCTACGTCAAACAAGACGCCATCAGCTCCGGTGACTGGGCGCAGGCGGGCGCGGAATGCGTGCCGGGTACGGGCCTTGATAACTGCAGCTCGGCAACACCTACCGGGCGTTTTATGTTCAACGACCCATTGGGCAATTACCACAGCGTTACGCTCAATGGCCCAATCACAGGCACCGCGCAGTATCCCGCGGACTTCCACCCCTTCACCAGCGCCGACCGTTTCAATTTTGCTCCGTTCAACCTGCTACTTACACCGAGCGAACGCAAATCGGTGTTTGCCCAAGTGGACTACAACATCACCGCCAACACTACTTGGTATGTGCGCGGCTTGTATAACCGCCGCACATCGATGAACCAAGCGGCCCCCGAGCCCATCTTCCTCGGCCCCGGTGCAGGCACCGGCAGCTTGGCCGACAGCGTGGGGGTGGATGTCACCAACCCTTACAACCCCTTTGGCTATACGCTAGACGCCGACCCATCCACGGGTAATCTCATCATGATCGGCCGCCGTCCGGTGGAAGGTGGGCCACGCCAATATTCGCAAGACGTGGATACCTTCTATTTCGGTACCGGCTTACAAGGCTCTTTTGGCATTGGCACCCGCAATTTTTATTGGGACGTCAACTTTGCCAGCGGCAATAACCGCGCCACACAAACAGTACGCGGCACTTACAACATCGCCCATATTCAGCGCGCCTTAGGCCCCGTTGCCAACTGCACAGCGCCCTGTGTTCCGCTGAATTTATTTGGTGGCCCCGGTTCAATTACACCGGAGATGCTCAACTACATTCAATACACCGAGCACGATCGCAGCGAAAACACCATTCGCCTATGGACGGCCAACCTCACCGGCGAATTGTTTGATCTACCAGCTGGCCCTCTGAGCTTTGCTACCGGCTACGAGCATCGCAACTACACGGGCTCTTATGAACCTGATGCAGTCGTCGTTGCGGGTGAGTCGAACGGTGTACCATCGCTGCCCACATCGGGCCGCTATTCCATCAACGAATATTACGTTGAACTCAACGCACCGCTGCTGCGCGATGTTCCTGCATTCAAAGCGCTCGATCTATCGGTGGCCACACGGTATTCGGACTACTCAACCTTTGGTTCTGCCACGAATAACAAGTACGGCTTACGCTGGCAGATCGTGGACGATCTAACCCTGCGCGGCACTTGGGCAGAGGGCTTCCGTGCACCATCGATTGGCGAAGTGTTTGGCTCTCCGGCACGCTTTGACGCCACGCTGCAAGACCCATGCTCTGCGCCGATTGCGAACACACAAACTGCCGCAAACTGCGCTGCAATGGGCATCCCGGCCAGCTACTCGCAGCCAAACCCACAAATCTCGGTGCGTACCGGCGGCAATGTGGCACTGAAGCCGGAGGAATCACGCAGCCTCACTTGGGGCGCTGTCTATAGCCCCAGTTGGGCAGAAAATGTGGCTTGGTCGAGCAAACTGGACTTCACCTTTGGCTACTACAAGATCAATATCAAACAGGCCATCTTGGCCCCCGACGCACAAACCCAGCTCAACCGCTGCGTGGATAGCGGCAGCTTGACCTCACCCTACTGTGTTGGCATCCATCGCAATGCCACCGGCAATATCGACGGTTTCAACAACACCTTGCAGAACTTAGGGCAAGTGGAAACCAGCGGCTACGATATTGGCGTGCAATGGCGCGGCCCAGAAACGGCTATTGGCCAATTCACTGCAGGTCTCCAAGGCACGCACGTGATTCGCTATGAAGCCAAAAATGAAACCGGTAACCTTGAGCCGCGTGCGGTAGGTATTGAAGTCACCAACAGTGCTATCCCAAGCTGGGCTTCTAACCTTAGCCTAGGCTGGCAGCGCGGCGCTTGGAATGTGGATTACAAGCTGCGCTACATCAGCGGCCTGCGCGAAGACTGCGCCGCAGCTTCGGGCTACCCCATCTGCAGCAACCCCAGCGAGGTGACCGCGGACCGCCCAGGTGGCACGAACTATCTGTCTGCCGTTACCTATAGCGATATTCGCGCCAGCTGGAAACTGCCCATTGCGTTGAACCTAAGCGTAACCGCTGGCATCAATAACCTATTCAACAAAGCACCGCCTATTTGCTTGTCGTGCTCGTTGAATGGTTACGATGCAGCCACCTACGACTTACCCAGCCGTTTCTCATACCTTCAGCTCAATCTGAAGTTCTAAGTTAGTCTGCACTTTAGAAACGACGGGCCATCTTCGGGTGGCCCGTTTTTTTCTTAGCCCTTATGAATTCACACGCTGCGATCAGAGGCCAGCCAATGCCGCCGCAGCGCGCGCAGCTGGCCAATAAAGAGCAGCCCCCATGCGGTGAGCCCAACCGTAAACATCACCTGCGGAAGTTTTCCGAGAAAAGGTAATTGCATCGCGTGCATCATGCGCAGCGTGCTTACCGCATACATGCCCAGCGGAAACACTGCACCCCAGTACATCGGGTCATAGGTGAAAGGAAAACGGCGCACGCCGTGACGCCAAATGGCCAGTACCACTAGCATCGGGATCCACCATGTCCCCGTGGCCCAATAGAACACAGTAAAGCCTTTGATAAACGGCAGTAGCGACTGCAAGAAAGGCGCGTGTGGCGCGTTGACGATCAGCAGCGATCCCGCCAATGTCGAGATCGCCATCGCCCCCATATTGATCCAATACGGCGGCGACAGATCGGCGGGTGACAGTTCAAAAAACGTATAGCGATAGAAGATCAGTGACATCAGCCAGATATAAAGCATCCCGCCCCATAGCCACATGGAGAGCGCGAAGAAATTCATTTCAAGACGTAGTGGCTGATCTACATATTGCGAAATCAACGCCGCAATGACCGCCATCGCCTGGGTTGATACCACCGCCAGCAGCCAGCCTCCGTTGATACCTTTATCAAGCGTTGGCTTCTCGCGCTTCACCGTGAGCACGGTAAAAATGGTGTAGGTAATCACCACCCACGCCAGCAGCGCCACCCCGGCAAGCATCACGGCCATCGGCAGGCTGCGGCCGATCAAGAGACTTTGGCTTCCCAAAATGGAACAGGCCGCAACAAAAGTAAAAAAACCCGGCGCGGTGTGGTGGCTAAACAAATCGGCCAGCACGCGTTTTGGGTGCCAGTGCAAATGCGCCAAAGCAAGAGCGCCAATACTGATAAACAGCAGCCAGTTCAGCACCAAGAGCGCAATAGCCAGCCACGCAGGCCCCATCAAATGGGCCGCAAGCGACATGATGCCGGTGGCCATGACCATACTGAAATAACCCGGTGATAGGGTTTCGGTAGAAGTACGCACGTAACCCAAAAACCGTGGCATAACGCTCCCCTAGAGCAATAACCTAGCCGAGATTACTTCGCCATTCCGTAGCGCTTTTTGACTGAAATCAATCCTATTTCATACCAGCAGCGCAACGGCTTTGATCTGCGCCCATAGTTGCATCCCCGGCTGCAGCTGCAAGCGTTCTAACGAACGGTGCGAGATACGCGCCAACAGGGGGCAACCCTGCGCCTCCAAGCGTACCTGCACTTGCCCGCCATGTATGTCGTCCAAAGCCATTACCGTGGCCGGTAACACGTTCAATAAACTGGTGTCGTCGTGCCGGCGCAGGGCAAGGCTGACATCACGCGCCAAAATGCGCACCCGCAAAGCTGCCCCTTGCGAGTGCTCTGGCCCATGCGCATACAGTGTTCCGGCCTGCGTGTGCAATGTCATGAGCCCGTGCGCATCGCGGCTTTGTGCATGCGCCTCCAGCACCACACCCGCGTCGTCGCGCAGCGCAAGCGGCAGGTCGTGGCGGTTAAGCAGCTCCAGTGCGGGCCCTTCCGCCAGCACGCGCCCTGCTTCCAACAGTACCAAGTGGTCGGCCAAGCGCGCCACTTCATCTACCGCATGCGTGACATAGAGAATGGGTATCTCTGCCGCACTGCGTATTGCTTCGAGATAAGGAAGAATCTCTGTGCGGCGCTGCACATCCAGTGCGCTCAACGGCTCATCAAGTAATAGCAAGCGCGGTGCGCAGACCAGCGCGCGTGCCAATGCAACGCGCTGTCGCTCCCCCCCGGAAAGCGAGGCAGGTTTACGCGCTAATAACGGCGCAAGATCAAGCTGCGCGACCCAGCGTGCCAATACGTCATGCCCAACCTTGGCGCGCTTCCAGCCATAGCGCAGATTCTCTTCTACGCTTAAATGCGGAAGCAGCGCCGCGTGCTGGAACACCATCCCTACATTACGCCGATGAGCAGGCAGGCGCTGCTGCGCCTCTTGCCAGCACTGCCCTGCAACATGCACGCGCCCTTGTGTATTCGCCTCAAGCCCTGCCAGCGCACGCAAGAGCGTGCTTTTTCCGCAGCCAGACGGGCCAAATATCGCGCTGACACCGCGCCCCGGTAGATCAAGTGTTACATCAAGGCTGAAGGCCCCTAGTGTCACGCGCTGGGCGATGTGTAGCGCCTCAATCATGCCCCACCGCCGTGCGCCGCCCTAACCACTGCATCAATAGCAGCAGCGCAAACGAGAACAGCAGCAGGCCCGCTGCAAGCTGGTGTGCTTCGCCATAGGCCATACTTTCCACTTGGTCGTACAGCAATACCGACAGCACGCGGGTTTGCCCTTCGATATTGCCGCCCACCATCAAGACCACGCCAAATTCACCCACCGTATGCGCAAACCCCAGCAATGTAGCCGTAATGATCGAGGGCCGCACCAGCGGCAGTACCACGCTAAAAAATCTATCGAATGGTGAAGCGCGCAAAGTTGCAGCGGCTTCCAGCACGTGTTTAGGAACCCCCGAAAAACCGGCCTGCAATGGATGTACGACAAAGGGCAATGAATACAGCACCGAGGCCACCAGCAGCCCTTGAAATGTAAACGCCAGCCCGCCCAACCCAAGTCGATCGGCAACCAGCCCTACCGGGCCTTCGGGAGCAAATGCGATTAACAGATAAAACCCCAGCACCGTGGGGGGGAGCACCATTGGCAGCGCCACCACTGCGCCAATCGGCATGCGCCAGCGCGAACGTGTGTGCGCCAACCACCACGCCAGAGGCGTGCCGAGTAGCAGCAAAATAATCGTAGTCAGTCCTGCCAGCTTGAGCGTTACCCAAGTTGCCGCCAACCACGCGGGCCAAGCGGTTGCGTCTTCCATCGTGCCTCAGTCGTAACCGTTGGCGCGAATTTTCTGCTTCGCCGCTGGGCTTTGCAGGTACTGCATAAACCCACGCGCAGCCGGATTTGTTTTTCCGCGTTCTAGCAATACCGCACTTTGGGTAATCGGCAAATGCCAGCTGGCTGGAACCTCCCAACCCGAGCCTTGCCGCATCTTATTGGCGTGCATCACCAGCGAACGTGGCAACAGCCCCAGCGGTGCGGCACCGGTAACAACGAACTGCGTGGCTTGGCCAACGTTTTCCCCCATCACTAAATTAGGCCGAAGCTCATTCCAGCGCCGCACGTACTCCAGCACATCGCGGGCCGCTGCGCCGTAAGGGGCCAGCTCCGGGTTTGCGATAGCCAACTTACTCATTGCACCATGACGCAGCAGCGCTTCACCGTTTTTCACTAGCGCTGGGTCGCGGCTCCATAGCACCAAGCGGCCACGGGCGTAGTCGTAATGTGTTGTGCCGTCAGCCAGCCCTTCATCCTCCAAACGCTGCGGCGTGGCCACGTCGGCCGAGAGCAGCACGTCAAACGGCGCTCCGTTACGGATCTGCGCATAGAGCTTGCCGGTGGATGCAGAACTAATACTGATCTTATGACCGCTTTTTTTCGAATAATCGGCCGCCAGCTCTTTAGCTACATCGGCAAAATTAGCGGCCACCGCCACTCGCGCTGAAGCAACCGCTGCTGGCTTGGTGGGCGCGCTGGTTTGCGCTGCAACGCACGGCCCGAGCGCCAATGAAAGAACCGCCGCCAACACCACGCTACAAAATCCATATCGCATCGTATTCACCTTGCCCAATGGCTTTCGCTGAAGTCTAAGCCATGCCGGTGCGCACTACGAGATACCCGCGCACACTGCAGTTAGGTCGGCGTAAGGCTGACGATCGGCCTGCGGTGCACAGGTGGCGCAGGCCATATCACGGCCCAGCGGAATGCGATCG
Source organism: Thermomonas sp. (assembly GCF_019104945.1). Taxonomy (GTDB): domain Bacteria; phylum Pseudomonadota; class Gammaproteobacteria; order Xanthomonadales; family Xanthomonadaceae; genus Thermomonas. The sequence continues at coordinate 38,165 of NZ_JAHRWW010000051.1, read as the reverse complement.
AAGTGCATGCTTAGCGCATCGACGCAAAGTAGCGTCCCCAGCAGCGGCTGGCCAATCTGCAGCAGCAACTTCAGCACTTCGGTAGCCTGCAGCATCCCCACTAAGCCCGGCAATACGCCAAGCACCCCCGCTTCCGCACAGTTCGGCGCAAGCTCTGCGGGCGGCGGCTCGGGGAAGACACAGCGATAGCAGCCGCCACTTTGCCCCGGCCAGAACACGCTTACCTGGCCGCGAAAACGCTCCACCGCCCCATACACCAGCGGTAAATTCATCCGCACGCAGGCTTCATTGACTAAATAGCGGGTAGAAAAATTATCCGTTCCATCCACTACCACATCGTGGCCACCCAGCAATGTTGCAACATTGTTGGCACGCAAACGTGTTTGATGGCACAGCACATGCAACTCGGGGTTTAGCGCGAGCAGACGCGCTTTTGCCGAAGCCACTTTTGCGCGGCCAACGTCGGCTTCTCCATGCACTACCTGTCGCTGCAAATTACTACGGTCCACCACATCGTCGTCGATCAAGGTCAGCGTGCCTACGCCCGCAGCCGCCAGATACAGCGCTATCGGCGAGCCCAAGCCACCTGCACCAATCAGCGCCACCTTCGCATCGCGCAATTTGCGCTGGCCTTGCAAGCCAATTTCAGGAAGCAAGAGATGCCGCGAATAACGCTGCAAAAATTCCACTGACTCTTGCGCCGCCGTCATCGGCAGGCCTTCCTGCCTCCAGCGCTCGGTTCCACCAACAACCGACCATAAGTGCGTGTAGCCCTGCGCCCGGAGCGCGTGCACAGCGGCACGCGTGCGCATTCCGCTGGCACAAATTAGCCCAACTTCTTCATCTAACGCAGGCAGGTACCGTTGGGGCGTTTCCAGAAGCGCGCCCAGCTCGGCCACTGTCACACCCTCCGCCATGCCCAGCGCACGCTCGCCCTCTCCGCGCACATCCAGCACTGATACGCCAGCCTGCATGCGCTGCTGAGCCTGTTGCGGGGATAATTCAGTGACCATAACCATCGACGTATCCTAGCGCTACACCTTCTCGTCTGCTGTGATCCGCTGCACTTCTTCCGCCAGCAGTTCAGGGTGCAGATCGAATTGGTCGCTTAACAGTAGGTCACGTGCTGCTTGGCTCATCTCGACACGTTCCACCTGCAGCAGGTCGCCGTCACGGAACAGTTCGATATAACTATCCAGCACACCAGAGAGCGTGCCCTGTGCGGTATCCGGCGCGGCAAGAATAAGCTGCAGGCCAAGTGAGCGCAGATAATCCACAGTCGCGCGGGCGTTTTGCGCGTCGATCTTGTCGCCAAATTCATCCAGCAAGATCAGCCCCATTCCACCCTGCTGCACTTCATTTTTCCCGTAGGCCGCCGCAAGGGCGGCACCGGCGATCACATACAGCGGCGCGCGGTGTTCGCCACCGGAGCCTGAGCGCATGCGTTCGCTGAGACTGCCAATGACCTTATCATCGTGATGGATCCGCACTTCAAAACGGAAGAAACGGCGATAGTCGTCAAGTGGCGACGCCGTTGCGCGCTCAGCAGCACTATCTTCCATCAGTGCACGAAATGCGGCCGGAACTTCACCCGCGCTGCCAAATAAATTGTCCTCGCCGCCTACATCGGCCACACGCAGAATGAAGCGGTGCAGCTCGCGATATTCCGGCGCAACTTCATAATGAAACTGATAGCGCTCGTTATTGGAAAACGCGGGGCTGGCGCGCAGCGTGCGGTTGAGTGTTCCGATCTGGTATTTGAGCTTGCTGAAATTATCAAACAACGCCGATGCCACGTTGCTACGGAAGGTTTCCGTTGCCGTGGTATAGGCTTGGTCTGCCTGATCTTGGTAATTGGCCAATTCCGAATCGCGCAGATGGGCCAGTTCGCGCCCCATGAGCTTGCGCGCTGCACGCCAATCGCCGGGGGCAAGGTCCACATCCAACCCGTGGTCTTTGGTGTATTGCATCAGCCGGCCCCAAGCCTCTGGCTTGAGATTGTCAAGCTGCTTATCGCTGTCTTTGGCACGCTCGTCGCAGCGGTCGCCACGCTCTTTCAATGCTGGCCATTTGTGATCCATTTCGTCGCGCAGGCGTTCCACCCGATTAGGGTCCACGTCAGGCTCACGGAACGCATCCACGGCACGGCGTGCCACCAGCTCTTCCTGCCCGCGAAGGCCATCGAGCAAACGTAGTGCGGCTTGCTCCGCCCCCTCTTCCACAGCCACTTTACCCAGCAGCGCATCGCGTAGCTTTCGGCACGCGGCCACGCGCTCGTTTAGTGCTTGCAGCTGTTCGGTAAGGCGTATCAAGTCAGGATTGAGCGCATGCTCACGCTGGGTCATCGCCTCGCGATAACGCTGTTCAACCTGATGGTGCTCCAGCACTTTATCGTGCAGCACCTGAGCGACACGCGCCGGGTCCAGCAAAGCCGTCAAGCCACGCTGGCAAGCCTCTGCCTTGCGCAGTGCAGGTTCTAACGTACGCAGCTCGGTCTCGGCCTGCTCTAACTCTTCACGCAGAACGCGTAGGCGCATGCGGTTATCATTCGCGCCAATTTTTAGCTCGCCCGCTGCGGGTAAGCGTCTGCGCTCGATGCTGCCGCCTTTGGCCAACAGACCATCCCGCGTAAGTCCTTGTCGTGCTTGAATGAGCTCCGCCTCACTCTCCACGCAGCGTAGTTCACCTAACTGCTGGCGTAAAAATGCCAGAGCATCGACGTTATCACTTTCTAACAAGGTCGCTACGCTGCCCGGTTTGGCGTGACCAATCACGCGCTGCGCATGGCTCGATAGCGCAAGCTTCACACCATAAACACTGCGTCCACCATTCAGCGAGCGATACAGCTTTACCGCGCGCGCTTCATCGGTTACAGGCACTAACAGCGCCTCGATATTGCTGCGCAAATAAGCCTCGATTGCAGGCTGCCACGCAGGGTCGCGCACTTGCACCAAGTCGCACACTGGCCGCGCGGCAATACCCTCTTCTTGCAGATAATGCAAAAGACGCATCGCATCAGGGCTTAATTCTGCCTGCCCTGCACTAATGCGCTTTTGATTTTGCCGTGATGTTTCGATACGCGACTGCAGCGCCTCAACACGCATATGCAGCGTGCGGGCGTGCACCTGTACCGCGCTGATTACACCCTGCGCCGCCGTGATCGCCTGTAACGCCTGCGCGTGCAGGCTAGATGCCGTCCACGGCAATGCAGCCTCTTCGGCAAGTTCTGCCAAGCGTGCATGCTCGCTATGCCATAGCGACTGTGCTTGCTCCAGCATCTCCGTGGGTACAAGTTGCAGCGCCGCCACGGCCTGCCACTGCGTGTTGATCTCGTGCATCTGCCGCATCAACTCACGCTTGATGCGCACCAACTCACTGCGGTCACGGTTGCTTAGTTCATCTAGCTGCGCTTGTTCGCCATAGCCTTGGCTGCTTTGCATACGCGCATTCGCCTGCACAAGCGCATCTTCGGCCAACTGCTGCTCAATGCTGGCTTCACTCAGTGCACGCCGTGTATCGGCCAACTGCTGGCGGGCTTTTTCGCAATGTGTTTCGGCTTCATCCACTTGCTCTGAAAGCAGATCACGAGCGTATTCCGCCGCCAGTGCACGGTAGCTGGCCGCGCGGGCCGCCTGCTGGGAAATTTTCTCGTATTGCGCATCCACCGCCTCAGCATCACTGATGCGCGCAACAACCTGCTCAATCTTTTCTTTAAGCTGGCGGAAGGTCTCCAGCAAACCGCGGAAGCGCGCGATATCGGTGGGGCGATCTTCTGCCACCAGCGTGCGCACGAACAAATCCACATCTTCCACACGCTGCAAATTCAGTGCATTCAAAAACGCTTTGCGGTAAGCATTTACATCGGGCTGAGCCGAAGGTGTAGCGCGCAAGCGATACAACACGTCTTTGACGAAGCGTTCGCTAGTGGCGTGCAGTTCCAGCCCTGTTTCAGCGGCGCGACAGCGTTGGCTTAGGCGATCACGAAAGGCCGCCCAAGCCAAAGGCAGTTCACGCCCTTCGCTATGTTCAAGGTGGTCTTCTAGCGCAAGCGCAACACCCGGTGCCACGTATTGCCCATACACGCGATGATCGGGCTCGTCTTGCGACGCACCTAATGCGATACCTATTGATAGTGGCGCTTGCGTTTCTGTATCGCGAAACACAAGCGAAATATAGGTTGTGGCGGTACGGCGCTTGCGCCCTTCTTCACCGCTGCGCCATGTCCCTAAACAATAATCACGAATCGAGCGCGCACGCGCGCTACCACCCGCCTGCGCATTGAAGCGAATGCGCGAGCGATCACCCCCTAGCAGCACAATTTGCAGTGCATCGAGCAAGGCGCTTTTACCCGCACCGTTCGGCGCGATCACTGCGCTTGTGGCATCAAGCTCTAGTGTTTGCGCTTCAAACAAAAAGAACTGCACTAAGTGCACGCGTTCAAGCAGTTGCATCGTCGTCCTCCGTGACGTCATCGCTATCTGCGTCATCATCGCGATTGTGTTGATCTAAACGCTGCAGCCATAACTCGCCCACTACCTCAACAATGGCCGGACGCACGCGCAGATGGAACGGCTGCGGGTCGTCTGGCTCAGACTCCACCAAGCGCGCCACACCCCAACGCTTTGCTGCGCGTGCTAAGGCCCGCAAAGTACCTACGTCCGGCATGGGGCGCTGAGTCAGGGCTTGGTAGGCGTCTTGTAACTCTGGCAATTCCACGATCACTTCGCCCTGCTCTTCTACCTGCCCTTGCCGCGCCGCAACGTCGTAGCGCTGACGCAGCACCAGTAGCAGCAGCGTTTCATCCAGCGTTACCGGCGTGCCTTCACTATGCGCAGGCAAGGCCACCACGTATCGGTAATGCGCGTTGCGCTCTAGGCGAATCCCCAGCGGTGCCAGCGCAGCGACATAGTCATCGAAATACTCTTCCACCATGTGATAAGCGCTGCGCGCATTACGGTCGCTGGCATAGAGCACTTGTTCGGTAACAAGCCGATACGCCGTGCGTTCGAAATCCGCAACGGCATAGAGCCCATTCGTTTGTTGAGAAAGCGTGTTCCAGCTGCGTTTCATGCTGTTTTTCGAATAGGTTGAATGGCAAAGCGCGGGGCGCGTAGGTAGGCGTTATCCACGCGTTCACCGGGGTCGATCAGTTCCACACGAAAGCCACGTGCAATGCGGCTTAGCGGGTCTTCACGACGCAGGCCACCAATGCGATTACCGCGTAGCGCAAGCGTGAGTAAGGTTTGATAAGCGCGCAGGTCTTCGATACTTTGAATTTCCAGCTGCGAAGACTCTAACCGGTCTTGTGCAGTGAGATGCCTTGCCAAATAGCGCGCCATGCTTTCTGCAGTCACCAGACGGGCGCGCTTCATGCGCCGCAGTAGCGCCAGCCGCGCCTGCTGTTCGGGCGTGGGCTGCGCGATGCGGTTGGCGCTGCGCGTAATGGCAGAAGGCCTACGCCTTGGCGCGCGTAGCTGCGCATCGTCCATCAATGCACCCGGTGCAACCGACAGGCGCAGTGCATCGTCTGGCGCAGCCAGCGCGCCGCGAATTGCACGCTGCAGTAGCACATCCAATTTAGCGGGTGCGCGCAGGCGGTAATCAAAAAACGCCAGCGCACGGCGGTTGGCTTGACGAATATCGTCATCCAAACGCTGCAGGTATTCGTCGATACGCTCTAACTCATGCAGCCGCCGCAAACTGCGCGCTAGACGCTGCTCGGCCAATGCGCTATCGCCCGCCGTGAGATGTTCTTGATACCACTGCAGTACCGCGCCACGCCGGGTACCATGTTCAATGTCTTGCGCCATCGCAAGAATGGCACTGCGCCGCGCCAGTGGATGATCGGCTTGATGCAAGTTGGCGTAATCACCCACAAAAAAATGGGTGACGTAGCGTTCAAACCACTGCCGTGCAAATTGCGCGGTGGTCTCTGCGCGCGATAGTTCCGGCATCAAGTCGCGCACACGCAAACTCATCGATGCCAGTGAGACTAACAAACGCCGCGCTTGATCAGCCGCTTCGTCCAGTGCATCGCCTGCCGCCTGCCCTTCCAGCACTTGCTGCAGTTGCAGTTCGATGGAACGCACTTTGGCCGATACAAAGGTAGGGCCATGTTCGGAAAATTCCACCAGTGTGGCCAAGAATTGCACCACCTGCGGCACCATCGCCACCATTTCACGCGCACCGATGCGCTCTTGGCGCAGCCAGCCAGCGGCACGAAAGCGCTCATAAATCGCGCCCGCTCGATCGGCTAACGAAGCCCCTGACGTTTCGCCTTCTTCACTGTCCCAAGGATCATCGGCCAGCAGATAGCGCTCGATCGCGGCCGTGATATCGCGCCGCTGAAAGCCAATACTCGGCGGCAGCGGCGCATCTGGCCCAAAAAATTCATCGAACAAACGGCACAGCAGCGCCCAGTAATGCTCACGATTGGGTGAAGCCAGCGGGCCAAACAACCCTGCAGGGACCACACTAAATAAAGAGCTTTCAGAGACGGTCATGGAGGGGTAAGTCGGCAAAGGTCAGATGATACCCGCAATACAAAAACACACCCATAACTATGATGAAGTGAGCTTCGACCATTGGGCTGATTATTCCGGCTTGAACCGGGAAGCAAAACCTTCGAATGCCTGACGGAGCCCGGCGCCAACGATCGGCTCTTCTTCAAGCAAGGCCCAGTGTTCCTGAAGCCCCTGCTCCGCCGCCTGCAGCAAGGTCAGGATGCGACCACGAGGATCGCCGATCTCGCAACGCTTAGCAAAGTCCATCAAATGGACACGGGAGGCAAACAGACTCTTCGACCCACCCAGCGTCAATGCCAGGCTGTCGTCAGGGATGTAAGCCGTGGTGCACACTAGGTCGTAGGCCGGTGATAACCAGATGTCCTCCGAGGTGGGATCGTCGTAAAGCACGCCAAAGTTCTTCAGGTGTGCGTCGCCATTGCCCAAGATACAGGACAGGGCCACTTGGTCGAATAACTGCCCCAAGGCCGGAAGCCGGAGGTTGGGCGAGCAAAACAACGAGACGAAGCGTGCCACCTGCTCATAGCTACCCTCGTACTTCTGCGCTGCACCCTTAGCCATCAGCACGGCCATTTCCTCGAAACCGATCGCCTGCCCGTCGTCCGTACGATCAAACCGCCGCATCACGAACAACTGCCGATTGTCGGACAGAAAGAACTCCGGAACGGGAATTCCAGCATTTCTGGCGATAGACATGCAGACGAACTCATTCACCGCCAGACCGGGGTAATCCACGCCGCCGCTCTTTACGATGAGGTCCGTCGTGGCAAGTGACACCTTACCGTCCGACTCCCGGGCTTCCGGAACCAGCAGTTTGGGTTGCACGCCGGACACGCCAGTTCGGAACAGATAGCGCCGCGCCAGCTCTTCGAATAGGTTCTCGGCGCCGTCCCAGGCCAATATCTGCGCCAGACGCTCACCACGACTCTCCTGAACACCTGCCGCGAAGGCTTCGACGAATTTTGGGGGCGCCTCAACATGAACCCGGCCGATCGCCGCATCGCGGCCGGTTAGCGCCAGCAGGAGCATCGGATCGATGGTGGTTGCCTTAGCCAAGCGCTGGCGTAGGCGTTCCAGTACATAGCCTTCCGGCAGATTCATCTGGAAGATGGGATGCAGCTCACGACTGCCGTACTGCTCCAACCTGCGCGGCATCAACAAGCTGATCTCCGCAGCCTTAGACGCGTCAGCATGATAGCCGAATAGATAGTCCTCGCCGGTCTTGCCAAGGACGCCACTGCCTCCCTGCGGCGTCCCGACCCAGAGCCGATCAATGGTGGCAGGATTAGTCATTCGCCAATAGCTCCGCAACCTCATCCAACGTGGGACGGCGTGCCGGCACGGGCGTGAACTCCAACCCCAGTGCTGCGGCCACTTCGGCGTAGGCACCAATCGAAACCGACGCATCGCCCCGTTCAACCTGAATTACCTTAAGCCGCGGGACGGTAGCTAAGGCCGCCAACTGAGCCTGCGTCAAACCGCGCCGCTTGCGGGCGTCCCGCAGCGAACTGCCAAACCGGCGCAAGAGAGTAGCGGCGTCCATGTATTGAATACTAGACTTATTAGTCTGAATGTCAAGCATTCAATACATTTTAATTTTGCACTGAAAAGATATATCCTGAAGCGATTTCCAGAGATTTAGTCATTCAATCAATGAACTGGTTGAGTACAAGGCTCATTCATTTGTACGAACTAAATGTCTTCCTCGAGACTCTGCCCGTGCTCGCGTAACCAAACACGTGCGCGTTCCATCGCGGGTAACTGAGCACTCACTATGTTCCAGAAGCGTGGCGTATGGTTCGCTTCGATCAAGTGCGCTAGCTCGTGCACGATCACGTAGTCGATAGCGAACATTGGCGCCTTGATCAGTCGCCAATTGAAATTGAGATTGTTACCCGGGGTGCAGGAGCCCCAACGAAAACGACTGTCGGTGATCTTGGCCTGTTCGTAGCTGATACCAAGGTTCTTTGCGTGCAGCTTCACGCGAGGCAGGATCTTCTCCTTCGCGCGCGCCATGTACCACTCGCGCAGTACCCGCTTGCGTTCGCTGGCGCGTGAGTGCGGGATCAGGAGCTTCCCATCAAAACGGACGTCTCCGTCAGGAGCGTCAACCAGCTCGATGCGGTAAACACGCCCCAAGTACAAGGCGGATTCGCCGTTGACCAATTCCTTGCCGGGTGCATGCGGCAGAGGCTGATATTTCTGCGCGTCGTTGAGTTTCTCGAACAGCCATTGTCGCTTGCTGTCTACCAGTTGCCGCACCTTCGCCTCGGGCACGCCCACAGGCGCGTGCACCACCACGGCGCGGTCGCGCTCCACCGTGATGGTGATGTTCTTACGCCTGCTCGAGCGGCGAATTTCGTAGCTCAGCACCATGGCATCACGCAGTGTGCAGAATCGTGTCGTTCTTCGCTTCGGCCAGTTCCATCACCCGGCTGATGATCGCCTCGCGCTTCCTGAGCAGGCTTGGCACCGCAGCGAACTGCGGCGAAACGACGATCTGCTGCAGCTCCGCCTTCAGCTTGTTGCGCGCCGGAATGCTCTCCCAGAACCCCGTCAGCTTCAGCTCGCGCTCCACCGCGTTGTAGATCTGCTGAGTCAGGTCTACCAGCACGGCGATGCGGTCGTCGGGCTTGCCGGCGTAATCGACGTGTTCGTCCATCGCACCTCCCAATTCATTCTGGAACAGACGGAAGAACGGCATCTGCTTCTTGCGGTGCAGCCCATAGGTCGGCTCGCTGCCGGCATCCTTGATGCGCTGGCGCAGCTTCTCCAGCTCCTCGTAGATCTTCTGCCAGTTGTCCTTGAACTCGGCGAGGATCGCCGCCAGCGCCTCGGCGAAGGATGCCTGCAGGTCCGGGTCGTCATCCAGCTCGATGTCGATGTGATGGCGGATGGCGTGTTCCACCTCGGCGGCCTTGGTCTTGTTGCGTTTGTGCTCTTTGACGTCCTTTTCGAAATCCTCGTCGAGGATGGAAATGGGCGCAATCTTGATGTCGATGCCCTTGGAAACTAGGTGCGCATCGGCAATGGCGCGCAGCTTAGGCGGAATGCCCTGCATGCTCAGACGCGCGTCGCGGAAGTGCTTGCCAGCGAGAATGTTGATCTCGTTCAGCTTCTGGTAGTCCGGTATGTAAACCAGCGCTTCCTTGGCCGGAAACAAGGTATTCAGCGCGCTTGTAAACTTCTTGAATGCCAGCATGAAGGCGAAGCGGATGTCCTCGTCGTAGAACACGTCGAAACAGGCATCGTGATCACTGAGATCGGTCAGGCCGTGCTTCTTCAGCAGCGCCATGATCTCCGCATGCGCGGCCTGCAATTCGCGCAGCTCGCGTTCGGGAAAGCTCAGGCAGCCGGTGATTTCCTTCTGCTCGCGCTCGTCGTAGTTGTCCAGCGCTTTCTTCAGGTGATGGCCCACGCCGACGTAATCGACGATGTAGCCCTTGTCCTTGGCAGCTCCGCCCACGCGGTTCACGCGCGCAATGGTTTGCAGCAGGTTGTGCGCCACCACCACCTTGTCCAAGTACATCACCTGTTCCACCGGCGCATCGAAGCCGGTCAGCAGCATGTTGTTGACTATCAGGATGCCCAGCTTGCCGTCCACACCTTCGTCGGTGGCGCCAAACCCCAGCTTGAAGCGCTTGATGCTGGTCTCGTGGCGGCGGCTGTCGCCATATTCCTTGATAAGCGGCAGGTCGTTGTGGCCAGTGGAGATGATCACGTCGGTGTCGAGCGCTTTCAGCGTGGCGATGTCCAGCCCGTTCGGGTTGCTGGCCTCAAGTTTCGTCACGGCCGCCGCCAGCGCCGCGTCGATGTGGGCCTTGTAGCGTACCGCCGCCTCGCGCGAGGTGGCCACCACCTGTGCCTTGTAGCCATTGGGAAACACATGGGTCAGGTAGTGCGCCACCATGTCGTTGGCTTTGGCCGCGATGGTGGGGTCGGCTTCCAGATAAGCTTGGCGCGAGCCGTAACCGAGGATTTCCAGCCGCTCCTCCAGCTTGTAATCGCTGAACACGTCGGCAAAGGCTTTATCCATCGCCGCCCCATCCTCCACCTCGGCGTTGTGGGTGCGGCCCTCGTACACAATCTCCAATGTCACGCCGTCCTCGATGGACTGGCGCATGGTGTATTTGTCGATGTAATCGCCGAACACGCGCTCGGTCTTGTCGATGGGCGTGCCGGTGTAGCCGATGCGCGCCGCGTTGGGGATGGCGCGGTCCAGATTCGCGCCCAGCAGCTGGTACTGCGAGCGGTGTGCCTCGTCGGTCATCACCAGGATGTGCGGGCTGGTGTTGAGCTCGGGAAAACTCGCTTCCAGCTCCGCCTCGCGGAACTTGTGGATCATCGCCATCACCAGATCGGATGAGGTCGATGCCAGCAGTTCCTTCAGCTTCTTGATGCTGTCCGCCACCTTCACCGTGAAACCGATGGCCTGACTGGTCTCGGCGAGCTGCGCTTCCAGCTGGGTGCGGTCGGTGACGAACACCACCTTCCAGTGCGCAAGCGCCGCGTGTCGATACAGCTCGCGCACCATGAACATCATGGTCAGTGATTTGCCCGAGCCCTGCGTGTGCCAGATGATGCCGCTGCGCTGGCGTGGCGTGTTGCCCTCCAGCAGCCGCTTGACCGCCAGTTTCACCGCGCGGAACTGCTGGTAGCGGCCGACGATCTTGATGGTCTGGCCGCTGTCACTGGTCGAGAACAAGGTGAAGGTGCGGATCAGGTCCAGCAGGTTCTGCCGGTCCAGCATGCCGGCCACCAGCCGTTGCTGGTCGTTGGGGCTGCCGCTGCCGTGGTCCAGCTCTTCCACGCTGCGCGGATACGGGTCGGCCCAGCGGTAGAAATATTTCTCCGTGTGGGTGGAAATGGTGCCGAACTTGGCCTGCTGGCGGCAGGTAGCGATGACGAACTGGTTGTACCAGAACAACTGCGCATGGCCTTCGCCTTTCGCGCCGCGCTGTTCGCTGTAACGCAACATCTGGTCGATGGCGCTGGCCAGCGCGTCGTTGACCTTGGGCGACTTGCACTCCACCAGCACCACCGGTAGGCCGTTCAGAAACAGCACGATGTCCGGAATGATGTGGTGCTCGGTGCCCGGCACGCGCAGCTTGAACTGGCAGACGGCGGTAAAGTCGTTGTTGTCCACCTTGCCGAAATCGACGAACTTCACCGTCGGGCTGTTCTCGCCGGTGACGCGGTTCTCGCCGACGCTGGTGCCCTCCAGCAGCAGATGCAGCAGATGCTGGTTGTTCTTCATCAGATCAGAGCCGGGGAAGCTGGCGGTCAGCTGCTTCACCACGTCGTCGATCTGGTCGTCCTGCAGCCACGGGTTGATCACCTTCAGCTGCGCACGCAAGCGCGGCTCCAGCACCACCTCGGTGAAACTGCTGCGGCCGGTGTCGGCGGGTTTTTGATCCTTATCCAGATCGAGGATGTTCCAGCCCAGGCCCGCCAGTTGGTCAAGAAAGGGTTTCTCGACGTGGTTGCGTTCGTCGAGCTTGATGTGTGGCGGCGTGGACTTGGTGCTCATGCGTTCTCGGTCTCGGTGTCTTCTTCGCCCAGCTGCCGTTCCAGCGCTTGCCGCACCAGGCTCATCACATACGGCAGGTCGGTTTCGTTGTCCAAGCCCACTTCCACACAGCCATTGCCCCAGCGGCCCAGATCGGTCACGTCCACGCACAGCTTGCGCGGGTCGTCGATGTCGGCGAACGCCATGTTCAGGGACAGCCGCAGCCGCTTGGCTTGCGGAACGACATCCACGAAATTGGTTTCCGCCTTGTAGGCCACATACAGCTTCAGGAACTCCTCATTCACGCACTCGTCCAAAGCGAGCACTTGGGTGCGAAAGTGTTCAAACAGCTCGCGCACCAGCCCGCTGGAGAGGTGCGGATGGTCGGCAATCGTGTACTCGGGTGCGCTGTCCGCCTTCTTCTCGCGATAGGTGTCCAGCACTTCGTCGGAAAGACCCGGGGATACCCAGATCCCCACGGCACGACTGGCCAATCGTGCTGCGCGTTTGATGATCTCCTGCTCGTTCCAGTCCGCACAGTTGCCCAGTCCCTCATTGAGCTTGAGCGGGCTCTGTGCGAAGCCGCCCTCCATGTCGCGCTTCTCGGCAAAAGGTCGATCACTGTATTCCGAGTTGTAGCCGGTCAGCGTGAGGTTGCCCAGGGTGTGCAGATATTGCTCCTGCACCCGCGCCCAGTCCTCCCCCAATGAATGCTGCCACGCGGCGCTCAGCTGGGTGTTCTGCGGCAGGATGTGTTCGATGGTGTAGTCCTGCACCATCACCCGCTCCTTGCGTCCGAAGTTCTCGAAGCGGCGCAGCCAGTAGCTGCGGCGATTGAACTTGTACAGGTTGCGGATCTGCAGCTGGCGGCGGAACTCGTCGTCGCCCGGGAAGCGCCGGTACGAAGGCAGCAGCATGAAAGCGGCCTTGACGCTTTCCAGATAGCGGGCCTTGTCCAGCTTGCGGCAGAAGGTGGCGAAGGTCTGGCGTTGCGAGTTGGTCGGGATGTCGCAAATGGCCCGGCGGAACACGTAGCTTTCCACCAGTTGCAGGATGTCCACGAACGCGTCCTTGCCCAGCCGGCCCTGCGCATGATCGTGGTACACCTCCATCAACATCGGGTAGCACACGTCCGCGCGCAGCTCGCGGATGTCCTGGAAGGCGCGCGCCAGCTCCGCATCCTGTTCCTTGCCCAGCGCCATGGCGCAGTAATAGCGGGCAAACTCCAGCAGCGACGCCAGCAGCGGCTCGACCTTCTGGCCCAGCGAATAGGTCTTGAATTGGTCGTACACCTCGTCCTTGCGGATGCGGTGGTTGCCGGTGTGGATGACCAGGAAGAAGCGCATGAACTCGTCGAAGTAGCGCGTGTAGTTCTCCGCGCCGAACAGCATCTCCATCGGCCGCCAACAGTCTTCGTAAAGCCGGGTCTGCTCGGCGTGCGGCAGGCCCATCAGCACGTAGTTGCGGATCAGGTCGGCCTGGGTCAGCGCCTTGCCGGTGGAGTTCATGCTCTCGAAGATCATCTGCGGGTTGTCGATGCCCTGCTGCAGGCGCACGTCCACGATCATCAGCTTCTGGATGCCCGCATAGACCACCTTGAGGTCCGCGCCCGCCAGCTTGCCGGTGAAGAACTCGAAGTTCTCGCGGATGCGGTGGGAGGCGTCCGGCGCCGGCGCCTTGTCGTCGAGCAGCGCGATCAGCGTGTCCCTGTCGGTCCTGGTCAGCAGCATCTTGTAGCGCTGCTCGCCCTTGCCGTAGCGGTTGAGCAGGAAATAGTCCTCGATCTCCGCTGCCGATACCGGCGTGTCCACCCCTTCGGCCTGCAGCCGCCGCTTGAGCGCCAGCAACAACAGCGACAAGGTGGTGATGCGCTGCTGCCCGTCGATCACCAGCCAGCGCGAAATCGCCGCGCTGGTTTCCTGCTCGGGGATGTAGACCGCCGAGCCGATGAAATGGCTGTCCAGCTCCGCATGGCTACCCACGCGCAGGATGTCGTGCCACAGCTGCTCGCAATGCGCAATTTCCCAGCTGTACGGGCGCTGGAAGATCGGGATGATGAACTGCTTGGCGCCCTGCAACAGCTGGGTGAACTGCAGATCCTGTGCCTTCATGCGATGGCTTCCTTGGACGGTTGAAGCAGTGGTGTGACGCGGACCTTGCCGGTGAGCAGGTCTTGCATCAGGGCGGTTTTGAGTGATTGCTGCTTATCGAGCTGTTGTTCAAGCAACTCTAGTTCCCTATCCATCGAATCAATCCGGCAGGCAATTTTGTGCTGTTCATCAACGCTCGGAATGGGAACAACCAACCGTGCCATGACACCGTTGTTCAAGCTTGGCATGGTGGAGCCGACCGCGTTTGTTTCAATTTGACGCTGTATCCAGTGATACCGATACAGATGAGCGAGCCACTTGGCAGCCATGTTCCTCAGCGGCACACGCAACAAGAAACAGCCAGTGCCGCACAGCCACCCAAATTCTCGTGTTCCGATTGCTGCCGCGCGACTCAAATCGCCACGCCGAGCGAACACAATGTCGTTTTCCATAACGCGATGGCGCCGCAAGTCGTGCGCTCGCGTCTCTGGAACTCTCGCAACGTTGGCCGTGGACACGCTGCCTTGCAAAATATCTTGGGGCATCACCACTGGCACGCCCGAATGGGTATATTCGTACGCGTGAAGCTGACTGCCGAATGGTCCGGTTTGTAAATAGCCTTTGGCCTCATCAAGCGCAGCACCTAACGACTTCACCTCCCACTCCACCGGAATGCGGCCGAGGGGGGAATCCTTGAAGGCGTGGGTGGCTTCGGAGCGGAGCTGGCCGTGTTCGTCGATGCCGCGGGTGAGCAGGTCCTGCATCAGGCCGGTCTTGATGCGCTGCTGCTTGGCGATCAGCGCCTCGGTCTGCGCAATCGCCCGGTCCACCGTGGACAGCACGTCCGCGACTTTGGATTGTTCGGGCAGAGTGGTATCGAGTATCTCGAACGACAGCAACCGATCGACGCTGATACCTTTTACCGTGGAGCCAATGGCCTCGTTCTCGATCTGACTGCGGATTCCGTCAAGGGACCAAACGACAAAGTCCGCATCGTAAGCCGCACCGACAAACAACGCGCGCAAGTCCTGGTTGATCGCGATTGGCATGGGGGCCGTGGCAACCCGTCCGACGCCCATTCGCATGCAAATGATCGGAGTGCCAGCCGGGATCAGGTTTGACGCACTGCTGTTCAAGCCCAGCTTGGTGATGGACTCCTGCACGGCGGAGAGGTGACGAACTCCATCCTTGAAGTCCTTTACTGTTGCCCAAGGAATCGGTCCGTTCCAGAACGATGCAACATCCCTTGCGGGAGTGCCGCCGCCCACGCTCCTTTCTACGACGTCGGCGAGCTTCACTTTAGACATAGCCGAGCCCCGCCAACATCCCCTCCAACGCCTTCAACGTCTCCGCACGAACGGCTTCCAGCTCCCGGCTCGACACCGCGTACTTGTCCCACAGGTTTTCCACGCTGGCGATCAGTGCGCGCTTCTCGGCGTTGAGGTAGCGGGTGAGTTCGGCGCGGGCCAGATCGTCGATCTTCTCCAGGATCAGCTTGCGCGCCTCGTCGTCGGTCAGTTGTCCGCCGATGGTGGCGAGCTGCGCCTCGGTGCGGGCGATGCGGGCTTGCAGCGCGTCCTTGTCGACGGTGAGCGCGGCGACCTGTTTCTGCCCTTCCTTCTTGTTCGCATCCAGCTTGGCGATGCGGGCGTCGATCTGCGCGATCTGCTCGCGCTGCTCGGCCTTGTAAGCCTCGCCGCCGCTGCGCTTGAGTTCCAGCTTTTCGGTGAGTTCGGTGCGCCTGGCCTTGTGTTTGGCCTTGGCGTCCTTGATGCGGGCTTCGATGGCCTTGATCGCCTTGTCCTGCGCCTTCAGCGCTGCGCGTTCCTTGTCGGCGCTGGCACCGGTGGCGTTATCTAGGTCGTCGATCAAGGCCTTCAGCGCTTTCTTGAGAACGGCGGCGGTGGCTTTCTCGTCGGCTTCCGGCTCCCACGCGGCCACCTCCACAGCGGCCTCCACCGCTTCATCCAGTTCGGCCTGCGCTTCGGCGATCTTCGCTTCCAGCGCGTCGATGGCGTCGGCGTCCTTCCGAAAGAACGCAGCCACCAGGTAGGCGTCGGGAATCAGGCTGTGGTGCCAGCCGCTTGCGACGATGGTCTTGATGTCGTAGCGGATCTGCTGCCACCAGTTGACGAACACGCCGGCGCTCTTGAACTCGTCCAGCACACCCAGCGGGATGAGCTTATCCTTCAGCGAGGTGATCAGCCCGCGGCGGATCTCCGGCGTCTTGCGGCCGCCGTTGCCGGCGTCCTCCAGTTCGGCAAAGTCGGTGCTGGCCTCGCCCCACCAATCGACCAGCGCACCTCGATGGCGGGCAAGCGTCTGGGTGAGTGCGGCATCGGCCTCCAGCACCTGCTTGATGGCGGGCTTGTCGGTAATGGTTTCGACAAAGATCTGGTAGCCCGCGCGTTCGCTGCGGAACAAGGTGTGTGGGGCAACGCCGAACTGGCCGAACCGCGGGCCGAGGGTGTCGATCTCCGATTGCGGAATGCCGCCGACCAGGTGCGCCTGGACGTCCTCGGGTTCCGGGTCCGGCGTGTTGTCCACGTAGCGGCGAATGTTGAGGTTGGCGTCGTGCGCATCCAGGATTTCGGTCTTTCCGACCAGCCGCGAGTACTTGGGCAGCTCCCGCTTGTGGCTGAACACGAAGTCGATCTTCTCGATGTCTTCCGGGCGCAGCTTGTTCTGCGCCTTGCCTTCGCCGTATTCCCGGTCGGCGTTGATGAAAAGGATCTTGTCGCGCAGTTCGTCCGGCTTCTGCTTGTTGCACACCAGCACGCAGGCGGGGATGCCGGTGCCGTAGAACAGGCCAGGCGGCAGGCTGATGATGGCTTCGATGCAGTCGTCGGCCAAAAACAATTCGCGGATCAGTTTTTCCTTGCCGCCACGGAACAGCACGCCGTGCGGCATCACCGTGGCCATGCGGCCGTTGGGCTTGAGGCTGGCCAGCATGTGCTGCACGAACATCAGGTCGGCTTTCTTGCCGGTTTCCGGGCACCACTCGCGGAAGCGGCTGGCGAACTTGACGTTGGCGCGGCTGTAGTTCTGCGAGAATGGCGGGTTGGCCAGCACGCGGTCGAACTGGCGGATGCGGCCGTCTTCCAGAATCTGCGGGTCTTCCAGGGTGTCGCCGTTTTCAATCGTGAAGCGGGTGATGTTGTGGAGGATCATGTTCATGTTGCAGATCGACCACACGGTGCCGTTGGAATCCTGCCCGTACAGCGCCAGGTCGTTGGCGTCCTGACCCTGTTCTTCCACGTACTGATGGGCCTGGATCAGGAAACCACCGGAACCGACCGTGGGGTCATAGATGGTCTGCCCGGCGGCGGGTTTGGTGAGCTGCACCAGCAGGCGCACCACTTCGGCGGGGGTGTAGAACTCGCCACCCTTCTTGCCGGCGCTGTCGGCGAAGTACTTGATCAGGTATTCGTAGGCCGCGCCGAGCAGGTCCGGGAACTCGAAGCGGTCGTTGACCAGTGGTCCGAAGGCGTTGAAGTGGTCGAGCAGGTCCTTCCACTTCTGGTCGGCGATCTTGGTCTTGCCTTTAACTTCATTGAAGTTGATGTTGCTTTTCAGCACACCGGCCAGCGAGTCGTTGTTGTCTTCCAGCGCGGCGATGGCCTTGTTGAGCATCGCGCCGATGTCGTGCTTGAGGTCTTTTAGCGCCGGAACGGTGTCGCCGCTCTCATCCAACCAGGTTTCATTCCAGCGTGCCCGAACCGGCACGTAGAAGGTTTCGCCAAAGCTGGTCCGGTCTTCCAGCAGCTCGGCCAGCAGTTCCGGCTGGTCGGCAAGGTGGGCGAAGTTGTGCGTGCGCAGGCGTTGGCGCTTGGCGTCGAACTCGTCAGACAGGCGCTTCAGGAACAACAGGCCGAAGATGAACTCCTTGAACTCGGAGGCATCCATCTTGCCGCGCAGGATGTCAGCCGCGCCCATCAAGAAGGATTCGAGCTGGGACAACGTGATCTTATCGGGGGTCAAAACAAGGGATCCTAAAAAGCTTCTTGCGTGGCATGAAATTAGCACAAACCACCAAGATCATACGCAAACAAAAAGAGCCAACTGGCAATAGCCGGTTGACTCTTTTGTTTTGTAATGGCGCGCCCGGAAGGATTCGAACCTCCGACCCCCAAGTTCGTAGCCTGGTGCTCTATCCAACTGAGCTACGGGCGCAATGTAGAAGCGGAATTATGTAGAAACACCGCTTGCACGTCAAGGAAAAATTTTCATTTTCGTGCATTTTTTTTCGCGTTTCGCCGCAAGTGGCGGAGACTGAGGGATTCGAACCCTCGATGGAGTTTTTGACCCCATACTCCCTTAGCAGGGGAGCCCCTTCGGCCTCTCGGGCAAGTCTCCGTGAGGCGAATCGCGAGCCGGCAAGAATACAGGCTTATTCGAGATTCGGCAAACTTTTTAAGATGATTTTTCTTCGTTCTTGTTGTCTTCACCGCTTTGGATGCGCTGATAGATCTCTTCGCGGTGCACGGCAACGTCTTTTGGCGCAGTGATACCGATGCGTACTTGATTACCTTTCACACCGAGCACGGTGACGGTGATCGCATCACCGATCATCAGGGTCTCGCCTACACGCCTAGTTAAAATGAGCATTGCAACTCCCCTGTCGCCGAAACGCGGAACGTTCCGCGCCTGACATCCGTAATAGTATTGAACAGCAGATCATAGGCGGAGAAAAACCCGCCCGCAAGCGTACCAAAGTCCGGGGTTAACGGACTTCGGTCACAGTTCATCAATTTAACCGGCTAATTTCTGCCCAACCCACGCCGCAACGCCTTGCAACGCTACCTTGAGCGCTGGAACGTCGTCACAGCCACCTTGGGCCATATCCGGGCGGCCGCCGCCCTTGCCATTAGCCTGCTTGGCGACATCACCCAGCACGTCACCCGCTTTGATCTTACCCAGCGCCGCGCCCGCCACGCCCGCCACGAGGGCCGCCTTACCATCGCTCACGCCCGCCAGCACGATCACCGCGTCGCCCAGCTGGGCTTTGAGTCGATCCATGGCATCGCGCAGCGCCTTGGCATCAAAGCCTTCCAAGCGCGCAGCCAACACCTTGATGCCTTCCACGTCTTGCGCTTGCGCGGCCAAATCACCCGCTGCACTGGAGGCCGCCTTGGCCTTGATCGCTTCCAACTCGCGCTCTAGCTTCTTTTGCTTCTCTAGCAGGGCGTGCAGTTTGTGCGCCAGTTCAGCTGGGGGCGCGCCCACGAGGTGTGCGACCTCGTGTAGGCGCTGCTCCTCTTCGGCCACAAAGTCCAGCGCCCCTTGTCCCGTTACCGCTTCAATGCGGCGCACACCTGCCGACACACCGCCTTCAGAAACAATTTTGAACAAACCAATATCGCCAGTGCGGCTGGCGTGGGTACCACCGCACAGTTCGGTGGAGGTCGGGCCAAAGCGCAGCACGCGCACTTCTTCGCCATACTTCTCGCCAAACAGCGCCATCGCGCCGAAATCCAGCGCTTCCTGCATGCCCATATGGCGCACTTCACCTGCGTGGTTAGCGCGCACTTCAGCATTGACTCGGCGTTCGACATCGGCCAACTCCGCTGCCGTCATCGGCTGGAAGTGTGAGAAGTCAAAGCGCAGGCGATCCGGCGCTACCAGCGAGCCCTTCTGCTGCACATGCGTGCCAAGCACGTTGCGCAGCGCGGCGTGCAGCAAGTGGGTGGCGCTGTGATTTAGTACGGTCGCACTGCGGCGCGCGGCGTCCACCGCGCCGCTGAGTACGTCACCTTTTTTCAGGCTACCTGCAGCAAGCCTGCCCAAATGACCGTGAAACTGACCAGCCAGCTTCAAGGTATCGTTGACATCAAACTGCACGCCGTTGGCGGATAGCACACCGGTATCGCCCACTTGGCCACCGGACTCACCGTAGAACGGGCTGCGATCCAGCAGAACGATAGCGTCATCGCCTGCCGCAATCGCCTCCACCGGCTTGCCGTCTTTCAGCAGCGCAAGCACGGTAAGACCTTCGGCGCTGAGCGCGTCATAGCCCAAGAATTGCGTGGGCGAAAGCGTAGCCACCAATTCGGCGGGCAGCTGCACGCCGCCGCCAAACTTGCCTGCAGCGCGCGCAGTTTCTTTCTGCTGCGCCATCGATACATCAAAGCCTTCCACGTCCACGCTCATGCCGCGTTCGCGCGCCATGTCCTGGGTGAGGTCAAGCGGGAACCCATAGGTGTCGTACAAGCGGAACGCATCTACACCGGGAATGATCTTGTCGACAACGCGGCTGGCCACGTCATCGAAAATCTTCATGCCGGAATCCAGCGTTTCTGCGAAGCGCTCTTCTTCCGCCTTCAGTGCTCGCTCAACGGTGGCGCGCGCGGCATGCAGTTCTGGGTAGGCTTCGCCCATCAACGCATCCAAGGTTCCCACCAGCTGATGGAAGAACGGCTGGCGCACGCCCAGCATCCAGCCGTGGCGCAGGGCGCGGCGGATGATCCGGCGCAGCACATAGCCGCGACCCTCGTTGGAGGGCAGCACGCCATCGACGATCAGGAACGAACAGGCGCGGATATGGTCGGCGATCACCCGCAGCGACTTGTTTTCCAAATCGGCTGTTTGGGCGAGTTCGGCCACCTTGCGAATTAAGGATTGGAACAGGTCGATTTCATAATTGGAATGCACCTGTTGCAAGATCGCGGTGATCCGCTCCAGACCCATGCCGGTGTCCACGCAGGGCGCTGGCAAGGGCACCAGCGTGCCGTCGGGCTGGCGGTCGAACTGCATGAACACGTTGTTCCAGATCTCGATATAGCGATCGCCGTCCTCGTCCGGCGAGCCGGGCGGGCCGCCGGCGTGTCCCGGACCGTGGTCGTAGAAGATCTCGCTGCACGGGCCACAGGGGCCGGTATCGGCCATCTGCCAGAAATTGTCGGACGCAAACGGCGCGCCCTTGTTGTCGCCGATGCGGATGATCCGCTCCGGCGGCAGGCCGATATCGTTCAACCAAATGCCGTAGGCCTCGTCGTCGGTGTGGTAGACCGTCGCCAGCAGGCGCTCCTTCGGCAGCTTCCAGACCTCGGTCAGCAGCTCCCAAGCCCAGGCGATGGCTTCTTTCTTGAAGTAATCGCCAAACGACCAGTTGCCGAGCATTTCGAAGAAGGTGTGGTGGCGCGCGGTATAGCCGACCGAATCAAGGTCATTGTGCTTACCGCCGGCGCGCAGGCAGCGCTGGACGTCAGCTGCGCGCACGTAGCTGCGCTTTTCCGCACCCAAGAACACATCTTTGAACTGCACCATGCCGGAGTTGGTGAACAGCAAGGTCGGGTCGTTGCCCGGCACCAGCGGTGCGGACGGGACGATGGTATGCCCCTTGGAGGCGAAGAAGTCGAGGAAGTCGCGGCGAATGTCGGAAGTGGTTTTCATAGCCGCCTAGTTTACAAGCGCACGCGGCTATCGCGTAGCGTTACACCGCATGATTTGCTCACAGCAGGCATTTGCCCCATAATTAGCGGGTTATACCGCCACGACGTGCGGCGAGGCCCTCTCGAAACCGTCGAATCCACACCTGTCGGCAATCCCTGTTCCGGGGTGCCCGCGTAAGCGGGTTCGGACGCAGTGACGACAGGGAGGCCCAACCCCGGAATCCAGCGCTAATCCTTCTAGGATGCGGCGCAGCGCCTTCATTCCCTTGGCGTGGGTTCCTTACATTTAGGAGTTTTACCATGCCCCAAATCACCATGCGTCAGATGCTGGAAGCCGGCGTTCACTTCGGCCACCAGACCCGCTACTGGAACCCCAAAATGGCCCCGTACCTGTTCGGTGCGCGCGGCAAGATCCACATCATCAACCTTGAAAAGACCGTCCCGCTGTTCAACGACGCGATGAACTTCATCAGCGGCGTTGCGCAAAAGCGCGGCACCATCCTGTTCCTGGGCACCAAGCGCAGCGCGCGTGAAGCCATCAAGGAAGAAGCCGAGCGTTGCGGCCAGCCCTTCATGAACCAGCGTTGGCTGGGCGGCACCCTGACCAACTTCGCCACCGTGAAGAAGTCGGTTGCCCGTTTGAAGGAACTGGAGGCCGCTGAAACCGATGGCACCTTCCAGAAGCTGGTCAAGCACGAAGTGATGGGCCTGCGCCGCGAACGCGACAAGCTGGAAGCCAGCCTCGGCGGCATCAAGGAAATGAACCGTCTGCCCGACGCCATCTTCGTGATCGATATCGGCCATGAAGACATCGCCATCAAGGAAGCCAAGAAGCTCGGCATCCCGGTGATCGCGGTGGTGGACAGCAACTACGACCCCAACCTGGTGGACTACGCCATCCCGGGCAACGACGACGCCATCCGTGCTGTGCAGCTGTACGCCCGCGCTGCCGCTGACGCCGTGCTGGAAGGCAAGGCCGCTGCGCCGAACGCCGCCAACGTGCGCGAAGAAGACTTCGCCGCCGCTGTTGAAGGCGAAGAAGCCGCCAAGCACGGCAAGAAAGGCGAGTAATCGCTCTTCCGCAACCGCACCACGCGGCTGCGCTTAAATTTCCCCTCTCCGCACGGAGAGGGGCTTAAGTATTTAATTTTGAGGTAACCCCATGGCTGAAATTACCGCTTCCCTCGTGAAGGAACTGCGCGAGCGCACTGGCGCCGGCATGATGGAGTGCAAGAAGGCACTCACTGAAACCAATGGCGATATCGACGCTGCAGCAGAAGCCCTGCGCAAGTCGGGCGCCGCCAAGGCCGACAAAAAGGCCGACCGCGTGGCCGCTGAAGGCCGCGTGGGCGTGGCCCAAAACGGCGGCAAGGCCGTACTGGTTGAAATCAACTCTGAAACCGACTTCGTGGCCAACGATGTTAACTTCAAGTCCTTCGTGGACGCGGTTGCTGCGGCTGCGCTGGCTTCCGGCGCTGCCGACGTTGAAGCACTGAAGGCCGCCAAGCTCGCCTCCGGCGAAACTGTGGAAGAAGCCCGTGCCACCGCCGTGCAGAAGCTGGGTGAAAACATCCAGATTCGCCGTTTGGTGAAGCTGGACACCGCCAACAACGTGGGCACCTATGTGCACACCAATGGCAAGATCGGTGTACTGGTGGAACTGGCTGGCGGTAGCGAAGAGCTGGCCCGTGGCCTTGCCATGCACGTGGCCGCAATGAACCCGCCGCACAACAAGGCCGCTGACGTTCCGGCCGAGTTCGTGGCCAAGGAAAAAGAAATCGAGCTGGCCAAGATGAGCGAAAAGGACAAGGCCAAGCCGGCCGAAATCCTCGAAAAAATCATCAGCGGCAAGATCAACAAGATCATCAGCGAAGTCACCCTGTACGGCCAGAGCTACGTGCTGGACGGCGACAAGACCGTGGAAGCCGTGGTCAAGGCCGCCGGTGCCGACGTGGTTGGCTTCCAGCGTCTGGTGGTAGGCGAAGGCATCGAAAAGGTGCAAGAAGACTACCTAGCCGAAGTCGCCAAGGCGATGCAGGTTTAATTCCTCGCTGCATCCGTTTCACAAAAAGCCCGCCAGTGATGGCGGGTTTTTTGTATAAAGACATAACGAAAATTCAGCACCCACTCTAGTGCGCGTGCTTGATGGCCATGTACATGAGTTCCAAGCTGGAACCACGCCTAAGAACCGTACAGCCCACAGCCGCGCACTGCTCTATGCAGCAGGGCTTGCTGCAGGTATCACCTCTACATTGGCACCTGCCAACGAACTAAAGCCACAGGCTGAACACCAGCAGGTACTTGTAGGCGGCAACTATGACGCGCAAGTGCGTGTAGAGGGCGACACACTTTATTACGTCGACATTATCACAGTGGATGGCCTTTCTCTATTTCAGAAGACGCTGAAGACGCATCCGGGCGTGACAACATTACAAGTGCGTTCGCGTGGTGGCGACGCGCTACCAGCGATCGACATGGGTGAGATTGTCCTTCGCCGAAAACTTACCGTAGTCGTTGATAGAGTTTGCAATTCAGCATGCGCAAGTTATCTATTCACCCCCGCACCTGTAAGAAAGGTGCTACCGGAAAGTATGGTGATCTGGCACAACAGCTGTCCGCAGAACGTGCCCAACGATATCGCATTCGAGCGCATTTTAGCCGGTGATATTCCTAACCTGACAGGTGCCATGACGCGTAACGGTGCACGCTTATCCAGTGCTGAAATAGAGGTTGAACTCCAGAAGCAAGGGCCGAAGTTGCGGGAAAAGTTACGCCGCTACTATCAAACTGCTGCGCGTCAACACAAACAGCTATTTTCTAAAACTGGCATCGATGAGCGCATCGACTGTTTAGTGGACTACCTGCCACTGCCGCCTCAAAACCAAGCGTACACACTTTCTGGCGCAGACATGGCTGCCTTGGGTGTATGCAATGTTGAGCTGCCCTCAGATTATGAGGAAGGCGTGAAGCGCCTGCTAACTCAAGAGGGGCTTGCTGATCGTGCAGGGGTGGTGCGGCTCGCCGACTACCCAGAATTCAAGCCAGCTCCACAATCCGCGTGTTCGGCTGAAGTGAAACAATCAGACTGAGCACTCTTGGTTCACGCCCGGTGATACGGGTGATTCGCCAGCAGTGCGGCGGCGCGGTAGAGCTGTTCGGCTAAGACGAGGCGCACCAGCATATGCGGCAAGGTGAGTGGGCCAAGTGACCAAAGTTCGGCGGCGCGGGTAATGACATCCTGAGCATGGCCTTCGGGGCCGCCAATAAGAAACGCAAGGTCGCGGCCTTGGCTGCGCCAGTGCTCAAGGCGCTGTGCAAGTTGTTCGGAGCTGTGCATTTTGCCGCGGCCGTCCAGCGCAATAACGTGGGCGTTTTTGGGTAGTGCCGCAAGCACGCGCGCGCCTTCGTCGCTCATCGCGCGGGCGGTGTCGCGGCCTTTGCCGCGCACACCCGGTTCGACCTCCACCAGTTCCAAAGGCAGCCAGTGCGAGAGGCGTTTTTGGTATTCGGTGAAGCCTTGCGCAACCCAACTTGGGGCGCGCTCGCCAACGGCGATCAGGCGTGCTTTCACCGCTTATTCGGCCGCGCCTACGTCTTCTAGCTCTGCGCCCGCTTTTGGTGGTTCGTCACCCACCGACCATAGGCGCTCCAGTGCGTAGAACTCACGCACGCGCGGCAGCATCACGTGCACCACGACATCGCCTAAGTCCACCAGCACCCACTCGGCTTCGCGTTCGCCTTCTACACCTAGTGGCATCACGTCGAGCTTCTTGGCGAAGCGCACCACTTCGTCGGCCACCGATTTTACGTGGCGCGTGGAAGTACCGGAGGCGATCACCATGAAATCGCAGACGCTGCTTTTGCCGCGCACGTCGATTTCCAAAATATTTTGGGCTTTCAAAGACTCCAACCCATCGCGCACCGCTTGGCGCAGGGCGTCCACCGACGGCGGCGGGGTGGGTAGGCTGGTTTTGATAACTTGGGCAGCGTTGGTCAAGGCGGCGCGCTCGATGGAGTGACGCCTATTATAACGGCCGACTAGCGATAGAGATTGAACCGTTCGATATAGGCCACAACGCTAGGAGGCAGCCACGCCTGCCAATTCTCCCCTTGGGCGATACGTTGGCGCAGCTCACTGGAGGATTCAGGGCGCAGCTCTGGCAGGCTGATGAGGCTGAAACCACCAGCGGGGCTATCTGTCAGCGCCTCCGGCGGTAGCCAGCGGCCATTGATTTTTGCCAATACAGACGGCGCATCGGCGCGTAGGCGCTGCGCATCCAGCGCTGTATTGGGGCGGCGCACGGCCACGATATGGGCCAGATCGAACAAAGTTTCCCAGCGCTGCCACGTATGCAGCTGCAGTAGCGAATCGGCACCAATCAGCCAAGCGATCGGCGCTTGCGGCCCAAGTTCAGCGCGCAGTTCGGCCAATGTATCAACGGTATAAGACGGGCCTGCGCGGCGCAGCTCGCGGTGATCCACGCGGATATTCGCCATGTTGGCGATGGCAAGCTCCAGCATTTCGGCGCGCTGCTCTCCGCTGGCATGGGTGCCTGCCTTATGTGGCGGCGCACCGGCGGGCAACAGACTCACGTCGGCATGCAAACGATCACGAACCACCTGCGCAATGGCCAGATGCCCGTTATGCACCGGGTCAAAGCTGCCGCCATAGAACACGTGCAAACGCTGGCTCATGATGCCAGCAGCCGTAGCGCGCTTTTTTCAGCCACCGCCAGTAACAACCGTTCTAGCTGCAGCCACGCATCAAACGACTCTTTACCCGGCCGCACGCGGCCTTTGGCGATGCGATCTACCCGGCCCGCTTCCACCAGCAGTCGCTCCCAGCGCTCTGGCGCATGCCGTGCCAGTGCGCGCTTATACACGGCTTGTTTGGAATCCCAAATGCGCAGAGCTTTGCATTCGGCAGCGAAGTTGCGCGCTTTCGCAAGCTGCGCCACCAAGGTGAGCTCGCGCACCACCATGCCCATCAACGCGGGGATGGCCTCCCCTTCCGCACGTAGGCCTGCCAGCACACGCGCCACTTGCACCGGCTGGCCGTTGAGCGCCGCATCGGTGAGACGAAACACATCAAAGCGTGCCGAATCTGCAACTAGATCGGCCATGCGCGCCGCGTCGATCACCGCAGTCTCGCCTTGCAACAGCAAGGCGAGCTTGTCGATCTCTTGCGCTGCCGCAAGTAGATTGCCTTCTACTCGCTGCGCGAGCTGCGCCACCGCATCCGGCGTAGTCTTCAGGCCACGGCTGCGCAGGCGCTGGCCGATCCAACTACCCAGCTCATGCGGTTTCACCGGCCAAATGGTGACTAGATGCCCGGCCTTGGCGACCGCTTCGCTCCATTTCCCAGCATGCGATTTCGACCATTCGCTGGCCACGATCAGCAATACCACGTCGGGCGGTGGGTTGGCACAAAAGCCAGCAATCAGCTTCGCGCCTTCGCCCCCCGGCTTGCCTGTGGGTAGGCGAAGTTCAATCAGCCGCTGGCTGGAAAACAAGCTGGGCGCATGAATGGACGACTCCAGCGCGCCCCAGTCGGCATCGCGGCCTTCCATATCATGTACTTCTCGCTCCCCCATGCCCTGCGCACGCGCGGCCACGCGCACGGCATCGGCGGCTTCAAGCACCAGCAACGGCTCGCTGCCCGCAATGAGGTACACCGGGCGCAGCGGTTCTTTGCTGAGCGTAGCGCTGAGGCGGTCGGCGTTAAGTTCCACTGTGCGGCTAGCTTACGGAGAGGCCGGCGTGCGCTGCGAAGACACAGCATCCACGCGGCGCAGCACGGCGGCAGCCATATCGCGGCGTAGTTCACGCACCAGAAGTTCGCGTTCGGCGGTTTTACCAATGGAATCCACCGCCGGGGCGAGGTAATCACGCGAGAGCTCGATCGCCTGCTGCGGCACCAGCATCTCACCATCGGCACGTTTCAGGCTGAAGATCACGGCGTAGCGCAGGGTGAACTCCTGCGCGCGGCCAAACTGATCCATGCTGATGGGCGTGTCGGCCCACTGTTCAGACACGATCGCCAGTATTGCCACCTCGTCTTTAGTGTCTTCCGCAGCAGGCACAGCCCCGGCGCGCTGCAAGCCTTCTGCCAAGGTATCGGCCAACGGGCTGTAACGATCCGACGCGGTTACCCGCACCGGGCCGAGGTTTTCCGGCAGGCGCAGCGCTTTACGCAAATGGAACCCACAACCTGCAAGCAGTGTGGCCGTAAGCGCAATGGCAATAAGGCGATAGTTCATCGTTACACCACGATATTGACGATCTTGCCGGGCACCACGATCACTTTCTTCGGCGTCTGCCCGGCCACAAAGTTCGCCACTGCGGCATCGGCCATTGCAGCCGCTTCAACAGCCTCGCGGCTTGCGTCCACAGGCATTTCAATGGTGGCGCGCAACTTGCCGTTGACCTGCACTGCCAACTTCACCGCATCGCGTACCAACGCGCCGGGGTCGGCCTTCGGGAACGCAACATCTTCCAGCAGCGTTTCCGCATGCCCCAGCACCTGCCACAGCGTGTGGCAAATATGCGGGGTGATCGGATTGAGCAGCAGCACGATGGCCTCCAATGCTTCGTGCTGCACTGCACACCCTTGCGGGCTGGCATCGCTGAATTTATTCACGTGGTTGAGCAGCTCCATCAGCGCGGCAATCGCCGTGTTGAAGCTGTGACGGCGGGCGTAGTCGTCGCTCACCTTGGTGATGGCTTCATGCGTTTGCCTGCGCAGCGTTTTCTGCGCGGCATCCAGCGCGGCCACATCTAGCGCCACGCGTGGTTGCGCCGCGTGTGCGTGCACATCGCGCCACAGGCGGCGCAGGAAACGCGCCATACCGTCTACGCCTGCATCGCTCCATTCCAGCGATTGATCCGGCGGCGCGGCAAACATCGAGAACAGGCGTACGGTGTCGGCGCCGTATTTATCCACCAAAATTTGTGGGTCCACGCCGTTGTTCTTCGACTTGGACATTTTCTCGGTGCCGCCAATCGCCACCGGCTGGCCGTCGGCTTTCAGCGTTGCACCGTTGATGCGGCCCTTATCGTCACGGGTCAGCTCCACGTCGGCTGGGTTGATCCAATCTTTACTGCCGTCGGGGTTAGCGCGGAAGAAGGTGTCGGCAATCACCATGCCTTGGGTCAAAAGACGCGTGGCCGGTTCGTTTGATGTCACCAGCCCCGCATCACGCAGCAGCTTGTGGTAGAAGCGGAAGTACATCAGATGCAAGATCGCGTGCTCGATCCCACCGATGTATTGATCCACCGGCAACCAATAGTTGGCACGTTCGTCCACCATATCGGCCGCGCCCGGCGAGGTGTAGCGCGCGTAATACCAGCTCGATTCCATAAAAGTATCGAAGGTATCGGTTTCGCGCTCGGCCGCACCACCGCACTGCGGACAGGTGGTTTTGCGCCAGTCGGCGTCGGACTTGATCGGCGAATGCACCTGGCCTGCGGCAAACGCATCGGCCACGTCTTCCGGCAACACCACCGGCAGCTGGTCTTCCGGCACCGGCACTGCGCCGCAGCCTTGGCAATAAATCACCGGAATCGGGCAGCCCCAATAGCGCTGACGCGATACACCCCAGTCGCGCAGGCGATAGTTGACACGGCGCTTGCCGATTCCATCGGCTTCGAGTTTCGCCGCAATGGCGTCAAAAGCGGCATCAAAATCGAGGCCCGAAAATTCGCCCGAATTGATCAGCCAGCCACGCTCGGTATACGCGCCGTTGTTTTCAATATTGTCCAAATACCCCTGCACCATCGCCACAGCCGCATCGACTTCAAACACGTCCACCGGAGCGTGTTCGCCCAAGGCTACGGCCATCGGGTCGTCGTTGTCTTGTACATGCGATTGAATTTCTAACAGTGCATCGCGCGTTGCGGCATCTACAATCACCGGCATCGCAATCAGGCCGTAGGCTTGGGCAAACTCCCAGTCGCGCTGGTCGTGCGCTGGCACTGCCATTACCGCGCCAGTGCCGTAGCCCATCAGCACGAAGTTGGCGACATAAATCGGCACATCGTTGCCGGTGATTGGGTGTTTGGCCCATTGCCCGGTAGCCATACCGCGCTTTTCTTGGGTCTCAAGCTCTGCTTCCGACACCCCACCTTTTTTCAGCTCGGCTAAAAAGGCGGCCAGTTCGGGGTTGTTTTGTGCCGCTTTGATCGCCAGCGGGTGCTCACCGGCAATACTGATGAAGGTGACGCCCATCAGGGTGTCGGGACGCGTGGTGAAGACGGTCAACGGTGTATCTTCGCCATCGACCTTAAATTGAATTTCCAGCCCTTCGCTGCGCCCAATCCAGTTGCGCTGCATGGTTTTCACCGAATCCGGCCAGCCTTCTAAGCCGCCCAATTCGTCCAGCAATTCTTGCGCGTAATCGGTGATACGGAAGAACCACTGCGGGATCTCGCGTTTTTCCACCAGCGCGCCAGTGCGCCAGCCGCGGCCGTCGATCACCTGCTCGTTGGCCAGCACGGTCTGGTCAACCGGATCCCAGTTCACCACCGAATTCTTGCGATAGGCCACGCCCTTCTTCAGCAGACGCACGAACATGCGCTGTTCGTGCTGGTAATACTCTGGCGTGCAGGTAGCGAACTCGCGGCTCCAGTCGATCGCATAACCCAGTGACTTCAGCTGGCTACGCATGTGTTCGATATTGGAATAGGTCCACTTCGCCGGCGCGGTTTTGTTCTTGATCGCGGCGTTTTCCGCCGGTAGGCCGAAGGCGTCCCAACCCATCGGCTGCAGCACGTTATGGCCGGTCATCCGCTTGTGACGGGAAATCACGTCGCCAATGGTGTAATTGCGCACATGCCCAACGTGCAGCGCGCCGGACGGGTACGGCAGCATGGACAGGCAGTAATACTTGGGCTTGCTCGAATCTTCCGTCACCTCAAAGGCGCGTGTAGTGGCCCAAAACGACTGGGCGGCGGCTTCAACGGTGCGGGGATCGTAGATGGCGGGCTCGGACACGGTGAACTTTTTACGGAAACAGGATAGGAAAGCCTACCGCAGTGGGCCAAAACCCGCCATGATTGGCTGAACACGCCAACATCAACAGGGGGTTTTGATGCGCTACCACTTACTGCTTGCCACAGGCCTACTGGCCGCCACTGCGCCCAGCTTTGCCGCCGACACCGTGCTGCATTGCGGCCAACTCTTCGATAGCAACAGCGGCAAGCTACTGGGGCCGCACAACATTACCGTGCGCAACGACCGTATCGCCGAGGTTCGTGCAGGCACCGCCCCCGCCGCCGCAGATGCGCAGGCCATCGACCTTAGCGCGCAAACCTGCCTGCCCGGCCTGATCGACTCCCATACCCACCTGACCGGCGAAACCAGCCCCACCGCGTTCACCGACCGTTTCCGTCTGAACACCGCCGACTACGCGATTCGCTCTACTCTTTACGCCAACCGCACCCTACAGGCAGGTTTCACCACCGTGCGCAATTTGGGCGATGGCGCCAATATCTCCATCGCCCTGCGTGATGCGATCAACGCGGGCAGCATTCCCGGCCCGCGCATCTTTACGGCTGGTAGCGCCATCGGCTCAACCGGCGGCCACGCCGACGAAACCGACGGCCTACGTCTAGACCTACAAGGCGACCCCGGCGCAAAAGACAGCATTATTAACGGCGTGGACGATGCGTGGAAAACCGTGCGTCAGCACTACAAAGACCACGTAGACGTATTGAAAATCATGCCCTCCGGCGGCGTGTTAGATCAAAGTGGCAGCGCCGATAACCCACAAATGACTTTGGATGAAATCAAGGCCATCGTAGCCGCGGCGCACGACTATGGCCTGACCGTGGCCGCGCACGCGCACGGCGCTGAAGGCATTCGTCGCGCGGTACAAGGCGGCGTGGATTCCATTGAACACGGCACCTATCTTGATGATGCGGGCATGAAACTGATGAAAGAACGCGGCACGTGGTATGTGCCCACCATCATCGCCGGTAAATATGTCGCGGAGAAAGCCGAAGTTCCCGGCTACTACACCCCGCAGGTTGCGGCCAAAGCCAAGCAAATTGGGCCGCTGATCCAAGGCACCGCTGGGCGCGCGTACAAGGCTGGCGTGAAGATCGCCTTCGGCACCGACGCGGCCGTGTACCCGCACGGGCAAAACGCCAAAGAATTTGCCTACATGGTGGAAGCCGGCATTCCCGCCTCCTACGCGCTACAGGCCGCCACCAAGAATGCGGCGGAGCTTCTCAAGAAAAGCAAGGATCTTGGTAGCTTAGAAGTCGGGAAATATGCCGACGTTGTGGCCGTTTCTGGCAACCCACTGGACGATATCAACCTGATGCAGCACGTCAATTTCGTGATGAAAGCGGGCAAGGTGTATCGCCAGCAAGACAAGCCAGTGAACAATTAACCTATCGGTGCTACTGGGCGCGACGCAGCCACAGCGCCGCGCCCAACCACCACAGCAGCCACACGGCATACGCCAACCGCTGCGCCAGCCCCACCCACGCACCAATGGGAGCGAGCACGGTAAGCACCGGCAGCAGCAAGCCCGCGCCCAAGCAGAACACCGCAAACCCTTTTCCGCGTTTAGCTCCCAGTGCCAATAACAGCATCGCAGGCACAAACGCGATCCACCACAGCATCCACAGCGAAACATGTAGGCGGCTGGTTAGCTCCTCTACCCCACGCTGATCCAGAGGCATCGCCCCCTGCAGGGCAAACGCCAGCACCGACAGCTGCGCCAGTGTTAGCCCCAACCGTGCCATCCAGCCGCGTTCCTGCACTGCTGGCCGCAGCGCATGCGCCGCCAGCAGCAGGCTAATGCCTGGCAGCAAAAATGCCCCAGCGTTAAACAGCTTCGCCCCCGGCAAGCCCACCGCACCGCGCAGTGCCAGCGGATGCACCAGATGCGAAAACTCCGGAACCCCCACCCGCGCCAGTAGCAGCGTCAGCACAAACAGCACGATAGCGGCCGCCACCCAGCGTAAAGCGGCACTCGAAAAAGGCTTCATCATCGGCGTTATCTTAAAACACTCATTGGCTTGCGATTATCCTGCATCGCCCCCATCTGATTAGAAACATCTTTGCCAGGCCCGCCATGACCGACACCGCTTCGCCCTACGTTTTTGACGCCACCGCCGCCACGTTTGAAGAAACGGTGATCCGCAAATCGCTTGAAACCCCCGTACTGGTGGACTTTTGGGCGACGTGGTGCGGCCCGTGTAAAACCCTTGGGCCGGTGCTGGAAAAACTTGCGGCGGACTATCACGGCGCATTTGTGCTGGCCAAGGTCGATGTGGATAAAGAGCAAGAGCTCGCCGCCGCATTCCAAATTCGCTCTGTTCCCACCATCGCCGTGGTGAAAGACGGCCAAGTGCTGGGCGCTATTCCCGGCGCGCTACCGGAAGGCCAGCTACGCGAGATGCTGAAGCAAGTGGGCATTGAGCCTGCCGCGCCCAGCGAAGACCAGGCCCCCGAAGCCGCCCCTGCGCCGCTAGACCCGCACCAAGAGGTGCTGCGCCTGCGTAAAGAAGTAGAGACTGAGCCGAGCAAAGACGAGCACAAGCTCGACCTCGCCCTAGCGCTGCTGCAAATCGGCGCAGCGGCTGAGGCCGAACAACTGCTCGACAAGCTCCCGGCTAACCTTGCCACCGATGATCGCGCCATTAAAGCCCGCGCCAAGCTGGGCTTTTCCGCCCTACTAAAAGACGCGCCTCCTGCCGAGGTATTGGAAGCCGCTATCGCAGCCAACCCCGATGACTTGCGCGCGCGTCACCTTCTGGGTGTTCGCCAACTGGTGGCCGGTGACGCCGAAGCCGGGCTCGCCCAGTTCATCGAGATGCTGAAACGCGATAAGACCTATTCCGACGGGCTAGCGCGCAAATCCCTGATTGACGCCTTCCGCGTTCTGGATGATGAAGACCTCATTAGCCGCTTCCGCCGCCAGATGTCAGCGCTCCTTTTAGTCTGATATAGCCACTTGTTGTAAGCCACCGCCTCGGCGGTGGTTCCCCCCACGCGTTTGGCATCGTATCCTCTCCCGGCAAGTGTGGAGAGAGCAGCGTTGACGTCATCTAACTATCCAAGCGTAGCGGGCTACCAAATTCAGCGCGTCATCGGCCACGGCGGCATGTCCACCGTGTATATCGCCGAGCAAACGTCGCTCGAACGGCGTGTTGCGCTCAAAATTATGCTGCCCGAAGCGCTGGCAGACGAAGTCAGCCGCGCCCGTTTTGAAAATGAAGCACGCATCATTGCGCGGCTCGAACATCCCAATATCGTCGGTATTTTTGAAGTAGGCCGCACTGCCGATGGCCTGCCTTTCTACTCGATGCCCTACCTGCCGCACGGCCACCTTGCCCAGCGTAATCTCATAGGGGATCAACCCAAAGTTGCGGCTATCATGCGCAGCTTGCTGCAAGCGCTGGATTACGCCCATGTGCGCGGCGTCGTGCACCGTGACGTTAAGGCCGAGAACGTTTTATTCGACGACAGCGACCGCCCCATGCTGGCCGATTTCGGTATTGCGCTGCGCCGTGGCAATAACCCAAGGCTCACCAATGCGGGGCTTGCCGTTGGCAGCACCGCCTACATGCCCCCGGAACAAGCACGCGGCCAAGAGGTGGACCGCCGCGCAGACATCTACAGCATGGGCGTTCTCGCGTGGGAAATGCTGATGGGGCAACTGCCTTTCAATGCAGGCGATGCGCTCACCATGGCGATCAAGCATGTGCAAGATCCCATCCCCCGCCTTCCTTCTGCGCTGAAACATTGGCAGCCATTTATCGACAAGGCGATGGCCAAACAGCCCGAACTACGCTTCGCCAGCGCCAACGACATGCAGCAAGCGCTTGATGCATTGGAGCAGCAAAGTGGCAAGGCGTTTACGGCCGTTGAGCTTCCCAACACCACGGGAGCACGCAAATTCTCCCTACCCAATTCACGCACGCTGATCTCAGCCGGTGCGGTAACGGCAATTGCTATCGCGGTTGGTTTTGCACTATTTCAGCAACAACAGCCTGAAGCCCCCACTACGCCTTCGCCTGTTACCACGCAAACAGACCGCCCCAGCCCACAACCATCCGCAGCGGCACCCAGCACTGTAGAAGACATTCCACTGGAGGCCACCGACAAAGACCAAAAAGAACCGCTTGGTATCGCCGCCTATCTCGCCAACGCGCAACAGCAGCTCAGTCACGGCCAGTTACTCACACCCGCCAATGCCAACGCGTGGAATAGCCTAAAAGCCGCTTGGAAAGCTGACCCCACCTATCCCGAAACCCTCAAGCTCACAGCGCAATTATTCGACGCGCTTGCCGATGCCTCCGTTGCGGCCTTGCGCAATGGTGATATGAACACTGCTATCAGCAACTTCCAACACGCACAGCAACTCGACGCGCGCCGTGGCGGCACAGGCGCAGCGATTACCACCTTACGCAAGCGATTGGATAGCGTGCTGGATGAACGCCTAGATAAGCTACTTGCACGCTCGGAAACGCGCCCTGCCGCCACAAAACTTGTCAGCGACCTAGCATGGCTTGACCTGCCCGAAGCCAGACTCCGCGCGCTACGTGCGCGTACAGCTAAAACACCTTCCAGCACGGCTCCAACACCCGCTTCCGCCGCAGCCCATACTCCTGCGCAGCCTACAGCTCCGCTCGAGGTTCAATCTATCTCTCGCCTTGAATACGCTCAATTTGCCAACGCAACGGGGCGCGGCTTTTCCAACTGCGGCAAAGGCTTCTTGGGTCGCACGCTGAAATGGAGCAACACCGGCAGCGATCGCAAGCCAGTGGTCTGCATCTCCGCCGCCGACGCTCAAGCCTATGCCGCTTGGCGCGGCGCACAAGACGGCCACAGCTATCGCCTACCCAGCGCCGGAGAAGCGAGCACACATGCCTCAAGCACCAGCTGGCTCAACCTCTGCAACGACCACGCCTGCAAACAGCGCATGGCCAGCAACAAGCCGCAGCCACTAGACGCCACGCGCGGCTATGACGACGTAAGCTTGCTACTGGTACGCACCCACTAAACGCGCCTTTAGCGTAGTTTAAAGTGCGCCACCAGCTCTGCCAGCGCACTCGCTTGGTCTGCCATCGAGCGCGCCGATGCGCTGGCTTCTTCCACCAGCGCTGCGTTTTGTTGCGTGCTGCTATCCAATTCGGCAACAGCTTGATTCACCACGCGCACTCCCGCCGCTTGCTCCTCACTTGCTGCGCTGATCTCAACGACCAAGCCCGAGACCTTATCGACCTCTCCCACCAGCGCACCGATGGTGCCCCCCGTATCCTGTACTTGCGTTGCCCCTTGATCCACCGCCTGCACTGAGGCATCGATCAGCGTTTTGATTTCTCTGGCCGACGTGGCCGAACGCTGGGCGAGTGTGCGCACTTCACCTGCCACCACCGCGAACCCCCGCCCCTGTTCACCGGCACGCGCCGCTTCCACCGCTGCATTGAGCGCGAGGATATTGGTTTGAAAAGCGATCCCATCGATCACACCGATGATCTCTTCAATTTTGTGTGATGCAGCGGTGATGCGCCCCATTGTCCCCACCGCAGAGTCCACCAAGACGCCCCCCTGCTGCGCAATCTTCGCAGCGCCTTCCGCAAGCTCTCTTGCGTTGCGAGCATTTTCTGCATTGCTTTGAATGGTGGAGGTTAGCTCTTCCATCGACGTGGCGGTTTTTTCCAAGTGCGCCGCTTGTTGCTCGGTTCGCTGCGACAGATCATCGTTGCCAGCCGCAATTTCCGATGCCGCAGAACGAATCACGTCCACCGCATCTTGAATCTGCCCCACCGTTTCGCTTAACTGCTCCACGGTGTCATTGGCATTGCGCGCCATTTCGCCAAATGCACCGTGTAGCCGGGTCTCCACACGGCGTGTCAAATCGCCCTCAGCCAAGGCTGAAAGCACATGGCGAATTTCACCAATCGCCTGCCCCATGCTGGCCAGCATGGCATTGAGCTGACGCGCCAAGGTCAGCTGGAAGCCTTGCTTGCCGTTTTCTTCGATACGCCGTTCCAGCTCACCACGCACTGCACCCGCCACCACTTGTTCGATTTCACGCTCAACCACCAGTTCTTGTGTACGGTTTTTCCATTCGGCCACGTAGCCAATCGTAGCGCCGCGTTCATCGAACACAGGCGTCATGACCACATCAAATGTGAGCCCACCCAATACGATTGTTTCAGCATAAGGCGCCGTCAAACCGGCAAGGACCTTGCGTCCCACATCGGGTTGGGGATGAAATTCTTCCAACGGCATGCCAATGACGTTTTCAATTTTGAAGCCTGCTACCGCAGTCGCAATTTCGGCTTCGGAAGCTCCAAAGTCTGCCAATAGCGCCCGATTTGCATAAACAACGGTGCGATCCGAGCGCGCCACCATGATGCTGTCCGTTGCCGCATTTAATGCCTCCACGACACGACGGCTTTTCTCCCCCTCGCGCCGCAACTCTTCTACGTAATAGGCTTGCCGCGTTTGCAGAACTTTGACCCCCATCAGAATGCGACCAATCTCATCGTTGCGTGAGATATCGATACGGCTGGTGTAAGTCCCCCCACTCATCTCGCGTAAAGACTGGCGAACTTGATTAGCTCTGTGAACAACATCCTTGGAAAGCCAGTACGCGGAATACAGCATCCCCCCCGCCACAGCCAGCACCAACGCCCAATCGAGCCCCGATACCACACCGTTTCGTAGCAGCAGCCAAGCCGCTAATGCTGGCGCCACTAATGAGAACAAATATAGCCGTGTCGTTAAGTTCAACTTCCACAGCGGGTTCATACGCTCAGCCAATGGCACCTTCACCAGCTGGCCATTGCGGACCACCACGTCACCCAAAGTGCCTGCGCGCATCGATGCATAATCGCGCTCACTTCGTAAAACCTGCTCACGTGTTGGCTTGCGCCGCACCGACAAATATCCTGTCACATCGCCGCGCTCATCACGCATTGGTGCCACATGGGCAACGACCCAATAATGATCGCCCCCTTTGGCATAATTTTTGACCACGCCTGTCCATGGCAAGCCTTTATTTAGCGTTGCCCATAGATCTGCAAATGCCGCCGCAGGCATATCGGGGTGGCGAATGATGTTGTGAGGCTGGCCAATCAGCTCCTCTTCAGAAAATCCACTGATTTCACAGAAGTATTCGTTGACATAGGTGATTGCCCCACCTTTATTGGTGCGTGAAATGATCAATTCACCATCACGATACTCACGCTCGCGCTGGGTGACAGACCGCTCCATAATCGCCTTACGGCTCAACCTTTCGGCTTGTCTTACCCCAATACTTGCAACCATTCCGCCCCTCACCCGATACAGCAACTAGTCATCGGCAATCTACGCGACGGCTTGCGATATTTTTTTGATGGATATCAATCTAGTAACAACTTGTCGTACTTCGGTCTGTTCTTTTTCGTCTAAAATGGGCAGATGCCCCCAAACCCCTCTATTGGCCTGCGTCTGCAGCGCCTCTTCTTGACTGGCCTTCTAACCCTGCTGCCACTGTGGCTGACGTGGGTGGTGGTGAAGTTTGTCTTTGTATTGCTGGGCGACATCAGTAGGCCATTGATCGAGCCGCCCTTGGCAGGCATGGCCGCCAGCAACCCACGCACCTTCGGCTGGTTGGTGGAACCATGGGTACAAAACGCGATTGCC
>NZ_JAHRWW010000001.1 GCF_019104945.1 Thermomonas sp. | reverse complement strand
TTCACGCAGGTCGCGAACCTCCAGACCGGCGATCAATCGCGCCAGCGCCATATCCACCGCGACTTCCGCCTCGCGCACCTCCACGGAATCGGGTCCGTCGTCGTGCCCGGCATGGTCCACCTTGTCGAAGTACAGGGTGACGAACCGCGGCCGCCGCGGCAGCGGTTGGTCGAGCC
This sequence comes from Thermomonas sp., assembly GCF_019104945.1. Taxonomy (GTDB): domain Bacteria; phylum Pseudomonadota; class Gammaproteobacteria; order Xanthomonadales; family Xanthomonadaceae; genus Thermomonas. The sequence continues at coordinate 134,709 of NZ_JAHRWW010000001.1, read as the reverse complement.
AGGCCAGCACCTGGTCCACGCGCGCATCGGCCGGCATCGAACCGTCGAACGGCAGCCACTGGTCCGGGTGCTGGCCGGCGATCGGCGCCTCGGAGCCCGGCCAGAACATGGTCGCGGCATGCCCGCCGTGCTTCTGCAGGGTCACCCACGCCGGTTCGCCGCCCCACCAGCGCGGATCCTCCACCGCATCGCGGTCGCCCAGCGAGAACCGGCCGAGCACCGGGTCGCGCATGGTGTTGTTGACGATGCCGTGGTGGTCCGGGCGCAGCCCTGTTACCAAGGTGTAATGGTTGGGGAAGGTGAGCGAAGGGAAGGAGGGCTGCATCCCTTCAGCACGCACACCACGTTCGGCGATGGTGTTGAGGTTGGGCATTTGCTCGGCGGTGACGTCGCAGGGGCGCAGGCCGTCCACCGAAATTAGCAGCAGCGTTTGCGAAGCGGCGACAGACGCAGGCGGCGCGGTGGCGCAGCCAGCAATCAGGCCCAGTAGCGTGAGGGCGAGGAGGCGATAATAAGAAGGCATCCCCAGATCATACCCAAATCAAGCCTTTCTCGGCGGGATGCGCTGTTAATTTTGTGCGTGGAAAATAGCGATGGTTTGGGTGAGTTGTTGCACCTGCGTTTGCAGGTCGTGAATGGCGTTAGAGGCCTGTTCTACCAATGCGTTGTTTTGCTGGGTGGCTTGATCCATATGCACCACGGTTTGGCTGACCTGCTCGATGCCGATGCGCTGCTCCTGCGAGGCCGCGCTGATCTCGGCCATGATTGCAGTAACTTGCTGCACCGAATTCAAAATATCGTTCATGGTGGCGCCTGCCTGCTGCACCAAGCTTGCACCGGTGCCCACTTTCTCAACTGAGTCTTCTATCAAGCCCTTGGTTTGCTTGGCCGCTTCGGCACTGCGCTGCGCGAGTGAGCGCACTTCGCTGGCCACTTGCTGTGTGTTGCGGCTAAGGTCATTGGCGCGCTGGGCGTGGTCGGCATTTTGGCGCACGGCAGCGGTGAGCTGCTCCATTGCGGTGGCGGTGTTTTGTAAATTATCCGACTGCTGCTGCTGGCTGCGCTGTGCCAAGGCTTGGTTGCCACTTGCAATTTGATCGGTGGCTTGGCCGATGCTGTTGGAGCAGGCGCCGATGTTGTTGGAGCAGGCGCCGATGTTGTGCACGATATCGGCTAGGCGGTCTGCGGTAAGGTTGGCGTCGCGCTGCATCGCAAGGAAGTCGCCCTGATACTTGCCTTGAATGCGCAGCTCAAGATTACCTTCCGCCTGCGCGGTGAGCATGTGGCGGATTTCACCCAGCGCGCCACCCATGGCTTCCAGTAGTTGATTGATGCCGGTGGTCAGGGTGCCAATGAAGCCGGTATCCGTGGTGCGGGCTAGGCGCTGGCTTAAATCACCCGCCGCAGCGGCGGCCACGATACGCTCGATATTGTCTTCAAGCAACAGTTCTTGCGTGCGCTCATGCCAATGTACGGCGTAACCATTGCAGCGGCCTTGCTCGTCCAACACGGGGCTAGCGGTGCGGGTAAATTGTGCGTGGCCTAGGCTGAGTGTGTCTTGGATGGGCGCGCTAGTGCCTTCCAGGCGCTGGCGTGCGGCCTGCGGGTTGGCATCGAAGCGGTGTAGGTCAGAGCCTACGATATGGGCTTGATCCAGCTCCGGAAGCTGTGCTTGCAGCATTGCGCGCAGGGCAGGGTTAGCGTACACCGTGCGGTGTTCGGCGTCGGCAATCAGGAAACCATCACGCGAGGCATCGAGTGCAGCGCGGATGCGGCCATTGCGTTGATTAAGTTCGTGCTCGCGCTGCTGGCGCTCTTGCAGCTGTTGCTGCATGCGCATTGCGCCCTCGGCCAACGTGCCGGTGGGGAAGTGCATGTTTGTGGTGCGTGGGTCAGATGCCGCTGCCGGGGACAAAAATCATGACCGGCAGGCCCGCGTGCTGCATCCAGAAGAAGCTGATGTGATGCACGGCAAAAGCCGCTGCGGCAATGGTTACCGGAACCCAGTCGCGGTAGTACAGCAACAGGGCAACGATAATAAATACGCCGAAGTGGATTTCTATCAGTCCACCCGATTGCTGGATCATGGCGGCTTCTAGGGCCACCAGCACCAATGCCACCGTGTTGCGCGAGAGCATGCTGCCGGGGGCGGTGCGGATGATAAACCCCATCACCAGCAGTGACGGTACGGTCACGAGGGCAAACAACGTCCATTGTTTAGATCAAATTGAAATCCCCAGAGAGGCCAAGCCGAACAAAAGCCCACAGACGAAGAGCAAGCGGTCGGCCGCCTGTGCCAGCTGGCTGTGGTAGGAGGTTTGTGCAGTAGAAGGCTTCATCAGTTGGGCTCAGCAGGAACAGGTGGGGGCGAGTAGAACGGGGGCGCGCTGTTCTTCAAGTAACGCAGGAACCCAGCGTTCAAGGCCAGCATTGAGGTGGCCACAGAGCGCTGCAGGTAATTGCACCGGCCCTGCATACAGCACCCGGTGGTCGGCGGCCAAAAGCACAACTTCGGGTGCTTCGGACAATGAGTGTGGCCAGTCCACGGTGCGCACTTCACCGCCACGCTGGGCAAGCTGTGTGCGCAGCGTGTTCCAGTGCGGGCTTGCGAGGCTTCCGCATGGGCATTGCGACGTGCGCAGTTGCAGTGCCACCGGTTTGCCGGTGGTGGGCAGTTGGCCGTTATCTGCCAAGATGCGTAGCGCCTGCTGCAACTGCGCGGCATCACCTTGTGCGGGGCGTGCCATGCTCACCAAGGTCGCCACCGTCCAAACCAGCCATAGGGCAAGCACCCCGTAGCCGAGCCAGCGCGAGCGGTAGTGTGTGAGCAGGCGTGACATAGCATCACTATAGAACTACGCGGCTTAATATCGGCCAGACACTTGAACTCTTGAATACGTCAGCAGCAGAGGCCGCGGATCTGGTGCTGCAGTGAAGTTTCAAAAAATACCCGGAACTGCGCTTCGCTATGGCTAAAACGGCCCGCGCGATACAGGGCAATCAAGCCGTGCGCATGCGCCCACAGGCTCATGCTGATCTCCCAAGGGTCGGTGTCCCGCAGTAGCCCCTGCTGCTGCGCTTCCACCACCACGTCATGAATAACGTTAGCGGTAGGCGAGCGGCCTGCGTGGAAATCTTCGGGAAATTTACGCGCGTCGCTGCGGCGTGCGGAGAACGCATAGTCGAATAGGTGCGGGTAGGCCAGCGCGTAATCGAGGTAGATGCGTTGGGTGGCCAGCAGGCGATGGAGGGCGCCACCGCCATGGCGATGGGCGTCCCAGTGCCGGGTGATTTCGGCGAAGCTATCGTCGCAGATGCGTTTTAGCAGCGCTTCGCGGTTTGGGAAGTGGCGATAAATCGCCATGGGTGTAATGCCTGCCGCCGCGGCTACTTTGCGCATACTCACCGCTGCGGCTCCGTCGCGCTCAAAGAGTGCGCGTGCAGCGTGGAGAATGCGGGTGGCGGTAGGTGGGGCGTGCATGTGTACAGCGTACACATTTCGGTGTGAATGGGTATGAATCTTGTGCTGAATAGGTGGAAACCTGCCGCCAAGGGCTAGAGACCTGCGGGCAGACAGCGCAAACTTTCATGCATCAGGTTTTATCTAAGGAACTGTTATGAGCACCGGCAACCGTCACGACCCGTCCCGCAGCATTCGCGCCCCGCGCGGCAACCAGCTCACCTGCAAAAGCTGGCTCACCGAAGCGCCGTTTCGCATGCTGCAAAATAACTTGGATGCGGAAGTGGCCGAGCGCCCAGAAGACCTCGTTGTGTACGGCGGTATTGGCCGCGCCGCGCGCAACTGGGAGTGCTACGACAAAATTATCGAAACGTTGAAGACGCTGGAAGACAACGAAACCCTGCTGGTGCAGTCGGGTAAGCCGGTAGGCGTGTTCCCCACCCATGTGGATGCGCCGCGCGTACTGATCGCCAATTCCAATCTTGTTCCGCATTGGGCTACGTGGGAACACTTCAACGAACTCGATCAAAAGGGTTTGATGATGTACGGCCAGATGACCGCGGGTAGTTGGATCTATATCGGCAGCCAAGGCATTGTGCAGGGTACCTACGAAACCTTTGTGGAGCTGGGGCGGCAGAGCTACGGCGGTAGTCTGAAGGGCAAGTGGATTCTCACCGCAGGCTTAGGCGGCATGGGCGGCGCGCAGCCGCTGGCCGCGTCCTTGGCCGGGGCCTGCTCGCTCACTATAGAGTGCCGCCAAAGCAGTATCGATTTCCGCCTGAAAACGCGCTATGTAGATGAGCAGGCGCACGATCTTGACGACGCACTGGCACGAATTGCGAAGTACACCGCCGCAGGCGAAGCGAAGTCCATCGCCCTGCTGGGCAACGCGGCTGAGATTTTGCCGGAGATGGTCAAGCGCGGTGTGAAGCCGGATGCGGTAACCGACCAAACCTCTGCGCACGACCCGGTGAATGGCTATCTGCCGATCGGCTGGAGTGTGGAGCAGTGGCTTTCCGAACAAAAGGCTAACCCCGAAAAAGTGCGTGATGCGGCCAAGCAAGCCATGCGCGTGCATGTGGAGGCGATGCTGGCGTTCCATGCACAGGGCATTCCGACATTCGACTACGGCAATAACATCCGCCAAATGGCGTTCGACGTGGGCTGCACAAATGCGTTCGCCTTCCCTGGGTTTGTTCCGGCCTATGTGCGCCCGCTGTTCTGTCGCGGTATTGGCCCGTTCCGCTGGGTGGCGCTGTCGGGTGACCCGGAAGATATTTACAAGACCGATCAAAAGGTCAAAGAACTCATCCCCGACGACGCGCATCTGCACAACTGGCTGGACATGGCGAAAGAGCGCATCAGCTTCCAAGGACTACCGGCGCGCATTTGCTGGGTGGGGCTGGGCATGCGCCACAAGCTAGGCTTGGCGTTCAATGAAATGGTGCGCAACGGTGAGCTGAAAGCGCCGGTGGTGATTGGCCGCGACCATTTGGATTCTGGTAGTGTGGCCTCACCCAACCGCGAAACCGAAGCGATGAAAGACGGCAGCGACGCGGTATCCGACTGGCCGCTGCTGAACGCGATGCTCAACGTCGCTGGCGGCGCAACGTGGGTCAGCCTGCACCACGGCGGCGGCGTGGGCATGGGCTATTCGCAGCACAGCGGTATTGTGATCGTATGCGATGGGTCTGAGGCCGCCGATGCGCGCATTGCCCGCGTGCTGTGGAACGACCCAGGTACCGGCGTAATGCGGCATGCCGATGCCGGTTACGAAATTGCGCAGCAGTGCGCGCGCGAGCAGGGCTTACATTTGCCGATGCAGCCATGAGCGAACAAGTGATGAAACAACTGCGGATTGATTTTGTCTCCGACGTGATGTGCCCGTGGTGCGCCATTGGGCTGGCATCGTTGGAGCAGGCTTTGCTCAAACTGCAAGGTGATGTTGGGGTGGATCTTCACTTCCAACCGTTCGAGCTCAACCCGCAGATGCCGCCCGAAGGCGAACCGGTGGAAGCGCATCTGCGGCTGAAATACGGCATGACCCAAGCGCAGTTGGATGAAAATCAGGCGCGTATCGCCGCACGCGGTGCCGAGCTGGGTTTTACCTTCGACTTCAATGCACGCAGCCGGATGTGGAATAGCTTTGATGCCCATCGCCTGCTGCACTGGGCGGGTCTGCAAGGCTTAGAGCTGCAGCGTGCGCTCAAGCACGCATTGCTTCGCGCGCACTTCACCGAAGGGCGCAATGTGTCCGATCACGCCGTGTTGGCAGAGATCGCCGCAAGCGTCGGGCTTGATGCCGCGCAGGTACAAGCAGTATTGATGGAGGGGCGCTATGCCGATGATGTGCGCGAAGCGGAAGAGTTCTTCCGCCGGAACGGCATTACCGGCGTTCCAGCGATCATCATCGAACAGAAGCACTTGATAAGTGGTGGCCAGCCGGTGGACGTGTTTGAACGCGCCTTGCGGGAGATTGCGGTGGCGAAGTAGGAAAAAGTATTGAAAGAAAAAAGCCGCGAAAAATCTCGCGGCTTTTTTCATAGATGCGAGAGTTAAAGGTCGCCGGTTACGGCTGGGCGCTCTGGGCCAATCCACTTGTAGATCACGCCGCCAAGCATACCGCCGAGGAATGGTGCCAGCCAGAACAGCCACAGCTGCGACACAGAGGTTCCGCCCACAAAGAGTGCCACGCCGGTAGAGCGCGCGGGGTTTACCGAGGTATTGGTCACCGGAATGCTGATGAGGTGGATCAAGGTCAAGCCAAGGCCGATGGCAATGGGTGCAAAACCAGCCGGAGCGCGGCTATGGGTGGCGCCCATAATGATGATGAGGAACATCGCGGTCATCACCACTTCGCACAGAAATGCAGCGGCTACGCTATAACCGCCCGGCGAATGGCTGCCAAAACCATTGGTGGCAAAGGCCCCTGCGGAATTCGGATCAATCGCAAACCCTGCCGCGCCGCTGGCAATTTGAAACAGCACAGCAGCGGCGCAGACCGCGCCAACGACCTGTGCAGCAATATAAGGAATCAGGTCTTTACCCGGAAAACGACCACCCGCCCAAAGGCCAAGGCTTACTGCCGGGTTGAAATGCGCGCCAGAAATATGCCCGAACATATACGCGCCGGTGAGCACAGTGAGGCCAAACGCCAGCGCCACGCCCACAAAACCAATGCCCAGTGGGTTAGCGTCGCCACCAAATTTTGCCGCAAGCACCGCACTGCCGCAGCCGCCAAGCACCAGCCAGAACGTGCCGATACATTCGGCGGCCAGTCGTTTAATCATCGAGATCCCCTAATGTGATGGAGTGCGCACTCTGGGTGCGCGGGCTTACATTATCTGAAACCGATGTTTTTGTGTGGGGATGTTGGTGCTTAGACAGCACCTGCAATCTGGGTACCCTACGCCGCAGGCAAACTCGCTTCGCTAAAGTGCAGGCCGCATTCGCGGCGCAGGCCGAAGAAGCGGGTTTGCGCGATGTCCATGCCGGGTTGTAGCGGGCGTGTGGTGTGCACGTCGCCTACGGAGACATAGCCTTTCTGCGCCAGTGGGTGTTCGGGCAGGTCGTGCAGCAGCATGTAGGCGCCAATATCGATCTCGTTCCAATCGGCAATTGGGTGGAATTTGAAGCGGCCGTCTTTGAGGGTGAGGAAGGCGATATTTTTGCGCGTACTGGCTTGATTGCGGCGCAGACCTGCGTGCCAGCAGCGCACATTGAGCTGTTCTAGTGCGCGCTGCATGGGTTCTACTTTACTCAGCTGGTTGTAGCGGGCGATGCCTTCGCCGCCGTTTTCCCACAACTTACCAAAGCGCGCTTCCATCCATGCGCTGCCGATGTCGGGGCGGTACACCTTGAGGTTGAGGTGTAGCTGCTCGGTAAGTTGATCGGCGTAGCGATAGGTCTCGGGGAACAGATAACCAGTGTCGATGAGAATCACCGGAATATCAGCGCGAACCTGCGTAGCAAGATGCAACGATACCGCCGATTGAATACCAAAGCTGGTAGACAGCGCGTGGTTGCCGGGGATGTGTTCAAACGCCCACGCAACGCGCTCTTGCGCGCTTAGAGTGGCCAGCTGCCGGTTGTAGTCCAGTAGCTGTTCAAGCGAAGTAGTGGAGGGATCAAGCAGGCTCATGCGGAGGCTCCTGCGCAAAGAGGGAAATTAAATGGCTTCGGATGGATCGACGCGCACATGGGTGGGGTAGGCGGGTAGGGCAATCAGCGCTGCGCGATGCAGGAAGTCGCCAAAGTGCTCACCCGGTTCGCGTTCTGCGGCATAGCGGCCAAGCAGGGTGTCCAATGTTTTGAGGATGTCCGGCTCGGTGGCGTTATCCAAATATGTTGTGTTCATACGCATGCCGCGGTGGTCACCGCCAAGCATTAAGTTGTAGCGGCCGGGGGCTTTGCCAACCAATGCAATTTCCGCCAGATAGGGGCGCGAGCAGCCATTAGGGCAACCAGACATGCGGAATAAAATAGGTTGTTCACGCAGGCCGTGTTTATCCAGTAGTGGCTCAAGCAGGCCTAAAAAGCCCGGCAGGTAACGTTCGGACTCGGCCATTGCCAGCGCGCAAGTGGGTAGCGCCACGCAGGACACCGCGGTGCGGGCCAGCGCGGTAGGCGCTTTGTTTTCACGGTCAAGGCCGTACTGTTCAACCAGTGCGTCGATGCGTTCGCGCTGGTCTTCAGGTACATCGGCAATGATTACGTTCTGGTTGCACGTCATGCGGAAGTGGCCTTGGTGCACCTTCGCAATTTCGCGCATACCAGTAAGCAGCGGGCGGCCTTCGGTATCGGCGATACGGCCACTGGGAAGTGAAAGGGTAAGGTGCCAACGTTGGTCTTCACCTTGCAGCCAGCCGAAGCGATCGCCGTTGTGTTCAAACGTGTAGGGGCGTGCAGGCTGGAGTTTGAAGCCAGCGCGCTCTTCCATCATGGCCACAATTTTGTCGGAGCCGTGGTCGTCGATGGTGTATTTGAAGCGCGCGTGCTTGCGGTCTTTGCGGTCGCCAAGGTCGCGCTGCACGGTGACGGCGGCTTCGGCAATGGCAAAGACCTGTTCGGGTGTAACAAAACCAATCACATTCGCCACGCGCGGGTAATGCGAGGGGATACCGTGACTGGCACCCATGCTGCCACCAATGGCGACATTGAAGCCAGCAAGTGCACCTGCGTCATCGATGATGGCAATCAGGCCAACATCGTTTGCGAATACGTCAACGTCGTTATAAGGAGGAACGGCTACGGCGATTTTGAATTTGCGCGGCAGGTAGGCTTCGCCATACAGCGGCTCTTCTTCCATCTGTGTAGCGGGCGGTTGGTCTAACCATACTTCGTAATACGCTTGGGTTTTGGGCTTGAAGTAGGCCGATAGGCGCTGCGCCCAGTCGTGTACTTGCGCATGTAGGTGCGAGAGCAGGGGGTTGCTGGCGCCCAGCACGTTGCGGTTGACATCGCCGCAGGCAGAAACGGTGTCGAGCCCGGAAGCGTAGATCATCTGCATGGCTTCTTTTAGCTCGCGCTTGATGATGCCGTGCAGCTGAAAGGTTTGCCGTGTGGTAACGCGTAGTGAGTGGCTGGCGTAGGTGGTCGCAACCTGATCCAAAGCGAGCCATTCTTGCGTGCTGAACACGCCCCCGGGGGCGCGAATACGCACCATGAATTGATGCGCGGGTTCGAGCTTCTGGCGGCGACGCTCATCACGTAGGTCACGGTCGTCTTGCTGGTAGCTGCCATGAAATTTGATGGTACGCTGGTCGTCAAACGACAGCGATCCGGTGGTGGTGTCTTGCAGACCTTCAGCCAGCGTACCGCGCAGGTGATGGCTGTTGATCTTGATGTCTTCAACGGAAGGGTGGGACATGGCGTTGCTCTAATCTCTTGAATGCGTTAGTACACGTCGCGGGCGTAGCGGCCTTCGCGTTGCAGTGTGGAAAGAAACTCGGCGGCGGCTTCGGCGTTGCCTCCGTTGTGCTGGGTCACGATGTCGAGCAGCGCGGCGTGCACGTCTTTGCCCATCTTGATGGCACCACACACATACAGATGCGCGCCGTTTTGCAGCCAGTCGTACACATCGCGGCCCTGTTCGCGCAGGCGCTGCTGAACGTAAATTTTTTCCGACTGATCGCGCGAGAAGGCCAGGTCGAGGCGGTGTAACTCCTGCTTGTGCAAAGCATCCTGCCACTCGACCTGATAGAGAAAACCGGTATTGAAATGCTGGGCGCCGAAGAACAACCAGTTGCGCCCGGAGGCGCCGGTTTCAGCGCGTTCTTGTACGAAGCCGCGGAACGGTGCAACGCCGGTACCGGGGCCGATCATGAGGATGTCACGGCTGCTATCACTAGGCACGCGGAAACGTTCGTTCGGCTCGATATACACCGGCAGCTGCGCACCTTCTTCCAGCGCGGCTAAAAAGCCACTGGCAGCGCCGATATGCTCATGGCCGTGGGCCTGATAACGCAGCACGTCTAAAGTGAGATGCGCTTCTTCGCCTACGCGCTTGCGGCTAGAAGCGATGGAATACAGGCGTTTGGCCTGCGGGCGCAGCGCGGCCACAAGCGCGGCAGCGTCCCACTCGGCGGGCCAGCGGCGCAGCGCGTCAATGAGTTGATGATCATTGAGCAGTGCGGCAAAACCAGCGTTGCCGGGTTCCAGCAAGGCTTTCAGGTCTTTTGCTGCGGCGCGTTCGGCCAGTGTGGTGAGCAGCGGCTTCGACAGGCGGGTGAGCTCGCGTTTTTCCGCCAGCCACTGCGACAGCGGAAGCGTCTGACCGTTGTGGGTGACGCTGGTGTCGCCATTGAGCTTGGTGACATCCAGCACCGAGTGAATTAAGGCGTCGGTATTGCGATGAATAATACCCAGCGCGTCGCCCGGCTCGTAGGCAAGGCCGCTGCCTTCCAGTGCAAGTTCAATATGGCGAACGTCTTTGTCCTGCGGGCCGTACACGCGGAATGCGGTGGGCTTGTATTCGCGCCCGGTGATGCGCTGGTTGCCCAGCACTTCAGCGGTAAACGGCTTCTCGTGCGTCCATGCGGCGGCTAGCGGACGCAGAGGGGTAACGGTGGCGAGATGCGCCGCTGGGGCCGCAGTTTTCAGCAGGTCTTTGGCGTGGGAAAGCGCCTGTTCGCGCCACGGAGCGGCGATGAGTTCAACTTCAAGGTCTGCCTCACCTAGCGCCTGCAAACGGCTGCCTCCAAGTTCGCTTAGGCGTGCGTCAATCTTCCGCGCCGCACCGCAGAAGTCGGCGTAGCTGGTATCGCCTAGGCCTAAAACGGAATACTTCAGCTGGCCAAGTTTTGGCGCGCGCTTGCCGTGCAGAAATTCGACAAAGCCAATCGCGTCGTCCGGCGGGTCGCCCTCGCCTTGGGTGCTGATCACCACATACAACAACTTTTCGTTGGCGAGCTCGCGGGTGGCGTAGGCGTCGGTGCGCAGCAGCCGTGCTGGGAGCCCAGCGGACTGTAGCGCCGCGTGCAAGGCTTCCGCAGCACGCTTGGCATTACCGGTTTGGCTGCCGTAGAGAATGGTGGCGGGCTGCACCGGCGCAGCCGCCACGGCGGCGGGTGGGGCAGAAATTGCGGTGGATAGGCTAGAGCGCGCCAGCCCGGCCAAATAGCCGGAGGCCCATAGCAGCGCGCTGCTGTCTAGGCCTTCTACGAGCCGCGCTAAAGCATTGGCGGTATCGGGCTGGAGGGGTGTTGGAAGAAGCGCAGGCTGTGACATCGTGGGCAACCCACTTTAAGCAGGGGAGCCGTGATCATCTGCGTTTCTTCGACAAATCAGAAAGGATGCTGCGCCATGCGTTTATGCAGCCAGCGCATAGACCACATTGATACCGGTTTGTTATGTGGATATGGCCGTGGTGTGGCGCGTCGGCTCATATCACGCCGCCCACGCCTTTGAACTTCTCCACAAACGCCGCGATTTTCTGGAATATGCTTTGCTTATTGCGCAGGTACTGCGGGTTCAGCGGGCTCATCTTGGGCAGTACGGCGTTGAGCTCGGTACCGCTGTCGCTGGCGTATTCCCGCTTGAGCGAGGTGGTGATATAGCGTCGTGCCGCCTCGGCATTTAGGTTTTCGGCGTTGATCAGTTCTTGCGCCTCGCGCTGCTGTTCGGCTTGAGCAAAGGTGAAGAAAGCATCGATCACACTGGCCTTGTCGCCAATCTGGTCCAGATCAGTCTGGTTGATGAAGTCCACCAGCAGGCTTTCTTTGGCTCGGTTGCCAAGGCTGGCGCGAATCACCCGGCGCACTTCATCCACCAGCTCCGATTTGCTTTTGATCTTCTTGTTGTGCTCAAAAATCAGCTCTAGGATGTAATCCAGATTGATTTCCTGTGATTTGAGCAGATCCACCTCAAAGACCACATCATCCCAGTCGATGGTGGATTTATCCTTCTCGGTGGAGGATTTTTCCCGGCGCAGCCAATCGCGCACATCGTTATAGGTGGAACGGTAGTCCTGAATTCTCCGCTCAGACGGCAGTGTGATCGCCTGCAGTTCGGCCAGTTTTTCATCATCCAAATAGTGCGCGGTTTTGAACGCTTCCACCGCTGCTGGCTCGCTCATATCAACGCTTTGCAAGGCACGCAGCGCGGCAAATTCATCATAGTTTTGCAGCACGTTCTCCACGCGCAAATATTCTCCAAACAGTTTCGCGAAGGCTTTTTTGTCCGCCTCTTTTTCAATCGCGGCAGGGTTGGGGAAACGCGTTTCGAGCTCCTTCACTACCTCCATAAAGCCCCGCCGTGCTTCGCCACTCGTCGCATCGGTGAAGCCTTCCATGTACTCCGTATAGCTCTTTTCCAGCACCACGTTCTTAGTGTTCTTGTCACCGAACAGGGTGATGGCATCAATCGTCGCCTGTTCCAGATCGCGGAAGGTGACGATGTTGCCGAAGGTTTTGGTGGCGTCGAAAATGCGATTGGTGCGCGAATAGGCCTGCATCAACCCGTGGAAGCGCAGGTTTTTATCGACAAACAAGGTGTTGAGTGTAGGCGCATCAAAGCCGGTCAGGAACATGCCCACCACGATGAGTAGGTCGATCTCCTTGGCCTTAACTTGCTTGGCCAGATCGCGGTAATAGTTCTGGAAGCCGTTGCTGTCCACGCTGAAGTTGGTCTTGAACAGCGCGTTGTAATCCGCGATGGCCGCGTTCAAGAACTCTTTTGCGCTGCTGTTCATGGCCGAGACATCAAAACTCTCGTCCTGAATGTCGCCGACCGCATCCTGCTCTTCGTTGGCGGCGAACGAGAAGATGGTGGCTACCCGAAGCGGCTTATCGCTGCCCTTTTGTAATTCCCGGAAAGACTCGTAATACAGCTTGGCGGCATCCACGCTGCTGACGGCGAACATGGCGTTGAAACCCCGGCTTTTATAATCAGCACCCGCCTGCAGTCGGTGGGTTTTCTGCCGGAAGTTGTTCAGGATGTACTGGGTGATCTCGCGAATGCGGTCAGGGTGCAACAAGGCCTGCTTGTTTTCTGCCGCACTGAGCTTTTTCTCATCCTGCTCCGTTTCAAGAGCCTTGAATTGTGGGCGTACGTCGTTGTAGTCGACCTTGAACTTCAGCACCTTTTCATCGCGGATCGCATCGGTGATCACATACGAATGCAGCTCACGGCCAAACACGCTGGCGGTGGTTTCTGCACCCAGCGCGTTTTCCGGGAAGATCGGCGTGCCGGTGAAACCGAACTGATAGAACTTCTTGAACTTCTTTTTCAGATTCTTCTGAGCTTCGCCAAACTGGCTGCGGTGGCATTCGTCAAAAATGAACACCGCCTGTTTGGTGTAGATGGGTAAGTCCACCTCGCTCTTCATCAGGTTGTTGAGCTTCTGGATGGTGGTGACGACGATCTTGTTGTCGTCCTTTTCCAGATTGCGCTTCAGGCCCGCCGTGCTGTCCGAGCCGTTCACACTGTCTGGTGAGAAGCGCTGGTACTCCTTCATGGTCTGGTAATCCAGATCCTTGCGGTCCACCACAAAAAACACCTTGTCGATGAAGGCAAGCTCACAGGCCAAACGCGCCGCCTTGAAACTGGTCAGGGTCTTGCCTGAGCCCGTGGTGTGCCAGATAAAGCCACCGCCCTCAATCTGACTCCAATGCTTAGCCTGATGACTGCTTTTGACCTTCCACAAAATGCGCTCGGTGGCAGCAATCTGGTAAGGCCGCATCACCAGCAGCGTGTTGCTGACGTCAAATACCGAGTAATGCAGCAGCACATTGAGCAGGGTGTGCTTCTGGAAGAAGGTGGCGGTGAAATCCTTTAAGTCGCGGATCAAAGTGTTGTCCGCCTTCGCCCAGTTCATGGTGAAGTCGAAGCTGTGCTTGTTGCGCGCTGTGGTGTTGGCAAAATAGCGGCTGTCGGTGCCGTTGGAGATCACAAACAACTGCAAATATTTGAACAAGGAATGCTCGCTGTTAAAGCTCTCCTTGCTGTAACGATGCACTTGGTTGAAGGCCTCCCGGATCGCCACGCCGCGCTTCTTCAACTCCACTTGAACCAGCGGCAGGCCATTGACCAGAATGGTCACGTCATAGCGGTTGGCGTGACTGCCCGTCTGCTCGAACTGCTTGATCACCTGCACCTTATTGCGGGCGATGTTCTTCTTGTCCAGCAGGTAGATGTTCTGGATGCGGCCATCGTCAAAGACAAAATCGTGGATGTAGTCGTCGTGCACCTTGCGGGTTTTTTCGACGATGCCATCACTGGGTTTATCCAGCCAGGTTTCCACAAAGCGCCGCCACTCGCCATCAAGAAACTGCACATTGTTGAGCGATTGCAGCTGCACGCGCACATTGGCGAGTAGTGCGTCTGGCGTATTCAGGACGAGTAGGTATTCGTAGCCCTGATTTTGTAAATCCTGAATGAACTCTCGCTCCAGATCGTTTTCGCTCTGGTAGCCATCCGCCACTTTCCAGTCTGGGTTGTATTTGTCCAGAACAATGAAGTTGTTGGTTTCGGCGATGGTTTTGTAGTCGGTCATTGGTATCAACTTGGGGCAAAAGATCGTGGGTTCGGGCTGTGCACTACAGCTCGCCGGTTTTGAATTCGCTATACCCTTCGTAGTAATAGCTCACATCGATACCTTTCATGAACAGTGCTCGGTCATCCACCTTGTCTGTGAGCGCCTGTTTGAGTAGCGCCTTGATTTCCAGATCTTTCACCACGCTGCGCTGCATCGCCGAGAGGTATTCCGCCTTGTCCACCAAGTTCCAATCCACCACCTGCCGTATCCCATTTTTTAACATCAGATCCAGCCAAATACGGGTGGCGCGGCCATTGCCTTCGCGAAACGGGTGAGCAACATTCATCTCCACATATTTTTCGATGATTTCATCAAAAGTGCCTCGTGGCATGGCATCGATCTGTTTCAGTGCAGCATCAAGATAAAGCACTGGCGCAAAACGGAAATCGCCCTTGGCGATATTCACATCGCGGAGTTTGCCGGCAAAATGATAGATATCGTCGAATAAATACGCATGGATAAACGACAGGCCATGGAAGGTGCCCACTTCGGCCTTGTGAATATCGCCCGAGTCAAACAGCTGTTTGGCCTTTTGCTTGCTGAGTTTTTCTTCGGCTTTGGCGAGTTCAACCTGATTGTCAATGCCGAGTTTGTTTTCCAGAATCATGCTGCCTCCTAACTGTCACCCTGCGCGAAGTCGCAGGGTCTGTATGTGGTTTTTATGGATTCTGCGACTCCGCTTCGCTTCGCGCAGAATGACGCGGGGAGTGCTTCGCGCAGGATGACACGCGCGGAATGACGGATTCCTCAAAGCTCAGCAGTTTATCGCGGTAGTGTTCGTATTGCTGCCGGCGCGCCTTGATTTCGGCGGGCAGGCCGGAGGACAAGTCGTTTACCAGCGCGTCGAACTTGTCGAGGATGGAGACGATGCGGGCTTGTTCTTCCAGTGGTGGCACCGGGATGCGGATCTTGGAAAAACCATCAATCAACAGAGTATTGACTTTGGTGCGCGCCACATACTTTGCTTTCTCGGCAATAAACGAAGTTGTCTGCATGCAGTAGGAAACGAACTTCGGATTCATCGAATGACGGAAGGCATAGCAGTGGTCGTGAATAGCTACCTCTTCATCCCCGAGCCATGCCACGGCCTTGCCGACATCTTCGACAGTTTCGCCAACGTCGGTGATGACAACATCGCCTGGCTTGGCGTAACGCAAGGTGCCTGCCATATCCGAACGGACCTGTGAGATGGCGTGATGGGCCCACACGCCATATTGCGTGTAAATCTCTCCGTAGTGGATGACGCTGATGCCATCAGCCACGTAGTCCGCCTTCGTAAAGCGGCGACCACGCATGAATGTTCCAACCTCACCCAAAGTTGCCCACCGCACACCGTCATTCTGCGCGGAGCGTAGCGGAGTCGCAGAATCCTCCGCACTAGAGATGGATTCCGCGACTGCGCGCGGAATGACCGTGTTTGAGTCGTGGCCGAACGTCAAGAGCGCGTCGCGGTAGTACTGGTACTGCCGCCGACGCGCCTCCAGCTCCGCCTCCAGCTCCGCCTCCAGCTCCGCCTCCAGCTTGGTGAAAGTGTCCAGCACTTTCACGATTTCACGCTGGATTTCGAGGGGGGGAGCCGGGATGCGAAACGATTTGACCGCAGTGTCCGTGATGGTCGGGTAGCTTGCACCGCGTTCGTTTGCTTCCACGTGAGCGTAAAAGGCATCGGTGCCAATCAGGTGGAACAAAAAATTCGGCAACACCATGTCGGTGTTGGGCCGTAGGACACAGTAACCCGTGCTGCAAATCTCTCCGTCGTACTCCGGCGGTATCAGCGTGTACCGCTTGAGCATCGGTCGCGTCGTTCCAAAAATGACATCACCTGCACGCACGATTTGCTGTGCTCGACTGGGAGCGTTCTCGTGAGTGATCGTCTGCGTATCGACGATGGCGTGTGTCACCCGATCAACGGACGCGAGGTCAATGTATCTGTACTCGTTGTCCTGTACCTCTGCCCATTTGATATTGGTTGTGCGGCGGACGACCTCGCGGATTTCTCGGAACACCACCCCCTCCGGACAAATCTGCGCAATCAATTCGTCAATCCGGCTCATGCCTCATCTCCTTTACCGTCATTCTGCGCGGAGGGCGCGCCAGCGCCCGCAGTCGCAGAATCCAGCCAGCTCATGGCGAGGTCATCCCAGTCTGGATTCGTCTTTTCAATCAAGTTGATCTTCCATTGCCGTCCGCGATTTTTGATCTTCTTCTCAAGTTCGATTGCCGAGACAATGTTCTCGCCCTGAACGAACCACACCAGGCGGGTAACGTCGTACTTGCTGGTGAAGCCTTGCAGCATATGGTGCTTGTGCTCATGGATGCGGCGCTCCAGATGGCTCGTTACGCCGGTGTACAAGGTGCCGTGCTTCTTGCTGGCCAGAATGTAAACGTAAGCCGTTTTCGTCATGGTGTGAGCTCATGAGTGGATTCTGCGACTCCGCTTCGCTTCGCGCAGAATGACGAAGGGGAATGCTGCGCAATCAATTCATCAATACGGCTCATGGTTTTTTACCTCCATCCAATCGCTGCACGCTCTTATCGGCCAGCAGCAGAGTCATCTGCCCGATGGCCGTTTGGTTCAGCAGCTTCAGGCGCTCGCTTTGCGCCAGCCCTTGCTGGATGAAATGTGCGTTCAGGGTTTCGAGATTGGCCAGACACACCAGCTGCGCGGCATTGGCCTCGTCGCGGATGTTCCCCTTTTGGCCGGGGTGGGCATCGCGCCATTGCTGGGCGGTTAGCCCAAACAGCGCCATGTTGAGCAGATCGGCCTCGCTGGCGTAGATCTGACTGGTTTGTGCGGAGGTGAGTTCGGCGGGAATCAGGTGTGCCTTGATGGCATCGGTGTGGATGCGGTAATTGATCTTGGTGAGGTTGCGGCGAATGTCCCAGCCCAGTTGCCCGGCTTCGGCCTCCTTCAGACGCTGGAACTCCTTGATGAGGTAGATCTTGAACTCAGCACTGATCCACATGCCGAACTCGAAGGCAATGTCCTTATGGGCGTAGGTGCCGCCATAACGTCCGGCTTTGGCAACGAGGCCGATGGCGTTGGTTTTTTCGACCCATTCCTTGACGCTGATCTTGTAGCTGTTAAGACCCGCCTGACTTTTAATTGCGGCGAATTCGCCATAATTAAAATTCGGATTGTGTACCTGTTCCCAGATACCGAGGAACTCTACGGTGTTGCGGTTACGCAGCCAATCAGAAATGAAGAAGTCCCCATCCTTGGCCTTGAGCATGTCGGTCAGGGAGATGAAGTCCATGTCGTCCATAGTCAAGACGGTGACAAGTGTCCCCTTGACCTCGATTTTTTTGTTGCTCATGCCTCATCTCCTTCCAGTTCTGCCACGATGGCATCAATGGCGGTGCGCAGCTCGGCTTGCCGCGCCACGATGTTGGCGATGTTGGCGTTTAACGTCTTGATATCAATCACCTCTCGGGTGTCGCGGGCTTCGATATAACTGCTCACCGAGAGGTTGTAGCCGTTGTCGGCCACCTGTTCGAACGGCACCGACTTGGCAAAGTGATCGACGTTTGCCTTGCTGTCGAACACGGCCATGATTTCTTCAATGTGCTTATCCAGCAGCACGTTGTTATTGGTTTCTTTTTTGAACAGCCCGCTGGCATCGATGAACTGGGTGGTGGTGTCAGTTTTGTGTTTCGAGAGCACCAGAATATTCACGGCGATGGTGGTGCCGTAAAAAAGGTTGGGTGCGAGCGAGATCACGGTTTCGACGTAGTTGTTATCTACCAGATATTGGCGGATTTTCTGCTCGGCTCCGCCCCGGTAGAAGATACCTGGGAAGCACACAATCGCAGCGCGGCCTTTGCTAGATAGGTAGCTGAGCGCGTGCAGCACGAAGGCGAAGTCGGCCTTGGATTTGGGCGCGAGCACGCCAGCGGGGGCAAAGCGTTCGTCGTTGATGAGCGTCGGATCGTCTGAGCCTATCCACTTCACCGAATACGGCGGGTTGGAGACGATGGCATCGAAGGGTTTGTCGTCGCCAAAATGCGGGTCGATCAGGGTATTGCCCAGCTGCACATTGAACTTGTCGTAGTTGATATTGTGCAAGAACATATTCATCCGCGCCAAGTTGTAGGTGGTGTGGTTGATTTCTTGCCCAAAAAAACCTTCCTCGATGATGTGTACATCGAAGTGCTTCTTGGCTTGCAGCAGCAGGCTGCCTGAGCCACAGGCCGGGTCGTAAATCTTGTTGACGCTAGTTTGGCCGTGCATGGCAAGCCTAGCAATCAGCTTGGAGACATGCTGTGGAGTAAAGAACTCGCCGCCCGATTTACCGGCATTTGCGGCGTAGTTGGAGATGAGGAATTCGTAAGCATCGCCAAATAGGTCGATCTGGTTTTCTTCAAAATCACCGTCGTGTGCGTCGCCGAAGTCCAGATCACTCACGCCTTTGAGTACGGCGGCTAGGCGGGTATTTTTATCTTTGACGGTGTTGCCCAATCGATTGCTGGTAGTGTCGAAGTCGGCAAACAGGCCTTTGATGTCGTGCTCGGAGGGGTAGCCGTTGGCGGAGGCCTCAATGGCGGCAAAGATGGCGGCCAGATCAGTGTTCAGGCTTTCATTGGTGTGGGCGCTGGCCACCACCTTGGCAAACAGTTGACTGGGGTAGAGAAAAAAGCCCTTGGTCTTGATGGCGTCGTCTTTGATGTCGGGCGTAATGACGTTGTCGGGCAGTTCGGCATAGCGCACGCCTTCGTCACCGCCTTCGATATAGCTGGCGAAGTTTTCGCTGATGAAGCGGTAGAACAAGGTGCCCAGCACATATTGCTTGAAGTCCCAGCCGTCAACGGCGCCGCGCACCTCATTGGCGATGGCCCAAATTTGGCGTTGCAGGGCGGCGCGTTGTTGGGCACTGGTCATGCTGGGTTTCCTAGGTTTCAACGTCGATAAAGATCGTTGAAAGCCTAGCAGAGGGTCATGATACCGACTACTTCGAAATACCCATGGTGCGCTGCTGCTTAGCTGCCTAGTTCAAACACCATCTCTACTTCAACCGAAACTGTGCTTTCGCCGGTGGCAACGGCGGTGTCGGCGGCCATGGCCATTGGTGCTGCTGCAGCCATGCGATACATAGGGCGAGGTGTGGGGGCGCGTGCGCCACCTTCATTGATGCTGATGATGCGCAGCACCTTCATCCCCAATGTGTTGGCATAGGTTTGTGCCTGCGCTTGGGCTTTTTTGACCGCGGCGATGCGGGCTTCTTCAAGCGCTGCTTCGGGTTTGTCGAGGCTGAAACTAGGGCCATTGAGCTGGTTAGCCCCCTGCGCAACCAAGGCATCGAGCACTTTGCCCAGCTTAGCCAGGTCACGCACTTTCACGCTCACCGTATTGCTGGCCTGGTAGCCCACGATGGCGGGGGGCATGTTTTCGACATATTTATATTGCGGGTTCAAATTGATGCCACTGGTTTGCAGGTCGCGCTCGCCAATGCCTGCAGCGCGCAGCGCGGCCATCACCTTGTCCATCTTTTGGGCGTTATCGCGCATGGCAAGGTTGGCGTCGCCGGACTGGGTGACTACGCCGGTGGAGATATTGGCGATATCGGGCGTGCGGCTCACTTCGGCGGATGTGGCGATGGTAAGCAGGGTGCCACGCACGGCGGCGGTATCGGATGTGGGCATGGCGGTAGCCTTCAAGGGCAGGGCGAGCGGAAGCGCAAGGGCGAGGGCGAGCACGATTGGGCGTAGCGGCATGGGAGACTCCTGTCGAAACGAGATGAAAACAGCCGCCTGCTGGCGGGTGTGAATGCATAGTGAGTCAAAACGCACGTTTGTGACGGTTTTTTGCTGAACACGGTCAGCTGCAGGTTAGACTTCCAAACATGTTGCATCTTGCCTCTCAATCTCCGCGCCGTTCCGAACTGCTGACCCGTCTGGGGGTGGCGTTTGGCCATTTGGATCTCAACGTTCCCGAGCAGCAGGGGGCGAGCGAGGCGGCAGCCGACTATGTGCGCCGGGTGGCGCGGGAAAAGGCTGGGGCGGGGCTGCTGAAGGTAATCGGTTCGGCCGAAGCCGTGGTGCTGGGGGCGGATACCGAAGTGATTTTAGACGGTAGGGTGTTTGGTAAGCCTGCCGATGCTATCGACGCGGCAGCCATGCTACGGCAGCTGTCTGGGCGCACCCATGAGGTGCTAACTGCTGTTTCGCTGGTGTCGGCGGCGCGTGAAGCGCAGGCCACCTCGCTCACGCAGGTGGTAGTGGCGGCGCTGAGTGATGCCGACATTCAACACTATATTGATAGCGGCGAGTGGCGGGGCAAGGCCGGTGCGTATGCCATTCAAGGTCAGTTTGAAGCCCATGTAGAGCGCATTTCTGGAAGCTATTCCGGGGTAATGGGCTTGCCGCTGCACGAAACGGCCGCACTGCTGCGCCAGTTTGGGGTGCTAGCATGAGCGAAGAGCTGCTGGTCAACGTTACCCCGCGCGAGACCCGTGTGGCCGTGGTGGAAAACGGCATGCTGCAAGAGCTGCATATCGAACGCGGCAGCCAGCGCGGCGTGGTGGGCAATATCTACAAGGGTAAGGTGCAGCGGGTGATGCCCGGCATGCAGGCCGCTTTCGTGGATATTGGCCTTGATCGCGCTGCGTTTTTGCACGCCAACGATATTTTTCGCACGCCGCCTTTGGAAGCGGTGGATGGTGAAGACAGTGCCGCCGTGCCGCCCCCACAGGTGCAGGTGCCCATTGGCGAACTGCTGCGTGATGGCGCAGAAATTGTGGTGCAGGTGGTGAAAGACCCCATCGGCAGCAAAGGTGCACGGCTCACGACACAAATCAGTATTCCTTCGCGCTATTTGGTGCTGCTGCCGCGCACGAAAGTGATCGGCGTATCGGCGCGCATTGAAGACGAAGACGAACGCACACGCCTGAAGGCATTGCTGGCGGAACTTACCGCAAGCAGCACCGGCCACGGCTATATCGTGCGTACCAATGCCGAAGGGCAGGCAGACGAAGCCTTGGCCGAAGACGTGGCCTATCTGGGCCGCGTGTGGGAGTTGATCGAGCGTAATTCTGCAACGGCCCATGTTGGTAGTTGCATCTACGAAGATTTTTCGTTGCCGCTGCGTGCAGTGCGCGATTTGATTCGCCGCGACGTGGATAAAGTGAAAGTCGATTCGCGCGAAACCTGCGAGTGCTTGCGCGAGTTCGCGGCCAAATACATGCCCGCACTGGCCGATAAGATCGAACACTATTCCGGGCAGCGCCCCATCTTCGACATGTACGGCGTTGAAGATGAAATCCAGCGCGCGCTGGATAAAGAAGTGCCGCTGAAATCTGGTGGCTATTTAGTGATCGATCAAACCGAGGCGATGACCACGGTGGACGTGAACACCGGCAGTTTCTTGGGGCAGCGCAATTTAGAAGAAACGGTTTACCGCACTAATTTGGAAGCTGCGCAGGCGGTGGCGCGACAACTGCGCCTGCGTAATTTGGGCGGGATTATCATTATTGATTTTATCGATATGCATGATGTCGAGCACCGTCGGCAAGTGCTGCGCACGCTAGAAAAATCATTGCTGCGCGACCACGCCAAAACAACGGTGTATGACTTCTCGCCACTAGGCCTTGTGGAGATGACCCGCAAACGCACGGTGGAAAGTCTTGAGCGGCGTCTGTGTGAGCCCTGCCATGAATGCAGCGGGCGTGGCATGGTGAAGACAGGGGAAACCGTCACTTACGAAATTTTCCGCGAGATCGTGCGTGCAGTGCGCCAGTTCGACGCAGCACGGCTGCTGGTGATCGCTTCACCCAAAGTGGTGGCGCGGATTACCGATGAAGAGTCTAATGCGGTGGTGGAGCTGGAAGAGTTTATTGGCAAGTCGATCCGTTTTCAGGCCGATGCGCAGTATCTGCAAGAGCAGTTTGATGTTGTATTGCTCTAATCCGTCTGCGGGGCAAGCATGAGACGCCACTGGCATCTATTTAAGCGTGGAACGTGGTACACGCTGGTGCTGCTATTGGTGCTTGTGGCCGGGCTGAGTATCGCGGCGCGCCAGCTATTACCCGAAATTGATCGCCACCCACAACAGATTCAACAATGGCTAAGTGCGCGTGCGCAGCGGCCGGTACGCTTTGATGCCGTACACACCCGTTGGACACGGTTGGGGCCGCTGCTGGAGCTGAAAAACCTGCGTGTGGGTGAGCCGGCAGATCCGCTTCGTATTGGTGATGCCGAATTAGTGGTATCACCTTTTATCGGCCTGTTGCCAAGTCGCTCGATGACCGAGCTACGCCTGCGCGGTTTAGATTTAACCCTGCAGCGCCAAGCCAACGGGCAGTGGCGGGTGCGTGGCCTGCCGGGGCAGCAGGATGAGGGTGATCCGCTGCAGGCGCTGGAACACCTAGGTGAACTGCAGATTGTCCAAGCCAAACTGCGTGTGTTTGCGCCTGAGCTTGGTCTTGATCTGCGCGTGCCGCGTATCGATCTGCGGCTCAAAGTAAATGGTTCACGGCTGCGCGCAGGCGCGCGCGCATGGCTGCGCGGCACCGGTACTCCGGTAGAAGCGGCGATTGATCTGGATCGCAGCACCGGCAACGGCCGCGTGTATGCAGGCAGCAGGCAAGCCGACCTCAGCGAGCTGGCGGGAACCT
Source organism: Thermomonas sp. (assembly GCF_019104945.1). Taxonomy (GTDB): domain Bacteria; phylum Pseudomonadota; class Gammaproteobacteria; order Xanthomonadales; family Xanthomonadaceae; genus Thermomonas. Next base: position 111,605 of record NZ_JAHRWW010000001.1, on the reverse strand, counting down.
TTCGTGTGGGTGGGGTTTCGTTACTTAGTGGGCGTGGCCGTTTGCGCGGCTGGGCTAAATTGGATGCGCATCGAATCGTGGGCATTCGTGTTGATGCTGGGCTGCTTGACGTGCAGCTGCGCGGCGCGCCGCTGCAAGGAAAAGCGCTTGCCTCGCACACGCTTGGCGAGCTGGTGGTGGATGCCAGCTGGGCCGGTACCGTGCAGCAGTGGACGCTGCACATGCCGCGCCTGCGGGTGGGTACAGGTAACCGGCGGCAAACTTTGGATGACTTGATGGTGGCAGGTGGCGCGCACTATGGCTTGCGCGCAAAACAACTCGATGCTGCGCCGCTGCTGCAGTTAGCAACGCTGAGTGATGTGCTGCCCGTGGGCTTGCGGCACTGGCTGCGCACCACAACGCCAGACGTGCGCTTACAGGATGTCGATGTAGTGGGGCAGCGCGGCGGCAGTATGCGTGCGAGTGCCTACATCGGGGACTTCCGCTTCGATCCGGTAGGCCATGCGCCGGGGATGCGCGGCGTGAGCGGCTGGGTCGAGGCCGATCAAAGCGGGCTGCGCATGCGCTTTGATAAAACCGCACAAGTGACCTTCGACTGGCCTGCAGGTTTTGGTGTTCCACATGCCTTCACTCTGGACGGTGAAGCCGTGCTCTGGCATGAACCCGATGGCTGGGCGGTGCGTACGCCTGGGCTTGCGATTGCAGGGGCAGAGATCAATGCAAACGCGCGCGGCGGGATTACCTTTCAAAATGATGGCAGCCATCCGCATTTAGATATTGCAGCCGATATTGGTGATACACCGGTATCGGTGGCGCATGGGTTTTGGATCCACCACCTGATGCCAGAAGGTACGGTGAAGTGGTTAGATGCTGCCCTGCAGGGCGGCACACTGCGCAATACACATGCTGTGGTGGCTGGTGATTTGGACGACTGGCCGTTCCGCAACGAGCCGGGAATGGCGGGGGCGGGCGTATTCCGCGCCGAAACGCGCATCGACAATGGCACGATTAAGTTTCAGCCTGATTGGCCTGCTGCTGATCATTTGGATGCGGATGTGAGCTTTATCGCAGATGGCTTTACCGTCAACGGTCGGGCGCAGCTGGCGGGTGTGATTGTTCCGAATCTGCAGGCAGGCATCGCGCGTTTTGGTGAGGCCGAACTCACAGTGGATGCGGCGACAACAGGCGATGCAAAGCAGTTTCTCAGCCTGCTTCGCGCCAGCCATTTGCATCAAGAATATGGCGAAACCCTAGACGGCTTGCGCGCGGCTGGGCCTGCACAGGCGACATACAAAATGCGGCTGCCGTTGCATCACGATGAGCCTGTGCCGCCAGTGATTGATGGCAGCGTCACGTTAAACGGTGTGCGGCTGCAGGAAACACGCTGGAAGCTGGACTTCACCCAAGTGCGCGGCAGCGCCAAGTTTGATCAGGGCGGGTTTGTAGCCGATGGGCTGCAGGTGCGCAGCGACGGCTTGCCAGGGCAGCTTTCGCTGCGTGCTGGCCCGCATGTGCGTGACCCCGCGCAGGCCTTTGAAGCGCAGTTGCACATGCAGGCAGAGATCGGCCATTTGCTGGATAAGGCAGGTAGCCTCGGCTGGCTCAAGCCGCATATGAGTGGCAGCTCCCTGTGGTCGGTTGAACTGGCGGTGCCGCGTGGGGCCGCGCAGGCGAGCTCAGCGGGCGCGCTGCGGCTGCGCTCTAATCTTGTGGGTACGGCGCTGAATTTGCCTGCACCTTTGCAAAAACCTGCAACACAGGCGTGGCCTACTGCGGTGGATCTGCGCTTGCCCTTTGATAACGGTGAAGTAGAAGTCACCTTGGGGCAGCAACTTTCTCTGCGTAGCCGCACGATGAACGATAAAACCGGGCTGCGCCTGCAATTTGGCGGAGCGCGCGCGGGTGAATCGCCTGCGCATGGGCTATTGGTAGCGGGGCAGGTGGATCGCTTAGATGCGCTCGACTGGATCGAGTTTGCTTCGGCTGGATCCAAAGACGCGGGGCTGCCATTGCTTAAAATTGATCTCAAGGCCAAGCATCTACGTCTGTTAGGGGGCGATTTTGCTGATGCAGGAGTGGTGCTTTCGCCAACGCTGCGCGGTACAGCCGTGCAGATCGACGGTGCAAGTATCGACGGCACTTTGTTGATTCCAGAACAAGACAACGCGGCCGTAACCGCACGCTTTGATCGCCTGTTCTGGGTGCCTGCAGCAGACGAGAAAAATACTGCGCAAGTAACGGCTCCGGCAGCGGCCACGGCGTCGAGCTTCGACCCTTCCAGCATTCCGCCACTGCAAATTGATGTGAGTGATTTCCGCTTAAGTGATACCGAAATGGGCGCGGCGCGTTTCCGCAGCCTTCCGGTGGCGGGTGGGCTGCGCATGGAAGAGTTCACCACCCGCGGCGGCAAGCAGCGCGTCACCGCAACAGGGAGTTGGCTGGGGAAGGGCGCGAACCAGCGCAGCATGTTTGAGCTTGACGTCGAAAGTGATGACATCGGCAAATTGCTCAGCGGCGTAGGGTTTGGTGGGCAGGTCGCCAGCGGCAAGGGCAAACTCAATGCCAATGCCAACTGGCGCGGCGGGCCGGACGCATTTGATGTGCGCACGGTGTCGGCGGCCATGGCGGTGGATGCAAAAGACGGCCGCTTGCTGGAAGTTGAACCCGGTGCAGGGCGTGTTCTGGGGCTGCTAGGCGTGGCCCAGCTGCGTCGCCGCCTGTTGCTGGACTTCAGCGACTTGTTCGGCAAAGGTTTTACGTTTGACCGGGTGCGCGGCAGTGCGCGTCTGAATCATGCTCAGCTCACGACCAACGATTTGATCGTGCGCGGCCCCGCTGCAGAATTGCATTTGCGTGGTAGCACCGATTTGCGCAATCAGCGTTTTGACCAAACCGTTGAAGTGCTGCCTAAATCGGGAGGTTTGCTCACCGCCGTAGGCGCGCTGGCAGGCGGCCCAATTGGTGCAGCGGTAGGCGCAGTGGCCAACGCCGTGCTGGATAAACCCATGCAAGGGTTGGGCGCGAAAACCTATCGAGTGACCGGGCCTTGGGTGGAGCCTAAAATTGAAGTGATAGAGCGCGATGCTGCCGCCCCCACGCCGCGCAAACCTTAATCACTACGCAGTTTCTTTCTTTTTTGGTTGATGAATAGGCATGAATGCACTGACGCAAGCTGAATCAAAATTATTGATACCCACCGGGCTGGATAGCGCCGCGCTAGATCGCGCGTTTTCTGCGCTGCTGGGGCCGGGTGTTGATTTTGGCGACCTCTATTTTCAGCATGCACGCCGCGAAGCGTGGAGCATGGAAGACGGCATCGTCAAAAGCGGCTCGCACAGCATCGAGCAAGGTGTAGGTGTGCGCGCAATCTCCGGTGAAAAAACCGGTTTTGCCTATTCGGACGAACTCGACGCGCAGGCGCTGATTGGTGCCGCGCAGTCGGCCCGCGCCATTGCCCGTGATGGCCGCAGCCATGCGCCGCACGCATTGCAGCGCGAGGCTGGGCGCGGCCTGTACCCGGCGCTGGACCCGATTGATGCGCTGGGCAATGAGGCCAAGGTCGAAGCGCTGCGGCAGGTGGATGCGCTGCTGCGCACATTGGAGCCGCGCGTACAGCAAGTGATGGTGAGCATTACCGGCGGCGTGGATACTGTTTTGGTGGCGCGTAGTGACGGTATCTTGGCCGGTGACGTGCGCCCGCTGGTGCGGATGAATATCCAAGTCATTGTGGAACAAAACGGCCGCCGTGAATCGGGGTTCTCCGGTTTCGGTGGGCGCTATGGGTATGCCGAATTACTCGCCGACGGCAAGCCGGAAAAATTTGCCCGCGAAGCTCTGCGCCAAGCGTTGGTCAATTTGCAGGCCATCGACGCCCCCGCAGGCGTGATGCCGGTGGTGCTGGGCCACGGCTGGCCGGGCGTGCTGCTGCACGAAGCGGTGGGGCATGGGTTGGAAGGCGACTTCAACCGCAAAGGCACTTCCACCTATGCCGGGCGCTTGGGGCAGCAGGTGGCTGCGAAGGGCGTCACGATTGTCGATGACGGCACATTAGAGGGGCGGCGCGGCTCGCTCAATATCGACGATGAAGGCACACCGAGCCAGTGCACCACATTGATCGAAGACGGTGTGCTGGTGGGCTATATGCAAGACACCCACAATGCCCGTTTGATGGGCATGGCGCCCACCGGCAATGGGCGGCGCGAGTCGTTCGCAAATTTGGTGATGCCGCGCATGACCAATACCTATATGCGTGCCGGTACGCACGACCCGGAAGAGATGATCCGATCGGTGAAAAAGGGCCTATACGCGGTGAACTTCGGCGGCGGTCAGGTGGACATCACCAGCGGAAAATACGTGTTTTCCGCCACCGAAGCGTATTTGATCGAAGACGGAAAAATCACCGCGCCAGTCAAGGGCGCTACCTTAATTGGCAATGGCCCAGAAACCATGCAAAAAGTGAGCATGATCGGCCACGACTTAGCCCTAGACGACGGCGTGGGGATCTGCGGTAAAGACGGGCAGAGCGTGCCGGTAGGCGTAGGCCAGCCCTCGCTGCTGATCTCGGAAATTACCGTTGGCGGCACCCAAGCGGGTTAACGGGTGGGTGAATTAGTCGTGCAGTTCGTCTTCGTCCGACGCGTCGTCCACTTGCTCCGTATCGGCATCAGCCGGTTGCGTCAGCAGGTCACGCAGCAGCTTAAACAGCTCGCGGAACGCGCGCGGGGGCTTGTTCTTCGCACGCTCATCGTGGCTGTTGCGCACCAGTTGGCGCAGTTTCTGTCGGTCGGCCTGTGGGTGGTCGGCCAGCAGCGCAGTCAACGCGGCGTCGCCATCTTCGCCCAGCAGTGCTTCGCGCAGTGCTTCAGCGCGGTGCAGTGCGGCGATTTCGCGGCGCGCGTTTTCGCCGTCGCTTGCCAATGCATCGCGGATCGCATCCAGCACTTCGTTGTCCAGCTTGCGCATTTGCTTGGCCAGAAAGGCCAACTGCCGCTTACGCGCGCCGTAGGAGGTCATCCTTTGCGTTTCGCGAATATGCGGCAGCAAATCTTCGGGCAGCGGCAGCTTGTCCAGCTGCGCAGCGGTTTGTTCTACCAACTGTTCGCCCAAGGCCAATACATCCAGCGCGGCGCGGCGTTGCGCGCTGCGGCTGGGGCTAAAGTACTCTCCGGTGTCTTCGTCACGTCCTCGCATCCCTACAGGATAAGCCATTGAACATGTCTGTAACTGAACTTTCTTCCAGCCCGTCTGATGATAGCCAGCCGCGCTTGGCGCGTCTTTCCAGCGTGGCTCAGCATCTGCTTGCGCAGGCGCGCGCAGCAGGGGCTAACCAGTGTGAGGTGGTCTGCAATGAAGATGCCGGGCTTGCCGTCAATGTGCGCATGGGCGATGTGGAAACGGTAGAAGCCACCCGCGACCGCAGCGTGGGGATCACGGTCTATTTTGGCCAGCGCAAAGGCAGTGCCAGCACCGCCGATCTGCGCGAAGACAGCTTGGCCGCCACCGTTGCACAAGCCTGTGCCATTGCCCGGCACACCGAGAACGACCCCTGCGCGGGCTTGGCCGATGCAGCACTGATGGCCAGCACTTTGCGTGAATTTGATAGCTGGCACCCGCAGCCCTTTGACGCCGACCGCGCCATCGACTTTGCGCTGGCCTGTGAAGCCGCAGGACGTGAGCAAGACGCACGGATCGGAAATTCCGATGGTGCCTCGATGAATGCCAATGCTTCACTCAGTGTGTACGCCAATTCACACGGCTTTCTTGGTGCGGAACGTGCCACTTCGTACAGCGCTGGCTGCGCGCTGATCGCGGGTGAGGGCGATGCTATGCAGCGCGACGGCTGGTTTAGCGTGGCGCTGGCGCAATCAGACCTTGAAACCCCTTCCGCCATTGGCCTGAAAGCGGCCCAGCGCACGCTAGCGCGGCTGAATCCGCGTCAGCTTCCCACCGGTCAGGTGCCGGTGCTGTTTAGTGCAGAAATGGCGCGTTCGTTGATTGGCAGCTATCTGGGCGCGGTGTCGGGCGGTGCGCTGTATCGACGCGCCAGTTTTCTGTTGGATAGCGTCGGCACGCAGGTCTTCCCAGCGTGGTTTGGTATTGAAGAAAATCCCTTCCTGCTGCGCGGCTTTCGTTCGGCCGCATTCGACGCCGAAGGTGTGGCAACGCGGCAATCGCCCTTGGTCGAAGATGGCATCGTTTCGCGCTACATCCTTGGCAGCTATTCGGCGCGCAAGCTTGGGCTTGTCACCACCGCCAACGCTGGCGGCGTGCATAACCTTCAGGTCAAAAGCAATGCAGGTGATCTGGCTTCACAAATCAAAGCGATGCAGCGCGGCCTGCTGGTCACCGAACTAATGGGGCAAGGGGTGAATATGATCACCGGCGACTACTCGCGTGGCGCGGCCGGGTTCTGGATTGAACATGGCGAAATTGCCTATCCGGTAGATGGCATCACCATTGCGGGGAACCTCAAGGCAATGTTTGCCGATATTGAAACGGTAGGCAGCGATATTGACCTGCGTTCACACGTTCGCACCGGCTCCATTTTGATCGGCAAAATGACGGTGGCAGGAAACGGCTAAGCGCGTCAACCAAAGCTGCGCAGTGACGTTAGTAGCTCTGTTCCTTGTGGAGCAGCACCATGGTGACCCAGCAGGCGGTAACAGCGGCGAATCGGTTTGGATTAGGCGCACGCGAAGACGAACTTGCAACCATAGGCCAAGACCCACGCGGCTGGCTGCGGATGCAATTAGCACCAGCACCCGCGCTTGAGGCTTTTAATGACCTGCCATCAAGTGCGGCGTATCTGCGGCTTTATGCGCAGATACAGCAGCAGCGGCGGCAAGCGCGCGAGCGCACGGCGGCAGCAGAGGGCGCTGCAGATACAAATGTGGAACCCAAGCGCGTTGGCGGGCGCAATGCGCTACGCCAGGCCTTACAAAACGAACTCGTGCTGCGGCAGGGCGTTGCGGTTACCAGTGCGGTCAGCTTTCGCGAGCGGCTGGTGCGCTTTTGGTCGAACCATTTCGCTATTTCGATAGATAAGCGCATTGCCGCGCTGTTTGCTGCCCCCATGGAGCGCGAAGCCATTCGCCCGCATGCAACGGGGCGCTTCGCAGACCTTTTGCTGGCGGTAGAACGGCACCCCGGCATGTTGTTGTATTTGGATAATGCGCAGTCGATAGGCCGTGATTCGAAATTTGCGCAGCGTGCGGCGCGTCGAGCTGAGAAAAACCCCAAGGCGCGACAGCGTGGGCTCAATGAAAATTTAGCCCGCGAGATCATGGAACTGCATACGCTGGGTGTGAATGCGGGGTACAGCCAAGACGACGTCGTCGAATTTGCCAAGGCGATTACAGGCTGGAGCGTGTCCCGGCCCAACGACGCAACGGAAGAGGGGTTTGTCTTTCGTGGGTTTGCACACGAGCCGGGTGTGCGGCATGTGTTGGGACAGTCCTACCGGCAGCAAGGCGAAGCGCAGGGTGTGGCTATTTTGCGTGACTTCGCAGTGCACCCTGCAACCGCGCATCATCTGTCATTGAAATTGGCGCGGCATTTTGTTGCCGACGAACCTCCGGCCGATTTGGTTGCGCAGATGGCGCGCACTTGGCAAACCACAGGCGGTGACATTGCGCAGGTCTGTCGCACGATGCTGGAGCATCCGTTGGCGTGGACGGATGCAGGGTGCAAGTTCAAAACACCGGATGATTTTTGCATGTCGGCACTGCGTGCTTGCGGTCTTGACGATAGGCCAACACTGACGGTGTCGCTACGGCTGCAGGCCCAGCTTGGGCAGCCCGTGTTTCAGCCACGTTCGCCAGCGGGGTTTGGTGATGTTGCCGCCGATTGGGGCGGGCCAGATGCGCTGTTTAAGCGCGTGCAGGCCGCACAAACGTTGGCTGATCGCCTGCAGACGGTGGATGGCCTAACGCCGCTGCGACTGGCCGCGGCGGCGTTAGGCGAGCGTGTGGATGGGCAGACGACGGCGGCTTTGCGGCGCGCAGAATCGGTACAGCAGGGCGTGGCGCTGCTGCTGGCAAGCCCGATATTCCAATGGAGGGCATGACATGAAACTGGATCGACGCCATTTCCTAGCCGGTGGTGCGGCTGCGTTGGCCTGCACGGCGTTGCCGAAGTTTGCTGTGGCCGCTTCGGCTCCATCGGATACACGGTTTTTGTTGGTGCTACTGCGCGGCGGTTTAGATGGGCTGCACGCGCTGCAACCACTCGGTGACCCAGCGTTTGCCGCGCTGCGTGGCGACTTCGTGCATCAACCATCTCAGCCTGAAGCGCTACATTTGAATGCGGATTTTGCCTTGCACGGCAAGCTGGGTTTTGCTGCTGAGCTTTTCGCACAAAAACAATTGTTGCCGGTGGTCGCTGTGGCGCCACCATACCGTCAGCGTTCGCATTTTGAAGCGCAAGACTGTGTAGAAAACGGTAGCAGCGGCAGTAGTGGTAATAGCGGTTGGCTGAATCGCTGTGTGGCGGCTATGCCGGGTAGTAACGGGCTGGCGCTGGCGGCTGTCATGCCGTTGGCCATGCGCGGTGCCGGTGACGTTACTACGTGGTCGCCACCGCTGGCCAAAGGGCTTGATCCGATTCTTTGGCAGCAGTTGCAGCAACTTTATGCGGCCGATACAACGCTCGCCAGTACATTTTCCGAAATCGATCCACGCATGGAAGCGATGGCCGCAGGAAAGGATAAAACCCCCGCGTTTGCATTACCGCAGGCCATGGCCGCAGCGGCCAAATTTATGGCTGCGCCCAACGGCCCGCGCATTGGGTTTGTAGAAGACACAGGTTGGGATACCCACGGCGGCCAGCTCACCGTGCTCAACCGTAAACTGGCCGAGCTCGATGCGGGTCTGCAAGTGTTTCACGCAGACGCTGCGCCGATCTGGCAGAAAACTGTGGTGGCAGTGGTTACCGAATTTGGGCGCACAGCCGCAATCAACGGCACTGGTGGCACCGACCACGGTACCGGTGGTGCAGCCTTTCTTGCCGGAGGTGCGGTCAACGGTGGGCGCATTGCTGGTGACTGGCCGGGGCTTGGTCGCGCGCAGCTCAATGATGGGCGCGACCTTTTGGCGACCACCGATATGCGTGCGATGTTCAAAGGGGTGTTGCGTGACCACTTTGCCCTAGATGCCAGTGTGCTTGCGCGGTCAGTATTTCCAGAGAGTATCGGGCTTTCGCCGTTGTCGGGTTTATTGCGCACAAGCTGACAAAAATCTGTATAAATTTACGCATTCGTGTTAGAAGTTGCCTTTCACTTATAGGAGTGCACACATGGATCTAAATGACGTCACACAATCGCCACCACCACCGGTAGGCACGCCAAATTCGGAAGAACGCATGTGGGCGATGTTTGCGCACCTGTCTATCTTGGTGGGTGGGATCATCACGGCGGGCTGGGCCGGAAGTCTTGGCAGCATCGTGGGGCCGCTCATTATTTGGCAGATCAAGAAAGATCAAATGCCGTTTGTGGTGGATCAGGCGAAAGAGGCGCTGAATTTCAGCATCATGATCGCGGCGATTATGGTGGCTTTGACCATCCTCGGCGTGGTGACTCTGTTTATCGGCTTTATTATTATCGCGCCGATCATGGGGTTGATTGGTCTGGCCGCTCTGGTGTTCATTATCATCGCGTCGATTAAGGCGCACGAAGGAACGGCGTACCGTTATCCGTTTACGATTCGCTTTATTAAATAATCAACACACGTGTTGGTTACGGCAAAAAGCCAGCGTTCATTCCGCTGGCTTTTTGTATACAGGGCTAATGGTTGCGTGCAACGACCTGCCTAGCGAGCTGCGCAAGCGCTGCAGTATCGACATTCAACTCAGCCAGTGCCGCGTGCATTCCATCATCCAGTGCGCGTAACCGTGCGCGGCTGGCGTCAATGCCGATCAACGCGGGGAAGGTGGCCTTATCTTGTTCGGCATCTTTGCCCGCAGTTTTGCCCAAGGTGGCGGCGTCGCCTTCAATATCCAGTAGGTCGTCTTTAATTTGAAACGCCAGCCCAAGCGCATTGGCATACTGGTCGAGCGCTTGTTGCTGCTCAGCGGCGGCATGGGCCGCCAGCGCGCCAAGACGCACCGCACAGCGCAGTAGCGCGCCGGTTTTAAGCCGGTGCAGCTGCTCTAGCTGCGCAAGCGTAATTTGTTGACCGGTTGCATCCATGTCCAAGGCCTGCCCGCCGCACATACCTGCGACACCAGAGGCGCGGGCAAGCTCGGTGAGCATGGCGACTTTCTGCGCGTTTGGCTGCGGCCCGGTGGCAAGTAGTTCAAATGCCAGTGTTTGCAGCGCATCCCCCGCAAGAATGGCCGTGGCTTCATCAAAGGCAATATGCACTGTGGGCTGGCCGCGGCGCAGGGCGTCGTCGTCCATGGCTGGAAGGTCGTCGTGGATCAGCGAATAACAGTGCATCAGCTCCACTGCGGTGGCGGCTGCGTCGAGTGATTCAAGCGGAGCGCCCAGCGCGCTGCCGGTGGCATACACCAACAGTGGACGCATGCGCTTACCGCCGTTCAGTGCGCCATGGCGCATCGCCGCGTGCAGGCGCTGCGGGGCGGTGGAAACGGAGGGGAGTGCAGCATCGAGCGCGGCTTCGGCCCGCACCTGCCAGTGGCTAAAGTCAGAATGGGGTGCTGTCATGAAGATCGTCAAAGTCGCTGGCTTGCTCAGGTTTGGCGGGGTCGCTTAGCTGGCGCACGCGCAGTTCGGCTTGTTCCAGTGCGGTTTGGCAGCGACGGTACAGCCCAACACCGCGCTCGTAAGCGGCGAGTGATTGCTCCAAGCTCATATCGCCGCTTTCCATTTGATCAACAAGGTCTTCCAGTGATTGCATCGACTGCTCAAAATCGGCTACCGGCGAGACGTCTTCTTGGGGAGTTTTCTTGGCCATGCAGCAAGTTTACGGCAGGCTCTGCCAAGAAAGGTGAGCACCGTGGTTTTTTAGCCAAGTTGTGAGCGTCGCGGAGAGAATTTGATCGCCAGCGGCCAGCAGCGTGCCGTCGGCGGCGCTGAGTAAGGGTAGGCGTTCGCGCTGCCACGGTGGGATGGCGCAGGTTTGCAGTACGTGCTTAAGGCTATGCGAATGTGCGCGTTTGGGCAGTAGGATGCGCTCTCCACCTTGGCGCGCATGCACGCGCAGCGCGGCATCAAATCGCGCCGCGCCGTGTAGCGAAAGCGTGGTACCGGAGGGAAGTAGCAGCGGCTGCGCGCCATCCCACGTACAGGCCCAGTCTTCGGGGAGCACTGGGGTGAGGCGATAGACATAGAGCAGGCCGCGCCAGCGCTGCACGCAGACATCTTGCCAACGAAAGCGGGCCTGCGCGTCCTCTTCGGCGTGCAGTAAGGCGCGTTCAATCTGCTGCACACCTTGCTGCGGAAGTGGTGGCAGTGCAAGCGCATTGATCCAAGCGCGCAGTACACGGCTGCGGCGTGTTGGCGAAAGCGGCTGCAAAGCTGCAATCTCCAGTGCGTCTGGGGCGCGCTGAACATGGGCGAGCGCTGCGGTATCTTCTTGCAACAAAAGGTCTGACGCTTCAGCGCACAACGTAGCGCTGCGCGCCAAGCCGCGCGTGGCCTGCGGCCAGCGTTCGGCGAAATGTGGCAGCACGATATTGCGTAGAAAATTGCGATCAAAGTCGCTACTGGCATTACTGGGGTCTTCGATCCATGGCAAGCCATGCGCGTTGGCATACGCCCGCAGTGCGGCGCGTGGGTGTTGCAGCAGAGGCCGCCATAACCAGCCTTGTGCATAGCGACGCCACGGCCGCATCGCCGCCAGCCCGTCGCAACCAGCGCCGCGCAGAGCGCGCAGCAGAAAGGTTTCGGCCTGATCGTCTTGGTGGTGGGCCAGCGCTAACACCTCGCCATCTTGCAGCGCGTGTGTAAACGCGGCATGGCGTGCCTCACGCGCTGCCGCTTCCAGCCCAAGGCCGCTGTTTGCTGGAACCGTGACGCGAATAATTTGGAATGGAATGCGCAGCGCGGCGCACAGCTGTTCGCAGTGCGCGGCCCAGTGGTTGGCATCGGGGTGCAGGCCGTGATGCACGTGCAAGGCACGCAGCCCATGCACACGCAAGCTGGCTTGCTGGGCCAGCAAATGCAGTAAGACGGTGGAATCAAGCCCCCCGCTGAAACCAATCAGTACGGGGGCCGGGTGCGGGCAGGCAGGCAGGTGCATGCCGCTAGTGTAGGCGGTGCGGCTTAGGCGGCGCTGTCGTAAGCGCCGTAGCTGCGCAAACGCTGGTAGCGGCGTTGCAGAAGTTGCTCCAATGGCAGCTGTTCTAATGCGTCGAGCTCGTTGAGCAGAACCGCTTTCAGCCGCTTGGCCATTTGCAGCGGGTTGCGGTGCGCGCCGCCGGTGGGTTCGCGCACGACTTTATCGACCAAACCAAGGCTGTGTAGGCGCTTGGCGGTGATGCCCATTTGTTCGGCGGCGTCTTTGGCCTTGGCCGCATCCCGCCACAAAATAGAGGCGCAGCCTTCCGGTGAAATGACCGAATAGGTGCTGTATTCGAGCATATTGGTGATATCGCCCACACCAATAGCAAGCGCACCGCCGCTGCCGCCTTCACCGATCACGGTGCAGATAATCGGCACTTTCAGACCAGACATCTCCAGCAGGTTGCGCGCAATCGCTTCCGACTGGCCGCGCTCTTCGGCGTCGATCCCAGGCCAAGCGCCGGGGGTGTCGATGAAGGTGAGCACGGGCAGACCAAAGCGTTCGGCCATTTTCATCAGGCGCAGCGCTTTACGATAGCCCTCGGGCTTGGGCATGCCGAAGTTGCGGCGCACCTTGGTCTTGGTATCGCGGCCTTTTTCGTGGCCAATGACCATTACCGGGCGGCCGTCGATACGGGCAAGCCCACCCACAATGGCGTTGTCGTCGGCAAATGCACGGTCACCGGCAAGCTCTTGGAATTCGCTGCAGATCACCTTGAGGTAATCCTGCGTGTACGGACGCTGCGGGTGGCGCGACAGCTGCGATACCTGCCACGGGGTCAGGTCGCGGAAGATCGTGGCGGTGCGCTTGCGCAGTTTTTCCTGCAACGCATTCACTTCTTTGTCGATATTGAGTGCAGAGCCGCTGCTGGCCTGTCGCAGTTCTTGGATTTTGGTTTCCAAGTCGGCAATGGGCTGCTCGAAGTCGAGATAATTAGGATTCATCTGGCTAAGTTTACCGCAGTCTGAGAACCGTACTGAAGGGTAGGGTTAGCCGCCATTGACCCATGGGCGCGCCAGTTGCATGCTGACGGTGCCAACACCGGGTAGGCGGCGCAGCAGGCCGGGGAGCTGAGCATCGACGCGCAGACCACGGCCACCGTTGATGGTGAGGCGGCCAATACCTGAATGTGTGATCACTTCCAGAAGCACCGGGGTAGTGCCTTGATGAGCTTTGAGTAAGGCTTCGAAGCGGGGAAATGCCTCGGGTTCGCGCAGGTCGATACGGATCGAAATGCGCTGAGCCTGTTGGTTGCATAGCTGGGTGAAGTCCCAGCAGCGGGTTGCGCGCAGGGAATAGCCGCCGTTGAACTCATCTTCGCGCAGGCCGCCTTCCACCACCAAAATTTGGTCGCGGGTGAGCAGAGGAGCAAATTCCTGCCACTGTTCGTTGAAAAAACCACATTCAACGCGCCCACGGCCGTCTTCCAGCTGCACAAATGCCTGTGATTCGCCGCGTTTGCGCACCCCCACCACTTGCCCTGCAAGCACGGTTTGCACCATCGGGCGCCAGCTGCGGCCTTCCTGTGGGCGGTTATTACGCGAGCCGTTTTCCCAAATGGTGGGAACGGCGGAAAGATCGTGCCCCACCAGTTTGCTGACATCGTCGCGGTAGGGGTCCATCGGGTGGCCCGAGAGGTAATGCCCCAGTGTTTCGCGCTCGCCCGCCAGTTTTTGTGCCAGCGGCCATTCCGGAACTTCCACCAGCTCGATGCGGATCTCTGCGCTGCCACCACCGCCAAACATATCGAACATACCCGCCGCACGGTTTTTGGCGGCTTGGTCGGTGGCCTTCATCGCTTCCGGCAACTGCTGCATAAGCGAGGCGCGGTTACTGGCCAGCGCATCAAGCGCACCGGCGTGGATCAGCGCCTCCAAGGTGCGTTTATTCATGCCACCCGCAGACACGCGTTGACAAAAATCAAGCAAGTCTCGGAACGCGCCGCCTTCTTCACGCGCGGCCACAATCGCCTCACACACGCCTTGACCCACGCCTTTCACCGCGCCCAGGCCGTAGCGCAATGTGTTGGGCGTCACTGCTTCAAACATATACAGCGAAGCGTTGACGTCGGGCGGAAGCACGGCAAGGTTCAGTACCCGTACTTCTTCAAGAAAGCCCACCACCTTATCGGTGTTGTCCATATCGGACGACAGCACCGCCGCCATAAATTCGGCCGGATAATGTGCTTTTAGCCACGCCGTTTGGTACGACACCAGCGCATAGGCGGCGGCGTGCGATTTGTTAAACCCGTAGCTGGCAAATTTTTCTAATAGGTCGAAGATGGGGCCAGACACGCTGCCTTCGATGCCGTGGTGCTCCAGCGCACCGGCTTCGAATTTGACGCGCTCCTTGGCCATCTCCTCGGCTTTTTTCTTACCCATCGCGCGGCGCAATAAGTCCGCGCCACCCAGTGAATAACCGGCAAGAATTTGCGCGGTTTGCATCACCTGTTCTTGATACACCACCACGCCGTAAGTGGGTTTAAGCACCGGCTCGAGCAGGGCGTGCGGGTACACCACTTCAGCGCGGCCATGTTTACGCGCAATGAAGTCGGGGATCAGGTCCATTGGGCCGGGGCGGTACAGCGACACTAGCGCGATTAAATCTTCGAAACGGTCGGGCTTGGCGTCTTTGAGCAAGCGGCGCATGCCCGACGATTCAAACTGGAACACCGCCACCGTGTCGCCGCGTGCAAACAGCTCGTAGGTGGGGTGATCGTCCAGCGGCAGCGCAGCAATATCCACCGGCGCTTGCCCTTCGCGCGTGCGGCGTTGGTTGATGGCCTTTACCGCCCAGTCGATGATGGTGAGCGTGCGCAGGCCAAGGAAGTCGAACTTCACCAGGCCTACGGCTTCTACGTCGTCTTTATCGAACTGGGTTACCGGATGCTGGCCGCGCCCGGTGCCGTCGTTTTCTGCATACAGCGGGCAGAAGTCAGACAGCGGAGTAGGGGCAATCACCACGCCACCGGCGTGTTTACCGGCGTTACGGGTAAGGTCTTCTAGCTGTAGCGCTAGGTCAACCAGCTCACGCACGTCTTCTTCGGATTCGTAGCGCGCAATCAGTTCATCCGAGCGCCACGCCTCGTCCGACTTAGATTTTTCCGTGCGGCCCAGTGCATCTTCCAACCCAATACCCAAGGTCATGGGGATGAGTTTGGCTACACCGTCCACAAACCCATAGCCGTTGCCCAGCACGCGCCCGGTATCACGGATCACGGCCTTTGCCGCCATGGTGCCGTAGGTGATGATTTGCGAGACGCGGTCGCGGCCGTATTTGCGCGCCACGTAGTCGATCACCTCATCGCGGCGATCCATGCAGAAGTCGATGTCGAAGTCGGGCATCGACACGCGCTCGGGGTTCAAGAAACGCTCGAACAGCAAGTCGTAGGGCAGCGGATCAAGGTCAGTGATGCCCAGCGCCCAAGCCACTAGTGAGCCTGCACCAGAGCCGCGCCCAGGCCCCACCGGAATGCCGTTTTGTTTGCCCCAGTTGATGAAGTCGGCCACGATCAAGAAGTAGCCGGGGAAGCCCATCCGAATAATCACGCCAAGCTCAATATCAAGGCGCGCGAAATAGTCTTCGCGGGTCTTGCCTGCGGCGATCGGGTGGGTTTCTAAACGCTTCGTGAGGCCCGCATGCGCTTGGCTACGGATCCAACTATCCAGCGTTTCATCATCGGGAACAGGAAAGGCCGGAAGAAAGTACGTGCCAAGCCGAAGCTGCAGGTTGCAACGCTGCGCCAGCGCCAACGTGTTGTCGATGGCGTCGGGAATGTCGGCAAACAGCGCCGCCATTTCATCGGCAGATTTTAAGTATTGCTGCTCGCTGTAGTCGTGTGGGCGCTTGGGGTCATCCAGCACGCGGCCTGTGGCAATGCACACGCGTGCTTCGTGCGCGGAAAAGCCAGAAGGGTCTTTGAAGCGCACATCATTGCTGGCCACCACGGGCAGGCTTAATGTTTCAGCGGCGCTTAACGCATAACCCAACCACGCCTCTTCGCCGGGGCGTTGGGTGCGCAGAAGTTCCAGATGGAGCCGGTTGTCGAACATTGTGTGCAAGTCGCGCAGCGCTTGCGTTGCGTGGTCCTCGCGGCCTGCCGCAAACAACTGCCCCGGTGCCGAATGCGGCCCGGCAATGGCAAACAACCCCTGCGTGCTCTCCCGCAGCCATTTGGGGCGAATCACCACGCCGTCGTTACGGTGGCCTTCCATCCACGCCAGCGTGAGCAGCTGCGATAACCTCAAATAACCATCGTAATTGCGGCAAAGCAGGGTTAAACGGCTGGCCGGTTCGTTGCCTTCGGCAACAAGTACATCGGCCCCGGCAATGGGCTTGATGCCCGCACCTTCCGCCGCCTTCCAAAATTTCACCAGCGCAAATAAATTATTTTGATCGGTAAGCGCTACCGTCGGCAAATTACGCGCAGCACAGGCCGCGACCATTTCCTTAATGCGAAGGGTCGAATCGACTAGCGAAAATTCGCTGTGCAGATGGAGGTGTGCAAAACGGGCGGGCATGAGTCTTCCGCAGGTTGAACGACCAGAGTAGAGCGCCTATCCCTTGGGGGCAAGGCTTGACAGGATGAAGATTGCGCGAACGTCAACGTAGCTGTGGATTAACGAGTAATTCGCCCTGTGCGGGAGCGTTTAGTGCATTCCGCACTGGCGCAAAGCTGCGCCGATGTTGCGGGCAGGGGCCGTATTGTTGGAGGGCCTGCAGATGCTGCGGGCTGGGGTAGCCCTTGTGGCGATCGAAACCGTAGTGCGGATACTGCGCATGCAGTTCCAGCATGCGGTGGTCGCGGCTGACTTTGGCCAGAATAGAGGCCGCCATGATGCTTGGGTCACGGGCATCCCCCCCCACCCAGGCCTCGGCGGGGCAGGGCAGGTCTTTGGGCAGTTTATTGCCGTCAATGCGCGCGCAATCAGCCACATGGGCCACGCCTAGCAGCGCTTCGCGCATGCCGTGCATGGTGGCTTGGAAGATGTTGCGCAGGTCAATCTCTTCGGGTTCAACCACCACAATGCTGTAAGCCAGTGCTGTTTCTAGAATACGCGGGTATAGCGCCTCGCGTTTTTTCTCGGTCAGTGCTTTGGAGTCATTCAGCCCATCAACCGGGATGGGGCCTTTGGGAAATACCACGGCCGCCACCACAACAGGCCCTGCCAGTGGGCCACGCCCGGCTTCGTCGATCCCTGCAATATGGAGCGTCATGGCGTTGGGATGAGTTCGGCGACCGCATCGGCTGCGCGCTGGGAGGCGTCGCACCGTAGTTGCTGGTGAATGGCCGCAAAGCGTGGTTGCAAGGCTTGCGCCGCGCCTGTATCGGTAAACCAGTGTTTCAGCGCCGCGTGCAAGTTGCCCGGGGTGCATTGTTCTTGCAAAAGTTCCGGGATCAAGGCTTCGTTGGCCAATACATTGGGCAGGCTTACAAACCTTGATTTCAGTAAGCCAAATAATTTGACGATGCGGTAGGTCAACGCAGAGATACGGTGGCCAACAACCATCGGGCGCTTGCAGAGCATGGCTTCAAGTGCGGCGGTGCCAGAAGCCAAGAGCACGACATCGCTGGCGATCATGATGCGCTGTGCTTGGCCATCAAAAATCGTAAATCGTGTATCGCTGCCGAGATGCCTATGTATGGCCTCGCGGCATTGTGCATTGGCGGCAGGTACTAAGATGCGCAAATTTGGAATGTCGCCAGCCAAGCGTTGTGCTGCGTTGGCAAAATCCGGCAGCATGCCGTGAATTTCACCGAGGCGGCTGCCTGGTAATAGCGCCAGTATGGGCGCGTCTTGAGGCTGGTTGAGCGCGTTGCGCGCGGCGTTGCGGTCGGGCTGTAGTGCAATGGCATCGGCCAATGGATGCCCAATAAAACGCGCATCCACGCCGTGGCGCGCATAGATGGGGGGCTCCATTGGAAACAGGCACAGTACGCGGTCGGCGCTGCGGCCAATTTTTTCAGCACGCCCCTGTCGCCACGCCCAAATCGACGGGCTCACGTAATGCACAGTGCGCACGCCGCGTTGTTTAAGCCATCGTTCAACGCTGAGGTTGAAGTCGGGTGCATCGATGCCGATGAACACGTCGGGCTGGGTGTCTAATACACGCTGGCGAAAGGCTTTGCGCAGGTGTAGCAAGCGCGGCAAGTGACGTAGCACTTCCACAAGCCCCATTACCGCAAGTTCGTTGGCGTCCCACCACGTTTCCATGCCTGTGGCGCGCATCAAGGGGCCGCCGATACCGACAAATGTCGCCTGCGGATAGCGCTCGCGCAGCGCGTGAATCAACCCTGCGCCTAGCTGGTCACCCGAAGTTTCACCCGCGCAGAGGGCGATGCAAAGACTCATCGCAGCAGCGGGCGTTCGCCAGCTTCGATAAAGTCAAGAAACGCGCGCACGTCTTCGCTCGTTGCCGCAATTTCTGCAAGCTCAGCCTTGGCTTCTTCTAATTTTGTGTCGCCCATATACAGCGCACGATAAGCACGCTTGATGGCACTGATGCGCGCTGTGTCAAAACCGCGCCGCTTCAAGCCTTCTAAGTTGATCCCACGCGGGCGCGAATATTTTTCTTGTGCCACCATCAAAAACGGCGGCACGTCGCCATTGACGAACGCACCCATGCCAATAAACGCATGGTTACCAATGCGGCAAAATTGATGCACGCCGGCAAAGCCGCTGAGGATGACTTGGTTGCCCACCACCACATGCCCTGCAAGCGTGGCATTGTTGGAGAAAATGCAGTCGTCGCCCACGATGCAATCGTGCGCGATATGGCAGTACGCCAGAATCCAGTTGCGGTGACCAAGGCGGGTGATGCCGCCCCCTTCGCCGGTACCACGGTTGATGGTGACAAATTCACGAATGGAATTGCCGTCACCAATTTCTAGCTCTACGCGTTCACCATGATATTTTTTATCTTGCGGCTCGCCGCCGATGGCCGCGTGGCCGTGAAAGACGTTGTCACAGCCAATCCGCGTAGGCCCTTCGATGGTGCAATGCGGGCCAATGCGGGTGTTATCGCCTATGCTGACTTCATCGCCAATCACGGCGTAGGGGCCAATGTGCACGCCCGCACCCAGCACAGCACCGGGGTGGACAACCGCTGTGGGGTGAATCTGCGTGGCGGTGCGTGTGTTCATAAAAATGATGTTAGTCGCGTGCGGCCGCGCACAGGATCTCAGCGCAGGCTACTTGCTGCCCGTCCACCCGTGCAATGCCTACATATTGCGCCATATTGCGGATGCGGCGCTTGAGTTCAACGTCCAGCTCAAGCTTATCGCCGGGCACCACCATATTGCTGAACTTGGCGTTGTCCACTTTAACGAGGAAAAACGTCTGCGTTTGTGGGTTGGCCGGGTCTGACGATAGCTGCGTGAGTAGGCCACCTGCTTGCGCTAATGCTTCAATCACCAAAACGCCGGGCATCACCGGCTTGCCGGGGAAATGGCCTTGGAAGAAGGGTTCATTGATGCTGACGTTTTTGTACGCCAGCACACGCTTATTGGGCTCTAATTCGACGACGCGATCCACCAGCAGGAACGGGTAGCGGTGCGGCAGTAGGCGCTGAATTTCGGTGACATCAACGGGAAGTTGAACAGTAGCGGTGGTATCGGTCATGCGTTGTCCTTATCGCCGCCTGCGCTGCGTCGCGCGATGCGGTCGAGTTGTTTGAAGCGTGCTGCGCTTTTGCGCCAGTCGCGATTATCCATTAAAGGCGTGCCGGATGAATATTGCCCGGGTTGATGGATGGAATGGGTGACCAGCGACATCGCGGTGATAACTACGCGATCGCAGACCTGCAAATGGCCCACCACACCTGCGCCGCCGCCGATCAAACAGTGGCGGCCAATCGTGGCGCTGCCCGCAACGGCCGAGCAACCTGCCATGGCGGTGTGCGCGCCAATGCGCACGTTGTGGCCAATTTGGATCTGGTTGTCGAGGCGCACGTCTTCTTCCAGCACGGTGTCTTCCAGCGCGCCGCGGTCGATGGTGGTATTGGCTCCAATTTCGCAATCATCGCCAATGTGCACGCCACCAAGCTGCGGCACTTTGATCCAATGCCCGGCATCCATCGCAATGCCAAACCCGTCGGCACCGAGTACGGCACCCGGGTGAATCAGTACACGCTGCCCCAAGTGCACGCGGGTCACTAGGGTGACGCGGGCTACGAGGCGGCAGTTTGCGTCGAGGTGGCAGTCGTCACCGATCACGCAGCCGGGGCCAATGACGCAGCCCTCGGCCACCGTGCTGCGCGCACCAATGCACACATGCGGGCCAATGTGGGCGCTGGCTGCGATCGTGGCGCTGGGGTCGATGACAGCGCTGCTGTGAATGCCCGCAGCAGATTGCGGCAGGCGCTCAAACAGTGCGGCGATCTTGGCATAGATGGCATATGGGTCGCGTGCGATGAGCATGCTGCCGGTACGCGCTTCGGCGTCATCGGCGCGCAGCACCACAATGCCTGCCCGTGTCTGCCGCATCTGTTGGCGGTAGTGCGGGTTAGCCAAAAAGCTCAGCTGTGTCTCGTTGGCATCGGCCAGTGTGCCTACGCCACAGACACTGCAGTCTTCGCCGCGCAGTTCAAGCCCAAAGCGCGCAGCGAGTTCGGAGGCGGTGAAGGTCGGCATCGTCATGCCGCAGCTCGGTTAGAGCTGCCCGCCGAAGTTGAACTGCAGGCGTTCGATCTGGTCACCATCTTTCTGGCGCAGCGGCAGCGCGTAGCTGATCGACAGCGGCCCCATTGGCGAGCGCCACAGCAGGGCAATACCTGCCGAAGCGCGCAGATCGTTGGCGCGCACGTTGTCCCAGCCGTCATAGACGTTACCGAAGTCTAAGAATGCAGACACGCGTGCCGAGGGGCTATCAAACAGCTTCGGGAAAATGGTTTCGATCGAGCCTGCCACCAGCACCGAGCCGCCCAGTGGCTGGCGGTAGCCGGAAGACGAGGCCCAATACGGGCCAAGCGTGTTGTCCATAAAGCCGCGCACGCGGCCGCTGGACGAGATGCCACCCGCGTAGAAGTTTTCGAAGAAGGGCAGGCCACGGGCGTGCACGGTCTTCTTGTAATCTGCGGACGTGGGCAGGCATGGGCTGCTGGGGGCAGGGCCTGGGACGTAGGTGTCTGGTGTGCCATCACCATTGGTGTCGGTGAGTGTGGGGGGAGTGAAGCAGAGGTTGCGGGTGAATTCTTTTCCGTAAGAATCACCATAACCAAGGCTTAGGCCGGTACGCAGCACCAACATAGAGCTCAGCGGCCAGTACTTCGAGGCTTCGTATTGCAGTTTGAAATACTGCACGGTGGACGTGGGTAGGGTGATTTCTGCAGACAGGTTCTGCGTGCTGCCCACCACTGGGGTGAAGTAGTTATTACGGGTGTCGCGCCCCCAGCCAATTTGTGCGCGTGAGGAGTGGAAGGTGCGCTGGCCGATCGCGTCGACGTAGTCCACCATCGGCTGCGGGGTGGAGCCCGCATAGGCAAGGATTTCATTGGTATCGATGCCGAGCATGAACGAGATTGAATCGCTCTCGCTGAGTGGCAGACCCATGATGACTTGGAACGCGCCGCTATTGGTGGAGTATTGCGCTACGTTGAAGTTCGAATAATCGAATTCGCGCCACCACAGGTTATAGCCCAGCGACATGCCCTCGTCGGTGAAGTAGGGGTTGACGAACGAGAAGTCGTAGCGCTTTTGATACACGCTGCGCGAAATCGCGGTGGACACGCGGTTGCCGGTGCCGAGGAAGTTATTTTCAGTGAGCTGCAGCGATAGGTTGAGGCCCGAAAGCTGCGAATAACCAATACCCGCAGAGATACTGCCGGAGTTGGTTTCTTTCACGGTATAGACCACATCCACTTGGTCATCGGTCCCGGCCACTGGTTGGTTATCCACCTCTACGGTTTCAAAATAGCCGAGGCGATCCAAGCGCACCTTGCCGCGATCAATCGCGGCCTGCGAGTACCAGCTACCTTCAAACTGACGCATTTCGCGACGCAGTACCGGGTCGGCGGTGCGGGTATTGCCCTTGAAGACGATGCGCCGCACGTTGACACGCGGGCCGGGCTGTACTTGGAAGTTGATGGCGACGGTGCGCTTGTCGCGGTCGATCTCCGGCACCGGGTTGACCCGCGCAAACGCGTAGCCAATGTTCGATAGCCGTGCCGTGATGGCGTTGCCGGCCATTTCTAGCAGCCCGCGCGAGAAGGTATTGCCGGGGCGAATAAACGAAACGATGGTTTCGATCTCTTCCTTCGGCAGCACCGTGTCACCGGATACGGTTACTTCTGCAAAGTTATAGACCTCGCCTTCGGTGATGCCCGCGGTGATGTACATATTTTTGCGGTCGCCACTGATCGCGACTTGGGTGGAATCCATATTGAAATCCACATAGCCGCGGTCGAGGTACCACGAGTTGAGCTTTTCAATATCGCCCGAAAGTTTTTCGCGTGAGTATTGATCGTCGCGCTTGTACCAGCTCATCCAGTTGTGGGTATGCGACTCCCAACCCTTGGTGATGTCTTCTTCGGCAAAACTATCGTTACCAATCAGGTTGATGTGCTGGATCTTGGCGGCCTTGCCCTCTTTGATGGTGAGGGTCAGGTTGACGCGGTTGCGGTCGAGCCGCTCCACGCTGGGCGAGATGGTCACGCTGTACTTGCCGCGGTTGTTGTACTGGCGGGTCAGTTCTTGGGTGACGCGATCAAGGTTCAGCGGGTTATAGGTTTCGCCCTCGGCCAGACCAATGTCTTTCAAACCCTTGGTGAGGTCTTCGGTTTTTAGGTCTTTATTGCCCGAAAGGGTGAGCTTGTTGATCGACGGACGCTCGGTGACGGAAATCACCAAGATGCCGCCTTGGTGGTCAAGGCGAACGTCTTCAAAAAAACCAGTTTTATACAGCGCACGCAGTGCTTCGGCGGCCTTGCCTTGATCCAGCGTATCGCCGCGCTCAACCGGCAAATAGGTGAACACCGTACCGGCACCAATGCGCTGCAAGCCGTCGATGCGGATGTCGCTGACCGTGAAAGGAGTGAACGTCGCCTGTGCCCAAGCTGGCAGCGCAAGCGCTGACATCAGGGCGAGGGTCAACAGACGGCGGGACATAGGTCGGGTCATTCGAGACATCCTGATAGGGGGTTACGACATCAAATGAATGATGTCATTGTAAAAGGCCAAACCCATCAGTCCGGCAATAATTGCCAAACCGATATATTGACCCACGGCCATGACCTGTTCGCTGACTGGGCGACGGATGACCAGCTCGATAAGGTAATACAGTAGGTGGCCCCCGTCCAAGACGGGGATCGGTAATAGGTTAATTAAGGCCAAACTGACCGACAGCAGGGCCAGAAAGTTCAAAAACCACGCTGGGCCACGTTCGGCGAAGGCGTTAGCCGCCCGCGCGATAGTAACAGGGCCAGAAACGGTGTTTTCAACCGACACCCGGCCGCTGAAGGCGCGCTTTAGCATGTCCACCAACTGCTTACTTTGGTAGCGTGTTTCGCGCAGCGCGGCAGGAATGGCTGCCGCCGGGCCAAACCGCAACATGGCATCGTGCGGCACCGGAGTGGGGGCGGCTGCGGCCACGCCAAGGATCCAATGCGGCGGCTTGCCGTCACCTGCGGGTAGCTGTTCGGGGGTGAGCTCTACGGCAAGACGCTCGCCGTCGCGCTCAACTTCTACCATGCCGGGACCGCCGCGTTCGCCGAGGGCGGCCACCAGCGGGGCAATATCTTCAAAACTACTGACCGGGCTGGCGTCGATCGCGGTAATGCGGTCGCCCTCGGCGAGCTTGCCCCAAGCGGGGGTGCCTTCGCGCACGCTGCCCACCAGCGGTGGCACCAGCATATGCCGGGGAATTAGGCCAATTTGGCCGAGTGCGCGCAGCTCGTCGAGTTGTTCGGGAAGCTTTTGTAACGGTAATGTCCGGGTAATTTCACTACCGTTCGGCCGTTTGATTTGCAAGGACACCGGCTGGCGGTCGAGCGCCGCCACCGACAGCGCCATGCCCAGCTCGCTCCAGGTAGGGGTGGCGCGGTTGCCCACGGCAAGTACACGGTCCCTAGGGTGGAGGTCGGCCTGCGCGGCAATGCCGGTGGCCGTGCCCACCACCGAGGCGTAGTCGGGGCGGCCAATGACAAACATGGCCCATAACAGCATAAAGGCCAGCAAAAGGTTCGCCAGCGGGCCAGCGGCGACAATGGCGATGCGCTGCAACACAGGTTTGCGGTTGAAGGCCATGTGCAACTGGTGTTCAGGCACATCGCCCTCGCGCTCGTCCAGCATCTTGACGTAGCCGCCCAATGGGATCGCCGCGATCACATACTCGGTACCGTCTTTGGCGCGCCGTTTCCACAGTGCCTTACCGAACCCCACCGAGAAGCGCAGCACTTTGACGCCGCAGCGACGTGCCACCCAGAAGTGGCCAAACTCGTGAAAAGTGACAAGTACACCCAGTGCAACGACCAGCCACCAGATAGAACTGAAAAACGCGCTCATGCCGCAATCCTTGCGAGGTGTTGATGCGCTAACTGGCGCGCTTGCGCGTCTGCAGCGAGGAGGGTGTCAAGTGAATCCGCAGGCTGGCTGGGCAAGGCGGTGAGTACGGCTGCCACCGTGGCAGGAATGTCCAAAAAGCCGATGCGGCCTTGTAGGAAGGCCGAAACTGCTTCTTCGTTTGCTGCATTGAGCATGGCCGGTGCCGTGCCGCCGCTACGCAGCGCAGAAAACGCCAACGCCAAGCAGGGGAATGCGTCGAGATCGGGCGGTTCAAAATCTAAGCGGCCACCTTGGCTGAGCAGGTCTAATGCGGCAACGCCCGAAGAGATGCGCTTGGGCCAGGCAAACCCAATGGCGAGCGCCGTGCGCATATCGGGCAGACCGAGCTGTGCAAGCGTGCTGCCGTCGATGAAATCGACCATGGAATGCACCAGCGACTGCGGGTGTACCAAGACGCGAATCTGCTCGCCCGGCATGCTGAACAAGTGGTGGGCCTCGATGACCTCTAACCCCTTATTCATCAGGGTGGCGGAATCTACCGAGATTTTCGGGCCCATCGACCATTTTGGGTGGGCCACTGCTTGCGCAGGTGTCACCGCCGCCAGCGCACTGCGCGACCAGCCACGAAACGGCCCGCCCGAGGCGGTAAGCGTGATGCGCGCAGGCGGGTTGCCGTCGGCAAGGCACTGGAAGATCGCGTTATGTTCGCTGTCAATAGGAATGATGCTGGCGCCGTGGGCGTGCGCCTCATGCATCAGCAGCTCGCCCGCGAGTACAAGCGATTCTTTATTGGCCAGCAGCAGGCGCTTGCCCGCACGCGCAGCAGCAAGCGTCGAGGGCAGGCCCGCGGCGCCTACAATTGCCGCGACAACGCTATCGCAGGCGCTTGATGCGGCCAGCTGTTCAATCGCTTCGGCCCCCGCATGGGCTTGGGTACGAAGATTGGCGGCACGCAGGCCGTCACGTAAGGCCGCGTAGCCGTTTGCGTCGGCAATCACAGCGTGGTCTGGCGCGTGGGTTTTACACAGTTCTATGAGCGCATCGACCTTGCTGCCCGCGCTGAGCACGCTGGCACGCAGCGTGTCTGGATGCCGTGCGATGACATCCAGCGCCGAAGTGCCAATTGAGCCGGTGGCCCCGAGAACCGCAATCCGCTGCATCGTCTAAAACCCTAACCAGACCTTGCCCAAGGCAAATACCGGAAGCGCCGCCAGCACGCTGTCTAAACGGTCCAGCGCGCCACCGTGGCCGGGAATCAGGGTGCCGGAGTCTTTCACGTTAGCATGGCGCTTGAGCAGGCTTTCGAATAAATCACCTGCAATCGAGAATACAACGGTCAGTGTTGCAACAACGGCAATGGCCGGAAGTTGGGCGGCTTTGGCCCCAATCAGTAGCGCGCCGATGATGGCCACCAGCAGTGCCAGCGCAACGCCGCCTGCGACACCAGCCAGTGTTTTATTCGGGCTGATGCGCGGTGCCAGCTTGCGGCCGTTGAACCATGTGCTGCCAAACCGGCGACCAGCAAAATAAGCGCCGCTATCGGCCGCCCAAATGAGTAGCAGTGCCAGCAGCAGCCAACGCGAGCCGTTGGGCTGGTGGTGGATCACGGCCAGCGCGCACCACGCGGGAACAACGGCGGCGGTGCCTGCAATCAGTTTGAAAATGCGCGAACGGCTGCCGTTGTCTGCGCAAAAATCGTAATGGCGAAGCCAGAGCAGGGCCAGCAGCCACCACACCACACCCACCATAATTGTGATCTGAAACAGTGGCAGCGCGGTGACGTGGGTACTGCGCGAGCCCCAAGTCAGCGCAACCATCAGCCCGAGGTTGCAGGTAAGCAGCACAGTGCGTGCGAGCGTGTCTTCAATGCCAACAAGTTTGAGCCATTCCCACTGCGCCACTAAAAACAGCAGCGCGGCAAGCAGCATCAGCCAGCCGGTGGGGAGCAGTAGCACGGCGCCAATGGCCACAGGCCCCATTACAAGCGCTGCCAGTACACGGGTTTTGGTCATGGCTTGCCTCCGTTAGAGGAGTGTTGAATTTGAGCGCTGGTGAGGCCGAAGCGGCGCTCGCGATTGGAAAAATCGTTGAGCGCCTGCTGCAAGAGCGCGGCGTCCACGTCGGGCCATAGCGTATCGGTGAACCAGAGTTCGGTATAGGCCATCTGCCAAAGCAAAAAATTACTGATGCGCAGCTCGCCACCGGTACGGATGAATAAATCGGGGGCGGGAAGGTCGGACAGCGCCATTTGCGCGGCCATCGTCTCTTCATTGATCTGCTCAGGCAGCAAGCGCCCTGCCGCAACTTCCAGCGCCAATGCGCGTGCGGCTTGCGTAATGTCTTGGCGGCCACCGTAGCTGGTGGCAATAGACAGGTGCAGCCGCGTATTGCCTGCGGTTAGCGTTTCGGCGGCCTGCATGCGTGCCAGCAGCGCGTCGTCAAAACGCACACGTTCACCAATAAAGCGCAGCCGCGCACCCAAGCGATGCAGCTCATCCACTTCGCGCTCGAGCGCACCGAGAAAGAGCTTCATCAGTCCGCTTACTTCTTCTTTCGGGCGGTTCCAGTTTTCGCTAGAAAATGCAAACAGTGTGAGCGCTTGAACGCCCTGCTGCATGCAGAATTCAACGCTACGCTTAACCGCCTGTGCGCCTGCACGGTGGCCGATCAAGCGCGGGCGGTGGCGCTGCTGTGCCCAACGGCCATTGCCATCCATGATGATGGCAATGTGCTGCGGAATTGCGGGTTCCGGTGGTGCCTTCATGGCGTTCCGGTGCGTGCCGGTCAAACCGACATCAGCTCGGCTTCTTTGGCTTTCACGACTTCATCGACATCTTTAATGGCGGAGTCGGTAATTTTTTGGATTTCTGCCTCGGTGCGCGCGCTTTCGTCTTCCGAAATCTGCTTTTCTTTCAGCAGCTCTTTCACCTGCTGATTGGCGTCGCGGCGTACATTGCGCACGGCTACTTTGGCGTCTTCCCCTTCACCGTGTACGACCTTGGTGAGGTCGCGGCGGCGCTCTTCGGTGAGTGCGGGGATATTCAAACGAATGGTGGTGCCGGCCGTATTGGGGGTTAGGCCCAGATCTGAGGCGAGGATCGCCTTTTCCACCGCGCCTACCATTTGCTTTTCCCACGGGGTGATGACCAGCGAGCGGGCATCACCAACGGCGACGCTGGCCACCTGCGAAAGCGGCATGTCCGAACCGTAGTAATTCACCTTGATGCTATCGACAAGCCCCGTATTGGCGCGGCCTGTGCGCACTTTCACCAAATTATGGCGCAGCGCCTCGATGCTCTTAGCCATACGGGCCTGAGCGTCTTTTTTGATTTCATTTAGCATGGAGGCGGCTCCGAAGTTGTTTTCGTAAACCAGCGATTATAAACAGCTTAGGCGCAATCTTGAGCGCTTTTTGCCGCAGAATTGGAGTTCAGGAGCAGGATCAGGGGCGGGTGCGCACCAAGGTGCCAATCGACTCACCCTGCAGCAGGCGCAGCAGCACGCCGGGCTGGGCCATGTCGAAAATACGCAGTGGCAGCGCGGCGTCGCGGCAGAGTGCAAACGCGGCGGTATCCATTACCTGCAGGTTGCGGGCGATGACTTCGTCGTAATACAGCGTGTCGATCTTCACCGCGTCGTCAAACTTCTTCGGGTCTTTGTCATACACACCGTCCACCTTGGTGGCTTTCAGTAACAGGTCTGCGCCAATTTCAATCGCGCGCAGCGCCGCACCCGAGTCGGTGGTGAAGAACGGATTGCCGGTGCCTGCAGCAAAAATCACCAAGCGGCGCTTTTCCAAATGGCGAATGGCGCGGCGGCGAATATAGTCTTCGCAGACATCGTTGATTTTGAGCGCACTCATCACACGGGCCTTGCCGCCGAGCTTTTCCAAGGCGTCCTGCATGGCCAGTGCGTTGATGACCGTGGCCAACATGCCCATATGGTCGCCGGTAACGCGGTCCATACCGCCTGCGGCAAGGCCGGCGCCACGGAAGATATTGCCGCCGCCGATCACCAGTGCAATTTCAGCACCGGCGTCGCTGGCTTCGATCACTTCTTCGGCGAGCCGGGTCAGTACTTTTGGGTCGATCCCGTAATCTTCATCCCCCATCAATGCCTCGCCGGACAGTTTGAGCAGGACGCGGCGATAAGCAAGATTGGGCATGGTGAGCTCAGATTGAGAAGGTTGTTAAAGTTTAACGAAAATATGCAGGGCGCATGGCATGAAGCGCCCGCTTATTGTGCTTTACGTTAAGCCTCGTCAGAGTGGATCTGGTTGCGGCCTTCGCGCTTAGAACGATACAGCGCATCGTCTGCGGCTTGCAGCAGGGCTTCAACGCTGGTGAAGCGCCCGTCAGCGCCATCGGCACTGGCAAAGCCTGCAGAAAAGGTGATGAAGACAGGCTGGTTATCCACCAGCGCCATCGGTGTTTTGCTTACCTCATTCATTAGGCGCTGGAGCACCTGCAGTGATGAGGCTTTGTCGGCGTAGTTCAAAACCAGTAAGAACTCTTCACCGCCATAACGGGCCACGACATCGGTGGTGCGCAGGGTGCGCAGAACGATTTGGGCAAACTGGCGCAGGACTTGGTCACCAATCAGGTGGCCGTAGCGATCGTTGATGTGTTTGAAATTATCCAAATCCAGCAGGGCCACGGTGAGTGCGGTGCTGGTGTTGCTATTGAACTCACGCTCCAGCACTTCATCCATATGGCGGCGGTTAAACACGCCGGTAAGCGGGTCGCGCCGCGACTGCTCGGAGAGCAGCTTCAGACGGTCTTCCGCCGACTGCGCCAGTTGGCGCGCGTGCTGGGCGTCTTGTACCTGCTGCAGGTTGCGCAAAATCAACAGTTCGCGCGCTTCTTCAGACAATGCCTGCAAGTGTGCTGGGTGGGTGACTTGAATATCAAACGTTGCGCTGACTTCCGGCAGAGCAGCGGCGATCATGGGCAACAAAACATCGAGCAGGGGGGCGTCGAGACCCATTTTTTCCAGCGCACGTTCGCGCGCTGCATCGGCCGTTTCTGCAGTGGCCAGCCATAGGTCAGCGATTGCACCTGAGGCTTGGATGCAGCGGTAGAAGCTGTCTTCTGAGCATTGCTCGTCTTCGCTCTTGTCCGTTGCCTCGATCAAATAATCCGGCAGGCGCCAGCGGCGTGCCAGCCAAGCGCCTACGGTGGCGTGGTTGGAGCCAAGCTCGCTTTCTTCCAACTGGGTGAGATGCGCTTCGCCTTCGGCTTTCTCAGACAGTGCTGCATATTCATCCGGAATGGCTTGCAGCAGTGCAAGGCGGCCGATGTCTTGCAGCAAACCTGCGAGCATTAGGGCTTCGGGGCGCTTTAAGCCTAATTGCTGGCCCATTAGGCGCGCGGCGAGTGCGGATAGCACGCTGCGCTGCCAGATGTGTTCTTGCAATTTTGCGGCGCTGTTGGCGCTGCGCAACCCTTGAATCAGCGAGAACCCCAGCGCCAAGCTCAGCGTGGCATTTAGCCCCAACATCGCCATGGCTTGAGACAGCGACTCCACCCGCCGCCGCGTGGCGTATAAGGGGGAATTGGCGAGGCGCAGCAGGCGCGCGCTGAGCGCAGGATCGAGGTTGATGATCTGTGCAGCGGCGCCCAAGGTGGCGTTTGGATCTTGCGCAAGCGAGATGATTTGCAGCGCCACACCGGGCGGCGAGGGTAGGTTGCGACAATGCAACAGCGTTGATTCGAGTTCCGTTCGCATTACGCAAGAAACCGTGGGGAAAATTAAATTCCTTGCAGTATGCGCAAAAAACGGTATTCAAGTAAACATACGCGGGCGTTTGGTTTTGGGAATTGTGACCTCGGCCAAATGCTGGGGTGAAATCTGAAGTGCGATTAGCTAGAGCGCCGGCTCTAAAGGTCAGATCTAAAGCGTTGCGTTCTTCTCTCGGCGGTGCATCAAGATACCGGCTACCACCACGCCTGCACCGACAACGGTCACGATCAGCGTGGCCAGTGCGTTAATTTCCGGCGTGACACCCAGTTTGACCTTGGAATAGATCAGCATGGGTAGGGTGCTGGCGCCGGGGCCGGAGGTGAAGCTGGCAATGACCAAGTCATCGAGAGAAAGGGTAAAGGCCAATAACCAGCCGGCGAGTAGGGCGGGGGCGATAAGCGGTAGTGTAATTTGGAAGAATACCCGCCACGGTTTTGCACCGAGATCCATCGCTGCTTCTTCAAGGCTGTCGTCCAGCGAGGCCATGCGCGAGCGCACCACCACGGTGACGTAGCAAGTGGTCAGGGTGATGTGCGCGATCATGATCGTGGTCATGCCGCGTTCGGGCCAACCAAGCGCCTGCTGCAAGGTGACAAACAGCAGCAGCGAGGACAGCCCCAGCATCACGTCGGGCATCACCATGGGGGCGGAGTTCATCAGGCTTAGCAGGCCGCGCCCGGGAAAGCGGCCAAACCTTGAAAGCGCCAGCCCACATGCGGTGCCGAGAACGGTGGCGGCACTGGCGGCCACGGCGGCAATGGTCAAGCTGCGCAGCAGGGCCTGCATAATCTGTTCGTTCGAAAACAGCGCGACATACCAGCGGGTGGAAAACCCAGCCCAGACCGTGGCCATACGCGAGGCGCTGAAGGAGTACACGACCATCGAAATGATCGGGATGTAGAGCAGGGCGTAGCCCACTGCCATCGCCAGCCAAAGCCCCCAGTTGCGCTGCTTCATGCGCCGCTCTCCTGACGCTCGCGGCGGTTTTCAACGTATTCAAACAGCAGGGTGGGAATGACTAAAAGCAGCAGCATGGCCACCGCCACAGCAGACGCCAGCGGCCAATCGCGGTTGGTGAAAAATTCGGTCCACAGCACGCGGCCAATGGTGAGAGCGTCAGGGCCGCCGAGGATATCGGGGATGACAAACTCGCCTACAGCGGGAATGAAGACCAAAAGCGCACCCGCGATAATCCCCGGCATCGACAGTGGCACGGTAATACGCAGGAAGGCTTGCCAAGGCTTTGCGCCAAGGTCGGTGGCGGCTTCTAAGAGGCCAAAATCCAGCCGCATCAAGGTAGCGGTGAGGGGCAGGATCATGAACGGCAAATAGTTGTACACGATGCCGATATACACGGCTAAGTCGGTATGCAAAATGGCAGTGCCAGGCGCAACGAGACCCAGTGCAGCGAGCGCACTGGTGAGTACACCATTGGCCTTGAGCATGCCGATCATGGCGTAGGTGCGCAGCAGCGAACTGGTCCAAAAGGGCAGGATCACCAGCACCAGCAGCAGCATGCGCCAGACCGGGCGTGCCCGCGCGATGCCGTAGGCAATTGGGTAGCCCAGCAGCAAGCAAAATAGGGTTGAAACACCCGCAAACAGCAGCGACTTCAAATACGCGGCCACGTAGAGCGGATCTTGCAGCAAAAGTAGGTAGCTGCTGACGTGCAGGCGCAGGCTGGCAGCACCGTCGGCGCTGCGTTCGATCAACGCGGTATAGGGCGGCGACTGCCCAAACACCGCTTCAGCAAAACTGATTTTTAGAACAATGAGAAATGGCACTGCGAAAAACAGCAGTAGCCACAGCATTGGCAACATGGTGGTGAAAAAACGCCCACGACGGGTGCGAAACTCACGACCAACGGCGCGAAACCAGCCGAACAGGTTGTGCACCACGTCGGCCCAAAGCCCACTCCAGCCGGTGTTGCCGTGCACCTGCGTCATGCGGTGAGTACCACCGCGCCGCTGGCGGGCCAGCTCAGCCACAGCGTTTCGCCCCAGTCGTAGTGTGGCTCGGAGCTGCGTTCCACATGGGTTTCTTGCACGCGTACGATCGCGCCTGATTCGGTTTCTACATGGTAGATCGATACGTCACCGAGATAGGCGATGTCACGCACTTTGCCGATGGCCACGTTATCGGCTTCGGGGCGCGATTCGTGTACGTCGATTTTCTCGGGGCGCACCGCTACGCTCACGGCGGTGCCTTCTGGAATTGGGTCGGCGTGGCGTGCCAGCAGCGCCCCACCATCCACGGCATCGCAGGCGATGCGCACGCGGCGTTGGCTGGCGTCGTGGTCGAGTACACGGCCTTCAAATAGGTTGATGCCGCCGATGAACTCAGCCACAAAGCGTGTGGAGGGGTATTCGTACAGCGCCGCAGGTGTGGACACTTGCACGATACGTCCGGTGTCCATCACCGCGATGCGGCTGGACATGGTCATGGCTTCTTCTTGGTCGTGGGTGACCATCACGAAGGTGGTGCCAACACGCTCTTGAATGTTCACCAGTTCAAACTGAGTGCGCTCGCGCAGGCGCTTATCGAGTGCGCCCAGCGGCTCGTCGAGCAGTAATAGCTTGGGCTGTTTAGCCAGTGCTCGCGCCAGTGCCACGCGCTGGCGCTGGCCACCGGAGAGTTGGTCGGGCTTGCGGTTGCCCAGCTGCGGCATCTGCACAAGTTCAAGCATCTGCTGCACGCGGTCTTTGATTTCACCGCTGGGCATGCCGTCTTGCTTTAGGCCAAACGCGATGTTCTGCGCTACGGTCATATGCGGAAACAGCGCGTAGCTTTGGAACATCATATTCACCGGGCGCTGGTAAGGCGGCAGGTGGGTGACGTCCACGCCGTCGATCAAAATGCGCCCGCGATCTGGTGTTTCTAAGCCCGCAAGGATGCGTAGCAGGGTGCTCTTGCCCGAGCCTGAACCACCGAGCAGTGCAAAAAATTCGCCTCGGTACACGTCCAGCGAAATATCGTCGCAGGCATAAAGTTTGCCAAACGTCTTAGTGACGTTTTCAACGCGCAAAAACGGCTGCGCCGCTGGATCTTTCCAAGGTTCCAGCGGCGGAGCGGAGCGGTTCGCTAGCGCCATTGCCTCAGTGACCGCTCTTGATGGCCGTCCATGCGCGCACGCGCTGGCGCTGCACGGTATCGGGCAGCGTGGTGGGGTCCACCAGTTTGGCTTTCACGGCCTCCGGCGGATAAATGCCGGGGGTGTTGGCAATGTCCGGTTCGATGAGCGTGGTTGCGTCTTTATTCGGGTTGGCATAGCCCACCGCATCGGTAATTTCGGCGGCGGTTTTCGGGTCAAGAATATAGTTGATGAAGGCAAGAGCGTTGTTCGGGTGCTTGGCGTCTTTGGGAATGGCCATCACATCGACCCAGCGGATCGCGCCTTCCTTGGGGATCACGTAGCGAATATCCGGCGCGGGCTTGCCGCTGGCTTCTGCCGCGTCGGCAGCCGCGTCGGCCGCGCCGAGAATGTCACCCGAATAGCCCATCACCACGCAGGCGTCGCCATTGGCGAGTGCGTCTTTGTACTCGGCATTATTGAAGGTGCGGATATACGGGCGAATCGCACCGTAGATTTGCTTGACGGTGTCGATCTCGTTCGCGGCACCGGCATTGGGGTTTTGTCCTTTCCAAATCAGCGCCGCACCGAAGGCTTCTTGGTCGTCATCGAGTACGCTGATGCCGCATTTTTCCAGTTTGGCGGCGTTGGCCGGGTTAAACAGTAGATCCCACGAATCAATCGGCGCATTGTCGCCCAGCGCGGCTTTCACCTTATCGACATTGATGCCAAGGCCGGTGGTGCCCCACATATAGGGCAATACGTGCGCATTGTTTGGGTCAATATCGGCCAAGCCCTTCAAAATGCTGGGGTCAAGATGCGAAATATTGGGCAGTTTTGCCTTATCAAGTGCGAGGTACAGCCCTGCCTTCACCTGGCGCTGGGCGAATGGGCGCGCCGACGGAAACACCACGTCGTAGCCGCTGCTGCCCGCGGTGAGCTTGGTTTCTAGGGTTTCGTTTTCAGAATACACATCGTAATTCACCTTGATGCCGGTGGCTTTCTCAAAGTTTTCGATGGTGTCTTCGGCCACGTAGTCGGACCAGTTATAGACGTTTAAGACTTTGTCTTCCGGGCCCTGCGGGGCGGTAGCGTCGGCAGCAGGTTTTCCGCCGCAGGCAGAAAGCAAGAGTACGGCACAGGCGAGAGGGGCGAGGCGCAGGGTCACGGCAGTCTCCAGAAGTGAACCGGGTAATGTTACGCGGAGTTGTAAGCGGATTGGGTAAATCTAGGCTCAATGGCTGCGCAGGCGGCCAAACAAACCCGTGTGCTTTTGTGCTTGCAAAGGGGCGGGCGCTGGCGCGTCGGGTACGTGCTCGGCGTGCTGCGTGGCTAAATTGGCATTGATGCAGTCGGCCACTTCCTCTTCAGGCACCGCGCTGGCTTCGGCAATGGCGGCCACGGTAGCCGGGCCTTTCATCATCGCCGTGGCAATACGGAAGTGCTTGGGAAACTCGCGCTCGGTCTGCGGCCATTTCGTCATTACATAGTGGCCGCTGGTGGGGGCTTTGGACAACAGGCCGCCCAGCCAAAGTAAGCGGGCCATCGGCTGGGCGGGGCCAAGCGATGCTGCGAGGCGCTCCCATGTGGCGTGATCGAGTGGCTGGAAGTCTTCTTCAGTAAGACTGTCTTCAAACCAAGGTGCAAGCGGTTTGAGGGCCGAAGATCCATGCCAAGTATGGGTGTTGAAATCGAGCAGTAGCGACGGCAGCCCGTCACGCTGGAGCTGGGCGTACGCTTGCGGAAGCCCCTGTTGTAACCACTCGAACAGGGTGTGCTGCGCGGCGGCGGGCGATACGTTTGGAGGCGTCTCCGGTTCCGACTCCGGTTCGGGCGCTTCTACTTCTTCCGCGTGAACGATTTGCGGCGCTGCGGTGCTGGGCGGCGCGGCTTCATCGGTGGCGATTTCACTCAAAAGTACGGCAAGGTCGTTGACGTTCACCGGGTGCTGCAGGCGGTATTCGGTTTGGCTGCGCTCCACGGAGGTGAGGCCGATGATTTTTTTGCCGGCCGTATGCAGCTTGAGCAGGCTCATCGGGCCATACAGGCTATCGAGGTCGATGACGACGTAATCCGCATCTGTGGAAGAGGTGAGCGTCCAGCGGTCCCCAGTTTCGGCGTTGGCCGCTTTGAACGCCGCTTGCACGGCCGCTTCGGTCGCGCGATCCATTCCGGTGATTCCCAGCGTCAGTGTCATCCTGCTCCCCTTGCCCCTACGCGCAGTGTTGCGAAGCAGGTGCGCTGAGTCAACGCCTCAGGGCTAGTTGAAAAACAGATCGTTGGCCCGTTTGCGTGGTAGCTGGGCCTTCAGGAAGGCCATTTGGTCGGCCAAGATATTACGGTTCGACAAGATCAAATGTTCCACCCAGCTTGGACGGTAGGGGATGGCGAGCAGGGGCATGTCGGCCTGCTGCGGGGTGCGGTTGCCCTTGCGCGAATTGCAGTGGAAACAGGCGGTGACCACGTTTTCCCAAAGATCACGGCCGCCCTTGGATACGGGCAGGACGTGGTCGCGGGTGAGTGCACTGCGGGTAAACGCTTGGCCGCAGTACAAACAAAGGCCATGGTCGCGGGCGAACAGTGCGGTGTTGGTGAGCGCTGGCGTGGGGTCGAAATGACCGGGTGACACATGACCACGCGCGGCGATGATCGGATGTAAGCCCAGTACGGTACGGGTGCCGCTGTCGCGGTTGATCCCGCCGTGCACAGTAAGGCAAGGGTCGCCGAGGGTCCACGCCACTGCGTCGCGCGCGTAAAGACAGGTGGCGGCCTGCCAGCCCATCCAATTCAATGGGCGGCCGTGCGCGTCTAGGCACAGCAGGCGCAAGCCGCCAGTGGCTCTATCGATCTCCATTGAGAAATCAGTTTATACGCCATCCTTGGCGGTTTGTCGCGTCGCGCTATCGAGCGGGGTTTAGATGGCGCCAAACCCTGCATCGGGCAAGGCCATCAATGCGTCAGCCCCGGCTTCAATCGCGGCCTTGTGGCCGAGCGTGCGTGGCAGCATGCGGGCGTAATAGAAGCGAGCGGTGTCGCGTTTGGCGTCTTTGAACGCCTGTGGCTTGCTGGAGGCGTTAGCGGCGGCCACGCTGCGTGCCCACCAGTAGGCCAGCGTGACATAGCCGGAATAGAATAGATAGTCGGTGCTGGCTGCGCCCAGTTCTTCGGGGTTGCTGGCGGCGCGGGTCAGTACGTCGATGGTGAGTTTGCCCCATTCATTGCATTTAGCACGCAGCGGCGCAATGAACTCAGCCAGCGCGGCCTCGCCTTCGTGCTGTTTGACGAAGGCTTCGATTTCGGCCAAGAACAGCTTGAGCCCTGCACCTTGCGTAGCCGCCGTCTTGCGGCCAATCAGATCCAGCGACTGAATGCCGGTGGTGCCTTCATACAGCGTGGTGATACGGGCGTCACGGGCGTATTGCTCCATGCCATGTTCGGCGATGTAGCCGTGGCCGCCGAAGCACTGCAGGGCGTTGTAGGTGTTCTCAATGCTCCACTCGGTGAGGCAGGCTTTGCTGATGGGCGTAAGGAAGCTCACCAAAGTGTGGGCGCGTTCGCGAACGGCGGCGTCACTGGCGTGTTCGGCTTCATCCAGCAACGAGTAGCAGTGCAGGCTCAGCAAGCGGCCGGCTTCAATCAACGATTTTTGCGACAGCAGCATGCGCCGCACATCCGGCTGTACGATCAGCGGATCGGCCGGCTTGTCGGGGTTCTTCGGGCCAGAAAGCGAGCGCGACTGCAGGCGCTCGCGGGCATAGCGCAGGGCGTTTTGATAGGCGCGTTCAGACAGGCCAAGACCCTGCACGCCCACGCCAAGGCGGGCCGAGTTCATCATCACGAACATCGCCTGCAGGCCTTTATGCGGCTCACCGACGAGATAGCCTTCGGCGCCGTCGAAATTCATTACGCATGTTGCCGAGCCGTGGATGCCCATTTTGTGTTCCAGCGCGCCGCAGCGTACGGCGTTGCGCTCATGCTGGGTGCCGTCGCGTTCCACCTTGAATTTTGGTACGACGAACAACGAAATCCCTTTCGCACCGGGCGGGGCGTCGGGTAGTTTCGCCAACACGAGGTGGATGATGTTGGGTACGAGGTTGTGCTCACCGGCGGTGATGAAAATCTTGGTGCCCGTGATTGAATACTTGCCGTCGGCCAGCGGTTCGGCGCGGGTTTTCAGCAGGCCAAGGTCGGTGCCGCAGTGCGGTTCGGTGAGGCACATGGTGCCGGTCCACTGGCCGGTGATCAGCGGCTTTAGGAATACTTCCTTTTGCCAATCTTCGCCATAGGTTTCCAGTGCTTTTACCGCGCCGTGGCTAAGCATGGGGAAGTTGCCCCAGGCGAGGTTGCCCGCGTCCACCAGCTCGGTCATCACGCCGCCCAAGAGTGCTGGCATGCCTTGGCCGCCGTGCTCGGGGTCGTTGGTGAGGCCCGTCCAGCCACCTTCGGCAAACTGGTCGAAGGCTTCTTTGAAGCCCGGCGGCGGGGTGACATCGCCGGTGGCTTTGTCGAACTTGCAGCCCACTTCATCGCCGACTCGGTTCAATGGGGCCAGTACGGTTTCGGCAAAGCGTGCGGCTTCGTCCAGCACAGCATCCGCAAGCTCGCGGTTGACCTCGGCAAAGCCGAGTTTTTCAAAATGTGCTTCCGCACCAAGAACGTCGTAAAGGGCGAAGCGCAGATCGTCGAGGGGGGCTTTGTAGCTGCTCATGCGAAGGGTTCCCGGTGCGTGCAGACCGGTTTTCGGCCTGCTGAAACCCTGAGCATACTACAGCGTATGGTTAGGCGCGAGTGGGCTTAGCGTAGGGCGCCCGGAATGCCCGGAACTGGCGATAACGCGCTCTCGCGTTTGATCTCCCAACTGCGCTGTTTTTTGTCTTGCGGGGTGGCTGATAGCGTGCCGCTGAGCGTGTACGTCAACCCGCGCCCATCGGCTAGGGCCGAAGCGATACGCGCACGGCCGGCGGGTAGGGGCTCAATGGTGGCGCTGTGCACGTCGGCTGACTCAGGCCCCACTTCCATCGCAGGCTTCATATCCAACCGCGCAGCGGGGCCGTTATCAAAGGTAAGCTCAAGCGCTGTGGTGTCGAACTGCATGGGAATGCTGCTGTAGTTTTGCAGGCGCAACTCAACGTCCCAGCGGCCGTCGGCACGCACGGTGAGCTGTTGAATGCTGGCCGTGGGTTCGGAAACGCGGCGCACCGGCCCGCTGCTGCAGGCGGTTAGTGCAAGTGCAAGCACGGCAGAGCTAATCGTCCAACGAATCATGCGGCTTAGTATCCTTGGCTGATCTCGCTCACGGGGAGTTCGCGAATATATAGGTCCTTGGCGGTGATATACGCTTCGGCGAAGCGGTAGGCCTCGCGCCCCATTTCGATGCGGGCTTCTGGGCTGAGTGGCTGCGAACCGTTGGCGTGCACCAGTTGCGCAAACAGATTGAGGGCGATGTCGTGGATGTCCATGGCGTGCCTTTTCGCAGGTAGAGGCGCGAACATACACCCGTAGCCGGAATCAGGGAACCTCTGCGCTGAAAAAACGAAAGCCCGGTTGCCCGGGCCTTCGTCAAACACTTGCTGGGCAAGGGGTTACCAGATCACTACTTGGGCATCGTCAGTGCGCACCATTGCGTCGCCTGCCTTGCAGCCAAACGCCTGCGCGAAGGCGGGCATATTGCTGGGTGCACCGATGGCGCGGAAGTTGGCCGGTGCATGCGGGTCGGTGTTCAGGCGCACTTTGAGTTCATCTGGGGTGAAGTTACGGCGCCACACCGTGGCCCAGTTGAAGAAAAAACGCTGGTTTTCGGTATAGCCATCGATCTTGTCGTCGCCACTTTTGCCAGCGTCTTTCAATGCTTTTTGGTAAGCGTCGTAAGAGACGTTCAGGCCGCCAAGGTCGGCGATGTTTTCGCCCAGTGTCAGCTCGCCTTTTACATGTAAGCCATCAATGGCCACGTAGTCGTCGAATTGCTTCACAAGACGCGCCGTGCGCGATTTGAAGCCTTCCATGTCGGCAGGCGTCCACCAGTTGTTGAAATTGCCCTTAGCGTCGAATTGGCTGCCTTGGTCGTCGTAACCGTGCAGCATTTCGTGGCCAATAACCGCGCCGATGCCGCCGTAGTTCAGGGCTAGGTCGGCCTTGGGGTCAAAGAACGGCGGCTGCAAGATGGCGGCGGGGAAGACGATTTCATTCATCAGCGGGTTGTAATAGGCGTTAACCGTTTGTGGGGTCATCTGCCATTCGCTGCGATCCACCGGCTTGCCAATTTTGGCCATATCAAAGGCATGGTTGAACTTGGCAGCTGCCATGATGTTGCTCAGGTAGCTATCGCGGCTGGTGACAAGGCCGTCCCAGTTGCGCCACTTATCGGGGTAGCCGATCTTGGGCGTGAAGCTCGCCCATTTTTCCATCGCCTTCTTCTTGGTTTCAGCGCTCATCCATTCCAAGTTTTCGATGCGCGTCTTAAGCGCTTGGCTTAGGTTCTTCACCAAGGTTTCCATTTGTGCCTTGGATTCGGCGGGGAAGTTTTCCTTCACGTACATCTGCCCCAAGGCTTCGCCAGCGCTGCCTTCCACCGTGTTTAGCACGCGCTTCCAGCGCGGCTTCTGTTCTTTTTGGCCACGCAGGGTGCGGGCATAAAAATCGAAGCGCTCGTCGTTGAGTTTATCGCTCAAGAACGGGGCGGCTTCGTCGATCGCGCGAATGCGCAAATATGCCTGCCACTGCGCCACCGGGACGTCGGTCAACATAGCGTTGAATTCGGCAAAGAATTTCGGCTGCGACAGCGAGAAGCCCTCGGCACTCACACCATTGGCCTTGAAGAATTCCGACCAGCTGAAGTTGGGCGATGCTTTATCGGCGTCGGCCATGCTGACGAAGTGATACTGGTTGTTAGGGTCACGCAGTTCGATGGGTGACAGCGAGGCTTGGGCGAGGCGCGTTTCGAATGCGAGCACGTCTTTGGCCTGCTGGCTGGCGGCGTCGGCGGCTACGCCAGCGTTCTCCAGCTGCCTGATGATATGCGCAACAAACGCTTCACGAATGGATTTGTATTTGCCGCTCGGACCGTCTTCAAGGTAATACGATTTTTCCGGTAGCGAGAGCCCGCCTTGGAAGGCATAACCGATTTTTTGGCTGGAATTTTTGAAGTCGGCTTCGGCGGCAAAGCTGAATACGTCACCGCGACCCGCAGCAAATTCGTCGCGCAAATACTGGGCAATATCCGCAGGTGTCTTGAGCGCGCTGACGGCGTCGAGTTGTGGTTGGATCGGTGCGATGCCCGCGGCATTGACCTTGGCTTCGTCCATGCCCGAGGCATAAATATCGCCCACCAATTTTTCAATGCCGGTGGCCGCTTTGTTGTTGGCTGCAGCCTCTGCCAGCAGGTGGCTGGCGGCTTGGGCGCGCTCGTCGAGCATTTCAAAGCTGCCCCAGCTGGTCTTGTCGGCAGGCACAGGGTTGGCGGCGAGCCATTTGCTGTTCACAAAGTCGGCGAGGTTGTTGCACACCTTCTTGCTGGTGTCGAGGTCGTTCACATTGAACGCAGCAAGCGGCGGGAGTTCGGATTTCACGGCAGTGGCCTCTGGTTGCGCAGCGGCAGGAGTTTCTGATTTTTGGCAGCCGCTCAGTGCTGCGGAGATGGCAAGCGATAACAGCAGGTATTTCGAAGTCTTCACGGGTGAGAACTCTTCAGGTGCAGTGGGTAAGAATCGACTGTAGCGCGATACGGGTAGGTGAATAGGTGCTACAGGTCATGTGGGTGGGGAAAAATTAAGGAGAAAAGCGCGGATCGGAAAGCTTGATTTCGGTGACCGGGCCGTACTTTTGCATGATTGGGCGGATAGCACTGGCGTCACCAATGGCCACAATCACGAGGTCTTTGCTCTGCGGGTATATGGCGCGCGCTGCAGCCACTTGCGCGGGCGTGGCGGCTTCGACACTGCTTAAGTAACCATCGATGCTGCTGCGTGGTTCGTCAAACATGGTGAGCCATGCGATAGAGCTGGCAACCTGTGCGCTGGTTTCAAGACTGGGCGGAAACTGCCCGGCGATATAGTTTTTGGCCGATTGCAGCGTGGCCGCATCAAGGCCAGTTTGGTGGAGCTTATCGAGTGTGGCGATGGCAAGGTCAATGGCCGCTTGCGTGGTTTCGGTTTTGGTGAAGCTGGTTAGGTTGACATCACCCGGAAGACGCATGCGGTTGATGCGCGATGTGGCGCCATAGGTGAGGCCAGACTTTACCCGTAACTCGGTATTGAGCATGGACGTAAAGCGCCCGCCGAATGCGGTTTGCACGAGGTTTTGCGCGGCGCGAGCGGGGTCGCTACGGGTGGTGCCAACGTTGAGCAGGCTGAAATAGGTTTGCGTAGCACCGGGCTTATCCACCAGCAGCACACGGCGCCCCTTTTCCGGCTGCTTGGCTTCCACCGTGGGTAAGGTGCCTGTGGCCGCGGCCCAGTGACCAAAGAGTTGTTGCACCTGGTGCGTAATGGCGGCACTGTCAAAGTCGCCTGCAATTGAAATAATTAGGCGGTTGCCGCCCATATGTAGGCGGCGGAACTCTTGCAGGTCTTGCAGCGTAATGTTTGCAAGGCTGGTCTCATTTTCGGCTCGGCCATAAGGATGGTTCTGAAACAGCCATGCGTCGGCGTAAGTGCCGACCAATCTGCGCGGGTCAGAGTCCTTGGCGGTGGCGATGCTGTCGATCGCATTTTTGCGCAACTTGTCGAACTCGGCCGCGTCCATGCGTGGGTGCTGTAGTGCATCGGAGAGCAGCGACAGCATGAGCGTGCTGTCTTTGGATAGAAACTGCGCGTTTGCAACAACCGCTTCGCTTGTGCTGCTAAGTGACAGGCTGCCGCCCGCATTATCGACGGCTTCTGCAAACGCGGCTGCATTGCGGTCTCCAGCGCCTTTTTCCAGCATGCCTGCGGTGAGTTCGGCAACCCCTTCTTTACCCGCAGGGTCGGCAAGGCTGCCGCCGCGCACGAGTACGGTGGTGGCGATAAGCGGCACGTCTTTGCGCGGCGTCAGTAGCAGTGTGGCGCCGTTATCAAGGGTGATGGTTTGAAAGTCGGGAAGTTTGACTTCAGCAGCACCAGCGCGACCCAATGCAAACATGCAGCAAAACGCGATAAGTAGGCCGAGGCGGTTCATGGGGTGGTCTCCTTGGAGGCGGTTTGCACGGAGGGCAAAATGCTTCCTGTTGTGCGGTTTTGCTTGCGCAAAATCTTTTTGGCCAGTGTTTGTATGTCTGTAGCGGTTACAGCATTAAACGCGGCTGGCACGTCAAACGCTTTCCGAAAATCACCTTCAAACACTTCGGCGCTGCCCAGCGCTTGTGCTTTGCCGTTGATCGTGGACATGCCGCGCCAAAATTCGGAAAGCTTCAGATTGCGCGCTTTTTCTAGTTCGACCGCGCTAACACCATCTGTTGCAATTTTGCTTAACTCATCATCAAGCAGGGCTTCTACCTGCGCGAGGTCACCCCCCGGGGGCAGCATGGCGTACACCCAAAGCAGGCCAGGGTCAAAACCGGCTTCGGCAAATGCGCCTGCAGATACCGCAGCTTGTTCTTGTTCTACTAAGCGTTGATGCAGGCGCGAAGATTGGCCCTCAGCAAGGATCGTACTGAGTAGTTCAAGTGTAGGGTGGTTTTTGCTGCCAGCACCTAGGCCAGTATGAAAGGCGTAGGCCAAAATTGGCGACTGCGCATCGGCGCGCTCCACCACAAGCCGCCTCTCGCCTAATTGCTCTGGCTCAACAGTGGTCACCGGTGTGGGCGCGGGCTGTTTGGCCAGCGGGGCAAGGTGGCGGTTAGCCAGTGCAAACACTTCATCGGGGTTTACATCGCCCACGATCACTAAAACGGCGTTATTAGGCGCGTAATAGGTTTTGAAAAATTGCTTCAGGTCGGCCGATGTCCAGTGCTCGATATCGCTGGGCCAGCCGATGGTAGGGATGTGGTACGGGTGGGCGATATAAGCCGCTGCCTGCATCTGCTCCATCAGTGTGCCGAAGTTGTCGTTATCCACGCTGGAGCGGCGCTCGCTGTACACCACCTCGCGCTCGCTTTCGATCACTTTGGGGTCAAAGGCAAGGTTGGCCATGCGGTCGCCTTCGAGATCAAAAATAGTGCCTAGTGCGCTAGCCGGAAACCAGTCTGTATAAATGGTGAGGTCGCTGCTGGTGCTGGCGTTATTGCTGCCGCCGCTGGCCTCCATGGTGCGGTCGAACTCGCCCGGTGCGCGCTTGCTGGTGCCGTTGAACATCATATGTTCGAAGAAGTGCGCAAGCCCGGTGATGCCGGGGCGTTCATTGCGGCTGCCTACTTTGTAGAAGGTATAGTAGTTGGCGCTGGGAATGGCGTGGTTAGGCCAAACGATAATTTTCAGCCCATTAGCAAGCGTGTGGCTAACAATGGCCTCACTGCCGGGGACGTGGGTGACCGGCGCGGTGGGCGTTGCAGCAAAACTGGCCAACGACAACGCGCCCAGCGCAGCGGCGCAGGCAAACGAAAGAAGGCGCATAACGGTTTCCCTTGTGACAAGTGTGCATAGAGTGCCGAAGTAGCTCAAAAATCGCTACATGCCAAAAGTGGCTACTTGTAACGCCGCCAAAACTCGCGCTACAATTCGCGCCCCTGCAGAAGGGGATAGCGGGCGGTTAGCTCAGCGGTAGAGCACTACCTTGACATGGTAGGGGTCACAGGTTCGAACCCTGTACCGCCCACCACGTAGTAGACTACGTGGTAACGAACTCGGAGAAAGGTGGCCCACGGAAACGTCGGTCGAGCGTGCGACATGAACACTACAAGCGCCCACAGCTAATTCTGCCGACGCATTCGCACCCTTTGTTTTGTGGTAACGATAGGCGCTTCGGCGTCTTTTTTCGTTTATGCCCTGAGGTATTTTTATGATTTCGATTACGCTCCCCGATGGCGCGGTTCGTCAGTTTGAACACCCGGTAACGGTGGCCGATATTGCGGCCTCCATTGGTGCAGGCCTAGCCAAGGCGACGCTCGCCGGTAAAGTGGATGACAAACTGGTGGACGCCAGTTACTTGATCGATCACGACGCTTCGCTGGCCATCATTACCGATAAATCGCCGGAAGCGCTGGACGTGCTTCGTCACTCCACCGCGCACCTGTTGGCGCAAGCCGTGCAGCGCCTATTTCCCGGTGCGCAGGTCACCATCGGCCCGGTGATCGATAACGGTTTTTATTACGACTTCGCTTATGAGCGCCCGTTCACCCCGGAAGATCTGCCCGCTATTGAGGCGGAGATGCAGAAGATCGTGAAAGAAGCGCTGCCGCTGAGCCGTAGCGTGAAATCGCGCGATGACGCGGTGGCCTTC
The DNA here is from genome assembly GCF_019104945.1 of Thermomonas sp. Lineage (GTDB taxonomy): Bacteria > Pseudomonadota > Gammaproteobacteria > Xanthomonadales > Xanthomonadaceae > Thermomonas. Next base: position 66,706 of record NZ_JAHRWW010000001.1, on the reverse strand, counting down.
TTCAAGGGCATTGGTGAAGCCTATAAGGCGGAAATCATCGAGTCGATTCCTTCCAATGAAGAATTGTCGCTCTACACGCAGGGCGAATTCACCGACCTCTGCCGTGGCCCGCACGTACCGGGTACCGACAAGCTGCGCGCGTTCAAATTGATGAAGGTGGCCGGTGCCTATTGGCGCGGCGATTCCAATAACCAAATGCTGAGCCGCATCTACGGCACCGCTTGGCTCAACGATAAAGACCTCAAGGCCTATCTGCATCAGATTGAGGAAGCCGAGAAACGCGACCACCGCAAAATTGCCAAGGCGCAGGACTTGTTCCACCTGCAGGAAGAAGGTCCAGGCCTGATCTTTTGGCACCCCAAGGGCTGGTCGGTGTGGCAAGTCGTGGAGCAATACATGCGTCGCGTGTACCGTGAAACCGGCTACGGCGAAGTGCGCTGCCCGCAGATTCTCGACGTGACGCTGTGGCAGAAGTCCGGGCATTGGGACAACTACAAAGACAATATGTTCTTCACCGAGTCCGAAAAAAGGACCTATGCAGTGAAGCCGATGAATTGCCCCGGCCACGTGCAGGTGTTCAACCAAGGCCTGCACAGCTACCGCGACTTGCCCATTCGCTATGGCGAGTTCGGTGCCTGCCATCGCAACGAACCCTCCGGCGCGCTGCATGGCATCTTGCGTGTGCGTGGCTTCACCCAAGACGATGGTCATATCTTCTGCACCGAGGGCCAGATTGAATCGGAAGTACGCGCGTTCCACGAGCAGGCGCTGAAGGTGTACGAGGATTTCGGTTTCACCGATATCCAAATCAAAATCGCGCTGCGCCCCGAGCCGCGTTTGGGTGATGATGCCACTTGGGATAAGGCAGAAGCTGCGCTGCGTAACGCATTGCGCGCCTCTGGTGTGGAGTGGGAAGAGCTTCCGGGCGAGGGCGCGTTCTACGGTCCAAAGATTGAATATCACCTCAAGGATGCGATTGGCCGCACTTGGCAGCTGGGCACGATGCAGGTCGATTTCATGATGCCGGGCCGCTTGGGCGCGGAGTATGTGGATGAAAATAGCCAGCGCAAACACCCGGTCATGCTGCATCGTGCGATCGTCGGTTCGATGGAGCGTTTTATCGGTATTTTGATCGAGCACCACGCCGGGCAGTTCCCGGTTTGGCTGTCACCGCTGCAGGCGGTAGTGATGAATATCACCGATGCGCAGGCTGATTTTGTTCAGGAAGTGCATAAAAACCTTGCAAATCAAGGCTTCCGAGTAAGCACCGATTTGCGGAACGAAAAGATCGGCTATAAAATCCGCGAGCATACGTTGCAGCGGGTGCCGTATCTGCTCGTGGTTGGGGACCGCGAAAAAGAAAACGGCACGCTGTCTGTACGTACGCGGAGTGGGGAAGATCTCGGCAGTATGTCCGTTGATGCCTTTATTTCACGTTTGCGTGAAGAAGGGGCTGCCTGAGGTTTTGTCTGCTCCGCTTAAGCCCGGCCATCGCCTTCCCGGTGGTGGCCGCATTGGCCCATTCGGGCCCACCTTTGGAGATTGCCACAATCAGTACCACCGACAACAAGCAGAACCGCCGGAATCATGAAATTCGTGTGCCGCGTGTTCGCGTTATTGGCAGCGATGGCGAAATGATCGGCGTGCTTTCGCGCGACGAAGCCCTGCGCATGGCAGAAGAGGAAGATCTCGACCTCGTTGAGATTCAGCCCAATGCCGAGCCGCCGGTCTGCAAGATCATGGACTTTGGCAAGTTCAAGTTTGAGCTGCAGAAAAAAGCCAACGAAGCCAAGAAAAAGCAGAAGCAGGTTGAAATTAAGGAAGTCAAATTCCGCCCGGTGACGGACGAAGGTGACTACCAGATCAAGCTGCGCAAGATGCGTGAGTTCTTGGCCGAGGGCGACAAGATTAAGGTCAATATCCGCTTCCGTGGCCGTGAAATGAGTCACCAAGAGTTGGGCCGTGAAATGGCCACTCGGATTGAAACCGATCTTGGTGAAGACATCCTCATCGAATCGCGTCCGCGCCTAGAAGGCCGGCAGATGGTGATGATGATCGCGCCGAAGAAGAAGTAATACCCAAAGATTTGCCAGACGTTTCGGGCTCGTGCATAATGGCGGGCCCGGTTCGCCGGTTTGTTGTACAGGACCTGCCCGTTTCCGTTCCGGATTCAGGGCTTACCCACCGATACAGGCAGGATGGAAAGCGTGACCGCGCCGCAAGGCAACGTTGCCGCCTGGATTAGTTTGAGATTTCGCAAGGATTCCCAATGCCCAAGATTAAGACCAATCGGGCGGCGGCCAAGCGCTTCCGGAAGACCGCTTCCGGCAAGTACAAGTGCGGCCACGCCAACAAGAGCCACATCCTCACCAAGAAGGCGACCAAGCGTAAGCGTAACCTGCGGCAGACGAACCACGTTCGTGCCGAAGACGCGGGCCGTTTGGACCGCATGCTGCCGTATTTGTGAGGAGATAAGACATGGCACGAGTTAAACGTGGTGTTACGGCGCGTCGCCGCCACAAGAAAATCATCAGCCAGGCGAAGGGCTACTACAATGCCCGCCGCAAGGTATTCCGCGTCGCTAAGCAGGCCGTTACCAAGGCCCTGCAGTACGCCTATATCGGTCGTAAGCAGAAGAAGCGTCATTACCGCACCCTGTGGATTGCGCGTATCAACGCTGCTGCACGCGCCAATGGCCTGAGCTACAGCCGCTTCATCAACGGCCTGCTGAAGGCTGGCATCACCTTGGATCGCAAGGTGCTGGCCGACATCGCCGTGCATGACGCTGCGGGCTTTACCGCGCTCACCGAAAAGGCAAAGAGCGCTTTGGCAGCGTAAGCTGCTAGTCCACACGCAAGCAATATCCGGCGGCATATGGCCGCCACGACGTGGGGAAGGGCGCAAGTCCTTCCCCATGTTTGTTTTTGGCTCCGGGAAATCCCATGACCACTATCGAATCGTTGTCTCAAAACGCGCAGGCCGAGATCGCGGCGGCATCTACCCCTGATGCGCTGGAAGCATTGCGCGTTTCTTTGCTAGGCAAAAGCGGCAGCATTACCGCGCAGCTCAAAACGCTGGGCGCGCTGCCGCCGGAGGCGCGGAAAGCGGCCGGTGAGGCGATCAACCAAGTGCGCGATACCATTGGCGCCGCGCTTACGGCGCGCAAAACCGTGCTGGAATCGGCGGCACTGGAAGCGCGCTTGGCGCAAGAAGCTGTGGATGTCACCCTGCCGGGGCGCGATGCCGCGCGCGGTGGTGTGCACCCGGTTAGCCGCACCTTGGAGCGCATCACCGAAATTTTTGGTCGCCTTGGCTACGAGCTGGCCGATGGCCCCGAGATCGAGGACGACTGGCACAATTTCGAAGCATTGAATTTCCCGCCGCATCATCCTGCGCGGGCGATGCACGACACCTTCTACTTCCCCGACGGCCGCCTGCTGCGCACGCATACCTCGGGCGTGCAGGTGCGCTATATGCAAGACCTGCTGGCCAAGGGCGGGCAGCCACCGCTGCGCATGATCGCTGCGGGCAAGGTGTATCGCAGCGATTCCGACCAAACCCACACGCCCATGTTCCATCAGGTGGAAGGCTTGCTTGTGGACGAACATGCCAGCTTTGCCGACCTCAAAGGCACGCTGGTGGAGTTTGTGCGCGCGTTTTTCGAACGTGATTTTGAAATGCGTTTCCGCCCCAGCTATTTCCCCTTCACCGAGCCGTCGGCGGAAGTGGATATTGCGTGGCAGCAACCGGATGGCAGCCAGCGCTGGCTTGAGGTATTGGGCTGCGGCATGGTGCATCCGAACGTGCTGAAAAGTGTGGGCATTGATTCGGAAAAATACACCGGCTTTGCGTTCGGCCTTGGCGTTGAGCGTTTCGCCATGTTGCGCTACGGCGTGAATGATCTGCGCTCTTTCTTCGATAACGATGTGCGCTTCTTGCGCCAGTTCGCCTAAGGTGCTGCGATGAAATTTTCAGAAAACTGGTTGCGTCAGCACGTTAAAACAAACGCCACGCGCGATGCGCTGTCGGCCACCCTGACCGCCATTGGTTTAGAGGTGGAAGAACTCACGCCGCTGGGCGAACAGCTCGACCATGTGGTGGTGGCAAAAATTGTGTCTGCGGAAAAACACCCGCAGGCCGATAAGCTGCAAGTTTGTCAGGTGGACGCGGGGCTAGGGACGCCGCTGCAAATCGTCTGCGGCGCGCCGAACGCGCGCGCTGGGCTGATTGCACCGCTGGCCATGGTGGGCGCGCAGTTTGGCGACTTCAAAATTAAAGCCGCGAAGCTGCGTGGTGTGGACTCCAACGGGATGCTGTGCTCGGCTAAAGAGTTGGGTATTGATGCTGATGCGTCTGGCCTGCTGGAGCTGCCGAGCGATGCCCCGGTGGGCACGCCGTTGGCGGATTATTTGGGGCTGCCCGATGCCAGCATTGAGCTGAAGCTCACGCCTAACCGCGCCGATTGTTTCGGCGTGCACGGCATCGCGTTTGACGTCGCCGCTGCAACTGGCTGCGAAGTTGAGCCGTTGGATACGACGGCGGTTGCGCCGACAGTATCTAGCAGCGTACCGGTTGAACTAAACGCCGGTGCCGATGCGCCGCGTTTTGTGGGGCGTGTGATTGAAGGTGTCAATGCGCAGGTGGCCACACCGCTGTGGATGGCGCAGCGTCTGCTGCGCAGCGGCGTGCGCCCGGTGAGCTTCCTCGTTGACGTCACCCAGTATTTGATGCTTGAACTCGGCCAACCGATGCACGCCTACGACCGCGGTCTGTTGCAAGGGCCGGTTGGCGTGCGTCATGCGCGCGCGGGTGAGGCGCTGCTGCTGCTCAATGGCGATGAAGCCAAATTGGATGAACAATTTCTCGTCATCACCGACGCTGATCGCGTGGTGGGGCTGGCGGGCATCATGGGCGGTAACGACACCAAGGTGAGCGATGCCACCCAGTCTGTAATGCTGGAAGCGGCGCATTTTGCGCCCTCGGCCATCATTGGCCGCAGCCGCCGTTTGGGGCTGCATACCGATGCTGGACATCGTTTTGAGCGGGGTGTGGACCCGGAGCTGCCACGCATTGCGGTGGAGCGCGCAACGCAGCTGATTCTGCAGATTGCAGGTGGGCAGCCTGGGCCAGTGGTAGAGGCCGTGTTACCCGAACATTTGCCGCGGCCGCAGCCGGTGGCACTGCGCCGCGCGCGTCTTGCGCGGGTGCTGGGCACGCAGGTAGACGATGCTGAAGTCACGCGCATTCTGACGGCGCTTGGTCTTGCGGTTGAAGTGACGGCAGCGGGTTGGCAAGTAACACCGCCGGCACGTCGTTTTGACCTAGCCATCGAAGAAGACCTGATCGAAGAAGTGGCGCGCATCCACGGTTACGACACCATCCCGGCCACGCTGCCGGGGGGCGCAACGCGTTTGGTTTCCCCCAGCGAAACCCGGAGCAGCGAGCACGATGTGCGTCGCCAGCTAGTGGCGCGGGAGTATTTGGAAGCAATCAATTTCTCCTTCATCGACGCGGGGCTGTTGGTGAAGTGGCAGCTGCAAGAAGGTGGCGTAGCGCTGGCGAATCCACTCAGTGCAGAACTTGGCGTGATGCGTACACAGTTGCTACCGGGGCTGGTTGCAGCGCTGGCGCGCAATGTAGTGCGCCAGCAGCCGCGCGTGCGGCTATTTGAGCTAGGGCGCACATTTGCTGCAACCGCCGATGCGCCGCAGGAGACGCGCAAAATCGCGGCGGTGGCCTGTGGTGAGGCCAGTGCGGAGCAGTGGGGAATGGGCGCACGTAAGCTCGACTTCCACGATATCAAGGGTGACTTAGAGAGCCTTGCCGCGCTGTCTGGTGCGCAGTTGGAATATCGCGCCTCGGCGCGCCCGTTCGCGCACCCCGGCCGCAGCGCGGATGTGTATCGCAACGGTGTATGCATCGGTTGGATCGGGCAGTTGCATCCGCGTCTTCAGCAGCAGCTTGATCTTGATCTCGATGTGTATGCGTTCGAACTGGAATTAGACGCACTGCTGGAGCGCGCGCTAGCGCGTGCGTCGGTGCTGTCGCGCTATCCATCGGTGCGCCGAGACTTGGCCTTTGTGGTGCCAGAAACGGTGCAGTGGGACGCGCTGCGTGCCACCGTTGTGGCGCATGCAGGCAGCTTACTGAAGCAGGTCGATATATTTGATCGTTATGTCGGTAAGGGCGTGGAAACGGGATGCAAAAGTTTGGCCGTCAGCTTGATTTTGCAAGACGAATCGCGCACTCTCACAGATTCCGATGTGGATGACGTTGTAGCGAAGGTCGTGACTGCGCTGGGGGACCAGCATGCCATCACGATTCGGCGCTAACAGGGGGCTGGTGTGGCATTGACCAAAGCTGAAATGGCCGAAAAATTGTACGAAGAGGTTGGCCTCAATAAGCGTGAGGCCAAAGAGTTCGTGGACGCGTTTTTCGATACTCTGCGACAGGCACTTGAACAAGGACGGCAGATCAAATTGTCTGGTTTCGGTAACTTTGATCTGCGCCGCAAGAACCCGCGTCCGGGCCGCAACCCGAAGACCGGTGAAGAGATTCCAATTACCGCACGCACGGTGGTGAGTTTCCGCCCCGGGCAGAAGCTGAAAGAGCGCGTAGAAACCTTCGCGGGAGCCGCCAATGCTTGATCCGGGCAGCAACCGCGAACTTCCGCCGATCCCGGCCAAGCGCTACTTCACCATTGGCGAAGTGAGCGAACTCTGCGACGTGAAGCCGCATGTGCTGCGCTACTGGGAGACCGAGTTTTCCTGCCTAGAGCCATCTAAGCGGCGTGGTAATCGCCGTTACTACCAGCGCCACGACGTGCTGGTGGTGCGCCAGATCCGCAGCCTGCTGTACGAACAGGGCTACACCATCGGCGGCGCGCGGCTGCGCTTGGAAGATGAAAGCACCAAGCAAGAAACCGGGCTAAGCAACCAGATCATCCGCCAAGTGCGCGCTGAATTGGAAGAAGTTTTACAGCTTTTGCGCCGATAAAACCGCGCATCTTCGCGATTGAATCGGCTATAATGCCGGGCCACACTTCGGGGTATAGCGCAGCCTGGTAGCGCACTTGTCTGGGGGACAAGTGGTCGTCGGTTCAAATCCGGCTACCCCGACCAATTCACCGATAATTCGGTATCCACCTCGCTACGGCGAGGTTTTTTATTGCCCGCGTTCCGCGTCAACAAACCGCCAGTGCCAAGGCTCGTAAATAATTCCATGCGGGTTATTGCGCGGGTAGCTCATGCGAAAGCCGAAGCCTTCTGCGTGCTTGCACAGCCAAGCAAACGCAGGGGTAGATTCAAACGATTCTTCTGCAGGCGGCGCGTCTAACGTGCCAATATCCAGCGCAAACCCGGAATGATGTTCGGAAAAGCCCGGTGCGGCGTTGACGGCGAGAATGTCTTCAACACTAAGCCCGCGCGCGCGCTTGCGTTCAAAAATACCTAGCTGATAGTCGTGGCTGCGGTAGCCGGAAATAGACTCCAGTACGATGCCGTCACCAAGGGCCGTGGCTTGCATATGCAGCCAAGCGCGTGCGGCGTTGATGTGTAGCCAGAGCGGGCGGCGGAAAAGATCGAAGCCAGCAAATGCCAACCAGTTGGGCTCGGCAACAAGGGTAAGACCGCTGTGGGCGGCGTAGGCATCGGCATCAAGCCCTAGTGTGGCCAGACGCTCATGCAGACGATGCAGCGGCAATGTGTTGACGTGTTCCAACCCGCGGCGTGTGTGTTGTTGAAGTGTTTTAAGTACACCCTGTGCAGCCGCTAGACCCGGTTCGCGCTGTAGGTTTGGCAGTAGCGAATGCAGGCCTTCATGAGTGATCGCAGCAAGATAGCGGCCGTCACGCTTGCGCCGGAGTACGGTCTTGGCGCGCGCAAGTAAACGGGCATCGGCATTACTACGCGCATGCAATAAGCCCGCCGGCCAGAGCTCGATGTCGGGGGTGTTGCGTAGAACGTGTTTTAGCGGAATAGGCGGCTGGCGGGACATGGTTTAAGCATAAGTCAATCAGCGGGCGCTGGCGCGCAGCGCGTCCAGCGCCGCCTGCGGGCGTTCAAGGCTCAGCAGGATGTGTTGCTTGCCATCGAGCAGGGGTAGCCATAACACGCGTTCGCGTTGGGTGAGGAGGCAAAAGATTTTCCCTAAGCCATTGCGCGCTTGGAAGTGGCCTGCATCAAAACCAAAGGTGGAATAGCCATTGGATTTCCAGCTAGGGCGTAGCTCGGTGCGTTCTTCAAGGTTCACCACGCGCGCGCGGGAAAAGTCGATATCGTTTGCGCGCACTTCCTTTTTGTAAAACGTTGCGCGGACTGTCAGCGTACCGTCTTGCACACTGACCGCGCGCCAGCGCATCAAAAGCAATAGGGCGATGGTAAGTAGGATGACGAAGGCAATGGGAACAGCGATGCCATAAGAAGAAAATGCGCGGGCCGGGCTTCTCGAGAGCGTGGCTAGAATGAACCCGGTGGGGACGACCGCCGCCAAAATAATCATGGACATGGGGGCCAGGGGCGACGGCGGGCTGACTTCAAAAGACTGCGGTGTTGTTGTCATGGTTCAATGTGCCTTTACCCAAGTGGCAATGTCTTTGATCAGTTGGGCGTCAACGTGGCCCGGTTGCTGATATTCAGCCAATGAGCCTTCGCCTTTACCGGCAATACCAAGGTGGTTGAGCGTGTCGTATAGTTTGAAGCGCACAGTGGCATTGCCATCAAAAGCATCGCGCCAGTTTTGCCAGTCGGCATCGACCACTTGAATGTCGCGCGCGCCCTGTAGCAGCAACATGGGCAGTTTTACGCGCTCGGCTTCGGCGATAGGATCAACCGCGTCCACGCTGCGCCAATAGCCCGCGGGGAGGCCCATTACGGTGTGTGTCGATGGGTCGGTTTTGCTGTCGCGTGTTTTGCGTACTTCGTTCACTAAAACATTGATTGCGGTGCGTTCGGCGTCGTCGATCTTGCCGTCGTTGAGCGCGGCAAGGCGGCGGTTTTGTTCGATCACAATATCCAGCAGTGGGCGCGACGGCGCGGCAAGCAATACCAGCCCAGCCACGTGCCCAGAGACCGCGGCAATACGCGGCGCCATCATGCCGCCTTGGCTATGGCCCAGTACGAAAATATGCTTCGGGTCGATGCCATCCACTTTACGCAGCGTATCGACGGCGAGCACCGCATCATTTGTGGTTTCATCGTCAATGGTGAAGTTGCCGCTGGCAAAATCTTGCGGGCGGGCCTTGGTGCGCTTTTCGTAACGCAGCACGGCGATCCCTTGTTCGGCGAGGCCACGCGCAAGGTCGAGGAAGGGCTTGTTCGCTCCAATGCTTTCGTCGCGATCTTGCGGGCCGGAACCGTGCACCAGTACCACAGCGGGGAAGGGGCCGTTACCTTTCGGCATGGCGAGGGTAGCGGGGAGTGCGCGTTCACCACTGCCGACGCTCAATTCGCGCTCGCTGAACTTGGCATCAGCGGTGATGGCAGGGGCGGGTAATGCCGCGGCCGTTTGGGCGGGCTGAATGACGAAGCCGATTACTTGCCCAGCGGGGTTGATGGCGATCTTGGCGACGAGCTCGGCTTTTTCGTAGTGCAGCGGGATTTGCACCAGCGTATTGTCGGCAAGCGTGCCGATGTGTGCGTCGCCGCGTCCGGTGGATTTGCCCACTTGCGCGGGTAGCGATTCCCAAACAGCCTTGAGCTTATCGGCGGGTACGGCCTGCGCCATGTCGCGGCCGAATAGGGTTTCTGCTTTGCTGTATTGGCCTGAGTCCAATAGATCCAGCACCTGTGTTGCCAGTGTGCTGGGTGCGACCGTTTGGGCGTGAAGGCCTGTACTCAATGCAAGTGCTGCACTGAGCGCTGCGGCGATGAGTGAAGGGTGCATATCAGGCCTCTTTTTTGAAAATCAGTGTAGGAGAGGAAACGGTCGGTGTGGCGTGAACGATATTCACCAGCTCCCAACCGAGGCGGCCTTGTTTGTCGAGTTCTTCTTGCAACGCTTCCAATCTGAAGCCGCCCATCAAGCCAGTTTTCACTTCAATAACGAGGTACTTCCAATTTTTGCTCATTTATTTGCTTCCTTTATTGGCTTAGCTGTTGGCAGGCGCCCGGCCTTGCGCAGTGCGTCGCGCAAGACATATTCGATTTGAGCGTTCAGGCTGCGCAGCTCATCATCGGCCCAGCGCTGCGCGGCCGCGAGGATCTCGGCGTTGATGCGCAGCGGGTAGGCTTTTTTCTCGGCCATGGCTTAGTACAGGCTGCCGGTGTTGACGATGGGCTGGGTGGCGCGTTCTCCGCACAGCACCACCAAGAGGTTGCTGACCATCTGGGCTTTGCGCTCTTCGTCTAGTTCTACCACAGCGTTTTTCTTCAGTTCCGACAGCGCCATTTCCACCATGCCTACCGCGCCGGCAACGATGCGTGTGCGCGCGGCGATAATGGCGTTTGCTTGCTGGCGCTGCAGCATGGCTTGAGCAATTTCAGGGGCGTAAGCAAGGTGACTGATGCGCGCATCAATGACCTGAACGCCCGCGTCGGCCAAGCGTTCGGAAAGTTCATCGCGCAAATGTTGGGAGACTTCAGTGGCATGGCTGCGCAGTGCGACTTGGCCATCTTCGTGCTGGTCGTAGGGGTAGCTGGTGGCCATTGTGCGTAGCGCCGACTCAGACTGGATGTGCACAAAGCTTTCGTAATCGTCGACGTTGTACACCGCTTCGGCGCTGTCTTGCACCTGCCAGACGATGACGGCGGCAATTTCAATGGGGCTGCCTTCCAGTTCGTTGACCTTGAGCTTGCCCGATTCAAAGTTGCGCACGCGCAGCGAGATTTTCTTCTTGGAATAAAACGGGTTATTCCAGCGCAGGCCGGTGTCTTTCACCGTGCCCACATATTTGCCAAATAGGCTGAGCACGGCGGATTGATTGGGTTGCACGGTGTACAGGCCAATGAGGCTGAGGAAGGCGATGAGCACCATCAGTAGGCCGTAGGCGATATTGGCCCCAGAGGCAACGCCAAGCGCGTCTGGGTCTGGGCCTATGCCCTGTTTGGTGAGCCAGATACCGGTAATGCCGAGAAGTAAGACAAACAGCAGAAACGGGATGCCGGGTAGGGAGCGGATGGGGTTCTCTTTCATGGTCGGTCTCACGTGAGTCGGTGATTATTTGATATCAAAATGATATCAAATTAGCAAATGCGAGCCGACAAACGGTTAGACCAGACGTTTTTCGATGGGCTAATGCTGGGGGACGAGGTAGAAGATCGGTGCAGGGCGCGATTCGCCGGTGGCATACAGGCCCGCGCCGCCTGCGCTCCAACCTAAGGCCTCGGCTTGTGGAATCAGCGGCACGTCGTGCGTCTCGGGGGTATGCGCCACGGCATCGGCCCAGGTTTCATGAGCATTGCGGCGGTAAAACAGCACACTGCCGTAGGTGAGCACCGCCAAGGTACTGCGGTCGGGGGAGATATCGGCCGATGTTACCTGCGAGAACAATGCGGCCAGTTTAGGGTTCTTCTCACGCAGTGCTTCGCTGGTCTGCGGTACGCCTTGCAGGCGGCCGATACGGCGCGCTTCGCGTAGCTGCCCGTGCGGGTTGGCCAGCGGCAGTGAAAAAAGCTCAGGCGGAACGCGTTTTTTCGAGATCAGTAGCACTTCCTTTTGCTGCGCGTCCACGGCCACGGCTTCGCAATCGCGTGGGCCGTCGGGCCAGCGTCCGTGGATCGACCATGCAGGCTTTAACGTGCCGTTCTTGAGCGTTTCTGGTTCTTCAAATACATGCAGGTAGAAGTCGCGGCGGCGGCCTGCGTTATCGCCTGTGTCGGCAAGCAATAGGTAGTGCTTGTCATTGAGGGTAAAACTGGCGAGGTCTTCCCAGTCGATATTCTTTGCGCCTTCAATGTCAAATTTAGCAATGAGCCTGCCGCGACGGCTAATGGCATAGAGGCGCGCTTTGTTCTCGCTGTCGTTGTGTACCCAAAGCACGTCATCGTGAATATGCGACGCGGCAAGCCCTGAAATTTCATCCAACTGACTGTGGGTAACCAGCCCCGCTAAGCGCGAAAACGGCAGCGATGGCTGTGAGCAGCCAGCAAGGCAGAGAAGGATGAGCGCAAGCGTGGCGCGGCAAAAAGGAAGCGGCGGCATGCCTACAGGATCGCACGGGAGCGGCAGCTTGTCCCGTGCTGGCCTAGAATGCGGCGATATAGATGATTGAGCACAGCCCGATGTTGACGTTCGAGCGGAGTGGATGGGAAGTAACAGGTAATACCTTTTGGGGCGCGTGTTTAGAATTTTTCGATAGCCTGCTGCGCGGTATCGGGCAGGTGATGTTTCAGAACAATAGCTATACGGGGCTGCTGTTTCTGCTGGGGATTGCGTGCAATTCTTGGCTGTTTGCCGCAGCAGCATTAGTGGGGGCGGCTTCCAGCACGGCGGCGGCAGTGGCGCTGGGCGCGCCGCGTGAGCAGGTACGCTCGGGCATGTTTGGTTTCAATGGCGTGCTGGTGGCCATCGCGCTGCTGTACTTCTTAACACCAAGCCCACTCACATGGAGCTGTGTTGTGGTGGCCGCGGCAGGTTCAAGCGTATTGATGGCCGCGCTCATGGAGTTATTCAAACGCTGGCAGTTGCCGGTGCTGACGGCGCCATTTGTGCTGACGTCGCTTGGGTTTTTCCTTGCAACCGCACGCTTTGGCCGCCTGCAATCAACGCAAATGTTGCCCACTGCAGGTTTGCCAAAATCCACGCTAGTAGAGGGCGTGGTAACGCAGACAACAGTATGGGAAGGCACGCTTAATGGCGTGGCGCAGGTGTTTTTTCAGGGAAGCCTGCTTACCGGTGCGCTGTTTTGTGCTGGCCTGCTGCTGAGCTCACGAAGCAGCGCGGTGCTGGCGCTGTTCGGTGCATTGATTGGCGTTGTTGTCGCTTGGGGAATGGGGGCGGCCGAGCCTGCCATTCGCGCGGGGGCATTTGGTTTTAATAGCGCACTCACTATGCTGGCGGTGGGTGGTGTCTTTTTGCACACATCAAGGCGTTCTGTGTTCTACGCCGCTTTTGCGGCCGCGTTGGCGGCGGTGGTACATGCAGCGCTATCGGCAGCGCTGGCTCCTTTAGGGATGCCTGCAATGACCTCAGCCTTCGTTGTGGTGACGTGGATCTTTGTGCTGGCGGCGCGTGGTTTTTCAGGGCTTCGCCCGTCGGCTTGAGTGTTGTGCTGCCCCGCTAGGCGCGTATGCTGTTTCAATACGTAGATAAAGGGTTTGCACATGGCTGAAGTATCTGGCTACGCTGTATTCTTGTTCCCACAAGCGCTTGAGGCCTTGGGTGATGCCATTCATCCCTATCTTGCTGGCGGTCCAGCGGGGCCGTTTGTGCCGTGCCGAGAAGTAGATACCGGCGGGCCGTTTATTGAGCTAACCCTTGAAGGAAAAGCGCCCGATGGACGTACCGTGGAAGTGGAGTTAATGATCCCCGGAACGATGGTGCGCATGATTGTCTCTGCGCGTAGCGATAGCGAGTTTGGGTTTTATGACCGTAACCGCCCGGAGGCGGCAGCAGTGGCAGCGCAGCCAAGCAGGGAGGCGGCGGCCGCGGCCGCACCAAATCCAAAACCTGAGGGCTAGAAAGGTTCCCAGCTGCGCCCGTTGAATTGCTCTAGCGGATGAAAGTGGCGCTTGTAGTCCATCTTGGAATGCCCTTCGATCCAATAGCCTAAATAGAGATGTGCGCGCTGCTCGCGGTGCGCCCACTCAAGCTGTTTCAAAATGCCGAGTGTGCCGAGGCTGCGCGCGGTTTCGTTGGGATCATAGAAGGTGTACACCGCCGAAAGTGCGTCGGTAACAAGGTCGGTTACCGCAAGCCCTAACAGCAGGTGCGTGCTGCGTTGACGCAGTTCCATAAAGCGGCTGGTGCTCCATGAGCCGATCAAAAACTGTTCGAATTCGTGCATCCCGTGTTGATCCATGCCGCCGCCACGATGCCGCGAGGTGAGATAGCGCTGATACAACGCGAGATATTCATCGTTGCTGCTTGGCATCACGATGTGGCATTCAATATCTGCATTATGGGCAAGGCAGCGCCGCTGGCTGCGGTTAGGTATAAACGCGGCAACAGGAATGCGCACGGGAATGCAGGCGCGGCAGCCGTTGCAGCTAGGGCGATACACGATATCGCCAGAGCGGCGAAAGCCCCACTGTAAAGCCATGGCATAGAGTTCTGGCAAGCGCGGGTCGCGCGGGTCTAATACCAAGTCGCGCGCTTGCCGGTCTGGCCAATAACCGCAGGGGTGCGGGGCGCTGTGGAATAAACGCAGGTTGTCGTTATTGCTTTCCATGGCTGAAGCATAGCGCTCTCGTTCAGCTACGCGCAGGGGGGACGGTCAACCAAATGTGTGGCGGGACGTTTTTATCTGCAAGCCCGGACGGTACCGGGAGGAGATGATCAGATGAAAAAGATGCACCTGATGGGGCTGGCCGTTGCCGTTGCGATGGCTTCTACCTTTGCGATGGCCCAAACCAAGCCACAGACGCAGCCGCAGGTTCAGCCGCAGCAGCAACCGGCGCAGCATCGCATGAAGCAGATAGACACCAATGGCGATGGGCGTATCAGTAAAGAAGAAGCGGCCAAAGCTCCGAAGTTCGCCGAGCGCTTCGATCAGATGGATGTCAATAAAGACGGATTTGTGGACAAGGCCGACCGCGAGGCGCGGATGGCGCAGCGTCGCAACGAGTGTTTCGATAAGGCCGACACGGATAAGAACGGTCAGCTAAGCCGCGATGAGTTCAGCAAAATGCACCAAGTGTGTGGAATGGATCGCAGCAAGATGGAGCACGGCAAGATGCGCGGCTCCATGCAAAAGCATGGCATGCACCACAAAATGGATGCAACACCTGCAGCGCAGCCAGCCAAGAAATAATGGGTGCTGTTTCAGGGCAGGGCTTAGCGCCTGCCCTGAATGCTCCAGCTGTGCCCCTCGCGGCTGACGTGCAGTGTTTCAGCCGAGTTTCCAACGGTAAGTGTGGCCTCGCCACTGCCGCTGCCGTCGGTGATGTAGCGGCTTACGTCGATGCGCGTTGTGGCTGCGTCTTGGCAAGCGGTAATTGGGTGCAATGCGGTGTTGCTATTGGCAATGGCCTGCATCACATTGTTGGAGGGCGCTTTCCCGTCAACGCTGATACAAGCCGTTTTGAGTTGATGTTCTTCTAGCGCTTTGCGTACTAATGCCGCAGCAAGTGCTGTAGGAACGTCGGCTTGGTAGGATGCAAGTTCGGTAATCGTTTCAGGGATCAAAGGCGCAGGAGGTGCCTTCACCGCCACGGCAGGCGGCGGGGCGGGTACTGTTTTTTTCTTCAAAAGCTGGGGGAGCTGTGTGCCGAAAGCGATCAGCCCAATACCCGCCACGATCAGTACCAACAGCCCCAGCTTGATGCGTTTCGCGGTGAAGCCGCCGCGCGTGTCTTTTTCAGAATGTCGGCTCGCAAGAACGTAGCTCTCGCTGGGGTTGCGCGTGCTTTCGAGCAAACCCATGTCGCGCAGCATTTGGCGTCCACGCGGTTGGTCTTCTGAACGCAGAATCCAAACGGCGGGCATGCTCTCGGCTTGCTTGCGCGTGTCATAGCTAAAGTTGCCGCGCCGATGGCCGCGATAGGAGCGACCGTTTTCAATTTTGACTTCGATCCCCGCATCACGTAACAACTGGGCTACGGCTTCGACGTTTTCCAGCCGTTGACTGGAGAAAACCTTTCTCACGGTGCCGCCTTGTCGGGTAGAACGCGGATCATGCCTTCTTGCGCGGTGCTGGCAATTAAACGCCCACTGCGATCAAAAATCTGGCCACGCGCCAAGCCGCGTGAGCCTTGCGCGCTGGGGCTGTCGATGGAGTACAGCAGCCAGTCGTCGGCGCGGAAGCTGCGGTGAAACCATAGTGCGTGATCAAGCGAGGCCATCTGCACGTTCGGCTGGTAGTAGCTGATGCCGTGCGGGAAGGTGGCGGTGCCAAGGAGATGGAAATCACTGGCGTAGGCCAGTAGCGCGCGGTGTAGCTCGGGCGCATCGCCTACGCGCTCGGTTAAGCGAAACCAGACCTGCTGGAACGGCGGGCGCTTGGGTGGGTTGAGCTCATCACGCGGATAGACGTGGCGAAACTCAAACGGGCCGTCGCGGTCGAGCCAGCGCTGCACTTTGATGGGGAGCAGGGCCAGTTTTTCCGGCGGGATCATCGGCGCGGGTTCCAAATCTTCAGGCTTGGGGACTTCTGGCATGCTGAGCTGGTGCTCGGCGCCAGGTTCTTCGTCCTGAAACGATGCAGCGCAGAAGAAAATCACTTTGCCGTGTTGGATAGCCGTGACCCGACGCACCGAGAAACTACCGCCATCGCGTGTGCGATCCACGTCATAAACGATCGGTGCTTCGATATTGCCCGCGCGTAAGAAGTAGGCATGCAGCGAATGCGCATGGCGTGGCTGGGCCAGTGTGGCTTGGGCTGCGGATAGCGCCTGCCCTAAAACTTGCCCGCCAAAAACGTATTTAGTGCCAATATCACGGCTTTGGCCGCGGAATAGGTCATCTTCTAAGCGCTCAAGCGAGAGGAGGTCGATCAGTTCGGAGACGGGGGCATTCATGCCGTAAATTATACGGGGCGCCGCGCCTTAAAGCCGCCGAAGATGAATGGCACCTAGCACTTTCTCCCACGGGAACATCGGGCCTGGGTCCAGTTTGCGTCGAACGTGCAGGTCGGCGTTGTCGCTGGCCTCAACTTCCCCGCGGTCTAGGTCTTCATGCCCGGCGATTTGAGTTAGGCCTTCAAACTGGCTGGAAAGCCACTGCAGCAGCGCAATGAGCGCAGTGATTTGGATTTCTGAATAAGGCTCGTTCATGCTCTGGTGGCGCGAATCCAGCCAGTCCGGATAGCGCCCGGTATTGACCAGCTCGATACCAATACTGCGCGGGTTCCAGCCTTTAGTGTGGTGGGCCACGCGGGCGGGGGCTACGTATTCTTCAATTCGTCCGTCACGGTCGATGTAGTAATGCCCGCTATTGCCGGTGCCGGAGTCATACAGCGCACGCTCACCGTATTCGCGCGCAGTGGCGAGATCTGGAAGTTCGGTGCAGTGGATCACCACGGTGTCGATGGCGTCCACGGAACGGGCGTCCAGCGACATGACGTAGGGGAGGGGATTCGGATGAATTGCGAATGAGTACATCCGGTGAATGCTAGCATTCTCTGATGAAAGGACACTGCATACTCTCGCACGGCTTCGAAAGTGGCCCCCACGCCACGAAAGTGACGGCTTTGGCCGAGGTGGCCGGACGCCTCGGCTTTAGCTACGAATGCCCGGATTACACCGACCTTGATCGCCAGCAAGACAAGGGCGCGCATGGCGATGTGCCTGCACGGGTGGCGCGGCTGCTGGGCTTGGTACAAGCGGCGGCAACGCGTGGGCCAGTGGTGCTTGCAGGGTCCAGCCTTGGTGCGTATATCAGCGGCTATGTGTCGCAGCAGGTGGCGGTGGCAGGGCTATTTTTAATGGCACCGCCAGTGGCGATGCGCGCCGCACCGCCGATGCCGGCCGCCGACGTGCCGATGTCGATTATTCACGGCTGGCAGGATGAATTGATCCCCGCGCAGCAGGTGGTGGATTGGGCCGCGCCGCGCAAGGCGCGCCTGCTTTTGGTGAATGACGGGCACCGCCTGTCTGAGCATGTACAGGCCAGCGCAGAAGCGTTTGCCGCGTTATTGGAGTCTTTGTAAGTCATGAAGTTTTTTGTTTCCTGCGGCAAGGGGTTGGAATACCTGTTGGTGGATGAGCTCATTCAGCTTGGCTGCGTGCGCGCTACCGCCACCATGGCCGGCGCCAATGTGGAAGGCAGCACGCAGGACGCGCAGCGTGCAGTGCTGTGGTCGCGCCTGGCCAGCCGGGTGCTGTGGCCGATCGCCGAGTTCGACTGCGCCGACGAACACGCGCTGTACACCGGGGCCGCGGCGGTAGATTGGGCCGCACATATTGGCCCGATGCACAGTATTGCGATTGACGCGCACGTTTCCGGCGAGGCCATCACCCACGCCCGCTACGCCGCGCAGCGGGTGAAAGACGCGATTGTCGATCGCTTGCGCCAACAGACCGGGCAGCGCCCAGATGTGGATGTGGAATCACCTGATGTGCGTATTAGTCTGGTGCTGCGCAAGGGCCGCGCGCTGCTGTCGATTGACCTTTCCGGCGGGCCGATGCACCGCCGCGGCTGGCGCAAAGTGCAAGGCCTCGCACCGTTGAAAGAAACTGTGGCCGCTGCGGTGCTGCTGCGCGCGAAGTGGCCGCAGGCCTATGCCGAGGGCGGCGACCTGCTCGACCCGATGTGCGGCAGCGGCACGCTATTGATCGAAGGCGCGCTGATGGCCGCCGATGTGGCGCCGGGGCTGCGCCGTCACGGCGGTCTGCCGCCTACGCGCTGGCGCAATTTTGATAGTGCAAGCTGGGAAGCCCTCTACGTTGATGCACAGCAGCGCGCCCAGCGCGGCTTGGCGGGCTTACGTCCGTGTTTTCACGGCAGTGATCTGGACCCGCACGCGATCCGCGCGGCGCGTGAAAATGCGGAAGTGGCTGAAGTGCTGGAAGCCATCTCCTTCGCTGCCTGCGACGTGGCTTTCCTGCCGAAGCAAGAGAATCCGCTGGGCGTGGTGGTGTGTAACCCGCCGTATGACGCCCGCCTGCAGGCCGACCCGGCGCTATACCGCGCATTGGGCGATGCCTTGAAACAATCTGCACCCAACTGGCGTGCGGCGCTGCTATGCGGCGATGCTGAGCTGGCGCGCGCCACCGGATTGCGCGCTAAGAAGAGCTACCAGGTCTTCAATGGTGCGATCGAATGCAGCTTGATTGCGGTGGATCCCATCGCGCCGCCGCAGCGCGAGGGCGTGGTCAAGCGCGAGCTGCCGGAAGGCGCGCAGATGGTGGCCAATCGCCTGCGCAAGAACCTCGACAAACTGGCGCGCTGGCGGCAGCAGGAGCAGGTCAGCTGCTTCCGCGCCTATGACGCCGACATCCCCGAATACGCCTGCGCGGTGGACGTGTACACCAGTGTGGACGGCGAGGTGTGGCTGCACGTGCAGGAATACGCCGCGCCCAGCACGATCCCCGAGGCCACCACCCGCAAGCGCTTGAACGACCTGCTGCTGGGCGTGCGCGAGGTGTTCGGCCTGCCCAAGGAACGCGTTGCGGTGAAGACCCGCAGCACCGGCAAGGGCGGCAGCAAGTATGGCCATTTCGACCATCGCGGGCAGTTCTTCGCGGTGGAAGAAGGCGCGGCCAAGCTGCAAGTCAACCTGTTTGACTACCTCGACACTGGCCTGTTCCTCGACCATCGCCCGCTGCGTGCGCGGATGGCGCTGGAGGCGCGCGGCAAGCGCTTCCTCAACCTGTTCTGCTACACCGGCGCGGCCACCGTGCAGGCGGCGGTGCAGGGCGCGGCGGAGACCACCAGCGTCGATCTTTCCAGCACCTATCTGGAATGGCTGGCCGACAACCTGCGCGGCAATGGCGTCGGCGGCACCCGTCACCGGATTGCCCAGGCCGATGCGCTGAAGTGGCTGGAGGCCGATACCGGCGAATTTGATGTGATCTTCTGCGACCCGCCCACCTTCTCCAACTCCAAGCGCGCCGATGACTTCGACGTGCAGCGCGACCATGTGCGCCTGCTGCGTGCGGCGCTGGCGCGGCTGGCGCCCGGTGGCGCGCTGTACTTCAGCAACAACTTCCGCCGCTTCAAGCTGGACGAGGCCGCGCTGGCGGAGTTCGCGCGGGTGGAAGACATTAGCGCCAGCACCATCCCGCCGGACTTCGCCCGCAATGCCCGCATCCATCGCGCGTGGAGGTTGACGCGGCGCTAAGTCGGCTTAGTTCGCACGATCGGCTTTTTTATTCTCTCTGCTTTGCGCAGCCACGGCTTACAATAGCGGCTTTCGTCCTGCGGAGTTCCGCCTTGATTAAGCCGCGTACCCCCACCGGGGTGATGGAGTTGTTGCCGCGCGATCAGATCGCGTTCCAGCGCATGCTCGACACGATTCGCCATACTTTCGAGCAATTTGGTTTTTTGCCGGTGGAGACGCCGGTGATGGAGCTCACCGACGTGCTGCTCACCAAATCCGGCGGCGAGACCGAACGACAGGTGTATTTCCTGCAGTCCACCGGATCGTTGGAAAAACAGGGGGATGGGCTGCCGGAATTGGCGCTGCGCTTTGATCTCACTGTGCCGCTGGCGCGCTATGTGGCCGAGCACGAGCACGATCTGGCGTTCCCGTTCCGCCGGTATCAGATGCAGCGCGTGTACCGTGGTGAGCGCGCACAGCGCGGGCGGTTCCGCGAGTTCTATCAGTGCGACATCGACGTAATCGGCAAGGACACACTGTCGCCACGTTTCGATGCCGAAGTGCCCGCAGTGATTGCCTCTGTGTTTGAGCGCCTCGCCATTGGCGAATTCACCATTCAACTCAATCACCGCAAGCTGCTGCGTGGCTATTTTGAAGGGCAGGGTATTGAGGGTGACGCGCAAATGTTGGTGCTGCGCGAGCTGGACAAGCTCGATAAACGCGGAGCCGATGCGGTGCGTGCAACGCTTGCAGGCGAAGGCTTTGGCTTGTCTGAAACGGTGATCGACAAACTGATGACGTTCTCGCAGGTGCGCTCCACCGGGCATGCCGACGCGCTGAGTAAGCTTGATGCATTGGGTGCAGGCACGGCGATGTTTGAAGAAGGACGCAGTGAGCTGCGTGCGATCTTGAACCAACTCAAGGCGCTGGGCGTGGCTGAGACGCGCTATGCCTTGAATCTGTCGATTGCGCGCGGCCTCGATTACTACACCGGCGTGGTGTATGAAACCACACTCAATGCGTATCCACAGATCGGTTCCATTTGCTCGGGTGGGCGTTATGAAAACCTCGCCGGACATTACACCAAGTCCAAGCTGCCGGGCGTAGGCATTTCCATTGGGCTGACACGTTTGTTCTTCCAGCTCAAAGACGCGGGGCTTGTGGCCACGGCCGATAGCTCGGTAGATGTGTTGGTGGCGCTGATGGATGAAGCGGGCTTGGAACATGCGTTGGCGCAGTCGCAACGCCTGCGTGCAGCAGGGTTGAATGTGGAAACCCAATTAGAGCCGCGTAAGCTGGCTAAACAGTTGCAGTATGCCGACAAAGCCGGAATTCGCTTCGTAGTGATGCGTGGTGAAGACGAGGCCGCACGCAATGTGGTGACGGTGAAAGATCTGCGCCGTGGCGAACAATTTGAAGTGGCGGAGACCGAACTGGCGTCTTCGCTATTGGTAGAACGTGAGCAGCTGCGTGGCGCAGCGGGGAATGCGTAATGAGCAATATTGTGCAATTAGATGGCCTGTCGCTGCAGCGTGAGCAATTAGTGGCGGTAGCGCGCGGGGCACGGGTAGCGTTGGATGAAACCGCGCTGGTGCGCGTGGCGCGTGCTGCGGAATTTTTAGCTGCGCAGGTGGATAAACAAGAGCCAATCTACGGCGTATCCACTGGCTTTGGCAGCAATGCCGACAAGCTCTTGGGCGCGCACCGCCTGCGTGACCAACTACCCGGCGCAACCAAGTCCGCGCAGCCGCCGCATATCGAACTGCAACGCAACCTCATCGTTACCCATGCCGTGTGCGTGGGGGAACCGTTCGCGCCGGAAGTGGTGCGGGCGATGCTGTGCATCCGGATCAATACCCTGTTGCGCGGGCATTCCGGCATTCGCGTGCAAACGCTGCAAGCCTTGGCCGATAT
This sequence comes from Thermomonas sp., assembly GCF_019104945.1. Taxonomy (GTDB): domain Bacteria; phylum Pseudomonadota; class Gammaproteobacteria; order Xanthomonadales; family Xanthomonadaceae; genus Thermomonas. Next base: position 44,937 of record NZ_JAHRWW010000001.1, on the reverse strand, counting down.
GCTCAATGCCGATATCGTGCCGGTGGTGCCGCAGCTGGGCTCGGTGGGGGCGTCGGGCGATCTTGCGCCGCTTTCGCACTTGGCTATTGTGCTGTTGGGTGGTGGCGAAGCCTTCGTTGATGGTGTGCGCATGGCCGGTGGCGAAGCCCTTAAACGTAAAGGGTTAACGCCGGTTGAGTTGTCGTATAAGGAAGGGCTAGCACTAAATAACGGTACCGCGCAGATGCTGGCCACCGGCGTGCTGGCACTGCAGCAGTTGGAAGACTTGCTTGATACCGCAGACCTTGCCGCTGCGATGACGATCGACGCGTTCGCAGGCCGTTTGGGTGCGTTCGCACCGGAAGTGCACGCACTACGTCCGCATCCTGGGCAGGTGAAGACCGCCGCGAATTTGCTACACGTGCTGGAAGGCTCCACGCTATCGGATATCGCCTATCACTTAGTGCCGAAATTCCGCAGCTGGCAGCCTTCGAGCTGGGATACGCCCGCATCGCAAGCGCTGGGGTTCGATATCGGCTGGGATTGGGTGCCGCTCAATCAGCGTCATGGACGCGAGAAGTTCTATCAACGTTTTCTGCCGTTCCGTGGCGGCAAAAAACACCAGCCACAAGATAGCTATTCGCTGCGCTGCATTCCGCAGGTACATGGTGCTGTGCGCGATGCAGTGGAACAGGCCAAGCGCGTGCTCGACATCGAGCTTAATGCACTAACCGATAACCCTATCGTGTTCCCCGACAAGGTGAATGCCAAGCATGTAGAAGAGCAAGTCATCTCCGCAGGGCACTTCCACGGGATGCCGCTGGCGCTAGCGATGAGCTATGTGAAAGCCGCTATCCCGGTCTTGGCGTCTATTAGCGAACGCCGCCTCAACAAATTGGTGGATTCTGCCAATAACGATGGTTTGCCTGCATTCCTCATCGGTAATGAAGATGGTACGGAATCTGGTTTTATGATCGTGCAGTACACCGCTGCGGCGATCGTGAATGATCTTGCCAGCCGCGCCATGCCCGCATCCGTGTATTCCATTCCTACCAGTGCTAATGCCGAAGACCATGTGTCGATGGGCGCGAACGAAGCACGCCATGTGCTGGCGATGGTGGGCGACTTGGGCAAAGTGTTGGGGCTTGAACTTTATACCGCCGCACAAGCACTGGACCTGCGCCGCGACATGATCAATGCCGCGTGCGAGCTGGCCCGCCGCAGCGATGCCGCAAGCTTTGCCGCCAAGGTCTCTGGTGGCCCGCTGCCCGATTCGGCTGACCGCGCAGAGTTTCTTGCCGAAGTGGATGCGCTGCGCGTACAGCTGGCACAAGCAGGTGAATTCCGCCCTGGCAAAGCCGTGGCGGCCGCTCATGCTGCAATTCGCGCGCGTCTGCCCTACCTAGAACGCGACCGCGCACTTGATGGAGAAGTAGCCGCGGCCGTAGCAATGGTGGCAGAGGGGAGTGTGCTGAAGGCGGCGCGTAGCGTTTAATGCGGTTCTAAAAAGAGCGCGACGCAGTGGTGCGTCGCGCTTTTCGCGCGTCCCATTTTTTAGAAGCTGGCGCGAATGCCAAGGCGATAAAAGCGCACATCCTTATAGAATTCGGCTTCACCAACTAGGCCAAAGTTGGGAGTAAAACGGTACTGAAAACCAATGTTGCCGACGCCAGAATTGTCAATCAAGAAATTCTCATCTACACGCAAATAACCGCCTTTAAGCCAAAGCTCTAAACTGGAAGTGGGCCGAGCGCGGATACCGAGCATCAATTTCCCAGCGTTTAGATGGTCAGTGCCGTCGAGGTTATTCAGTGGGTTAGCTGTATCACTATAATCGACGTCTCCATCCAGCCGCACCAATGAGAGCTCGCTGATGAAGTCCGTGCTTGCGGATAGCGGTAGGCGTGTGCCAAAGCCAATTTCCGTTTGGTTAATAGCGACGCTTAGCTTCTCAGTGTCCTGGCTCCAGCTTTTTTGTGCACGGTCATAACCGGCGAACAGATAAAGATTATTGGTGACGGCAGCGGACCCGCGCACATAACCGCCGTTACCGTTTTCATTGACACCATACATGTCAACATCAAGCCTGCCTACGCCGCCTTCGATATAGCTATAAGAGGGGCTTTCTGCTGCTGCTTTGGCCGTGGTAACGGGGGCGTAAGCGGGTGCAGACACGGTGGCGGGCGGTGCCGCAGGCTGTGCTTCATTCTGTACCGGCACGCTTTGAGCCCTCGCTGCAGCAGCGGCCTGCTCATTTTTGGCTTTTTGCTGTTCCCACCACGACGTCTGCTGTGCTTGGGCAATGTTTGGCAGCCAGCTCAGTGCTAAAAGTATGCTAACGCCAAGGCAGGTAGAGGCAACTTCCTTTTTCATACGTTTATTTTCCTTGTGTTGAGCGCCTCATTTTACAGATTGCAAAAGGCTGAGGCGTAGAGTCTTTTGTCTAAAGTAAATGAGATTTATAAGCAATAGAATTATAGGCAGTAGATTTATTAACTGTAGATTGTCAAGCTGTAGTCGCTGATTCTGGCCTGTATGGCTAAAGTCGCGCCCGCTTATATTTCTGCCAGACAGCGTATCTCCCGCAACATTCGGGCGCTGTGCAGTGAGCGTGGGTTGAGCCAAGAGCAATTAGCGGAATTGGCTGATTTCCATCGCACCTATGTGTCGCAGCTGGAGCGCTGTGTCACGAATATCAGTATTGATGGGCTGGAACGACTGGCAGCAGCGCTGCGCGTTGACGTTGTTGATTTGCTGATTGTTGAAGGGCGCTGATTGATGCTATTCGAGAATCAAACAGACCACCCTTCCGGCATAGGGATCCATTCTTGATGGTCCGCGTCGGGAAGTTTCATGCGCCCGGCTTGCCAGTCGTGAGCGGCGGCGCGCAGGGTGTCTTTGCTGGAAGAAACAAAATTCCAAAGCATGAAGCGCTCACCAATCGGTTCGCCGCCCAGCAGCATGACCACCGAGGGCGTGGTAGCGGTAATGGTGACGGCTTTGCCTGCTGAAAGGACGGCCATTTGACCGGGTGCTAACGGTTGCCCATCTACTTGCACTTGGCCGCTGGTAAGGTACACCGCGCGTTCGCTATAGGTAGGGGGCAGGCTGTGACGCGCACCTTCTTGCATGTTGAGATGTTGAAAAAACATCGGTGAGTAAGTGGTTGCGGGTGCCGTTAGGCCATCTATTTCCCCGGCAATCAAGCGTCCCTGTACGCCATCACTTTCCCATGTGGGAAGAGCGCTAGCGGCGTGGTGCTGAAACATTGGGTCCATCTGTTCTTTGTCATCAGGCAGCGCGACCCATGCTTGAATGCCATGCATATCGGCGCCGTGCGCGCGGGCGTATTCCAAGCGTTCGCTATGGGTGATACCTTTGCCTGCGGTCATCCAATTTACTGCGCCGGGGCGGATCTCCTGTTCAAACCCCAAGCTGTCGCGGTGCGTGATTGCCCCGCTATAGAGATAGGTGACCGTCGATAAGCCGATATGCGGGTGAGGGCGCACGTCGAGTTCACGCGGGATGCCTGCTTCCAGCGTGAGCGGGCCAAGGTGATCCCAGAAAATGAAAGGACCCATCATGCGCCGCTTCCGGAATGGCAGTACGCGGCCAACGACAAAGCCCCCGCCGAGGTCGTGTGTACGCTTCTCAATGAGTAGCTCGATGCTCATCGGGTGCTCCTAACGCTTAAATTTGCGTTATAACAAAGACTAATTAAAAAGATGTCATTTTGACCTGTTTATTGCGCTGCTTTCGTTGTGCTGTGGGTGAGGCACAGCTGCACTTGTGAACGGAGGGGGAGTGAGCAAACGTACCATTTTGGTAGTCACAATTTTTGCGGGTTTGTTAACGATAGCCTTGCCCATTGCAATTTCATTGCATCTTGCAGATAAGGCAGCTCTAGATCGTGGGCGCGAATATGTTTTAACCTTTGCTGATGAGGTGATTACGCGCTCGGATCTTGCGGCGAGTCAGGCAATCCACGCGCGCGACGTTATGCAGTCGCTGCCGTCCACACAGCCTTGTGATGAGCTGCACGTGACGATGATGCGTCGGCTTGCGTTTTCCTCCAACTATCTCAAAGCTGTGGGGCATGTTGAGCAGGGGCGGCTACTTTGTTCATCCATTGGCGGCGCGCTAGGGGATTTCAACCTTGGGCCTGTGGATGTGTACCAGCCCAATGGTGTCACGATCAGAAGTAATGTTGAATTTTCCTTTCTTCCGAACGAACGTTTTTTTGCACTTGAGCAAAATGGTTTTGTGGCCTTTGTTCAAAAGGAAATGCCGCTTGATATTTCGCGCCATCGCAGTGAGCTGTCGGTTGCGGTGCTTTCAAAGATTGGCGATAAGCCCCTGAGTGCGCAGGGGTATATTGATCCGAGATGGATCAAAAAGATGTGGGAAGGTCAGCGCATGACGTTCCTTGATCGTGGCTATCTTGTGGCTGTTGTGCCGTCGCAAACGAATTGGATTGGTGCTGTTGCTGCACTGCCTCTTTCGGAGGTCAATTCCTCTGCGCTTGCGCGTGTGATCGTACCTCTAGGCGTTGTCGCCTCGGCGTTGTTGACGATGCTTCTGATTTATCTGGCAAGACAGCAATTGTCTATGCCCTCCGCCATTAAATCTGGGTTGCGACGGAACGAATTTCATCTTGAGTACCAGCCTGTCATTGAGTTGGCCACAGGGTGCTGGGTGGGTGCCGAAGCCTTGATGCGTTGGACACGTCAGGGTGGGGAACGTGTGCGCCCTGATTTATTTATTCAAGTGGCTGAAGATAGCGGCTTGATTGGGCGTATCACAGCGCAGCTCGTGCAGTTGCTTAAGAGAGACTGGGTTGTTTTGCTGCCAAGCGAACGCAAATTTCATATTTCGATCAATGTTTCAGCGGCAGATTTGCGAAATAAAGAGTTGCCCGCATTGCTTCACAGCATGTGTCAAGGCGCGGGGCAGGCGCCCTGTAGGCTTATCGTTGAAATTACTGAGCGTTGCTTTCAGGATCCTGAAGCGACCCGGCAAGCAGTTCAAGCGTTACGTGAGAAAGGGATCGAAGTTGCGATAGATGATTTTGGAACGGGCTATTCAAGCCTCTCCAGCTTGGAGCATTTCGAGCTTGATTACCTAAAAATTGACAAGACATTTGTGGACACGATTGGTGTAGAGACAGCCACCAGCCACGTGATTTTCCACATTATTGAAATGGCGAAGGCACTGAATTTGCAGATGATTGCTGAAGGTGTTGAGACCGAAGAACAGGCAGAATTTTTGCGTAATCACGGTGTGCAGTACGCGCAGGGATGGCTGTTCTCTAAGCCGTTACCGTTACCTGTATTGCTGAAAAAGCTTGAAATTTAGCGGCCCTTGCTTCGGTGTGATGGGCGGGTGATGGTGCAGTAGTCACTTGACATTAGTAAATTGCTTGACTAATGTAACAGCACGCTATTACATTAACGCAATGAAACAACGCCCCGATCCCCTGCCGCAATACGATGCTGCCGTTGCTATCAATGCACTGGCGCAGGTGCTTGCATCGCTAAAAGATGCGGAGGAAGTACGGGCGTTTCTTGAAGATCTCTGCACGCCTGCAGAGCTGGAGTCGATGGGTGACCGCTGGAAGGTGGTGCCGTATCTCTTGCGGGGCGTGCCTTATCGCGAAATCCACGAACGCACCAAGGTCAGCGTAACGACCGTTGGCCGCGTTGCGCGTTGTCTGGAGCGCGGTGCCGGTGGCTACGGTGCGGCCGCGCGCCGTATGCATCTTATTCCCGAATCCCATTGAGGCCACCGCCATGAGTCCTGCCGCAAGTGCGGCAGTGCGCGACCGTCTGCGCATTGCCATCCAAAAATCTGGCCGCTTGAGCGAGCCTGCGCGTGCGCTGTTGTCTTCAGCAGGGTTGAGTTGGCGTGAAAGCCGTGATCGCTTGTTTTGCTACGGCGAATCGCTGCCGGTGGATTTGCTGCTGGTGCGCGATGACGATATTCCCAGCTTGATTGCCGAAGGCGTGTGTGACCTCGGCATTGTTGGGCGCAATGTGCTGAATGAAGAAATCGACGGACGCAGCGCGTCCGGTCAGCCCGCAGCGTTCCGTGAATGGCGGGCGTTGGGTTTTGGTGGTTGCAAGTTATCGGTGGCCGTACCGGAGGGGGGGGACTGGCGCGGCGCGCAACAGCTCACGGGCAAACGCATCGCGACCACTTATCCAAATCAGCTCCGCACATGGTTGCGTGCACAGCAGGTAGAGGCTGACATTGTGGTGCTCAACGGCTCGGTAGAAATTGCGCCGCGCCTCGGCCAAGCCGATGCAATTTGTGATTTGGTTTCAAGCGGGGCAACGCTGGCCGCAAATCAGCTCAAAGCCGTTCAGGACGTGATGTTGAGCGAAGCCGTGTTGGCGGGGCCGGTGCAGCCATTTGGTGATGTGCGTGCAGAACTTGCAGATCTGTTGCTGCGGCGGATGGACGGCGTGCTGCGCATTCGCGATAGCAAGTTGCTGCTGTTCCAAACCGCGCGCGACAGTTTGCCGCAGGTGTTGCAGTTGTTGCCCGATGCCGAGCCCCCCACGATGTGCGCGGTGGATGGGGCTGACACGCTGGCACTGCAGGCGCTTTGCCACGGCGCGATGACATGGCAGCGCTTGGAAGACTTAAAGCGCGCCGGTGCGCGCGGTCTGATGGTGTTGCCGGTGGAGCGGATGCTGGCATGAAGATCATCAACTGGAATCAACTGGATGCTCAGACGCGTGCGGCGCTGCTGCAGCGCCCGGTGCAGGCAGTATCGGACGCGGTACGTGCAGGTGTCACAGCGATCTTTGCCGAAGTGGAGGCGCGTGGTGATGCCGCATTGCGTGCCTATACGCAGCAGTTTGATGGCGTGGCGCTGGAACGTTTTGAAGTAGAGGAAGCCGAGTTCGCCCAGGCACGCACGCAAGTGGCGGCGGATGTTCAGGCCGCTATCGTGGAAGCCGCCGCACGGATTGAGGCCTATCACCGTGCGGGGATGGCGGCGAGCTATGCCGTAGAAACTGCAGCGGGGCTGCGCTGCGAACGCGTGCAGCGGGCAATTTATCGGGTAGGTTTGTATGTGCCAGCGGGTAGTGCACCGTTGCCATCTACGGCGTTGATGTTGTGCATTCCCGCGCGCTTGGCGGGCTGTAAGGAGGTTGTGCTGTGCACGCCGCCGCGCAGCGACGGCAGCGCAGACCCGGCGGTATTGTTGGCCGCGCAGCAGGCTCCGGGCGTGCGTGTGTTCAAACTAGGCGGCGCGCAAGCGATCGCTGCACTGGCACTTGGAACGGACAGTATCCCGCGCTGCGACAAGTTATTTGGCCCCGGCAATGCTTGGGTGGACGAGGCCAAACGGCAGGCCGCGCAGCGCCCCGGTGGGCTGGCGATTGATATGCCCGCAGGGCCATCGGAAGTTTTGGTGATTGCCGATGCGGGCGCGAACGCGGCCTTCGTTGCGGCAGATTTACTTTCGCAGGCCGAACACGGTCCCGATTCGCAGGTGCTATTGCTGAGTGATAGTGACGTATTGCTGCAAGCTGTGGCGGCAGAAGTTGCGTTGCAGTTGCCACTGTTGTCGCGTTCGGAGATCGCAGAGCGTGCGCTGGCTAATTCACGCTTGCTGAAGGTGGACACCATCGCGCAAGCAATCGAAGTAAGTAACACCTATGCGCCTGAGCACCTTATTTTAAGCGTGCGCGAGCCACAGGCATGGCTTGCTCAGATTGATAACGCGGGCAGCATTTTTCTAGGAGACTGGACGCCAGAAGCACTGGGTGATTATTGCAGTGGCAGTAACCATGTGCTGCCTACAGGCGGCGCGGCGCGGGCGTGGAGTGGGCTTTCGGTGGCAAGCTTTCAAAAGGCGATCACGGTACAAGAAGCTACGCGCGTGGGGATTCAAAATGCGGGCCCTTGTGCCGCCACGTTGGCGCATGCCGAAGGGCTCACCGCACATGCGCGCGCGGTGGAACTGCGTTTGGAGCAAGCCGCATGAGTACGACAGTGAATGCTTTGCTGCGCGCCGACCTGCGTGATTTCGGCGGCTATAAATCGGCGCGTAGTGAAACGCTGGCAGGAAGTATTTGGCTTAATGCCAATGAGTCGGCGTGGGCGAATGCTGCGGATTCTTCCGCACTCTTGCGGCGCTATCCGCAGCCGCAGCCGGAAGTCTTGTGCGCGCGCCTAGCGCAGTTGTATGGCGTTGCACCCGCGCAGCTTTTGGTGGGACGTGGTAGCGATGAGGGGATTGACCTTTTGCTGCGCGCGTTCTGTATGCCAGGCCAAGGCAAGGTGGTGATCGCGCCACCAGTATTTGGTATGTATGCGGTCTGTGCGAAATTGCACGGCGCGCAAATCATCAATGTGTCGCTGCATGATAGCGAAGAAGGCCTTTGCGCCGACTTGCAAGCGATGGGCGATGCGGCACTCGCGCAGAACGCGTCATTGCTATTTCTGTGCACGCCGGGCAACCCATCAGGAGAGCTACTTGCGTTGCAGGCCGTTGCGACGCTTGCACAGCGCCTACGCGGAACATGCATTGTGGTGGTGGATGAGGCCTATCTTGAATACGCCGATGCACCGTCGGCTGCAACGCTGCTGAGTGATTTCGACAATATCGCCGTTCTACGCACGTTATCGAAAGCACACGCACTGGCCGGGGCGCGGGTGGGCTGTGTGCTCGCGGGCGCGACACTGATCGATGCGCTGCGTCGCTGCCAAGCGCCTTACCCCATGCCGCAGCCGGTGGTAGAAGCCGCGCTGGCCGCCGTGGGTGATAGTGAACTGGCGCTCACGCGTAGCCGCATGGCCGCAGTGCGCGAAACGCGACTGCGGCTGGCGGATGGCTTGCGCGCGCTGCCCTTGGTGCGTCGCGTCTATACCTCGGCAGGAAATTTCTTGTTGGTGCGTTTTACCGATGCCGATGCGGCGTTTACTTCGCTGCTAGCTGCTGGTGTTGTCGTGCGCGATATGCGCGCTATGCCGCAGCTTGGCGACGCGCTACGGATCACGGTGGGCAGCGCCGACGAGTGTCGGCAGGTGTTAAAAGCACTGGATACGCGCGTGTGGGAGGCGGCGGCATGAGCCTGCACCCTATTTTATTTGTGGACCGCGATGGCACTTTGATTGAAGAGCCAGAAGACTTCCAGATTGATGCATTTGAAAAACTACGTTTTGTGGCTGGCGTGATCCCAGCCATGCTTAAACTGCGCGATGCAGGCTATCAGTTTGTGATCGTGAGTAATCAAGATGGTCTTGGAACAGCGGCTTACCCGCAAGCCAGCTTCGATGGCCCGCACGCGTTGATGCGGCAGATCTTTGCCAGCCAAGGCATCGTGTTTCGCGATGAATTTATCGACCCCAGCCTGCCCACCGACAACAGCCCCAGCCGCAAGCCCGGCATCGGTATGCTCACCGCCTACCTGCAAGATAGAAGTATCGACTGGGCGCGTAGTGCGATGGTGGGGGATCGCCCAACCGATATCGCTTTTGCCGAGAATATGAACATTCGCGGCTTCCAGTTGCGCAGTGAACAATTCGGGGGCGATTGCGATTGGAGCGACATTGCCCACACCCTTGCCGATGCGCCGCGCACCGCCTGTGTGCAGCGCGATACGAAGGAAACGCAGATTCGCATTGTCGTAGATTTAGACAAAATCGCCGAGCCTAAGATCAGTACCGGCTTAGCTTTTTTCGATCACATGCTGGAGCAGATCGGCAAACACGGCGGCTTTGCGCTAGAGATCGAAACCAAAGGCGATTTGCATATCGACGAACATCACACCGTGGAAGACACTGGCTTGGCACTAGGGCAGGCGCTACGCGAGGCGCTGGGTGATAAGCGCGGAATTGGTCGCTATGGGTTCACACTACCGATGGACGAATGTTTGGCGCAGGCTGCGTTGGATTTTTCCGGCAGGCCGTATTTCGTATTTGAAGGTGCATTCACCCGCGAGCGTGTAGGTGATCTTCCTGCCGAACTAGTGCCGCATTTTTTTCGTTCGCTATGCGATGCCGCTGGTCTCAATCTCAACCTTAAGGTGGAGGGAGAGAATGCGCATCACCAGATTGAAGCCTGTTTTAAAGCCTTTGCGCGCGCACTGCGGCAGGCGATTAAGCGCGAAGGAAGCGAGCTTCCTTCCACCAAAGGCATGTTATGAAGCTGGCACTGATTGATGCAGGAGGCGCCAATCTAGGCTCGGTGCGTTATGCCTTAGAGCGTCTTGGCGTTACGCCAACGCTGGTGCGCACTGCGGAAGAGTTGCAGGGCGCGGAGCGCGTCATTTTGCCCGGTGTTGGTGCGGCGGAAGAAGGTATGCGCCGCTTGCACGCGCAGGGGTTAGTAGAAGCGCTGCGTGGCCTACAAGTGCCGCTGCTGGGGATTTGCTTAGGCATGCAATTATTGTTTGAGTCTTCTGAAGAAGGTGGTGTGGCGTGCTTAGGGCTGCTTTCTGGCTGCGTGCGCAAATTACAGGGGAGCGCAGAGTTGCGCGTTCCACATATGGGCTGGAATGGCTTGGATTTGCTGCAGCCGTCACCGTTGTTGGAAGGTATTAACGCTGAAGCACAGGCCTATTTTGTGCATAGCTATGCTGCGCCTGTCACCGAAGAGTGCATTGCCGCGTGCACACATGGCGAACGCTTCGCCGCGATGGTGCAGTGTGGGCGCGTGGCAGGTGCGCAGTTTCACCCCGAGCGTTCTGCTGCGGTGGGCGCACGTGTGCTGGAAAATTTTTTAGCATGGAACCCCGCATGAGTTTTACCGTGTACCCGGCAATTGATGTGCGCGGCGGGCGTGTGGTGCGCCTGCGGCAAGGTGATTACACCGAAGAAACCCGCTATGGCGATGACCCTCTGGCCTTCGCGCAACGCTATGCCGAGGCAGGCGCAACATGGCTGCATTTGGTTGATTTAGATGCGGCCAAGGCGGGGGGCTATACCCTTTTGCCGCTGCTGCGCGCTATTCGTACCCATACGCACTTGCAGGTGCAAACCGGCGGTGGTGTGCGCAGTAGGGACGATGTGCAAGCGCTGCTCGATGCTGGCGCATCGCGCGTAGTGGTGGGCTCGCTGGCAGTACGCGAGCCGGATACTGTCATGGGTTGGTTACGTGCATTTGGATGCGATGCGCTCACCATTGCATTGGATACTCGACAGGATGCCGATGGCATGTGGCGTCTGCCGATGCACGGTTGGACACACACCGCAGAACACACGTTGGAGGAAGTATTGGCAGGCTATGCACGAGCGGGGCTGCAGCATCTTCTTTGCACCGATATTGCGCGTGACGGCATGCTCTCTGGCCCCAATCTGGAACTGTATCGCCACATCTGCACGTCGCACCCTCGCGTGCAGGTGCAGGCCAGCGGTGGCGTACGCGATGTGGACGATGTACGCGCCGCACGTAGTGTTGGCTGCGCTGGTGCGGTATTGGGCAAGGCACTGCTGGAAGGGCGCATCGCGCTGAGTGAGGCGCTGGTATGTTGAGCCGCCGTATTATTCCGTGTCTGGATGTGCGCGATGGCCGCGTGGTGAAGGGGGTACGCTTTCGTGATCATATGGATATGGGCGATATCACCGATCTGGCGCTGCGCTACCGCGATGCCGGTGCCGACGAACTGGTGTTCTACGACATTACCGCCAGCCCCGAAGGGCGCAGCGCAGATTGCACTTGGGTAGAACGCATTGCGCGCGTGCTCGATATTCCTTTCTGTGTGGCGGGTGGTATCCGCAGCGTGGAGGATGCGCGCACGCTGCTGCACGCCGGTGCGGATAAGGTGTCCATCAATACACCCGCGCTAGAGCGCCCTGCGTTGATTTCTGAATTGGCAGCAGCCTTTGGTGTGCAGTGTGTGGTGGTGGGGATCGATTCGCTGCAAGAGGGCGATGGCCAGTGGCGCGTGCGCACGCATACCGGCAGCCCAGACGCGATGCGTGCGCCCAATAAACGCACCTTAGATTGGGTGGTGGAAGTGCAGCAGCTTGGTGCGGGTGAGATCGTGCTGAACTGCATGGGCAGCGACGGTGTACGTGCCGGTTACGACATCGAACAGCTGCGCGCCGTGCGTGCGCTATGCACTGTGCCGCTGGTGGCCTCAGGTGGGGCAGGTGCTGTTGCGCATTTCACCAAGGTTTTTCGCGATGCCGACGTCGATGGCGCGCTCGCTGCTAGCGTCTTTCACTCTGGCGCGATTGCTATCCCCGAACTGAAGCGTGCATTGCACGCACAAAACATCCAGATACGGCTATGACCACTTCATTGACCATCGATACATTGGCCTGGGACAAACAAAACGGCCTACTGCCTGTCATTGTGCAAGATGCCGATACCTTGCGCGTGCTGATGTTGGGCTATATGAATCACGAAGCACTCGCTACCACCCTAGAAACAGGGTTTGTCACCTTTTATAGCCGCAGCAAACAGCGGCTTTGGAAGAAAGGTGAGGTGTCTGGCAATGTGCTAACGCTTGTCGCGGTTGAAACAGACTGCGATAGCGACACCCTGCTGGTGCAAGCGCGCCCCACTGGCCCCACCTGTCACCTTGGCCGCGTTAGCTGCTTTCCTGATGCGCCGGGTGATGGCTTGGCTGAACTGAGTCTGTTGATTGAACAGCGCGAACGTGAGCGCCCACAGGGGAGTTACACCACGAAGCTGTTTGAATCTGGCGTGCGCCGCATCGCGCAAAAAGTAGGCGAAGAAGGCGTGGAAACCGCACTGGCGGCGGTGGCGCAAGATGACGCCGCACTACTGGGTGAGGCGGCTGATTTGTTGTATCACCTTATCGCGCTGCTGCGCGCGCGCGGCCTGTCGCTTGATGGTGCGAAGGCCGTACTGGCGAATCGGCGCGGCTAAGTGTGCGCATAATAGGCGGATGCGACATTATCTTTCTATCCTATTTTTTTTAACGGCTTCTGTTGTTGCACCCACAGCACTGGCGGAGTGTGTGCCGGTTACGGTGGAGGCGCCGCAGGCGCTGCCTAAAAATACGAAGGCTTCGGCTGCTGGATGTATCCATTACCAGCGCGCTGCGGCAACGCTGCAGGGCGAGCAGGCGCAGGTATTGGTGTTTGGTGATCCGCAGGTGAAGTCGCAAGCCGATGTTGGCTACTTTCGACGGGCGATCACGCAGCCGCTGCAAGGCAAGCACGATGCCGTATTGGGCGTTAGCTTGGGCGACCTCGTGGATGATGCGCCGCAGCTTTATCCCGATGTAAAACAGGCGATGGCGGCGCTCGGTGTGCCGTGGATGCACACTCCCGGTAATCACGATGTGGATGTAGATGCACGCAGCGATGACGCCTCACTTTCGGCGTTTCATAAGGCGATTGGCCCGGATACGTTTGCGCGTGAAACGGCGCTGGCCAATCTCGTGGTGCTCGACGATGTCATCGTGCAGCCCGGGCAAAAGTCCGCCTATGTGGGTGGATTACGTGATGAGCAGTTTGCCTTTCTTGAGCGTTGGTTACCCACGCTTGCTAAGCAGAAGCTGCTGGTGTTGGCGATGCATATTCCACTAGCAAAACGCGATGCGGCAGATAGCTTCCGCGAGGAAGACCGTCAGCGGCTGTACGCGCTACTTAAGCCGTTCCCGCATGTGTTGGTGCTAAGCGCGCATACGCATGTGCAACAGCAGTTCTTTCACACAGAGGCAATGGGTTGGGGCGACTCCCAGGCGCTGCATGAATACAATGTGGGCGCGGCCTGCGGTGCATTTTGGTCGGGTGTGAAAGACGCGCAGGGCGTTCCTGCTTCGACGATGGCCGACGGCACACCCAATGGCTACGCGGTGATGACGGTGCGCTCAAACGGCGGCTATGCGCTGGCGTGGCACAATGCGCGGGACGCCGCTGATACGCAGATTGGGCTGCATGCGCCTAAGGTGTTGCGAAAAGGGGCTTATCCGGCGTGGGGTGTTTTCGCCAATTACTACATGGGCGATGCGCAGTCGAGGGTTGAGTTTCGTGTGGATGGCAGTACGTGGAAACCCATGCGTCAGGTGCTGCAAGCCGATCCAAGGTTGTTAGCCGAGAATATGCGTGACGATGAAGCCGAGGCGCTGCGTGGCTATGACCGATCGCCCGAAGCCAAACCATCCACGCATCTTTGGCGCGGCGCACTGCCCACCGATCTTTCAATTGGCGAGCATCGTATTGAGGTGCGTGCGTTTGATCGTTGGCGTGGAGAAGTGCAGGCAAGCACCACATATCGTTTGCAGGAAGCACAGCCGTAGCGATTCATTGCAACAATTGGTGAGCGTAGCTGTGCCTAGGGTATGTTCGAGCGCGCCAAGGATGGTGCGCGGCCGCGCATCGTAGCCGGATGCGGAGTTTAAGCGGCGAACATACCCTAGGCACAGCTACGTGATGTATTAAATCCGAATCTCCGCAAATGACTCCACACGTGTATGCCCGTTGGCGTCTGCACCGAGGCGTGGCTGCGGATAGTCTTTCCGTCGGTCGAGCAAAACTGTACGCATGCCTGCATCACGCGCGGCGTTGAGTTCTTCCACAATATCGGAAAGGAAAATTATGTCAGCCGCTGGCGTTTGCAGCCGCTGAGTGATGGTGCGATAGCTGCTGGTCTCGCGCTTGCCGCCCACTTCGGTGTCGAAAAAATCAGAAAACAACGGAGTGAGATCACCTGCATCGGTATGCGAGAACAGCAACTTCTGCGCGGGTACCGACCCAGATGAATAAACGGCTAAACGATGCCCTGCGGCCTGCCACGCGCGTAGTGCAGGCGCTACATCAGGGTAGAGCGGTGCGGTGAAATCACCGTCTTTGTAACCGGCTTCCCACACCATGCCCTGTAGCGCTTTAAGCGCGGTGTGTTTACGGTCGGCGTCGATCCAGCCCTGCAATGCCTCAACGATAACGGCGTCTTGGCAGGCACTGGCGGCGATTTCAATGGCCACTGCGTCCAGCCAGCGGCGCACGCGCTCCTCGTGGCCGTGTTCGCGCACGAAGGCCGGTAACTTGGCGCGAGCATACGGAAACAGCACATCCTTGACGAAAGAAATGCTGGAGGTGGTGCCTTCGATATCGGTGAGTATCGTGCTCAAAGCGCTTGTCCTGCTTCATAGCGAGGGAACTGCTGCGCAATGGTGCTGCCGGTGAAATAGCCCACCCAGCCGTCCGGTGCGGTAAAGAAACGAATGGCGACGAAGCTGGGGGTTGGGCCCATGTCGAACCAGTGCGTCGCACCATCGGGTACAGAAATTAGGTCGCCTGCTTCACACAGCACTTCGTACACGTTGCCGTTTACATGTAAATCGAACAGGCCGGAGCCCGCAACGAAGAAGCGTACTTCGTCTTCCTTATGCGCGTGCTCGTCAAGAAATTTGGCGCGCATCGCTTCGCGATTGGGGTTATCTGGCGCAATACTCACCACGTCCACGCTTTTGAAGCCACGCGTGGACATTAAGCGGTCAATATCGCTGCGGTAGGCGGCAAGAATTGCTTCGGGCGCATCGCCGGGCTGTACCGGGTGGCTTGGCTCCCAGCGCTCAAAATCCACACCGATGGTCTTTAGCGTTGCGGCGATATCCGCATGGGTTGAAGTGGTGGACAGTGGCGCCTCTGGGGCGTGCGCTGCAAAAATGCGTAAGCGGCTCATGGGGTTCCTTAGGCGCGTAGGCGCCGCAGTTCTAGCTCGCAGCCGAGCATAAATTCAAAAGCATCAAGATGACGGCGGGCTTCGGCGATGTCACGCCCCCACGCGTAGAGGCCGTGCCCGGCGATCAGATAGCCCCAGCTGTTCGGCGTGGTGAGCACCGCATCCACACTGGCGGTGAGCACGTCCATATCTTGCGAGTTCGGCACCACGGGGAGATCCACTTCAACCTCGTGAGTGCTGTGGCCGCGCAGTGCCTTGAACAGCTCGTAGCCGCGCAGTGGGACGTGACCTTGCTCAGCAAACAGCAGGCCCATAATGGTTTGCACCGGCGAATGGGTGTGCAGTACCGCGCCCACGTCGGGATAGCGGCGGTATAAGTGGGTGTGCAGGGCGGCTTCGGCCGACGGGCGGTGGTGCGTGGCAACAGGGTTGTTGGCCATGTCCACCACCATGATGTCGGCTTCGGTGAGGCGGCCTTTGTCTTTACCCGAAATGGTGATGGCCGCGTGTTCTGGCCCCATGCGGATAGAGAAATTTCCTGCTGTGGCTGGGGTAAACCCTTTTGCGGCCAATTCGCGGGTATGGCTGATGATCTGCGCGGCGCAGCCGGCGTAAAGGTTATGGTCGAAAGCGGGTGTGTTCATCCGCCCAGTGTAGCGGGTAGCGCCTTGGTTCTTAAATGCTAATTGGAATAGTGAGCATCATCTCTATTCGGGTTTGCGCTGTTGGCCATAGGTTTTGAATTTTTCCAGCACTACGGCCATTTCTTCTGGCGGCAGGTTGCGGGTTGGGCCAAGCGAGCGCGCCAGCAGATATTGACGCGCGAGGTTTTCCACTTCCTCGGCCAGTGCATAGGCGGCCGACAAACTACTGCCGGTGCTCACTTGGCCGTGGTTGGCCATGAGGCAGGCACGAAAGCCGCCGCGCATGGCGCTCAAAATGCTTTCGGAAAGTTCGGCGGTGCCAAACGTGGCGTAAGGCGCGCAGGGGATGCGATCGCCGCCCGCAACGGCCACCATGTAATGAAAGGGAGGGATTTCTTCACCCAAGCAAGCCAGCGCGGTGGCATGGGTGGAGTGCACATGCACCACCGCATTCGCCTCGGGAAAGGCGTTCAAAATGTCGCAGTGGAAATGCCATTCGCTGGACGGCAGCAATTGCCCCGGAGGGCAGTGGCCATCGGCGTGCAGATAAACGATGTCGTCTGGCATTAGACGGTCGTAGCTGCGCCCGGTGGGGGTAATCAGTAGGCCATCGCGCCAGCGGATGCTGGCATTGCCGGATTTGTTGAGCGATAGGCCACTGGCGTTCATCGCCCGACAGTGGTCGATCAAGGATTGTCGTGCGGCGCGTTCGTGGTCATGCATAACGAAAAATTATAACGAAAAACCCGGCCGAAGCCGGGTTTCTCATCACGCGATTGAACGTTGAGACTTAGGCCTGCGGGCCTTCGTGGAAGTTGGGTTCATCGCCCATCTTCGGCGCGCCCGGGTGGTCCACACCGCGTGCTAGCTCGCTCTTGCGGTAGCCGTATAGCGCATAAACCACGAGGCCAATGATCGCCCAAGCGAAGAACAGGCCAATGGTGTACATCGACAGGTTCAAGAACAGCAGCAGGCAGCCTAGGATGGCCAGCGGGCACACGATCCACGCCATCGGGGTGCGGAACGGGCGGCGGCGGTTCGGGTCGCGCTTACGCAGAATCAGCACACCCGCCGACACTGCCATAAAGGCGAATAGCGTGCCGGAGTTGGAGATATCGGCCAAGATGCCCACCGGGAACATCGCGGCGAACAGGGCCACAAATACGCCAGTGATCATGGTGACGATGTGCGGGGTGTGGAACTTCGGGTGCACCTTGGACAGAATTTCCGGCAACAGGCCGTCACGCGACATGGTGAAGAAGATGCGGGTCTGGCCGTAGATCATCATCAACACCACCGACGGCAGCGCCAGTGCCGCGGCAAGGCCAATCAGGTTGCCGAAGCTGGCAAAACCCATCACCTTCAAGACATGGGCCAGCGGTTCTTTGCTGCACACCAGTGCGTCGGAGCCGGCGCAAGCAGCGGCCATTTCCGGCGTGCCGGGATGAATGGCAACGCCCGCGGCGTTAAACATCGGCTGCGAACCAATCGCGCCTACCGCGCCATAGCCCACCAGCAGGTAGAACACGGTGCAGACCAAGAGCGAACCAATCAGGCCAATCGGGATGTTGCGGTTCGGGTTTTTGGTTTCTTCGGCCGCAGTGGATACCGCGTCGAAGCCAACATAGGCGAAGAAGATCGACGCCGCCGCGCCCAGCACACCAATGCCGCCCAGCGGGCTGCCCCATCCGGTGGGGAAGAAGGGTTCAAAATTGCTGTCTTTCACCGCTGGCACCGCAACGATGATGAAGCCAGTCAGCGCGATCACTTTGATCAACACCAGCACCGCGTTGACCTTGGCCGACTTCGATGTGCCAATCACCAACAAACCGGTGATGACCAGCGAGATCAAGAAGGCGAGCAGGTTGAACGCGCCGCCGTCCATCGGGCCGGTTTTAAGGTAGAGCGGTAGATCAAGGCCTGCGCTGGTCAAAAGGCCGTTCATATAGCCCGACCAACCCACCGCCACCGCGCCTGCAGCCACGGCGTATTCCAGCACCAAGGCCCAGCCCACGGTCCACGCGATGGCTTCGCCCATCACAGCGTAAGTGTAGGTATAAGCCGAGCCTGCCACAGGCACCATTGAGGCAAGTTCGGAATACGCCAGCGCGGCCAGTGCGCAGACCACCGCCGCAATGACGAAGGCCAGCATCATCGCCGGACCGGCCTTTTGGCCCGCTTCAGCGGTGAGCACGAAGATGCCGGTGCCGATGATGGCGCCGATCCCCAGCAGAGTCAGTTGAAAGGCGCCAAGCTGGCGGGTAAGTGCTTTTTTCTCGGCCGTCTCGAGAATCTTATCGAGCGGCTTGACTCGCTGGAACAGCATCAGGCAAATCCCCCATCTATCGAATTATGTGAACGGCCCGTGAGCAGGCCATAAGCTGCCGACCTTATACGCTTAGGGGTATTCGTTACAAGCACCACAGGTCATGAAGGAGGATAATTGGCGCATTCATGATTGAAGTTGGAAGGAACCCATATGCACGCAATCCCTGCTTTGGCGGCTGATTTTCAAGACTATGCCGTGCGTTGGCCGGGAGAAGCCGATGTTGTTGCTCTGTTTCAAGAGCTGCTGACGGATACAGAAAACCCATTTGTGCGCGAACGCTTGGCGGGGCATTTCACCGCGTCATGCTGGCTGGTGAGCGCCGATGGTGCGCGCGTGTTATTGACCCATCACCGCAAGTTGGGTCTATGGCTGCAGCTGGGTGGGCATGCCGATGGCCAATGTGAATTACACTTGGCAGCGCTGCGTGAAGCGCAGGAAGAGTCGGGGTTGCAGGGACTGACGGTGGTCAATCAAATTTTTGATTTGGATCGCCACCGTATTCCAGAGCATAAAGGGGTGCCAGAGCACTGGCATTATGACGTGCGCTATGTGGTGCATGTGGGTGAAGATGAGGCCTATACGGTGAGCGAAGAGTCGCTGGATCTTGCGTGGCGCACTATTGACGAGTTGGCGCAAAACGCGGCGACTGACCCTTCCGTGCGGCGGATGGCGGGCAAGTGGTTGGCCCGCGGGTAATTCAAACATACCTGTGGTTGTTGTTAGGGTTGTGGTTTGCCGCAGCCCCGGTACATGCGTCTGGGCACTTCGCGCGCTGGGCGGGGGTGTATGAAGATGCGCGAGTGCGTGGAAGTACGGCATTGGCGCAAACACCCGACGGTTTTCTTTGGGTGGGCAGCGAGTCGGGCTTGATTCGCTTTGATGGGCTGACCTGGTATGAAGAAAAAGGGTTTTCTGCGCAGCCCTTTGCTGTCAACGATTTATTGGTAGACCCCCGTGGCCGGTTATGGGTAGCCAGTGCGAATACGCTGCTGTGGCGGCAGAACGGTACCTTGCAGGTGGTGGCGACACTGCCAGAGCAGGATGCGCAGATTCGGCGTTTACGCTGGATTGGTGGAGCGGTCTATCTGGCAGCGAGGACGGGTGTTTATCGTTTCGATCCTGTGCACGGTTTGGTGCGTCTAGGAAGCCCAGATCGCTTTGGCGCATATGACATCGCGGTTGATGTGGGTGATAAAGGGCTGCTTGCGGTCAATGAAGGAGGGGTCTTTGTCTGGCGCGGTGCGCAAGGCTGGCAACGGCGATCACTCGATGCCCCCGGACAACTGGTAACGAGCATGCAGCGCGATGCTCATGGAACGCTTTGGCTAGGGGGCTATACCCTGCGCGCACTGTCTGCAGAAGGGCGAGAAGGGCCGAGCGAAGGCCCGGCAAAGCGCATTCGAAAATTATTGCTGCTCCGCAATGGTGAGCTTTGGGTGGCGACCCATTCAAACGGGATCTATATCCGCAGCCGCGACGGCCATTGGCGCGCCGGTAGCAGGCGCCTGCATGGCGAAATGATCACGGCGTTGCTGGAAGATAGTGTGGGTAATGTCTGGGTGGCTGCGGGAACCGGTTTGCATCGGTTTGTACTGAGTGATTCGGAGTGGATCACAACGGCCGATGGTTTGCCAACGACACTCATTGCATCCGTGGCGACGGAAGATGCGAATACAACCTGGGTGGCCACCTACGGCAATGGTTTGTTGAAGGTGGATGAAGACCGCCGCGTACAGCCCGTGTCAACGCCGTGCGGTGAGATGTTACTAAGCCTTGCGTGGCAAGCCCCGCAAACGCTGTGGCTTGGGGGCGAGACGGGCTTGTGTCGCTACCAAGGTGGGCGCGTGGAGCGTTTGCCTGACGTGGACGAAGTGCAATCCTTGGCCGTGGCGAGTGATGGCGGGCTCTGGGCGCTCAATCGCAAGACGTTGTTTCATCTTACCAATGGGGTAGTCGATCGACGCGTTCAGCGGCTTGATCCAGAGCGGCTATCCAGCGTTTTTTATATGCAAGACGCGGGTGATGGTAGCGTTTGGCTGGCCAGCGGTACCGGCGTGGCACGGGTTGATCGCGATGGATGGCACGCGGTGGATCAGCACGGGGAAGTGGATGCGCTACTGGCGAACAGCCCGAATTACGCGTGGTTGCTACAGGCAAAAAATTTGGTGCTGCTGATGCAAGACGGACAGCGCTATGTGCAGCCTGCGCTTTCTGGGGCTTGGCTGCTGTGGCGTGATGCGGCTGGAAACCTGTGGCAGATCGGTCGTAAAGGAAAGGCGCGGGTCAATGAGCAGAGGCTGTACAACGCCCTTCGCGCAGGGCAGAGGGTGCCCGCATGGGAGCAGTTTGCCGGTGGGGTAGAGCAAGAAGAAGGCGTGCCACCAAGCCAAATTGGAACGCCGTCGATCGCTGCGGTAAATGCAAACCGTGTGGCCATTGCGGCACTTGGGCAAGTGCGTATTGGTAGTTTGGTGCCTGCTTCAGCGCCGCAAACACCACCACAGGTTGAGGTGCTGTCGGTTTCAAGTGCTGAGGTCAAACAAGCGCAAGAGGGGCAAAAATTTGCATTCGGCGACGCCATCCAAATTCGGTTTGTGGCGGCCAATTTGCAAAACCCACAAGCACTTCGTTTTCGCTATCGGATACTCCCCATTACAAAAGCGTGGTCGCAGGAAACAACCGAGCGCGGCGTGAGTTTCGCGCAGCTTCCACCGGGCCGTTATTTGTTTGAAGTGCGGGCGTGTTTACCGGGTGCGGAGGGGAAGACCCCCGCACGCGTGACGTTTAGCGTACTGCCGCGCTGGTATCAGTTGGGTTGGGTGAGGCTGCTCGGCGTCTTTGCGTTGCTGGTAATGCTAGGGGCGGCGATTACGCTGCTGCTGCGCTGGCGCGTGCGGCGTTTGGTGGCGCGTAAATATGAATTAGAGCGAGAGGTTCGGCTGCGCACGAGCGAGTTACAGGAGGCTAATCGGCGTTTGGCTGAGCTTGCGAGCACGGATACATTGACTGGAATTGCGAACCGGCGCGCTTTTCACGATGCCTGCCAGCAGGCGTGGGCGGCGGTGCAAACTGGGTCAGGAAGCTTGGCTGTGCTGATGATCGACGTGGATTATTTCAAGCCCTATAACGATACCCATGGCCACGCCGCGGGTGATGAAGTGCTGCGCAGCGTGGCGCAAACGCTGCGTGCCAGTGTGCAGGCGGAAGAGGCGCTTGTTGCGCGTTATGGCGGTGAGGAGTTTGTGGTGTTATTGCCTCGGCACAATCTCGCCGCGGCTTTGCCTGTTGCAGAAGGCATTCGCAAAGCCGTGGAAGCCTTGGCTATTCCGCATCACGGACGCAAAGACTTGGCGATTGTCACCGTCAGCATTGGCGCGGCGGCCTCAACACTGCGGGATGAAGAGTTTGATGCCGTGCTGACCCGCGCCGATATGGCGCTTTATACGGCCAAGAGTTCTGGCCGTAATTGGGTGTGTGGCGATTAAAGTACCGCCTATCCTTAGTACAAGACGCGGGTGCGCAGGGTTCCTTCGATCGCGGCTAGCTCTTCCCGAATCGTATGCACCTGCGCTTCGCTAGCGCTCACATCAATCACCACATAGCCCAGTTTAGGGTCGGTGCGCAGGAACTGGCCGTCGATATTCAGTGCATGACGGCTGAAGATTTCGTTGATCTTCGATAACACACCCGGCACGTTGCGATGGATATGCAACAGACGCAGGCTGCCTTCGTGCTCGGGCAGGGTGACTTCGGGGAAATTGACCGACGACAGCGTGCTGCCGTTATCGCTATAGCGCACCAGTTTGGCCGCGACTTCCACGCCGATATTGTCCTGCGCTTCCAGCGTGCTGCCACCGATATGCGGGGTAAGGATCACGTTGTCTAGCCCGCGCAGCGGCGACAAAAATTCATCACCATTGGCCTTCGGCTCGGTGGGGAATACATCCACCGCCGCGCCGCCCAAATGGCCGGACTGAATGGCCTCGGCCAACGCTTCGATCACCACCACGGTGCCGCGCGCGGCATTGATGAGATGCGCGCCAGGCTTCATCTTTGCAATCTGCTCGGCGCCGATCATCCACTGTGTAGAAGGCGTTTCCGGAACGTGCAGGGTGACGATATCCGCACGCGCAAGCAGGTCGTCGAGGCCGTTTGCCGCCTGCGCATTGCCCAGCGAGAGTTTGGATTCGATATCGTGATAAATCACGTGCATGCCCAGCGCCTCGGCCAGCACGCCTACTTGGGTGCCGATATGGCCATAGCCGATGATGCCCAGCGTCTTGCCGCGCACCTCGTGGCTACCGGTTGCCGCTTTCGACCAACCACCGCGGTGGCACTGCGCATTTTTCTGCGGAATGCCGCGCGCCAGCATCACCGCCTGCGCCACCACCAGTTCGGCCACGCTGCGGGTATTGGAATAGGGCGCGTTGAAGACCGGAATGCCGGCCAGTTCGGCGGTTTCAAGGTCCACTTGGTTGGTGCCGATGCAGAAGCAGCCGATCGCGATCAGGCGCTTGGCTTCGGCCAATACATCCGCGGTGAGCTGGGTGCGTGAACGCAGGCCGATGATGTGGGCTTCAGCAATGCGCGCTTTTAGCTCATCTTCGGGGAGCGCCTTGGTGTGGTATTCAATCTGGCTGTAACCGGCGGCTTTGAAGGTGTCCACCGCATTTTGACTCACCCCTTCCAGCAGCAAAACGCGGATGTCTTGTTTTGGGAACGAGGTCTTCTTCGGTGACATGATCAAGTCCATCAGCTGCAGTAAGGAGGGATTTGACTATGCCAGAAAAATCCCGTTTATTGTGCGCTGCAATATAAATTTTTCTCCGCCGCTTATGCCTCCGGAACCATCCATGACTCAGACACGGCTTGCACGTCTTCGTAGCGCTTTCCCCCATGTGCGCTTGCTCACAGAGCCAAGTGATCTTGAGCACTATGGCCGCGACTGGACCCGCCGCTGGGCTCCCGCGCCGCTAGCCATAGCGCTGCCAGACACCATCGAGCACGTGCAGGCGCTGGTGCGCTGGGCGAATGCAGAAGCCGTGGCGGTGGTGCCTTCGGGGGGGCGCACTGGCTTGTCGGGTGGCGCGGTGGCCGCAAACGGTGAGCTGGTGGTGAGTTTTGAGCGCATGAATAAGGTGCTGGGCTTTGACGCGGTGGACCGCACTCTCACCGTACAGCCGGGGATCGCGCTGCAGGCGGTGCATGATGCGGCGCGTGAACATGGCCTGCAGTACCCGGTGGATTTTGCCGCACGTGGCAGCTGCAGTATTGGCGGCAATATCGCCACTAATGCCGGCGGCATTCGCGTGCTGCGCTATGGCAATACCCGCGAGTGGATCGCGGGATTGAAGCTTGTGACCGGCACCGGCGAGTTGTTGGAAGTGGGGCGCGCACTGGTGAAGAACTCCAGTGGGTATGACCTTAAACACCTTGCGATTGCCTCGGAGGGCACGCTTGGTTTGATTGTTGAAGCCACGCTTAAACTCACCGACCCAGCGCCACCGACAAACGTGATGCTGCTGGCGCTGCCCTCGTTTGAAGCCTTAATGCAGGTGTTTGCCAACTTCCGCGGGCACCTGCAGCTGCAGGCGTTTGAGTTCTTGACCGATGTCGCGCTGAAGCATGTACTGGCACACGGCGCGCAGGCTCCGTTCACGGAAACCTATCCGTTTTACGTGGTTACCGAATTTGCCAGCGATGAGGCTAGTGAAGCCGAGGCACTGGCGGCGTTTGAGGCCTGCATGGAACAGGGGCTGGTGAGCGATGGTGTGATTAGCGCCAGCGACGCGCAGGCCGCGCAGCTATGGCGGCTGCGTGAAGGCATTACCGAAAGCGTGGCGAAGTATGTGCCGTACAAAAATGATGTTTCGGTGCGTATTTCAGCGATGCCCGCCTTCCTTGCCGAAACCCAAGCGCTCTTAGGCCGCGAATACCCGCATTTTGAAGTGGTGTGGTTTGGCCATATCGGCGATGGCAATCTGCACATCAATATTTTGAAGCCGGATGATTTAGCGCAAGACGCCTTCGTGGCCGACTGCGAGCGTGTGACCAAGCTCTTGGCGCAGGTACTGCAGACGCATGGCGGCAGCATTTCCGCCGAGCATGGCATCGGCTTAGTAAAAAAGCCCTATTTGAGCTGCACGCGTAGTGCGGAAGAAATTGCGGTGATGCGCGGAATCAAAGCCGTATTGGATCCGAATGGGTTGATGAATCCGGGGAAATTATTGGACTTGTAAGTGCGTTCATGCGGCGCTTGCGTGCAGCCGTTATGCTGAGCCGCCCGAAACAATAATTTCCCAGCCTTATGCGCCATGTGTTGATCGTTGCCGCTTTACTCATTTTGAGTGCGCCTGTAGTTGCCAGTAGCTTTGCTTCTAGCGCGTCTTCCGCCGGTTCTGCAACGTCTGGAAGCACGTCGGGTGATGACAAGGTGGTGTTGCAAGCGCGTAGCGATGCTGCTGGCTTTGTGGCCAGTGCGGGGCAGATTCGCAGTGCGTGTTTAGAGGCCGCTTTGCGCTTGCTGCGCGAACGTAGCGTGGATGCGCGGCGCGCAAGCGATATGCAGCTAGCGCAGGCCATCCTCGCCCGCTGAGGGGCTTGTGCATTGGCGATGCGCCGTAGTGAAACTGCTGCTTGCGCTGTGTGTGCTGGCGGTGGTTCCAGCAAATGCGGCACAGCTTCAATTTGACCAAACCGATTTAACCCCAGCCGAGCGGGCAGCGAGTGCCTCTTTACTGAAAGAAGCACTGCACCGGCTACCACCGCGGTGGCGGCAAACGCTGGATGCACGTCTGCAGCTGCGCTGGAGTGATGATCTTCCAAGCGACGTGCACGGGCGCACGCAGGCGGGCCGCATCAGCCTGCGGCGTGATTTGCTGCGGCAGTTGCCGCATCAGTCGTTAGAAGACACGCCTGCACTGCGCGCGCTGCTGCACGAACTGGCACACGTCTATGATCGTTCGCCGCAGGGCGGGCTCTCGCACAACCCGCACCTACTGGATTTAGCCGGCTGGCAGCAGCGCCCGCTGCACTTTGGGCGCCGCAGTGCGCACAACCCATTTACCGGCCGTAGCCCGGATGAATACGAGCTCACCAATCCGCGTGAATATGTGGCGGTGAATCTGGAGTGGTTTCTGCTTGATCCGGAGTACGCCTGCAGGCGACCTGCGTTGGCGCGCCTCTTCGCTGCGCATTTCAACTGGCAGCCCGCTGCGGCGGCCTGCGCGCCAGGGTTGGTATTTATGCGCGCCGAGGGGCGAACGGGGCAGCTTGAACAGTTAGACCCGAAGCGGGTGTATGCGGTGGATTATCTACTGGCCGAAGGCAATGCTGCGCCGATGAGCCGCTGGGGGCATAGCATGTTGCGGCTGGTGATCTGCGCGCCCGGCCGGGCGCCTGGCCCCGATTGCCGCTTGGATCTGCAGTATCACCGGGTGCTGAGCTTTCGCGCGTTTGTCGAGGATGTGCAGATTTCCAGCCTGCGCGGGCTAACCGGGCGCTACCCGTCGCGGCTGTTTCTGCTGCCGCTCGATCAGGTGATCGACGAATACACCAAAACCGAACTACGCGGCTTGCAATCGCTACCACTGCGCATGACGCAGGAGGAGATAAGCGCGCTGCTCACACGCGCGGCGCAGCTGCATTGGAGCTATGACGGTCGTTATTACTTTGTCAGCAATAACTGCGCGGTAGAAACGTGGAAGCTGCTGCACGATGCGTTGCCGCGCTATGCCCGCGCTCATTTACGCAGCGTCTTTCCACGCCGTTTGTTAAGGCGGCTTGCGCGTGCGGGTTTGGTTGAGACAGCGGTGCTGGAAGATCGTGCTGCAGCGGTTCGGCAAGGCTATTACTTTGAACCAATGGATGCGCACTACCAAGCCTTGTTTACGGTGGCGCACGAGGTCCTGAGACTGCCGCAAGTGCGCGTGGAAGAGTGGTTGGCGCTTTCCCCCATGCAGCGCGCACCATGGCTTGGGCGCGGAGATCTACGTGCCACCGCAGCCCTTTTGGTGTTAGAAGAAGCGGCGCAGCGGCGCGCCGAGCTGCGCGCGCGTGACGTGCTTAAGCGGCGCTTATTGGATGCGCGTGTGGACGATGGAGCGCGCACGCAAGTGCGCTCGGTGCTGGCAAAAACGGCTCTACTGATGTGGCCAGCGAGCCTTGATGGAGGCGGTTATGGGTTGCCGCAACAAGAGCGTGCCGTGCTAGAAGCGCAAGCGCGGGCGCTGGCAGGGCAAACAGAGACCGCATGGGCCGAATTATGGGAGCAAGCACAAGCGGCGCTGCCCGCGCGCGAACAGGTGCAACTGGCAGGTGTTACGCAGAATTTAGAGGTCTTGGGGGCGCGTCTGCGTGTGCTTGCAGATAAGCCGCAATAAGCCGATAGGCAGACTCATGCAGCACAACAGCGTGTAGGCTTGCGGTATACAGGCGTTGCTGTTGCTTCAGCGCTTCTACTACATCGGGTTGCTCGAACCCGTTGTAGTAAAGATAGTCCTGCCCTTCAATCAGCTGATCGCGCACGCGTTTGAACGCGATAAATGCGCTGCCTTTAACGCGCCCAAAGGCTTGGTCAATTTCTTTGAATGTCCAAGTGGGCGCGTTATCGGGCATGGGGTTAATCAGCGCGGCCAGCGAATTCGCCGGTGGTCGTATTGACCCAAACCTTTTCGCCGTTGCCAATGTACTCGGGCACCATGATTTCGATCCCGGTATTGAGCTTGGCCGGTTTCGGACGCTTGGTGGCGGTGCCGCCTTTGAGTTCCGGCGGGGTTTCGACCACGGTTAAGGCTACCGACTGCGGCAGTTGGATGGCCACCGGCGCATCTTCGATCAGCTGCACATAGATGCCGGTGAGGTCATCCACGATATAGCCTGCGGCGTCGCCAATGGCATCGGCGTCCAGCGTGTACGGGGTGTAGTCTTCGTCATCCAAGAACACGAAGGCTTCGCCGTCTTTGTAGGAATAGGTGCACTGGCGGCGGCTCATGTCCACTTCGCGCAGATCGTCGTCACCGTCGAAGCTGGAGTCGAGCTTGTTGCCACCGGGGATGGAGTACATCACGAAGCGGAAGCGCACGTTGCCGCCACGGCCCTGCGGGCTGCTGCGTTCGATGTCACGGATTTGATACACGCCGTTGTTGAATTCAACAACATTGCCTTTCTTAATATCGTAAGCCTTCATTGCTGTGCCTTATTTCGGAGCGAGACGGGTAGCGCCATCCAGACGGATGGTTTCGCCGTTGAGGTAGGTATTGGTGAGGATATAAGCAGCGAGGTCGGCGTATTCCTGCGGCTGGCCGAGACGCGAAGGGAAGGGGATGGTGGCCGCGAGCGATTTCTGTACATCGTCCGGCATGCCATCGACCATCGGTGTCCAGAACACGCCGGGGGCAATGGTCATTACGCGGATACCAAAACGCGCCAGCTCACGCGCCATTGGCAATGTCATGCCCACCACACCGCCCTTGCTGGCCGAATACGCAGCTTGGCCGATCTGCCCCTCGTAAGCCGCCACCGACGCGGTGTTGATGATCACGCCGCGCTCGCCATCGGCGCCCGCCTCGTTATGCTGCATCAGGTCGGCGCAGGTCTTGGCAACATTGAAGCTGCCTACCAAATTCACCATGACCGTGGTTTGAAAATGTGCCAGCGCCATCGGCCCGGTTTTACCCAGCACGCGGCCCGCACCCAAGATGCCAGCGCAGTTGATGGTGGCATTTAGGCCGCCCATAAAGGCTTTGGCCGCCGCCACGTTATCGGTTACTTGCGCTTCATTAGTAACGTCGGTTTTGAAGAAACGCGCGTGGGCATCGCCCAGTTCGGCCACTGCCGCAGCGCCTTTTTCTTCGTTGACGTCAAACAGAGCAACCTTGCCGCCGTGCGCGACAAGATGCTTGGCCACGGCGAAACCGAGGCCGGAAACGCCGCCAGTAATGACGGCGCGTGCGTGGGAAAGCTGCATGGGGAATCCTGCTGCGGGAAAACGCTGATTTTACCGGTTCTTGCGCGCAGCAGGCAGGCTTTAGGGCAATGCCCAGCCCGCCATCAGCGTGGCCATCAGCAGGCCAAACCCTGTGCCGAGGATATAGCCCAGCAGCGCCAGTAAAATACCTACCGGCACCAAGGCTTTGGAATAGCTGGCGGCCAAGATGGGCGTAGCGGCCACACCGCCCACATGCGCCAGTGAGGAAATTCCGCAGAGGAATAGATCGAAATGGAATAGCCGCGCCAGCAGCACCAGCACCAGCGCATGCACTAGCAGCACGCACAGCCCCATCAGCACATACAGCGGCGCGGCGGCGATACCTTCAAAATTACTTTGTGATGCCAGCACCGCCACCACGGCGATGAGCATGGCGCTGGAGATTTGGCTGGCCCCTGGAAAGCGCGCCAACGGCGTGTGCGCAGCCACAAGGCCCAGCGATGTGGCGATCAAAATGGTCCACGTGGATGCGCCCAGCACGCCGGAGGTGGGCATATAACCAGCAGCCCACGCGGAACAGGTAGAGGCGGCGAGCGCGAGCCCAAGCCAAATCAGCACCGCGTCCCAGCTCACTGGGCCGGTGCTGCGCAGTTCGTGCACGGGCAGGTCGCCGGAATTTTTCGCCCGCGTCCAGCGGTTAAATGCCGGAGCGAGGCGGGCGACCGAAAACAGCACCACCACCCATACCGAATAGCCAATCGCGTCGGTGAGTAACGACATGGCCAGTAAATCATCGGACATGCCGATTGCTTGCTTCACCGCAATCTGGTTGGCCGTGCCGCCCACCCAACTGCCCGACAGCGCCGCCAAGGGCTGCCATGCAAGGCCCGTAAGCGATGAGCGGAACAGGAAGAAGGTGGCCACAAATGCAACGAATAGGCTAAACGTGGTGGAAAAAAACACGCCCAATACGCGCGGCCCCAAGCGGCCAATGGCGCGCAAGTCGCAGTTGATCATCAGCAGAAATAGCAGTGCCGGTACGCCCTGTTTCACCAAGACGCTTTGCGCCGTTTTAATTTCGGCATTGATCTGCCACAGCCCGAGCGCGGCCAGCGCTGTGACCAGTAAATACACCAGCACGATAGGCGGCAGTACCGAAAAAAACTTCCAGCCGGTGCGTTTTTCCAATGCGGGGAGTGTGCCGGCAATGAGCAGCAGCACGGCAAGATAGGGCCAGACCGATTGGATCACGCAATGCTCCTAAGCGAGGTATCGAGGGTCATGAAAGCGTAAAAACAGGTGCAATGGAATAGGTAATTCCAAATTATATGTTTAATTTCATAATTTATTGACGTGTATTGCTGCGCCGTGTTACACAGGTAAAGACGTTGCGTTTCGCTTACCGAGATAGTGCACTATGTTGAAGTTGAATCGTGTGGGGCTGCGTGCGGGCATTGCTGCTGCCGCTGTAGCGCTACTTTTGGCGGGCTGTGTGACCACCCAGCCGAAGAATCCATTGGCGCAGTGGGAAGCGTCGAAGAATTTTGACCTGCGCCGCCCGGTGCTGGTGGTGCTGCACTACACCCAGCAGCATTCGGTAGAGCAGAGTCTTGAAACACTGAAAACGGCCAATAGCAAAGGGCCGGTAAGCGCGCATTATTTGGTGGGAAAAGACGGCAAGCTGTATCAGCTGGTATCTGAAACGCGCCGTGCTTGGCACGCGGGGCCGGGACGCTGGGGCACGATTACCGACGTCAATTCCGCCTCGATTGGAATTGAAATTGATAATGACGGCAGTTCGCCGTTTACCGATGTGCAGATTGACAGCGTCATTCGCCTGTTGGGTGATATCACAAAGCGTCAGCATATTCCGCCAAGCCAAGTCATTGGACACTCAGACCTGGCCCCAACGCGCAAAGTGGATCCGGGTAAATTATTTCCGTGGCAGCGCCTTGCCGAAGCAGGTTATGGCCTGTGGATCAAAGGCGAATTGCGTGACCCGCCACCGGGCTTTGATCCGTGGCTGGCGCTTGCTTCAATTGGCTATTCCTTAGACGATCGCCCAGCGGCGGTGCGCGCCTTCCATCAGCATTTTCGCGGCAGCGACGCGACCGAGTTGGACGCAGAAGATATGCGCGTGCTCGACAATCTTTCCCAGCAGCAACTGGGTACTGCTTCGCCTTGAGCCTATGGGTTAGTGCAGCTGCGCGCTCAGGCGTTCAGTGAACTCGTGCGCAGGTAGCCCAGGCGCGTAGAGAAAACCTTGGCCAATGTTGACGCCAAGTTTGAGCATAAAGTTGCGCTGGAGTTCGTTCTCGATGCCTTCAGCCACCATATCTAGCCCAAGGCTTTGCGAAATACCCGTTACCGTTTGGCAAATAGCGACGTCAGAAATGGCATTGGGCACGCCTTTCATAAAGCTATGGCTGAGCTTGAGGCCATGAATGGGGAGGCGGCGCAGATAGTTGAGGGCGCTATAGCCTTCGCCAAAATCGTCGATCGATAGGCGCACGCCGAGGCGGCGCAGGCGGTCGAACACTTGCTCGGTATCGCTTGTGTCTTCGGCCAGCAGGCGTTCGGTGAGTTCAAGTTCCAGTGCGTGGCCGGGTAGGTCGGCTTCGGCCAATAAACGTTCAACCGTATCGGCAAGGTTTTCACCTAGGAATTGGCGATACGACACATTGACCGCAACCCGTTGGATGTAGAGATTTTGCTCGCGCCAGCGGCGCATCTGCGCGCAGGCTTCGCTCAGCACCCAATGGCCGATACGCACGATTTCGCCCGTGGTTTCGGCCAGTTCAATGAAACGATCGGGGCGCATTTCACCCAGTTCTGGGTTATGCCAACGGATCAGCGCTTCGGCGGAAATAATTTTTCCGCTGCGCAGATCCACCTGCGGCTGATACACCAAGCGGAATTCGTTGTTATCCAGTGCGCGGCGCAGACGCGTTTCGATGAGCAGCTGCTCTTGCTGGTGGCTGGCCATTTCTTGGGTGAAGGCTTGGAAGCCGTTGCGCGCGCGGCGCTTGCTGACATACATCGCAACGTCAGCATTTTGAATGAGCTCTTTGGGCGTGCGGCCGTCGGTAGGTGCGCGCGAAATGCCAATGCTGGTTGTGACATTGAATTCGTCGGTGCCCAGTTTGAACGGCGATAGAAACGCGCACTGGATTTGCCGCGCCAAGCGTTCGGGACGGGTGGGGTCATCACTGGTGCGGCAGGCGGCGAGAAACTCATCGCCACCGAAGCGCGCAATTGTGGCTTCCCCCTCCACTGCGCAGCGGATGCGATGCGCAGCTTCCATCAGAAGTTGATCGCCAGCGCTGTGGCCCAGCACATCGTTGACGATCTTGAAGCGATCGAGGTCGATATACAGCAGGGCGATATCGGCTTTGCCCGCCGCGTGCAGACGCGTGGCGATATGCCCAAGAATGGCGTCGCGATTGAGTAGGCCGGTAAGTGCGTCGGTTTGCGCCTGTTGGCGAAGCGCTTCTTCGGCGTGTTTGCGTGCGGTGATGTCTTGCAGCGTGCCGCTCAGTGAAGCATGGGTAGGGTCGTGCGGATCAGGCTCGCCAATCATGCTGATCCAAAAGGGGGTTCCGTTGGCACTTTCACCCTGTAGCTCTAAATCAAAGCCGGTGCCGTCGCGGATTTCTGCAAGGGTTTTTTGCAGGCGCTCACGGTGGCTTTTGCAGAGGCAAGACTGCAGCGCCGACATCGTGCCAAGCGCGTGGTTACGGCGCAAAATGCGGTGCGCTTCTTCGGTTAAAAAAAGGCTGTCGTCATTGCGGTTCCACTGCCAGCCACCAATTTGTGCGAGCTCTTGCACGCGGCGAAATAGCAATTTGTCGCGTTGCAGGTTGTGGATGGCGGTGGTCAGCGCTGGAATGGCGTCGGCGCTGGAGTTGAATTTGGTCGTTTTGGAGGCAGGGGCGGCATTGGGTTTAGCCAGTGCTTGCGCGGCTTGCAGCAATAGTTTGCGAACGGAATAGCTGTATTCGGAATGACGGGCGGCTTCGGTGAGGGCTTGCAGTAAAGACTCGGCATCGTCGCTGGGTTTTCCCTCGGTAGGGTGCTTGCGACCGAAAACCGGTTGACTGCTCATCGTGCCCCCAATGCCTTTCCAACTTTACTGCCGGTTTCGCGCCCCAGCAGACCAGCGAGCCAGCGCCCGGTATCGGCGAGGCGTTCAAGATCGATCCCGGTATGGATGCCGAGCCCGTGCAGCAGATACACCACATCTTCGCTGGCGACATTGCCACTTGCACCTTTTGCATACGGGCAGCCACCGGCACCAGAAACGGCGCTATCGACCACCGCAACGCCTTCTTCGATGCAGGCCAAGACGTTGGCAAGCGCCTGCCCATAGGTGTCGTGGAAGTGGATAGCAAGCGCGCTCATCGGTACTTCGGTGGCCACGGCTTTCAGCATGGCACGTGCTTTGAGCGGTGTGCCAACGCCAATCGTGTCGCCCAGCGAGACCTCATAACAGCCCATCGTATGTAGGGCTTTGGCCACGCGTACGACGTCGGTGATCGGTACATCGCCCTGATAAGGGCAGCCGAGTACGGTGGAGACATAGCCGCGCACCTTCACGCCGTCGGCTTGGGCGCGCGCGAGCACCGGCGCGAACCGCTGTAGGGATTCGTCGATCCCTGCATTGGTGTTCTTTTTGTTGAAGGCTTCCGAGGCGGCGGTAAATACCGCAACTTCGGTAGCCCCTGCCGCAAGCGCGCGTTCGTAGCCTTGTTCATTGGGAACCAGAACAGGGTAGGCGATGCCGGGCTGACGGATGATGCCCGCCAAAACCTCGGTGGCATCGGCCATTTGTGGCACCCATTTTGGGCTAACAAAGGCAGTGGCTTCGATACTGCGCAGGCCCGTATGTGAGAGGCGGTTGATCAGTTCGATTTTGGCTGCAGTGCCAATATCGACCTTCTCATTTTGTAGGCCGTCGCGCGGGCCAACTTCTACAATGCGAACGGCGGCAGGAAAGGCCATCGTCATTGCTCCAGCGTCACCAGCACGGTGTCGGCTTCAACGAACTCACCGGCCTGCGCGCGCACTTCTGCAATCACGCCGTCGCGTGGCGCTTTCAGCGCCAGTTCCATTTTCATTGCCTCAAGCACCAGCACTACATCCCCTGCACTGACGGTATTCCCCGCTGCAGCATGTACCAGCACCACGCGGCCAGGCATGGGCGCACGGATTTTGTTTTCTGCAGCAGCACTCTCCCCTGACAGCCGACGATACACCGATTCAAACTGTAAGCGAAGCCGTTTTTCGCCATCGTGCACAAAAAATTCGCTGTCGTGGGTATTGACGTGAAAACGGCGCATGCCACCATCGAGGCGCAGGCTGAGTGCGTCTTGTTCTAAGCGCGCGCCGCTAATGCCGTAGTCGTGGCCATCGAGGCTGATGAGATAGTCGCCTGCATAGCCGCGTGCCTGTAGTTCGATTTGCTGCTCACCGTGCAGGAAGGCCATGCGCCGCAGGCCGCCGTGGCCTAAACGCCAGCCATCGGCGCTGGCCCATGGGGATGTGGCATCGCTGCTGTGCTGCGCGGCGCTGCGCGCGTCGGCTTCTTGCTGCAGCAGTTGGCGCGTGGTGGCGGCCAGCAGCAGCGGTGTGTCCACTTGTGTGGGGGTTACGAATTCATCGAGGTGGCGATCGAGATAGCCGGTATCGATGGTGGCATTCACCACGGCCGGGTGACGCACAAGGCGTTCAAGGAAACCGATATTGGACTTCGGGCCACGCACGGCGCATTGCGCCAAGGCTTCGCGCATACGCGCCAGCGCACGCGGGCGGTCTTCATCCC
This sequence comes from Thermomonas sp., assembly GCF_019104945.1. Classification (GTDB taxonomy): domain Bacteria; phylum Pseudomonadota; class Gammaproteobacteria; order Xanthomonadales; family Xanthomonadaceae; genus Thermomonas. The sequence goes on along the minus strand of NZ_JAHRWW010000001.1, from coordinate 10,617 downwards.
AAACGATGAGTTTGGCGATCATCGGGTCATAGAAGATCGTGACGGTATCACCTTCCACCACACCCGAATCAATACGCACATGCTCCGATGCGGGCGGCAGTTGCAGGGTATGCAGGGTGCCGGAGCCGGGCAGGAAGCCCGCATCGGGGTCTTCGGCGTAGAGCCGCACTTCAATGGCGTGGCCGTGGTGCGCAATTTGGTCTTGCGCCAGCGGTAGCGACTCGCCGTTGGCGATACGGAGCTGCCATTCCACTAGGTCAAGCCCGGTGACTTCTTCGGTAACCGGGTGTTCTACCTGTAGGCGGGTATTGATTTCCATGAAATAGAAACCGCCATCTTGGCCAACGATGAATTCCACCGTGCCCGCGTTGGCGTAGTGAATAGCGTGCGCGGCCATCACTGCGGCGCTGCCCATGCGTTGCCGCAGTTCTGGGGTCACAAAGGGGGAAGGCGATTCTTCCAGCACTTTTTGGTAGCGGCGCTGCGATGAGCACTCGCGCTCGCCTAGGTAAATTGCGCCGCCGTGGCTGTCACCAAAAATTTGAATTTCGATATGGCGCGGGTGTTCGATATAGCGTTCCAGCAGCACGCGGTCGCGGCCAAAAGCGTTTTTTGCTTCGCGCTGACAGCTTTCTAAATTGGGTAAAAATTCATCGATGCTGCGTACGATGCGCATGCCTTTGCCGCCGCCACCGTAAGCGGCTTTGATCATCAGCGGATAGCCAATACGGTTGGCTTCATTCAATAGTAGGTCAGGGGATTGGTCTTCGCCGGTATAGCCCGGCACCACCGGCACGCCTGCGGCAGCCATCAATTCTTTGGCCCCCGCCTTGCTGCCCATCTTGCGCATGGACGCGCCGGATGGGCCGATAAAGGCGATACCCGCGGCGGCAACAGCGTCGGCGAAATCGGCGTTCTCTGAGAGGAAGCCATAGCCAGGGTGAATGGCTTGTGCGCCGGTTTGTTTGGCCACCGCAAGAATGGCGTCACCGCGCAGGTAGCTGTCTTGCGGGCGCGGCCCACCGATGCAGTGCGCTTCGTCGGCAAGGCGCACATGCTGGGCGTCGGCATCGGCTTCAGAAAATACGGCCACCGTGCGGATCCCTAGCTTGCGCGCAGTGCGGATCACGCGGCAGGCAATTTCACCACGGTTGGCAATCAGAATTGTGGAGAACATCAGGCATTGATCCAGTTGGGCTTGCGCTTGTCGAGAAAGGCAGACAACCCTTCTTGACCTTCTGGGGAAACACGCAGGCGGGCGATAAGGGCGGCGTTGTCGGCATCGTGCTGGGCCGCGTTGCTGTGGGCGCAGACATTGCGCACCAGTTGTTTGGCGCTGGCCGCAGCTACCGGGCCTGCTTTCAGAAGAAAGCCGATATGCCGCTGCACGGCTTCATCTAAAACGTCGGTGGCGACTACTTGATGCAGCAAGCCGATACGCAGCGCTTCGTGGGCATCAAAAATTTCGGCGGTGGCGAAATAGCGGCGCGCCTGACGCGGGCCGATCGCTTGGATGACATACGGAGAAATAACCGCAGGCAGCAGGCCGAGCTTGCTTTCGGTGAGACCAAATTTAGCTTCTGTAGTGCCGATGGCAATATCGCAGCAGGCCACCAGCCCCACACCGCCGCCGAAGGCGGCGCCTTGAACGCGCGCGATGGTGGGTTTTGGGAGTTCGTTGAGTGTGCGCATCAAGCGGGCGAGGGCGAGCGAGTCTTGGCGGTTGGCTTCCTCGCTGGCCTTGGCCATGCCGCGCATCCAGTTGAGGTCAGCACCGGCAGAAAACGAAGGGCCTTCGGCTTCAAGTACCAGCACGCGCACGCTGTCATCGTGAGCCATGCTGTCTAAGGCGGCGGTCAGTTCGGCGATGAGGTGATCATCAAACGCGTTGTGCACCTCTGGGCGCGCCATGCGCAGGCGAGCCACCGGGCCATTGTGATGCAGTTGCAAGGCTGAACTCATAGTTACCACGCATTTCGAAGAAATTCAGCCCTACATCATACCGGTAGGGGAAATGCTAGAATTGAGAACAATTCCCATTTGTTAAACGGTACTGTTTCGATGCGATTGACCGAACTGAAAAAACGCTGGCCAGCCGTTGTCGAAACTGTAGAAGAACAGACCCCAAACGACCCCATTGCTCAGCGCCTGCGCGATCTTGGGTTTGTGGCCGGCGAGGGGGTAGAAGTGTTGGCTTCAGGGCCTTTGGGGGCCGAGCCGCTGCTGGTGCAGGTGGGCTTTACCCGATTTGCGCTGCGGCGTAGCGAGGCCGCGCGGGTGCGGCTGCGTGCGGAGGCGGGCGTATGACGGCCGAAGCAATGGTGCTTCCGCGTATTGCGCTGGTCGGAAACCCCAATTGCGGTAAAACCGCGCTGTTCAATCTGCTTACCGGCAGCCGCCAAAAGGTGGCCAATTACGCGGGTGTCACCGTGGAGCGCAAAGAAGGCCGTTTGCGCGTGCCGTCGGGGCGCGAATTGGCGGTGCTGGACTTGCCCGGTGCCTATAGCCTCAATGCCGCAAGTTTGGACGAAGCAGTCACGCGCGATTTGATCCGTGGGTTCTACCCCGGCGAAGCGGCGCCCGACTTGCTGGTGTGCGTGGTGGATGCCACCAATTTGCGCTTGCACTTGCGCTTTGCGCTGGAGCTGCGCGCGCTGGGGCGGCCCATGCTTATTGCGCTGAATATGATGGACGCCGCGCGCCGTCGCGGTATTGCGATTGACGTGGCGGCGCTGCAGCGCGAGCTGGGCGTGCCGGTGGTGGAAACAGTGGCGGTGCAGCGCGATGGTGCGAAGGCATTGCTGCATCATTTAGAGCAAGACGCCGTGCAACCTACGCTGCAAACGCCGCTTGAAGGTGAGGCGCTGCACGCTGAAGTGCGCCGTCTGTTGTCGGTGGCGGTGACGATGCCGCGCCGCACGGCCGAAGTGGACGACGCGCTTGACCGTTGGCTGCTGCACCCGGTGTTTGGGCTGGTGGTGCTGACGGTGGTGATGTTCCTGATCTTCCAGGCGGTGTACGCTTGGGCAACACCGATGATGGACGGGATCGAAGCGGCCACCGCGTGGCTGGGTGAAACCGTGGGCGCGTGGGTGCCGGACGGCCCGCTGCGTAGCCTGTTGGTGGACGGCATCATCGCGGGGTTGGGCGGCGTGGTTGTCTTTCTGCCACAAATTTTGGTGCTGTTCGCCTTTATTCTGGCGCTGGAAGAGTCGGGCTATCTACCGCGCGCGGCATTTTTGCTTGACCGTACCATGGCGGTGGCGGGGTTATCTGGGCGTAGCTTCATTCCGTTGCTGTCGAGCTTTGCTTGCGCGGTGCCGGGCATCATGTCCACACGTTCGATCCAAGACCCGCGCGACCGCTTAGCCACCATCTTGGTGGCGCCGCTGATGACCTGCTCGGCGCGCCTGCCGGTGTATGCGCTGTTGATCGGCGCATTTGTGCCGCAGAAAGATATTGGCTGGTTTAACCAGCAAGGCTTGGTGTTGTTTGGGCTATATGTCGCAGGGATCGTAAGCGCGCTGGCGGTGGCGTGGACGATGAAGCTATGGCGGCGCGATAAGAGCGAGCACCCGCTGCTGATGGAATTGCCGTCGTACCGCATTCCGCATCTGCGTGACGTAGGTATTGGCCTGTGGGAACGCGCAATGATTTTCTTAAAGCGCGTGGGCGGCATTATTTTGTCGCTCACTATTCTGCTGTGGTTCCTGCTTAGCTTTCCCGGTGCGCCGGAAGGGGCTACCGCACCGGCGATTGACTACAGCTTTGCCGGGCAAATTGGCCAATGGATGACGGCGATCTTTGCTCCGATTGGGTTTAATTGGCAGATCTGCATCGCACTGATCCCCGGCATGGCGGCGCGTGAAGTCGTGGTGTCGTCGCTGGCCACGGTGTACGCACTTTCTGCGGTGGGTGATGAAGCGGCCGCGCAGGCACTTTCGCCCATTATTCAATCGCAGTGGACGCTGGCTACCGCGTTGTCGCTGCTGGTGTGGTTTATCTACGCGCCGCAGTGCGTGTCCACGCTGGCCACTATTCGCCGCGAAACTCGCTCGTGGAATCAAACTCTGTTTGCCGCAGGCTATCTGTTCGCACTGGCGTATTTGGCTTCGCTGCTGACCTATCAAGTGGCTGTTGCGCTTGGAGCGGGCTAATGAACACGGGCCTGATCGCGCAGTATTGCGTCGTAGCACTGGCGGTCTTGGTGAGCGCCGCTGTGGTGATGCACAAACAGTTCCCCAATGCCACGCGCAAGCTGCGTGTGGCCCTAGCCCTGCCGCTGTTGGCGGAAGGGCGGCCCGCGTGGATGCGTCAACTGGCGCGGCGTATCGCGCCACCGGGCAGCGGTGGTAAAGACTGCGGCGGCTGTAACGGTTGCGGTTAAGCGCGGCTTATTCGCCGGGTGGGTTTGCTTCGCTCACGGCTTGTGAGGCTGCACGGCGGGCAAGCACCGCTTCGCGATGGGCGATGTAGAAGGTCGATGTCAAAATAATACCCGCGCCCACAAGGGTGGCGGTGCCTACGCGCTCATCAAATAATAGCCAACCGGCGAAGGTGACTAACGGCAGCTGGGTAAAGCTAATGGGCGTGAGTGCGGATACATCGCCTAATTTAAGCGCGCGCGTCCACAGCAGCTGCCCCACTGTGCCCATCAGGCCAATCGCCAGCAACCACACCCACGTGATGCCACTAGGGGCCTTCCAGTCCAGCAGGGCGGGCAGTAGCGACATCGGCACCCACAGTGCATAGGTCCAAAACACGATGGTGTCGGCGTGGTCAATTCTCGACAGCTGCTTGATTTGAATCGCCACCAGTGCGCTGAGCATGGCGGCGGCCACCGCCACAAGTGAGCCGAGGCTAAACGCATGCGACCACGGTTGGACGATGACGAGCACGCCGATAAAACCGCAGACCACCGCGCTCCAGCGGCGCGCACGCACGCGCTCGCCCAGCATAAAAATGGCGGCGATGGTGACGAAGATTGGTGATGAGTATGTAAGCGAAATCGCCTGCGCCAAGGGTAGGTTGGCGATGGCCCAGAACCCGCAGAACATGCTGACGATGCCAATCGCGGTGCGGATGAAATAGCGTGGTAGCTGTTGGGTGCGCACGCTTTGTGCGAACGCATGCAGCGGGCGTGACTGTTTGAACGCTGGCCATGCCAGCACTGGCAGCAAGCTAAGAAAACCAAATAGGTTACGGAAAAAGGCGACTTCCCAAGTGGGCAGCGAATGCGAAGCAAGGCGAATAAAGATGGCCATCAGGCCAAACCCTACGGTGCTCCCTAGCATCAGTAGGGCGGCGCGTGCGTGGGTATTGCGCGGTGCGTTCACCAGCGCGCACCTACCACGCGTGGCTCAGGCTCAATCACTACACCAAAGCGCGCCTGCACCGACTCCGCAATACGCCGCGCCAAAGCGAGCAGTTGCTGTCCGCTGGCGTTGCCGTGGTTGACCAGCACCAACGCGTGCTCGGCGGATACGCCCGCGTCACCGTCGCGGTGGCCTTTCCAACCGCAGGCGTCGATTAGCCAAGCGGCCGAAAGTTTGCGTAGCCCTGTATCTTGGGTACGAAATACCGGCAATGCTGGGTGCTCTTGCAACAGTGCTTCGGCCTGCGCGGCTGGGAGAATCGGGTTTTTGAAGAAACTACCTGCATTGCCGATGACCGCCGGGTCGGGCAGCTTGTGGCGACGGATGTGCATCACCGCTTCGGCTACCTGCGAGGCGCGCGGCGCTTCGGTGATGCCCATGGCGCTTAATTCACTCGCGATACCTGCATATTCAAGACGCGGAACAAAAGAGCGCGATAGGCGAAACTCCACCGCCGTAACCAGATAGCGATCAAGGCTATGTTTGAACAGCGAGTCGCGGTAGGCAAACGCGCATTGGCTGGCGTTTAGCCGAACAAAACCGCGTGTTTCGCGATCAAAAGCTTCCACGAGATGCACGCGTTCGCACACCTCCACGCCGTAAGCACCAATATTTTGAATGGGCGCTGCGCCCACCGTGCCGGGGATCAGGGCGAGGTTTTCGAGCCCCGATAGGCCGTGGCCTAGTGTCCACAGCACAAAGTCGTGCCAAAGTACGCCCGCATCGGCACGGATCAGTGCGGTATCGCCATCGTCGTCTAATAACGTAATGGCGCGTGTATTTAGTGCAATGACGGCCCCCGGCGCATCGCCAGCAAAGAGCAAATTGCTACCGCCGCCTAGCATCAACAGGCCAGCGTCTTGCAGCATGGCGTAGCCAAACAGCTCGGGCAGGGCGTCATTGCGGTGTACTTCCACCAGCATCGGCGCGCGCGCAGGCACACCAAATGTATTGCGCGCGTCGAGGCGCGCGTTTTCAATCAGGCGGTAAGGATCGGCCATACTCAGACGTGATCGGGGGGGAGATTGCCGCGGCTTGGGGCTTCTTTGCGGCGGCGTAAGGCTTCCACGCATTCGCCAATCAGCGCAGGGCCGCGATAGATCAGCCCGGTATAGGTTTGCACTAAAACCGCACCTGCGGTCTGCTTGGTGGCCGCATCGGCCCCTTGCATGATGCCGCCCACACCGATCAGCGGGATATTGTCCGGCAGGCGCGTGCGCAGCATGCGCAGCACGGTGGTGGATTGTGCCATCACTGGTGCGCCGGAAAGCCCGCCGGTTTCCTGCGCCAGCGGCGAGGATTCAACGCCATCGCGGGCAATGGTGGTATTGGTGGCGATCACGCCGTCGACGTGCAGATCGCCCAGTACGCGTGCGGCCGCGTCAATATCGCTTTCAGAAAGATCTGGAGCGACTTTCACCAGCAGTGGCACGCGGCGGGCATGAATGCCAGCGAGCTTTTCCTGCTCATCGCGTAGGGTGCTGACCAGCTTGCGCAGCGCTTGTTCTTCCTGCAGCTCACGCAGACCCGCAGTATTGGGCGAAGAAATGTTGACCGTGATGTAGTCGGCCAGCGGGTACACCTTGCGCAGGCACAGCAGATAGTCGTACTCGGCGCGCTCGTTTGGTGTGTCTTTGTTTTTGCCGATATTGATGCCCAGCAGCCCACCCTTGCGCTGCGAACGTTCGACGTTGCGCACCAGCGTATCCACGCCGAGGTTATTAAACCCCATGCGGTTGATGATGGCCTCGTGCTCCGGCAGGCGGAACAGGCGCGGCTTGGGGTTGCCACCCTGCGGCAGCGGCGTCACGGTACCTACTTCCACAAAGCCAAAGCCAAGCGCGAGCAAGGAATCGATATGCGCGCCGTTTTTATCTAGCCCTGCGGCTAAACCCACCGGATTTGGGAAGGTGAGACCGAACGCTTTTGTAGGCAGCGGCTTTGGCGGCGTGGCTAAAAGTGAGCCAAGACCGCAGCGGTGGGCCGCTTCAAGACCAGCCAACCCAAGGCCGTGCGCGCGCTCAGCATTGAACGCAAATAGAAAGGGGCGAGACAGTGCGTACAAACGTTAATGCCCCGCAGCAACAAAGGCCAGCAGTGCCGCCAGCCCGCCGAAAAATAGAATGGTCGCAAGGATACCCAAAATGCCGAGGCCGATGATGAGATAGCCCATCACCAGCCCCGCCACGGCGAGCCCATCCCCTTCCAGTTGCCCCGCCGATTGGCGGATTTCCTTGCGCGCCATGTGGCCGGTAATTACCGCCACTACGCTGCCGATAAATGGCAGCAAGTTCCAGCCCAAAATGCCGAAGACGAGGCTAACAACAGCCAGTGTGCTGGTTTGGCGAACAGGAAGGGGTGTGCTCATGCAACGTCCTTAGAGATCAAATTTGATGCCCTGGGCCAGAGGCAGTGCATCCGAGTAGTTGATTGTATTGGTTTGGCGACGCATATACGCACGCCATGCGTCGGAACCGGATTCGCGGCCACCGCCGGTTTCCTTCTCGCCGCCGAACGCACCGCCGATTTCTGCTCCGCTGGTGCCAATATTGACATTAGCGATGCCGCAATCGCTACCCGCTGCCGACAGATATTTTTCAGCACGCTTGAGGTTGGTGGTGAAAATGGCAGAAGACAAGCCCTGCGGCACGGCATTTTGCATGTCGATGGCGTCGTCCAGATCGCGGTACTTCATGACGTACAGGATCGGTGCGAAGGTTTCGTGCTGGACGATATCGGCGTCGTTGGTAAGCCCGGTAATGATCGTGGGCAGGACGAAATTACCCGGGCGGTCGATTGCAGCGCCTCCGGTTTCCACCTTGCCTCCAGCGGCCTTGGCTTTTTCAATTGCAGCTAAGAAGGCGTTCACACCGTCTTTGCTGTTCAGCGGGCCCATCAGGTTGGAAGGGTCGGTGGGGTCGCCAATTTTGCCTTCCACCTGCTTATATGCCGCAATCAATTTCGCCAGCACTTCGTCGTACATGGATTCGTGCACGATCAGGCGGCGGGTGGTGGTGCAGCGCTGGCCCGCCGTGCCCACGGCACCGAAGGCAATTGCTGGGATGGCCAACTTCAGATCAGCAGTTTCATCCACGATAATGGCGTTATTGCCGCCTAGCTCCAGCAGGCTGCGGCCCATACGGCGTGCCACGCGCTCGCCGATGGTGCGGCCCACTTGGGTGCTGCCGGTGAAGCTGATCAAGGCCACGCGCTTGTCGTCCACAAACTCTTGCGCCAGCTCGGTGCCTGCGTCGTTGAACAGGAAGAAAATATCGGGGAAGCCGCCCTTACGCAGCGCTTCATTGCAGATTTTCATCGAAGCGATGGCCGACAGGGGCACCTTCGGCGAGGGCTTCCACAGGGTGATGTCACCGCAGATGGCGGCGATAAAGCTGTTCCACGCCCACACTGCAACCGGGAAGTTGAACGCGGAAATGACGCCCACCAAGCCGATGGGGTGCCACTGCTCGTACATGCGGTGGCCGGGGCGTTCGCTGTGCATGGTCAGGCCGTACAGTTGGCGCGACAGGCCTACGGCGAAGTCGCCGATGTCGATCATTTCCTGCACTTCGCCGTCACCTTCCGGCTTGGATTTGCCCATTTCCAGCGCCACCAGCGAGCCCAGCGCGTCTTTATGCGCGCGTAGTGCTTCGGTGCACAGGCGCACGGCCTCGCCGCGACGCGGGGCCGGGGTGGTGCGCCACACTTTGAATGCGGCTTGGGCGCGCTCGATGATCAGCGCGTAGTCGGCCTGCGAAGAGGCATGCACGCGGCCCAGCACTTCACCCGTGGTGGGGTTGATGGGCTCGATAATGCCGGCGTCGGTGGTCTTCGACCATTCGCCGTTACCAAGATAGGTGCCAGATTCAGTGGCGCTCAGACCAAGTGCAGTGAGTACGGGGTGGGACATGGCGAAACCTCCGAAGTGCAGAAAAATACTGGCGACCCCGGCCCGATTCGAACGGGCGACCTTCCCCTTAGGAGGGGGACGCTCTATCCAGCTGAGCTACGGGGTCATGACCGATTATTATTGCAGCTATGCGTAGGTTTGAACAATTTGCCGGTGATAAAGTCAAAACGTCGGATGTGTCTTCGCAAAGTGCCGTAGAAAATCACCAATTTCGTAAGGTGTTTTCCAATATTGCCGCATCATTGGGCAGTGCTTCTGCGTGATCCGCGTTGTCATATGGCAACTCTATTGCCTATAATTTTTATAGGTTATATGCTGCGCGCAATGGAGCTGTATGAGTGTGCATATGGTTGCGAAGAAGGTTGTGCAGTTTCGCATGACGAATGCTTCGGCAAAGCGGGTGCTTGCGCAAATTGCAGAGGATAGTGGGAAGGTTGTTTTCACCAGCCACGCCATACAACGGATGAAGCAACGCCACATCACGCGCACACAGGTGTTGAACTGCTTGCGGCGTGGTCTCATCACTGAAGCACCGCTACGAGACGTACACGGAAATTGGACGCTACGCATTGAGCGCTATGCATGTGGAGAAAACATAGGATGCGCGGTTGCCATTGAAGACGGGCTAGAGAGAAGCATCGTAATTACAGCATTTTGGGTGACACCATGAACAAGATGTACCACTACACCGATTGCGGCTTGCGCAACGTGTGGCTGTCCAATGGGTTTGCCATACACGATACCCCTTACGGGAAAGGGGTTACGATTCACGATGTGGAAGGTCTGCACCGCGTGCTTGCGCGTGCGCTCGTGCATAAACCGGGGAAGCTGTCGGGTACGGAAATTCGTTTTTTGCGTAAGGAAATGGAGCTTTCGCAAGCCTCCCTTGCTGCGAGCCTTGGTGTGAATGCGCAGACGGTGGCGCTATGGGAGAAAGGGCGCGGGCGCATTCAAGGCCCAGCTGACAAGATGCTGCGGGTGTTGGTGTCTGGGCATTTCACCAACCATGTGCGCGTGCGGCGTTTGATTGACCAGCTAAACGAGCTGGATCAACTTGTGCATGAAGACAAGATGATCTTTCGCGAAACAGGCAAGAAGTGGCAAATAGCGGCGTAACAAATAAGCACGGCGCCGCGGGCTTGTATCGGATATTAAGTTACTACGCATCGCTCCATATTTTTACAGACTGCCTCAATTATTCACCAATTTCGTAAGGTGTTTTCCAATATCGCCGCATCATTGGGTAGCGCTTCTGCGTGACTTGCGCGGGTGAGCATGGCGGCTAGTGCGGGTGGGGGGGGGGCTCTTGCCCCAGCAGTGGTTCGACGACTT
>NZ_JAHRWW010000018.1 GCF_019104945.1 Thermomonas sp. | reverse complement strand
GCGCGCCGCGTTCGCCCAGTTCGCTGGCAAAGCCATCGGGAAGGGCGTCAAGAAACTCGCTCGCTTTGGCCGAATCGGCTGCACGGCGCACTTCGGCATCGGTTGCTTCCAGCTTGCCATAGCGGATGTTGTCGGCCGCGCTGCTGGCAAAAATGACGGGCGCTTGCGGCACGATGGCGATGGCGCTGCGCAGATCAGACGGATCCAAGTCGGTGATTGTTTCACCATCCAGCAAAATGCGGCCAGTGTCTGGGTCGTGAAAGCGCAGCAACATTGAAATGACGGTGCTTTTTCCGGCCCCCGATGGCCCCACCAGTGCAACAGTTTCACCGGGTTTGACGTGCAGCGAAAAACCTTCCAGAGCCGGTGCGTCCGGGCGTTGTGGGTAGTGAAAGGTTACGTTATCGAAATGGATTTCGCCGTGTACGGGGGCAGGTAGTTGGCGCGGGTGCGTCGGTGCGGTAATGGCTGGCTGCTCTTCCATCAGCTCGTGGATGCGGCCCATGCCGCCTGCGGCCTTTTGCAGTTCGTTCCACACCTCGGCCAGCGCGCCCACCGAGCCGCCGCCGATCATGGCATACATGACAAATTGCCCAAGCGCGCCCGCGCTGAGTTTGCCGCCGATGACATCGTGTGCACCGGACCAAAGCACCACGATTACTGCGCCAAAAATCAGCGAAATGGCCACCACCGTTACGATGGCTTGGGCACCGATGCGCTTTTGCGCCGTGCCCACGGCGGCTGTCATCGCGCTGTCGTAGCGGCTGCGCTCGTAGCCCTCGCGTGCGTGTGCCTGCACCGTGCGCACAGCACCTAAGGCCTCGGTTGCCAGCGTGTTGGCGTCGGCGATGCGGTCTTGGCTGGCGCGTGAGGTTTTCTTGATGCGCCGCGCGCCAAGAATAATGGGGATAACCGCCATAGGAATGCCCAGCAGCGCCCACGCGGCCAGCTTGGGGCTGGTGACAAACATCATCACCAGTGAGCCAATGACCGTCACGCTACTGCGCAAGGCCACCGACATGCTTGATGCAATCACGCTGCGCAGCAGCTCCGCATCGGCGGTAAGGCGCGAAACCAGCTCGCCGCTGCGGCTGCGGTCGTAAAACCCGGCATCTAGCCCAAGCAGATGCGCATAAAGGCGGGTGCGTAAATCGGCCACCACTTTTTCACCCAGCAAGGTGACGAAGAAGTAGCGTGCGCCCGTGGCAAGCGCGAGGGCCAAAATAACGATCAGCACAAACCCAAAGGTCTGATCGATATTGCTGCCGCTCTTGAAGCCGTGGTCGATCATTTGCCGAAACGCCACCGGCAGGCTAAGTGTGGCCGTTGAAGAACAGGCAAGCGCAATCAGCCACGCAGTAAATAGCCCCGTATGCCGCCGCATAAAGGGCCAGAGGGCTTGCAGGGAACCGACGCGCGCTTTGGGTGAAACCGGGTCAGAAGCATTCATACGCGTAGTTTAACGGCTACGCGTGAGGCCCGCGCTGATCTGGATCGGCTCCACTTGCAATTGGCTTAAATTCCAATAGGTTATGGGCGCAGCGACGAGCGGCGTGGTGTTGGCGTTGGAATGCAGGCAAAATACGCTGTGGATAAGTGGTTTTGACTGGCTGAGATGTCTTTGGGGAATACGAAACAGCACCGCGGAAAGGGCATCCTTTCCGGAATCGCAGCGCAGCTAGCAGAAACACTGCCGGATGGCGCGTGCGTACAGGTGGGCTGGCATCATTTGATGCTGGGCGAAGGCCGTGTGTTCTCGGCTGAAACCGCTGCGCACCTAGTTGAGCCGGTTGTACCAGCACTGAGTCAGTCGTGGACGGGGCCGGAAGGCGTGCTGCTGAGCTTATCGGTCAGTGGTATGTCGATAGACGACACGTTTAGCCGCTATTGGCTGGCAAGTGCGATACAGCGCATCGATCAAGCCGTGCAGGCAGAGTTTTCGGAGCAAAAAATCACCGCGATACAGCGTTCGGAGAAGGTGCGACAAGCACTGTATGAAATTTCCGATTTGGCGGCCAGCAACCTAGATGTGGCCACCTTCTTGCGCCGAGTACATGTGATTGTTGGCGAACTTATGTTTGCCGAAAATTTTTACGTGGCCCTTTACGATCCGCTGCAAGAGACACTGCGGTTTTTGTATTACATAGATCAGCAAGACACGTTTAAGCCTGAGCTTGACCATAATTACGATGTCTCAGAGACAGATAGTTCGCTGACCCTTCAGTTGGTGCGCGGTGGGAAAGTGCTGCAGGGGGCGTCCGCCGACTTGTGCGAGCAGTTTGGTCTGCCCTTATCCGACGAGTGGGGGCCAGACAGTGCTGATTGGCTTGGCGTGCCTATGCTGCGTGATGGTCGGGCCGTTGGGGCGCTGGTGGTGCAGCACTACAGCCAGGCCAATATGTATGACGAAGACGACCGGGTGCTGCTGGGCTACATCGCCCAGCATGTGATGGTGGCCTTGGATCGAAGGGAAAGCCGCCGCCGATTGGAGCAGCGTGTTACCGAGCGCACTTCCGAACTGCAGCTGGCAAACGAGGTTTTACAATCCGAGGTGTTTGAACGCAAACGCATGCAGGAAGTGCAGCGCGTGCTGTTCAAAATTGCGGAGCTATCCACGAGTAGCGACAGCCTGCAGCATTTCTATGCGGAAATTCACACCGCTGTCAGCGAGCTTCTGTACGCCAATAATTTCTATATTGCGATGTTGTCGACGGACGGTCGCATGCTGGAGTTTCCGTATTCGGTCGATGAATTCGATCCGAATCGCCAAGCCCGCTCGTTATCAACGGGGCTTACTGAGCACGTCTTGAAAACAGGGCGTCCATTGCTGATCAATAAAGATTCGGTAATGACATTCCGCCAAAAAGGGCACGCACTTGGCTATGGAACTGTGGCCGAATGCTGGCTGGGCGTGCCGCTTGCAGACAACGACCGCGTGATTGGCGTGCTGGCCGTGCAGAGCTATTCACCGGATATTTTGTTTAACCCGCAAGACCAAGAACTATTGAGCTTTGTGGCCACGCAGATTGGCAGCAGCCTGTCGCGCAAGCAGGCGCAGGAGCGGTTAAAACTGGCCCACGCGAGCCTAGAGCAGCGCGTTGCCGAGCGTACCCGCGAGCTTGCCGACGCCAATATCGAACTACTGGAGCAAATTGGTGAGCGTGTGCGCATGGAGCGCAAGCTGGTGCATCAGGCTACCCACGATGCGCTTACCGGCTTACCTAACCGCGCGCAGCTTTTGGATCGCTTATCGCACGCGATCGCGATTGCTAGGGAGGGGAAGCACACCTGCTTTGCCGTTTTGTTTATGGATTTGGATCGCTTCAAACTGGTGAATGATAGCGTTGGCCATGCCGTGGGAGATGAGCTGCTGGTTGAGGCCGGGCGAAGAATTGCAGCGGCTGTTCGCGCCGACGATATGGTGGCGCGCCTTGGTGGTGATGAGTTCGCTATTTTGGCGGAAGGCTTGGATGGCCCATCGATGGCCGAAGACTTGGGGCGGCGCGTACTGGCGGCGCTGTCGATGCCGGTGTGGGTAGCAGGGCGCGAACTGTATCCACGTGCCAGCATTGGCATTGCAATGTGGGACCCGCGTTATCGCAATGGCGAAGACATGCTGCGCGATGCCGACGCCGCAATGTACCGCGCCAAAGGCGATGGCCGCGACCGCTGCACGCTGTTCGATGAAGAGATGCACCGCGATGCGATGCGTGCGCTGAATCTTGAAATGGATATGCGTCGCGCCATCCAAGCAGAGCGCTTTATCCCCTATTATCAGCCCATTGTATGCATGGATAGCGCTGAGGTCGTGGGTTATGAGGCGCTGCTGCGCTGGCGTCATGAGGTACATGGGCTGATGACGCCTGGCGAGTTTTTGGATGTAGGTGAAGACAGCGGTTTGATCGAAAATATCGATTGGCTGATGTATCAGCGCGTGATTGATGACCTTGCCGCGCATCCAGCGCTTGGTTATGTGGCGATCAACGTATCGCCGCGCCATTTCCGCAATGACGATTTCGCCGAGCGCCTGCTTGCCATGCTGCATTCTGCGGGCGTCGATCCTTCGCGCTTGCGGGTAGAAATTACCGAAGTGGCGCTAATGGACGATGCGCCCAAAACACTCGATATTCTTGCCACCCTGCGTGCAAACGGCATTTTGGTACAGCTTGATGACTTTGGTACCGGCTTTTCTGCGCTGTCGTATCTGCACCGGTTCCCCATTGCTAGCTTGAAAATCGACCGCAGCTTTGTGTCCGGTTTGACGCTAGACAAAGGCAATGAAAGTGAAGCGGTGATCCGCGCGATTGTGGCCTTGGCCGGGAGTTTGGGCATTGGGCTGATTGCCGAAGGCGTGGAAACCCCGCAGCAGCGCGAGCGCCTTTTGGCCTTGCATTGTCCTTATGCACAGGGCTACCTGTTTAGCCCGCCGCTGCCGTTGGCGCAGGTGCTCGGTTAGGGCGCATCCGGTAGTTTTTCGATGAGCTGCACACGCAGCTGGCCATCGCTAATGCGGGCTGTGAGCGTTTCACCTATGTGTACGTCGCTGCTTGTGCGCACCACGCTGCCACTCTCGCGCTGCAAGATACTGTAGCCGCGCGCCACCGTTGCCAATGGGCTGATCGCGTGTAGCGAGCGTGCCAACCCGCGTAGGTGCAGGGTGTCGTGCTGCAGGCGCTGGGCCATCAGTGTTTGTGGCCGCGTTGCGTAGCCTTGAAGCTGATAGCGCAGCCCTTGTAAGTGCTGCTGGATCACCTGCTGCAGACGCTGCTGTGCACGTTTTGCGCGGTCGTTCAACGCCGCGAGCCGCGCCTGCGGCTGGTGCGGCTGCAGGCGCAGAAAGGCGCGATCCAAGCGCTGCATGCGCTGCCGCTGTGCATTGGCTTGCTGCGTGTGCAGCTGCCGGTGCAGGGCGTGCAGGCGCGTGAGCAGTGCTGCTGCATCGGGCACAAGCAGTTCGGCCGCTGCTGAAGGCGTGGGTGCGCGCAGGTCGGCGGCATAGTCGCTGAGCGAAAAATCAGTTTCATGGCCCACAGCAGAAACTACCGGGGTTTGGCAGGCCGCAATCGCGCGCGCCAATGCTTCGTCATTGAATGCCCAAAGGTCTTCAAGTGAGCCGCCACCGCGCGCCAGCACAAGCACATCGTAACGGCCGCAGCGATCGGCCTGTTCTAGCCGCTGACGGATATGCGCCGCAGCGGTATCACCCTGCACCGGCACTGGCAGCAGTTCCACTTCCACCAGCGGAAAGCGCCTACGCAGCACACTGACGATGTCGCGAATGACCGCACCTGACGGCGAAGTGAGTACCGCGATTCGGCGCGGAAGCGCGGGCAGCGGGCGCTTGCGCGCCGCATCAAACAGCCCTTCGTCAGCCAATTTTGCTTTTAGGGCTTCATATGCGCGGCGCAGTGCGCCTTCGCCCGCTTCTTCCATGGTGTCTAACACCATTTGATATTCACCGCGCGCTTCGTAGAGCGTTAAGCGGCCGCGCGCCACGACCTTTGTACCTTCGCGAGGGGTAAAAGTCAGCCATTGGCTTTTAGGCTTGAACAAAGCGCAGCGCACCTGCGCGCGTGCATCCTTCAAAGTGAAATACAGGTGTCCCGAAGCGGGCCGCGCCAGATTGCCAATTTCCCCCTCCACCAACACATTGGGAAAACTGCCTTCTAGCAGGTCGCGGGCCAGCGTATTGAGCTGGCTGGGGGTCAAAATAGCGTCTTGGCGTGGCATGGCTACAAGCATAAGCCCTAGCAGCGCTAAAATAGGCGGATGAATCTTGAAACCAGCACCATCGCCTCTGAACGTCCCGACCGATTTGGCCCACTGCCGCGCCATATCACCCGCCAGGTTACTGTGGGCAATGTCAAAGTAGGTGGCGGTGCGCCGGTGGTCGTGCAGTCGATGACCAATACCGACACCGCCGACGTGGCATCCACCGCAAAACAAATCGCGGAGCTATGGCGCGCCGGGTCGGAGCTGGTACGCATTACCGTAAATACCGCCGCTGCGGCCGCGGCCGTGCCCAAGATCGTGGACAAACTTTCCATGATGGGCGTGCATGTGCCGATCATCGGCGACTTCCACTACAACGGCCATACGCTGCTGGCGAATGAGCCCGCCTGCGCTGAAGCGCTCGCCAAGTACCGCATTAACCCCGGTAACGTGGGTTTTGGCGCTAAAAAAGATACGCAGTTTGCGCAGTTGATCGAGTTTGCCTGTCGCAACAATAAACCAGTGCGCATTGGTGCGAACTGGGGTTCGCTCGATCAGTCGCTCGCCACGCGGCTGATGGACGAAAACGCGCAGCGCGCCGCGCCTTGGGAAGCAGGGCGGGTGATGCGTGAGGCGTTGATCCTGTCGGCGCTGGAATCGGCACAACGTGCAGTGGAGCTGGGCCTTCCTGCTGAAAAAATCATTTTGAGTGCGAAAGTGAGCGGTGTGCAGGAGCTCATTGCGGTGTACCGCGACTTGGCCGCACGCAGTAATTTTGCTCTGCATTTAGGGCTTACCGAAGCGGGTATGGGCAGCAAGGGTATGGTGGCGTCCAGTGCGGCGCTTGGTGTGCTGCTGCAGGAAGGTATTGGCGATACGATCCGTATCTCGCTGACGCCAGAACCGGGCAGCTCGCGCACGAAAGAAGTGATCGTTGCGCAAGAGCTATTGCAGACGATGGGGCTGCGCGCATTCACGCCGATGGTGACCGCTTGCCCGGGCTGTGGCCGCACGACGTCGGAGTTTTTCCAAGAATTAGCGCGCGATGTGCAAGAACATGTGCGCGCCAAAATGCCGGAGTGGAAAATCAGCCACCCCGGTGCTGAAAATATGACGCTAGCGGTGATGGGCTGTGTGGTGAATGGGCCGGGCGAATCGCGCCACGCCAATATCGGCATTTCTTTGCCGGGCACCGGCGAAGCGCCATCTGCACCCGTGTTTGTGGATGGAGAAAAGACAGTAACGCTACGCGGCGAGCACATCGCGCAAGACTTCATTACCTTGATTGATGATTATGTGAACAAACACTATCGCTCGGGTATGCAACGATAGTCCGAGTTTCTGGCGTTTCTGCGTTATATAGAGTGTCAGGTTGGTGTCGGGGGGCATCTATGGCAGGCAAGCGCTTCAGTGTTCCGCTGTATCTCTACATCACCTTGCTGTCGATGGCATTGGTGGTGATTACAGGGGAAGTGCTGCGCTGGTACGGCGACGCCATCCCCGGCGAGTTGGAATTTTTTCTATTAGTGCTTGGTGCGGGCATCACCGCACTTTTGGTGTCAAGGCGCATCGTTGCACCGCTGGCACAACTTGCAGATGAGGCCGAAGCGATTCGCCGCTTCGACTTCACCGACCACCCGATGATTCGTTCGCAAGTACGCGAGATCGATGGGCTGGGGGCCGCGTTTGACTTGATGCGCGATACACTGCGTCGCTTTTTGCGGATCAACCGGCGCTTGGCTGTGGAGACCGATTTTGAAACGCTACGCCCTTGGCTGCTCGATCGGCTGGTTGACATTGCCAGTGCGCGCGCGGGCGTTCTTTATTTAATTGACACAGAAACCGATGCCCTGCGCGCTACGGCCTTCGACGTGGAAGGGGGGAGGGCCAAGCCCGCACCAGAATTACCCCTGCTTCGCCCAGAGGCAATGCCCAGCCTCATGGCGCAGGCGCATGCCACGATGCTGCCGCTAAGCGGCACGCTGCACGAAGCGGAACTGCACACGCTTGGCCTAGACCCGGTGCTGAGTGTGCTGTCCACGCTAGCGATGCCGCTGCGGGATCGCAGTGATCAATTGCTGGGCATGCTATTGCTATTCAAAGACGATGAAATTGACGACGCAACGATTAGTTTTATTACCGCGGTTGCGGCCAGCGCTGCTACCTCACTAGAGACTCAAGAATTACTGCGTAGCCAAAAGGCGTTGGTAGAAGCCACCATTCATATGGTGGCCAATGCCATCGACTCGAAAAGCCCTTACACCAGTGGCCACTGCTCGCGCGTTCCGGAGCTAACCTTCATGCTGGCGCGCGCGGCCTGTGACGCAGAAGAGGGGCCGTTTGCCAATTATCAGCTCAATGCAGAGGAGTGGGAGGCGTTGCAAATTGCGGGCTGGCTGCACGACTGCGGCAAGGTGGTTACGCCGGAATATGTGGTGGACAAGGCCACTAAGCTCGAAACGATCCATAACCGAATCCACGAAGTGCGCACCCGTTTTGAGGTACTTAAACGTGATGCGGAGATCACCTACTGGCGCGGCCTTGCCGAAGGCGGCGATGCTACCGTTTTGCAGGCGCAGCGCGATGCGCTTGTGCAAATGCTCGATGCGGAATTTGCGTTTGTTGCACAGTGCAATATCGGCGGTGAGTTTCTTTCCAATGCGGCGCGTGAGCGCCTGCAGTTGATCGGGCAGCGGCGCTGGTTACGCACGCTGGACGACCGGCTGGGCTTGTCCCGCGATGAACTGGAGCGCTGCGTGCAACCCGCGCCAACGCTGCCGGCAGAGGAACAGTTGTTGTCCGATAAGCCCGAGCAGCGCATTCCACGTGCAGCCAACGAGTACGTGCACGATAACGCGCGCTGGGGGTTCCAAATGGACGTGCCCGAGCTGCTGTATAACCGTGGCGAGCTGCATAACCTTGGCATTAGTCGCGGCACGCTGACGGCGGAAGAGCGCTATAAAATTAACGAGCACATCGTGCTGACCATCGAAATGCTGGGCGCGCTGCCTCTTCCGAAATATCTACGTGCTGTTCCTGATATTGCCGGGGGGCATCACGAAAAATTAGATGGCACCGGCTATCCGCGCAAGCTCAATGCGGGGCAGCTCAGTCTTGAAACGCGGATGATGGCGATTGCCGATATTTTTGAAGCACTCACCGCGGGTGACCGCCCGTACAAGCCGGGCAAAACACTGCACGAAGCGTTGGGAATCATGGCGAAGATGCGCGATACCGCACATATCGACCGCGATCTATTCGCGCTATTTTTGCGCTCGGGTGTCTATCACGACTACGCCGAGCGCTTTTTGCATTCCGAACAACTTGATGAAGTGCGGATCGAGGACTACCTCTAGCCCTCTTACATGCGAAATACGCCAAACCGCGTGCGTTCTTCGATGGGTGCATTGAGCGATGCCGACAGCCCTAAGCCCAGTACACGGCGGGTATCGGCAGGGTCGATGATGCCATCGTCCCACAGCCTTGCGCTGGCGTAATACGGGTTGCCTTGGTCTTCATATTGCTGACGAATGGGCGACTTGAACGCGTCCTCTTCTTCCGGTGTCCAAATGCCACCCTTAGCCTCGATCCCGTCGCGTTTAACGGTAGCCAGTACGCTGGCCGCCTGTTCGCCCCCCATCACGCTGATGCGCGCATTCGGCCACATCCACATAAAACGCGCGCCATAAGCGCGGCCGCACATGGCGTAGTTGCCCGCACCGAAGCTACCGCCAATCACCACGGTGAACTTAGGAACGTGTGAGCAAGCCACCGCCGTCACCATCTTGGCGCCATCTTTGGCGATGCCCGCCTGTTCGTATTTTTTGCCCACCATAAAGCCAGTGATGTTTTGCAAGAACACCAGCGGGATGCCGCGTTGGTTGCACAGTTCGATGAAATGCGCACCTTTAAGCGCCGACTCGGAAAATAAGATGCCGTTGTTGGCAATAATGCCAACGGGGTAGCCGTGCAGATGTGCAAAGCCAGTGATAAGGGTCTTGCCGTAGCGTGCTTTGAATTCCTGCAGATCGCTGCCGTCGGTGATGCGCGCAATGACTTCACGAATATCGAACGGGCGGCGTGCATCCTTCGGCACGATGCCGTAAAGCTCTTCGGCAGGGTAGAGCGGTTCGCGTGCTGGCTGCGTGGTTACCGGCAATACTTTCTTGCGGTTGAGGTTGCGCACGATATTGCGTGCAATTTCCAGTGCGTGGCGATCGTCTTCGGCAAAATGATCGGCCACGCCAGAAATACTGGTGTGTACGTCAGCGCCGCCAAGTGTTTCGGCATCCACCACCTCGCCCGTAGCGGCTTTCACTAGGGGCGGGCCGCCGAGGAAGATCGTGCCCTGTTCTTTCACGATCACCGACTCATCGCACATCGCCGGAACATAAGCGCCACCAGCGGTGCAGCTTCCCATCACCACCGCGATTTGTGGGATGTTCTCGGCGCTCAGCCGCGCTTGGTTGTAGAAGATGCGGCCAAAATGCTCTTTATCGGGAAAAACTTCGTCTTGCAGCGGCAAGAACGCACCGCCCGAATCCACCAAATAGACACAGGGCAGGTTGTTTTCACGCGCCACTTCCTGCGCGCGCAGGTGTTTTTTTACCGTCATCGGGAAATAGGTGCCACCTTTGACGGTGGCATCGTTGGCCACGATGACCACTTCTTGCCCCATCACTCGGCCAATTCCGCAGATCATCCCGGCGGCAGGTGCGGCGCCGTCGTACATGTCTTCGGCGGCCAGCGGGGCGATTTCAAGGAACGGCGAACCCGGATCGAGCAGGGCGTCGATGCGCTCACGCGGCAGCAGTTTGCCGCGCGCGGTGTGCTTGGCGCGGGCTTTTTCACCGCCACCATCGGCCGCGCGGGCAAGGCGACGATCTAATTCAGCTACCAGTGTGCGCTGGTAGTCGGCATTGTCGAGAAAGTCCTGCGAACGCGGGTCGATCTGGGAAATCAGAGCGGGCATGCGGTGCATCCTTGGCCAATTAGCCCATAAGGATACCGCGTTGCACCATCTTTCCGGCTCCAGTCTGCGACAATAGCGGGCCATTTGTCGTGTTTTTCGCCGTGGCTCGCCTCGATCAAACCCCTAAAACTCTTACCGTTTCCGACCTGAGCCACGATGGCCGTGGCGTTGCACATTGGCCAGAAGGCCACGCACAGGCGGGGAAGGCTGTCTTTGTTGCCGGTGCGCTGCCCGGTGAAACCGTGTCGGTGCAGCAGACCGCACGCTCGAAGCATTTTGATGAAGCCAAAACGCTGGAAGTGCTGCAGGCCTCGCCCGATCGCGTGACGCCGCGTTGCCCGCATTTCGGTGTGTGCGGTGGCTGCGTGCTGCAGCATTTAGACGAAAGCAAACAGATCACCTATAAGCAGCAGGTGTTACTGGATAACTTGCAGCGCATCGGCCATGTAGCGCCTGCTTCGGTGCTCGCGCCGCTGCAGGCTGAGAGTTGGGGTTACCGCCGCAAAGGGCGGCTATCGGTGCGCCGCGTCGAGAAGAAAGATAAAACGCTGGTGGGGTTTCGTGAACAAGACCCGCGCTTTGTGGCCGATCTGCGCGAATGCCATACCGTCGTTCCACAGCTGGGCTTCAAGCTGAATGCCTTAGGTACGCTGGTCGATGGCATGGACGGCCGTCGCGATATTCCGCAGATCGAGTTTATTTCAGGTGACGCGGCCACCGCGCTGGTGTTTCGCCACCTGCAGCCACTTTCGGAACATGATCGTGTCAAGCTTGACGCATTTGGCCGCGAGCACGGGTTCACTATTTTTCTGCAGCCCGGTGGTCTTGACTCAGTACACCCGCTAAATGACGAGCCAGCAGTGCTGTCTTTCCATTTGCAGCAGTGGAATGTTGAACTGAACTTCCGTCCGCTAGATTTTATTCAAGTCAACGCCAAGCTCAATGATGCAATGATCGCGCGCGCGCTGGACTTGCTTGACGTGCAGCCGGGCGAGCGCGTTCTGGACTTGTTTTGTGGGCTGGGCAATTTCACCTTGCCACTGGCGCGTGTAGCGGGTGAAGGTGCTGTGGTGGGTGTTGAAGGCGATGCCGGGCTAGTGGCGCGTGCGCGTGCCAATGCCGTGCATAACGGCTTCAACAATGTGCAGTTTTACACCGCCGACCTTGCCCAAGACCTCGCCGGGCAGCCGTGGCTGAAGGCTGGTTTCGATAAACTCTTGCTTGATCCGGCACGTGCAGGCGCGCTAGAGGTGTTAAATCAGCTGCCGCTAAAAGGGCTGAAGCGTATCGTGTATGTAAGCTGCCACCCCGGCTCGCTCGCGCGCGATGCGGGCTATTTGGTTAATGAACGCGGCTGGGCGCTACGCGAAGCGGGGGTGATGGACATGTTTCCGCATACGGCGCATGTTGAGTCGATCGCGGTGTTTGATCCACCCAAGAAGGGCTAACGCATGGGTATTGAGATCGAGCGCAAGTTTCTTGTTCAAGGCGATGCCTGGCGTGCCTTGGCGCACAAGGTCGTGCCGATGGCGCAGGGCTATCTCAATGACCTTGCCTTGGTGAATACCGGCGCGATGCGCGCTTCGGTGCGCGTGCGCTTAGAGGGCGATGAAGCGCGGCTCAATATCAAGTCGCGTGAGCTTGGCGCGAGCCGTCAAGAATTTGAATATGCAATTCCCGTGAGCGATGCTCAAGCATTGCTGGCGCTATGCGTGGGCGGGCGCGTGGAGAAGCATCGCCACTACGTGCAGCACGAAGGCCATCTTTGGGAAATTGACGAGTTTTTGGGTGATAACGCTGGGCTGGTCGTGGCTGAAATTGAGCTGCAAAGTGAGAACGAAACTTTTTCACGGCCAAGCTGGCTTGGCGCCGAAGCCACGCACGCGCCGCGCTACTACAATCTTGCTTTGGCCGATCGCCCATATTCGCAATGGCGCGAAGACGAGCGGCAAGCGCTGGACTTATAAAGGACACATAGATGCTGTTAATTGGCGTTGCCGGGCTTGAGCTCACCGCACAAGAGCGCGATTGGTTGCAGCATAGCGCTTGCGCGGGGCTGACCCTGTTTGCGCGTAATTTCGCGTCACAGCAGCAGGTGTTTGAACTCACCCAAGCGATTCGCGAAGCCGCAGCGCGTCCACTGCTGATCTGCGTCGATCAAGAAGGTGGCCGCGTGCAGCGCTTTCGCGACGGCTATAGCAAATTGCCTGCGCTACATGGTTTTGAAGCACTGTATCAGCGCGATCCGGAAACGGCGCTGCAATCTGCCCGCGAACACGCTTGGCTCATGGCCAGTGAGGTGCGCGCCAGCGGCCTAGACCTGAGCTTTGCGCCGGTGGTGGATCTGGCCCGCGGCAACCGCGCCATTGGCGACCGCGCTTTTGCCGAAGACCCACAGATAGTGGCCGCGCTTACGTGTGCCTATATCGAGGGTATGCACGAAGCAGGCATGGCCGCCACGCTCAAACATTTCCCGGGGCATGGATCGGTCTTGGAAGACACCCATTTTGATGCGGCGGTGGATCCGCGCTCGTTGGATGTTATGCGCGAAACTGACCTTGTTCCGTTTTCTGCAGGTATTGCCGCGGGTGCCGATGCTGTAATGATGGCGCACGTTATTTACCCAAACATTGCTCCAGAACCCGCAGGCTGCGCGCCGCGTTGGATCAACGACATTTTGCGCGGCGAAATGGGCTTTCGCGGCGTGGTGTTTTCCGATGATATCGGCATGGCTGCGGCAGGCGCGGTGGGCGGCATAAAAGCCTGTATCGACGCGCATTTGGACGCAGGCTGCGACGTGGTCTTAGTGTCCAAACCCACGCAGGCTGAAGAAGCGTTGCAGGCGGTGCAGCACCGCAGCCTCAATACGCTGGCGCTCACAGGGCTCATTGGGCGCGGGCCGATGGCGTGGGATAGCCTGCTTGCCAATACGCGGCATGCAGGTGTACAGCAGCAGCTCGCCGATGTTTTGGTGCCAGAATTAAAGACCGATGCGCTATCCGGCGCGATCAATATTGGAGATGTGGCATGACGATGCCAAAGCTAAAGGACGCGCTGCCGTCTTCGCATGTGCTGTTTGAACGCGATGTGCTGGAAACTGAAATCATGCGCATGGCAGACGAAATCTGCGCAGCCTATGCAGAAGACGAAGTGCCGCTGTTTATCACCGTGATGAACGGTGGCCTGCCGTTTGCCGCGCAGCTGGGTTTTGCGCTGGGTGAGCGCGGCTTAGATTTGCAATACGACTATCTACACGCTACCCGCTACCGCGGCCAGACCACCGGCTCGGGCTTGGCGTGGCTGCATCGCCCGGCCACGCCGATGGCGGGGCGCAAGGTGCTATTGGTCGACGATATTTTGGACGAAGGCCATACTCTGCTGGCGGTCAAGCAGTGGTGCGAGGATCAGGGCGCAGCAGAGGTGCGTATTGCCGTGCTTGCGGAAAAAGTGCACGACCGCTGCGTGGACGGCATCCAAGCGCAGCATGTGGGGGTGCAAGTGCCGGATGCGTTTGTATTTGGCTACGGCATGGATTATTACGAACAGGGGCGCAATCTTCCGGCGATTTACGCGCTGGCGGACTAGTACCGTAGGCCGCCCTGGCATTGTATTGACGGACACGCCGTGAATACATCCATGTAGGCTTCTCGGCGGCATCCTTGCCGCCGAGAGTCCGTCAATACAACACCAGGGTAGCCCTGTGTGAATGTAAGGAAGAGCATTGCTATGACGATTGATCTTGCCGTTATCGGCGGCACCGGCGTGTATGCATTGGGAGAGCTGGCCGACGTTGAGACCGTGCAGCCACAAACCGCCTATGGCGCACCTTCTGGCCCTATTCGTATTGGTCGCTTTGCAGGCAAACGCGTAGCGTTTTTAGCGCGGCACGGCGAAGGTCACTCGCTACCACCGCATAAAATCAATTACCGGGCAAACTTGGCCGCATTAAAAGCGGTGGGCGCGGCGCGCGTGCTGGCGCTCAATACCGTGGGCGGCATTACCAAAGCCTATGGCCCGCGGGTGCTGGCCTGCCCAGACCAGCTGATTGATTACACCTGGGGGCGCGTTTCAACGCTGTGCGAAGAACCGGGCAGTGACGTGCTGCACGTAGATTTTGGTGATCCGTACACACCATCCCTGCGGCGCGAAGTGCTTGCAGCAGCGCAGCGCGCTGGCGTCACATTAGTGGATGGCGGCTGCTATGGCGCCACCCAAGGCCCACGTTTGGAAACCAAGGCTGAAATTGCGCGGATGCGCCGTGATGGCTGCGATTTGGTGGGTATGACCGGCATGCCCGAAGCTGGGCTGGCGCGCGAGTTGGGGCTGGATTATGCCTGCCTTGCGATCGTGGCCAATTGGGCCGCAGGGGCCGGGCCGGATGTGGATGAAGTCATCACCCTACAAGACGTGTTGGATAACGTCGCGGCGGCAATGGATGGCGTGCCCAAGCTATTGCAAACGTTACTAGAAGGATAAACGGTACATTTGCAAGTGCTAAAGGGCTTGCACATCCCGTAAGTTGTTGCATACTCGCGCGGTGGCGCCGAGGGGAGCGGCACACAGGCGCCACAATGCCTGTTCCACCATCCATCGCTTTGTATGAGGTTTATGTATCCATGCAGTACGGTACTGTGAAGTGGTTTAACGACGGTAAGGGGTTTGGTTTTATTGCACCGGAAGACGGCAGCGCAGATGTGTTTGTGCACTTCTCTGCTATCGATTCGAAAGGCTTTCGCAGCCTGCAAGAAGGCCAGCGCGTGAGCTATGAAGTGCAGCAGGGCGCCAAGGGCGCACAGGCAGCAGGCGTTAAGCCGGTTGCATAAGACTTAGATGATGAAGCCCGCAGCGTCTGTGCTGCGGGCTTTTTTAATGGGCGCGTTAACTGCGCTTCAACCCTTTTAACGCATCGGCCATGGCGCTATTAAACGGCGCTTTTTGCTGCATCTGCTGCGGAGCACGTGGGGCAGGGCGTTGGCCGCGTCCAGCGGGCGCACTGCTACGTTGATCGGGTAAATCGCGGCTATCACCGATGGGGTCATCCATGCGGCGGGTAAGGGCAATACGCTTGCGCGCCACGTCCACTTCTAGCACCTTCACCTTCACGATATCGCCCGCTTTGACCACCTCGCGCGGGTCTTTAACGTAGCGGTCGGACAGTGCAGAAATGTGGATCAACCCGTCTTGATGCACGCCAATATCCACAAACGCCCCAAATGCAGCGACGTTGCTAACCACGCCTTCTAGCACCATACCGGGGCGAAGATCTTTGATGTCTTCAACACCCTCGGCAAACTGCGCCGCTTTGAATTCAGGGCGAGGGTCGCGGCCGGGTTTTTCGAGTTCTTTCAAAATATCGCGAATGGTGGGAACGCCGAATTTTTCGTCGGTAAACTGCTCTGGCTTGATCGAACGAAGAAAGCTGGCGTCGCCAATGATTTGCTTCACCTGTTTGCCGCCGGCCGCCAAAATGCGCTCCACCACAGGGTAGGCTTCAGGGTGAACGGAAGAGGCGTCCAGCGCCTGCTCGCCGTCCATGATGCGCAAGAACCCTGCGCATTGTTCAAACGTTTTGTCACCTAGGCGCGGTACCTTCAGCAGCGCCTTGCGCGACTTGAACGCGCCGTTAGCATCGCGGTGCGCCACGATGTTTTCGGCCACCGTAGTTGAAAGCCCGGACACCCGCGCCAGCAATGCACTAGACGCCGTGTTTACATCAACGCCCACCGCGTTCACGCAGTCTTCCACCTTGGAATCGAGCGCCTTGGCCAAACGATACTGATCCACATCGTGTTGATACTGGCCCACGCCAATCGCCTTGGGATCAATTTTGACAAGTTCGGCCAGCGGGTCTTGCAGGCGGCGTGCAATGGAAACTGCGCCGCGTAGCGATACGTCGAGATTGGGAAACTCTTTCGCGGCCAGCTCCGAAGCCGAATATACCGAGGCACCGGCTTCGCTGACCACGATCTTTTGCATTTTTTGTTCGGGCAGGAACTTCAGTAGATCGCCTGCGAGCTTGTCGGTTTCACGCGAGGCGGTGCCGTTGCCGATGGCGATCAGTTGCACGCCGTGGGCGGCGCACAGTTTTTTGAGTGCAATTAGCGATTGATCCCACTGCCGCTTGGGCTCGTGTGGATAGATCGTGTCGGTGGCTACCAGCTTGCCAGTGGCATCGACTACGGCCACCTTCACGCCGGTACGCAGGCCGGGGTCCAGCCCCAGCACTGCCTTCGGGCCTGCGGGAGCGGCCAGTAGCAGGTCTTTGAGGTTATCGCCAAAGACCGCAATCGCCTCGGCTTCGGCCTGCTCGCGTGCTTGGTTGAAAAGATCCAGCAGCAGGTGCAGATGAATTTTCGCGCGCCATGCGAGGCGGCAGGCGTTACGCAGCCATGCATCGGCCGCGCGGCCCTGCACATCAATCCCTGCCTGTTTGGCGATGCGGCCTTCGGCATACAGATGGCCCGCTTCCACGTCGGCACCGGGGTCTAGTTCAAGTTGTAAAAACTCCTCGCGGCGGCCGCGCAGCAGGGCCAGCATCCGGTGCGAAGGAATTTTGGAAATGGCTTCGGCGTGGTCGAAGTAGTCGCGGTATTTTTCGCCCGCCGTTTCTTTGCCTTCCACCACCTTGGCGTGGATTAGGCCGTTTTGGTGCAACCAGTCGCGCAATTCGCCAAGTAGCGCCGCGTCTTCACCCCAACGCTCGATCAAAATAGCGCGCGCGCCTTCCAGCGCCGCTTTCGCGTCGGCGACGCCCTTTTCTGCATCCACAAAGCCTGCTGCAAACTCCTCGGGAACGAGGCTGGGATTGCCTAATAAGCCATCTGCCAGTGGCTCAAGCCCAGCTTCACGCGCAATTTGCGCACGGGTGCGGCGCTTCTGCTTATAGGGAAGATACAGGTCTTCAAGGCGCGATTTGCTATCGGCCGCTTCAATGTCAGCGCGCAGTTCGTCGGTGAGTTTTCCTTGCTCGGCAATGCTAGAAAGAATGCTGGCGCGACGGTCTTCCATCTCGCGCAGATACGTCAGGCGAACTTCAAGATTACGCAGTTGCGTGTCATCTAGGCCGCCGGTGACTTCTTTACGGTAGCGGGCGATGAAGGGCACGGTGGCGCCTTCGTCGAGCAGTGCGACAGCGGCCTGCACCTGCGCGGGCTGCGCCGCAATTTCCGTAGCGATGGTGTGGGCAATTTTGCGCGCAAGCGCGGTGGAGAGTTCGGTCATGCGGGGGTAAATAGTTACAACAAGAGCCCCCATTGTCGCCGCAGCGAGCGTCTTGTGTAAGCTTGACAGATGAGTATCGACCTTATCCGTTATCTTGCCCGTATTGGCTATGACGGGCCGCTGCAGCCGAATGCCGCGCTTTTGCACGCGCTTACACAGGCGCATACGTCGGCGATCCCGTTCGAAAACTTGGACGTGCTGCTCAAGCGCCCCATCCGTTTGGAGTTGGATGCGGTTTTTGAAAAACTCGTGAACGCACGCCGTGGTGGCTATTGTTTCGAGCAAAACGGCCTGTTTTTACAGGTGCTGCAACAGCTTGGCTATCACGCCAGGCCTTTAGCGGCGCGGGTGCGCCTGCGCGCCAAAGATCGCAGCGAAATTCCCGTGCGCACGCATTTGTTTATCGCAGTTGAGCTGGATGGGCAAACTTGGCTCACCGATGTGGGCATCGGTGGGCTGTCGCTGACGGGTGCGATTTTATGGCAGGCCGATATCGAACAGGACACCCCGCACGAAAAACGCCGCCTACAATACGAGCAGGGCCGCTGGTTTCACCAAGCGTGGCAAAACGAACAATGGGTGGACGTGTATGAATTTACCGGCGAGCCGATGCTGCCGCCCGATTGCAAAGTGGCCAGTTGGTACACCAGTACCCATCCAGATTCCAGCTTTATGCAGCAGCGCGTGCTGGCGCGTGCGTTGCCAAACGGCGGGCGTTTAGCGTTATTAGGAAATGAGCTGCGGCGGCGTAATCAGCAAGGTGAGGTAACGCTTACCATCATCAGCGACGACATGCTGCCCAGCATCCTGCAAGAGCGCTTCGGGCTTCCGTGGCCGCTATAACCTAGAAGCAGTGCAAATTTTTACATGACGAAAGCACCCAAGATCGCGTAAGCTTACGCCGCTGCCCGGATGGCGAAATAGGTAGACGCAAGGGACTTAAAATCCCTCGGTGGAAACACCGTGCCGGTTCGATTCCGGCTCCGGGCACCACTTCCAGACAGAAGGGGGGTTATGTCTAGGTACTCCGCGTACTACGCCAGCATTCTGTTGACGGCGGCATCACTGCTTCTTGTTTTTTGGCACCCGCATGCGTGGTGGCTGGTGGCTATTTTTGGTGGCCTGATGTTGCTGGGCACCGCTGATTTGCTTCAGCACAAAAGTACGCTGCGGCGCAATTACCCGCTACTGGCGCATTTTCGCTACGGGCTTGAAACCATCGGCCCGGAAATTCGCCAGTATTTCATTCAGGCCGATACCGACAAGGCGCCATTCTCGCGCGACCAGCGCGCCTTGGTGTATCAGCGTGCGAAACACGTCAACGACGTGCGTCCGTTCGGCACGCTGCGCGATGTTTATCGAAACGATTACGAATGGATCAACCATTCGCTTGCGCCTACGGAAGTTGGCGATCACGACTTTCGTATTGTGATCGGCGAACACTGCAAACAGCCGTATTCGGCCAGCGTGTTCAATATTTCAGCAATGAGCTTTGGTGCGCTGTCGGCGGCGGCTATCCGTGCGCTTAATGGTGGCGCTAAGCGCGGTGGCTTCTATCACGACACTGGCGAAGGTTCGATCTCCCCCTATCACCGCGAGGCCGGTGGCGACTTGGTGTGGGAATTAGGCTCGGGTTATTTTGGCTGCCGCAATCACGATGGCACGTTTAACGAGCAGCGCTTTGCTGAGCAGGCCAAAGACCCTCAGGTCAAAATGATCGAAGTGAAGCTCTCGCAAGGGGCTAAGCCTGGGCATGGTGGGGTGCTGCCAGCGGCGAAGCTTTCGGCAGAAATCGCGGCCACGCGCGACGTACCAATGGGGCAAGATTGCGTATCCCCCGCCCGCCATTCGGCATTTTCCACGCCGTTGGAGCTGCTGCAGTTTGTTGCGCATTTGCGTGAAGTGTCGGGTGGCAAACCCACCGGCTTCAAACTGGCTATTGGCCACCCGTGGGAATGGTTTGGTATTGCCAAGGCCATGCAAGAAAGCAACCTCTTGCCGGATTTCATCGTAGTTGATGGGGGCGAGGGCGGCACTGGGGCGGCACCGGCGGAGTTTGTGGATCACGTAGGCGTGCCAATGCACGAAGGCCTAATGCTAGTGCACAACACGCTGGTGGGCTTGGGGCTGCGCGACCGCATCAAAATTGGCGCGGCCGGCAAGGTGGTGAGCGCGTTTGATATTGCACGCACGCTGGCACTAGGTGCGGACTGGTGTAACGCTGCGCGCGGTTTCATGTTTGCGTTGGGCTGCATCCAGTCGCTGAGCTGCCATACCAACCGTTGCCCCACCGGCATTGCCACGCAAGACCCAAAACGCTGGAAGCATTTGGACGTGCCCGATAAAACCACGCGGGTGTTTGAGTTTCACGACAACACCCTGCGTGCATTGCGCGATCTACTGTGTGCGGCTGGGCTTTCGCATCCAGACGAGCTGGGGCCCGAGCACATTCTGCGCCGCGTCTCAGGCACCGAGATCCGGTCACTGGCCACGCTGTACCGCCAAATCAAGCCCGGTAGCCTGCTACAGGGACATATGCCCGAACATGCGGTCTTCCGCGAGTTTTGGCATGAGGCACGCAGTGATGCCTTTATTCCACCTTCGCATGTTGCAAAGCTACGGAGCAGCAAGTCGATCTGATAGCCTGTGCAGCATCATTTTTATGTGCTCGCAGTCTTGAACGTCGCCCTGTCTCATCTCGATCGGCTTGAAGCCGAAAGCATCCATATCTTGCGCGAAGTGGCGGCGGAGTTCCGCAACCCCGTGCTGCTGTATTCCGTTGGCAAAGACAGCTCGGTGCTGCTGCATCTGCTGCTGAAAGCGTTTTATCCCGCGCGCCCGCCCATTCCGCTGCTGCATGTGGACACCACGTGGAAGTTTCACGAAATGATCGGGTTTCGTGATCGCCGTGCTCAGGAAACCGGCGTGACTCTGCACGTGTACAGCAACCCCGACGGTATTGCGCAGGGCATTGGCCCGATCTCCCATGGCGCAACGGTGCATACCGATGTGATGAAAACCCAAGCGCTGAAGCAGGCGCTTGATAAGTATGGGTTTGATGCCGCCATTGGCGGTGCGCGTCGCGATGAAGAAAAATCGCGCGCAAAAGAGCGCATCTTCAGCTTCCGCAACGAACAACACCGCTGGGACCCGAAGAACCAGCGCCCTGAGCTGTGGAACCTGTATAACGCCCGCATCCACAAGGGGGAATCGGTGCGCGCATTCCCGCTCTCCAACTGGACCGAGCTGGATATTTGGCTGTATATCTTCCGCGAAAAAATCGAAGTGCCTTCGCTGTATTTCGCCAAAGAACGCCCGGTGGTGGAACGCGATGGTGCACTAATTATGGTGGACGACGATCGCCTGCCGCTGCATCCGGGCGAAACGCCAAAAATGCAGCGCGTGCGCTTCCGCACCTTGGGCTGCTATCCGCTTACCGGCGCGATTGAATCCGAAGCCGATACCTTGGAAAAAATTATTGCTGAAATGCTGGTGAGCACCACATCAGAACGGCAGGGGCGGGTGATCGACCAGGATCCTTCTGCTTCGATGGAGAAGAAAAAGCAGGAGGGTTATTTCTGATGCTAACCAATACCGCCGAGGCGCATGTAAGCGCCTACCTGCAGCAGCACGAAACCAAAGGCCTGTTGCGCTTTATCACCTGCGGCAGCGTGGACGATGGTAAAAGCACGCTGATTGGCCGCCTGCTGCACGACACCAAATTGCTGCTCGACGACCAAGTGAGCGCGCTTGAAGCCGATAGCCTCAAGCACGGCACGCAAAATGGTGAAATCGACTTCGCGCTGCTGGTGGATGGTCTCGCCGCTGAGCGCGAGCAAGGCATCACCATCGACGTGGCCTACCGTTTCTTCGGCACCGACCGGCGCAAATTCATCGTTGCCGATTGCCCCGGTCATGAGCAATACACCCGCAATATGGCCACCGGTGCGTCCACTGCCGACGTCGCCGTGGTGCTGGTGGATGCGCGCAAAGGCCTGCTCACGCAAACCCGCAGGCATAGCTATATCGTCAAACTGTTAGGGATCAACCGCGTGGTACTGGCGGTCAATAAAATGGATCTGGTCGATTTTGATCAGGCCGTTTTTGACGGTATTGCTGCGCAATATCGCGAACTGGCGGCGCATCTGGGAATTGAGCACGTACACTGCGTGCCGCTATCGGCGCTGCGCGGCGACAATATGATCGAGCGCTCGCCGCATACTCCGTGGTACACCGGCCCCGCGCTGCTGGAGTGGTTAGAAACCGTTCCCGCCGACCATCACGACACGGCCACCGCATTCCGCTTGCCGGTGCAGTGGGTGTGCCGCCCCAACCAAGATTTTCGCGGTTTTGCAGGCACTGTGGTGGCCGGGCAAGCACGCCCAGGCGATACCGTTGTGGTGTTGCCTTCCGGGCAGCGCTCGCAGATCGCCCGCCTTGTGACCGCAGACGGCGACCTCGCAGAGGCCAGCGAAGGGCAGGCCATCACCGTAACCTTGGTCGATGAAATCGACGCCAGCCGTGGCGATGTCATCGTCTCTTCCGAACAGCCTTTGGAAGTGGCTGACCAATTCGCCGCGCATCTTTTGTGGATGGGCGATGAGCACTTGCTGCCGGGGCGGCCCTACCTTCTCAAAATCGGTACCCGCACCGTGGGTGCGTCGGTGACCGAGATCAAGCATAAGGTGGACGTCAATACCCAAGAGCAGCTGGCGGCCAAGAACCTCACCTTGAACGAAGTGGGTTTTTGCAACCTGCATCTTGATCAACCGGTGCCGTTCTCAAGTTACGCGGAAAGCCGCGCACTGGGCGGCTTCATCTTGATCGATCGGCAAACCAATGCCACCGTCGCTGCGGGCACGCTGGAATTTGCCCTGCGCCGCGCCGGGAATATCCACTGGCAACATCTCGATGTAGATAAGCGCGCGCGCGCCGCGATCAAATACCAAAGGCCGCGCTGCCTGTGGTTTACAGGGCTTTCGGGCGCGGGCAAATCCACCATTGCCAATGTCTTGGAGAAGAAGCTGCAGGTGCTAGGCAAGCACACCTATGTGCTTGATGGTGACAACGTGCGCCACGGGCTGAATAAAGACCTCGGCTTTACCGACGAAGACCGCGTGGAAAATATCCGCCGCGTGGCCGAAGTGGCCAAGCTGATGACAGATGCCGGGTTGATTGTGTTGGTGAGCTTCATCAGCCCATTCCGCGCCGAGCGTGAGTTGGCACGCGAGCTGTTTGATCCGGGTGAATTTCTTGAAATTTATGTGGACACCAGCCTAGCGGAGGCCGAGCGCCGCGACGTCAAGGGGCTATACGCCAAGGCGCGCAAGGGCGAACTACGCAACTTTACCGGTATCGATTCGCCCTACGAAGCACCGGAGCACCCCGAGCTGCATCTGCGCACCGCACAGGCCGACCCCGCTGGGCTGGCCGACCAAGTGCTGACAGCATTGGGGCTAGATGTGCACGACTTCGGCTTATAAGCCAACACAGGCTTAGGTGCCGCTATGCGGAGGGTTATCCACAGGATATCCCGAGACTTGTCTGCAACACCTTCGGCCCAATGCGCACTAGGATAGACGGCTTCAAACACTAACCACCGGCCCCTGATAACGGGTCGGTGTGGAGCCCTGATTTGCCCAAGAATGCCCGACCCGGCCAGCGTTCCGACGCCAGCTTTCAAACCCGCAACGACCAACGCATCGACCAGCTGCGCGTGCCGCCGCAGTCGATCGAGGCCGAGCAATCGGTGCTGGGCGGGCTGATGCTGACGCAAGAAGCGTTCGATCGCGTGGCCGATCAGCTCAATGAAGAAGACTTCTACCGCCGCGATCACCAACTGATCTACCGTGCCATTCGCGAGCTGGTGGAAAAAAGCCGCCCCTGCGACGCGGTGACGGTGGGTGAGTGGTTTGCTTCACAAGGCCAGTCTGAAATCGTTGCGGGTGGTGCTTATTTGGTGGAACTGGCCTCCAGTACCCCCAGCGCCGCCAATATCAAGGCTTATGCCGATATCGTGCGCGACAAAGCGGTGCAGCGCCGCCTGATTGACGTGGGCACGGCGATTGTCAACGATGGCTTTCAGCCGGAGGGGCGTGACTCATTAGAACTTCTGGCCAAGGCCGAGCAAGAAGTATTCGCCATTGCCGAAAGTCATTCACGCGGCAAGCAAGACTTCACCCCGATCAAACGCGCACTTACCGAAGCCTTCGACGTACTACAAAAACGCGCCGAAAACGGCAGCGGGGTGACCGGCCTGCCCACCGGTTATAACGAATTCGATCAAATGACCGCGGGCCTGCAGCCCACCGATCTCATCATCTTGGCTGCGCGTCCCGCGATGGGTAAAACCACGTTCGCACTGAATATCGCCGAATACGGCGCACTGAAATCGAAGAAAGCCGTAGCGGTGTTTTCGATGGAAATGTCGGCCTCGCAGCTGGCCCTGCGTTTGATCTCATCGCTGGGCCGTGTCAACGCTTCGCGCCTACGTACCGGCGATCTGGAAGACGACGATTGGAGCCGCGTACAGGGCGCCATTGGGCAAATGAACGGAGTCAAAGTCTTTATCGACGACACGCCCGGCCTGTCGCCAGAAGTGCTGCGTGCCAAGGCGCGCCGTCTGAAACGCGAACACGACCTTGGCCTGATCGTGATCGACTATCTACAACTGATGGCGGTGCCGGGTAATAACGAAAACCGCGCCACCGAAATTTCGGAAATCAGCCGCTCGCTAAAAGGGCTTGCGAAAGAATTGAATGTGCCGGTGATTGCACTGTCGCAGCTCAACCGTTCGTTGGAATCGCGCACCGACAAACGCCCGGTGATGGCCGACTTACGCGAATCCGGCGCGATCGAACAAGACGCAGACATGATCATCTTCATTTACCGCGACGAGTACTACAACAAAGAAAACTCGCCGGACAAAGGCCTCGCCGAGATTATTATCGGCAAGCACCGTAACGGCCCCACCGGCAGCTTCAAACTGAAATTCTTTGGCGAATACACGCGTTTCGATAATCTTGCCTACGACACCACCGGCAGCTTTGAGTAAGCCATGAACGACGCCCTGCAGCAGCGGCCCACCCGCATCGTGGTGGATTTAGACGCGCTGACGGATAACTTCAACGCGATCCACCAGCGTGTGGGTGTGCCGGTCATGGCTATTCTGAAAGCTAATGCCTACGGCCACGGCCTTGTGCCGGTGGCGCAGCATATGCAGCGGCAGGGCGTGCAGCAGATCGGTGTGGCCTTTGTCGAAGAGGGCATCACGCTGCGGCAAGCAGGGATCACGACACCCATCCTAGTGCTGGGCGGTATCCTGGGCAGACAAGCCGCGCAGCTGATTGAGCACAACCTTGAAATTACCGTGTCTTCGCTCGATAAGCTGCGTAAGGTGGAAGAGGCTGCGCAGGCGCTGGGACGCAAAGCGGTAATCCACCTCAAGATTGACACCGGCATGGAGCGTATCGGTGTGCATAGTTATTCCTGCGGGTCGATGATCGAAGCGGCGATCACGTCGCAATGGTGCGAGATCAAAGGCATCTATTCGCATCTTGCCTGCGCCGATGATCCGTCTTCGCCCATGACTGCACTGCAGCTAGAGTGTTTTCACGAAGCCTGCGCGCATTTCACCCGGCTGGGCGCGCCCATGCCTATTCGCCATTTGGCTAATTCGGGCGGCGTGCTGCACTTCCCCGATACTTGGCTGGACATGGTTCGGCCCGGCATCTTGTTCTATGGCATCTTGCCAGACCCCGCCGCGCAGGCCACGGTAGCGGTGCGCCCCGCGTTGTCGCTGCTTTCGCAAGTGGTGTATTTCAAAGTGGTGCGCGCCGGACACTCGGTGAGCTACGGCGCAACCTGGACGCCCACGCACGACACCCGCGTGGTCACCATCCCCATTGGTTACGGCGACGGCTATCCACGCGCACTTTCAAACAAAGGGGATGTGCTCATTCGCGGCCAGCGCCACCCCATCGTGGGGCGCGTGTGTATGGACCAATTCATGGTGGATCTTGGCGCAGACGGCACCGCTTATAACGGCGATGATGTGGTGTTGATAGGCGAGCAGGGCGGTCAACGCATCAGTATCGAAGACGTGGCGCAGCGCTCCGATACGATCGCCTACGAGCTGCTCACGCGTCTGAACGAGCGCATTCCGCGCGAATATCTCAACCGGCGCTAAACGCTAGCGCCGCCGTTCATATTCAGGCCATCCAGCATTGGCTAACCTCAAAACGTGACCCTCATCGCGTAAATAGGAAGTTTGCATGAAGACTGCATCATTGAAGTTCGTTGTTCTTGGCGTGTGCATGGCCGCCTTTGTGTCTGGCTGTGCCACTTACGATGCACAAGGGAATGTGGACGACCACGCCCGTGCCAAGCGTGGCGCGCTGATCGGTGCGGCTATTGGCACCGCAGCGGGTTTGCTTACTGGCGATAGCGCAGTAGAACGCCGCCAGCACGCGATGGTGGGTGCGGGCATTGGTGCACTGGCCGGTGGCGCGGTGGGCAACTATCAGGACAAGCAAGAAGCCCAGCTGCGTCGCGACACCGCAGGCACGGGTATCGACGTTAGCCGCGACGGCGACGTGATCAAGCTCAACCTGCCCGACGGCGTGACGTTTGACTTCAATAAAACCGATATCAAGCCGCAGTTCTACCCGGCACTGAACACCGTGGCAGGCACGTTGCGTCAGTACAACCAGACCATCGTTGAAGTGAGCGGGCATACCGATAGCATCGGCAGCGATGCGGCCAACCAGTTGGTGTCCGAGCGTCGTGCGCAGTCGGTGGCGAGCTATCTGCAAGCGCAGGGCGTGCAGTCGCAGCGGTTTGAAGTGCTAGGCCTTGGTAAGCGCTTCCCGGTGGCCGACAACAGCACCGACTACGGTCGTTCGCTCAACCGCCGCGTGGAAATTCGTTTGCTGCCGCTGCGCTCCTGAACTGATCGGGTAGGGGCGCCAAGCGCCCCTTGATAACCCCAGAAACGTCTCTATACTGAAAGAAGTCGGCGACGACACAGATTTCCCGGGGGTGTACTGGCTTCGACGGGGGTTGCGAAATCGCACGGCGCATGCCGAGGGGGTAGCTTTCCTCGTAAAACCAGCTGCAAAACTTATAGTTGCCAACGACGACAACTACGCTCTGGCCGCTTAAGGCCTAGCCCCGAACCCACTTGTGCCTGTGCTCGTGGATGTAGGGTCATTATCACAGGATAGGTTCCGGTGGCGACCCGCCAACCGGATTCGAAACTTAGCGGGTATGGGTGTTGGTGTGCTTCGCACGGTGTGTTGCCAACATTCGAGATCAAACACCGAGCTAAGCATGTAGTGCCGGGCATGGAGTGCCTTCGGACGGCGGTTCAATTCCGCCCACCTCCACCAATAATGAAACCCCAACCGTTCTCGGTTGGGGTTTTTTATTCGCGCCTGAACAGCCCTGAGTATCGAGGCGGCTTTATTCTCTCGATCTTTAGAGTCTCGGGGCTGTTCACTTCGACCATTTCTGGGCGGAGGTCGGGTTTGGTGATGCATTATGACCAATGAAAGTTATCTTTAATTGTTGTCATTAAAATTAAATAATGCTTTAATTTGGTGGCGCTCTACTAAAGACGACATTCAATGGCACGCACCACCGGAACCTATTCGATTTCCACGACACTGGGCGAATCGGTGCGCGCATTCGTACCCCACACCTTGCCGCCAGCTGAGCCAGCCCTCTCACCCGAGGTGTTCACTGACCTCAATCGGCTGGCAGAGCTCGCGCTCGCACGTTTGGCGGGCGTGTCTGGCTTGGTACCTTCGGTCGATTGGCTCTTGTACAGCGCCATCCGCAAGGAAGCCCTGCTCACATCGCAGATCGAGGGTACGCAGGCCACGCTGACCGATCTGTTCGACGAGGAAGCTGGCTTCAAGGTCAGCAACAGCGACGACGTGGAAGAAGTCACCAACTACCTGCGCGCTTTCCGCTGGACGCAGGAGCAACTGCGCGATCCGAATGGGCTGCCGATTAGCGTGAGACTGTTGTGCGAGGCGCATCGACGCCTTCTGGATGGGGCTCGCGGCGCAGGAAAACAACCCGGGGAGTTGCGTCGGTCGCAAAACTGGATTGGTGGCACACGGCCCGGCAATGCGGTTTTCGTCCCACCGCCGCCGGAGCACGTTCCCACACTGCTGGCCGACATGGAGCGCTTCATCCACGACGAAGCGACGGATCTGCCACCGATGGTCAAGGTGGCGCTCATCCACGCGCAGTTTGAAACCATCCATCCGTTTCTTGACGGCAACGGACGCATTGGCCGCCTCCTGATCGCGGCACTGTTTGAACACTGGGGACTGCTGTCGGAGCCTTTGATGTACCTCAGCGGCTACCTCAAACAACACCAAGCTGAGTATTACCGTCGCTTGTCGGTCATCCGCACGGAGGGCGACTGGGAATCCTGGGTGATTTTCTTTCTGGAAGGTGTCGCCACCGCTGCGGGCGACGCTGAAAAAAACATCATCGAGGTCGCCAGTCTGGTGGCTACAGATCGCAGGCGCCTTTTGCAATCGGTCAAAGCAGGCCCGGCCAGCTACCGGCTGTTTGAGATGCTGCCAATGATGCCGCGCTTCACCATCGAGCGCGTTCGCCAGCATCTCGATACCAGCTTCCCCACGGCGACGGCGGCGGTCAAGGTGCTGGAAGAGTTGGGCATCGTGACGGAAATGACCGGGCAGAAAAAAAACCGGAGTTACAGTTACCAAGCCTACGTTGAACTGCTCTCTCAGTGAGAAACACCCGCAAGCCCGCAGCACTCCGCTCCAGTGCTTACAAGTTCGAGAGGCCAGTCGCCGCAGGGTCAACCATCCTTCACCAATAACGAAGCCCCAACCATTCTCGGTTGGGTTTTTTCTATGCGCCTGTGTCGGGTGTATAGAAAAAAAGCGACCCGAAGGATCGCTTTTTTAACTGCTGAATATGGTAGCGGGAGTAGGATTTGAACCTACGACCTTCGGGTTATGAGCCCGACGAGCTGCCAGACTGCTCCATCCCGCAGCAGAGTCATGCATTGTATAGAGCTTGTTGCTGCAGCGCAATACCCTAGGGCAAAAATCGTTGTTTTATGCGGGTTTCGAGGGGATGCTATTGAACAACTGCTACCTGAAGCTGTCTAGGAAGTGCGTTTTCAAAGGCGGCTGTTACGTCAATGAATAGGGTCTGTGCCCATTTCGTGCCCAAACGGTGCCCATTTCGTGCCCAGCAAAAATTTCAACTTCACAAAAATGACCGTCGGGCATTTTCGTCACATCAGTTTGCTGGCTAACTTCGAGCAAGCTCATCGGGGACGTATTCGGCTAAGTCTTCAATCTGACACTGAAAGTATTTGCACAGCGCATCTAGGGTGTCGCTACGCATCACTGCACCAGGCTTGAGCATGCGTGAGAGTGTGATGCGCCCAATGCCGGTTGTCGCCGCGATCTCAAGCAGGGTGATGCGGCGCCCCTCTCGGAACTCCTGCTCTGCAATCTGCTCTTTAAGCTTAAATCGGATCATTTATGAATTCCTGTTGAATCGTAAGCGGTTCAAAGTTCTTCTTTTTTGGAAATAAAAACCGTATGTGATACAAATAAATTGAATCGAAAGTGATTCATGTCGGTGTAATTTATATCAAAGGAGCTGTAGATGACACATACGTACCTTACTACGGAAGAACTGTCCAATCGGATCAAATATGACCCGCGAACCATTCGTGAACGGTTGAAGGACTCAGTGCTTCTTGAGAATAAACACTACTTCCGCCCATTTGGCGGACGCAAAATTCTCTACATCTGGGAAGCGATTGAGCAAGACATGCTGACGGCAATAGATCGCCCGTCGGTTACCGGGATCCCAATGGCCAACGGCGGGGTGTGCCATGGGTAATATTCGTCAACGTGATGGAAAGCTGTTTTTTGACTTCCGCTTTTGTGGTGAACGCTGTCGCGAACAGACTTCTCTTCCCGACAACGCATCCAACCGCAAACGCATGCAGAAGGTGCTGGAGAAGATCGAGGCAGCAATTGCGTTAGGCAGCTTCCGCTATTCCGACTTCTTTCCTGGCAGCAAGCTGGCAATGAAGTTTGAGGCGCAAAACGGCGCTGAGAGCACGCCAACTTCGGTGAACAAGCCAGAGGATGTTCAGCCCCAAAGCGACACGCCTTCATATCAAGCCTTTGCCGACGTGTGGCTCATGGAGAACGAACCACTCTGGCGGCGTTCGCACCTTGCAACCGTGCGCTCCACTTTGGAACATCATTTGATTCCTGCGTTTGGCCATGTGCCTGTAGGCCAAATTACGAAGGCAGAGTGTCTGAGCTTTCGTGCGCAACTGGCTAAGCTGCCAGGACGCAATGGCAAGGCTTCACTTGCAGCAAAAACAATAAATCGCGTGATGGCCATTCACGGGCAGGTGCTCAGCGAGGCCGCTGAACGGTTCAATTTTCCCAACCCTACGTTGCGCATTAAGCGGCTCAAACAACAAAAGATTGATATCGCGCCGTTCTCGCTAGTGGAAGTGCAGGCCATCTTGGCGGCTGTACGCGAGGACTATCGCAACTACCTTGTTGTGCGCTTTTTTACGGGAATGCGTACCGGCGAGATCAATGGGCTGCAATGGAAGCATGTGGACTTCGACCGCCGCGTGATTCAAGTACGTCAAGCCATCGTGCGTGGGCAAATGGAGTACACCAAGACCGACGGCTCGCAGCGAGACATCACTATGTCACAACCTGTGTACGAAGCGCTTATAGCGCAGCGCCAGCGCATTGAGACGCGCTCGCCATTTGTGTTCTGCAATCAGGCGGGTGAGCCAATTGATCTCGACAACTTCACCAACCGCGTGTGGTACCCGTTGTTACGTTACCTTCAACTGGATGCACGGCGCCCCTATCAAACGCGTCATACCGCAGCCACACTTTGGCTTGCCGCAGGCGAGAACCCCGAATGGGTCGCAAGGCAGCTGGGGCATACCAATACTGAGATGCTGTTTAAGACTTACTCGCGCTATGTCCCTAACGTCACCCGAACAGATGGTTCGGCGATGGATCGATTGCTAGCGGCCAACCTCAACTCGGCGCCAGTTGTGATACTGCGCCAGCGTGATTTACAAGCACCGCACATGATGCAGCCCCATGGAGTACAGGCATGACACGGATGACAGACTTGAATACAGCAGCTCCCCAAGACACCAGGCAATACACCCTGAGTCACATCGAATCTAGGTTCACACAAGCGGGGGATCCCTACAAGCAACTGACATTGGATGATGCCAAGGGGCGCATTAAAGCCTACGTTTGGGAACGCACTGGTCTGCTGGAACAGCTGCCACAT
The DNA here is from genome assembly GCF_019104945.1 of Thermomonas sp. Classification (GTDB taxonomy): domain Bacteria; phylum Pseudomonadota; class Gammaproteobacteria; order Xanthomonadales; family Xanthomonadaceae; genus Thermomonas. The sequence goes on along the minus strand of NZ_JAHRWW010000018.1, from coordinate 9,775 downwards.
CAATATCCGGTGGCCGTACAAGTGCAGCTATGCGAGCGGGAGCTGAACCATCGCAAGATTGCCGATGTGCTCAGGATTCACACCTTGGACCATAACGAGGTGCAAAACGCCGCCATGCTACTTGCACAGCACGATTGCCCTGCAGCGGCACAAGAAGCGTTGTTAGCACTGGTGCACTGGGTAGAAGAGCTTGGCGCACTTGAGGGCACATGCCAAACTCCGTTACGCCGCTTTATGAACCGCGTTCTACTTGACGCACAGATTGCGCACAACCTTACTACGTGCAAAAGCAGTATGAAGAGCCACCATAACGTGCCAGGTGGCCACCTGATGCACAGCATGGATGTCTTACAGATTGTGACGCAGCTGGCGAAGGACAGGCTTAGCCCACTTGAATTAGCGATTACCCAAATGGGGGCCTTCTTCCATGACTTAGGCAAGCTTCGCGTCGTGGGATCAACACAAACACGCCCCGAACACTACAAGCTTGGAAGCCATGAACAGCACACGCTTCGCCTACTTGAGCCGCATTTGGCTTGGCTAAAACCGCGGGCGCCGGAGGTGGCGGCTGGGCTGTCCTATATTCTTGAATACCTCAGCAAGCCAGCATCAGACCGCTCCCATGCGCTGTTTATTGCCGCTGATATGGTGGCTGCTGCCGATCGCATGAGTGCGGGCTTCAACAACGGTCGACGGTTAGAGGATTTGTTGGCCAAAACGCTGCCCGCATATTCCAGCCAACCAACATCTTCCTCCTTCAAGCGCAACCAAGGGCTGCAACAAAAAGGGTTTGGGAAAACGGCAGTCGGATTCTAATATGGAAGAGCATGGGGAGAGGACAACCGTGATGGCCACCTACAGCCAACAAGATTTGGCGTTACGCAAGCTTATTAGTGAAGTGCTGTATTACGTTTGGGATCCGATTGATGTTGTGGAATTCCCTCATGCACGCGACGAATACGACCTTTACCACGATGCAGTCTTCAAGCTATTGCGCACCAACGCATCAGAGCAAGCGATCGCCACTTATTTGAACACGATTGCCGTTGAAAATATGCTGGAACTGAATCGTAGAGCGCGCGCCGAACAGGCAGCGCGGGTGTTGGTGCGCTGGCGGGACTACTGTGCAGCCAGTGTTTAGTTCGGCCGTTGCAACTGCCAGAGCTACTCGCTCACCATTGCAATTGCCATCACCCACGTCATCACCCAGCGAACCGCGCCAGCATTGCGCCCACCTCGGGCTGGCTGGGCGTCAGGTGACTTGCCCCGGATGTCTTCAATCCAAATCAAAAGCTCGCGTGTGTTGGTAGAAGCCTCTTCGTTCAGAGGGGCTAAGTGATCGACGTGCTTGAGCGAATGTTGCGTCTGATAGACGTGCGTCAACGCATGCAGCTGCGCTGCCATCTCTACGTCCCGACCGGATTTAAGCGGCATTTTCCCTGAGCGTGCATTGCTAGTGTGTCGCCATGCATGCATAAGCCAAGTAAAACATTTGGGATCTTGCTGGTGTATCCACGCCAGCCATGCAAGAACAGCTTCAGCATGGGCCACCTGCTTGCCCGGTAACAGCAGTTTTGGCAATGGTGTGCCGTCTTTTCCTTTTAGTGGCATGTGGTGCCGTTTGTCTTCGGTCACATTTTGGGATTGGGTTTTCTTTCCTTCTGGCACGACATGCATTGACGCCACGTTCGGGCGCCGCTTGCGTGTTGGAATAGCCGCAATTGCGTGAAGGCGCTGCGAGATGCTGTTGATATCTTCAGGCATGTCGGTGCGTTCACCCAAAAAACAGGCTTGCAGCTTTTCAAAATAAGTGACCGACCAGCCCTGTGGGTTCTCCGGTGCTGAACTTGGCGTCACAATCGCTGTATCCAGAGCTAGCTCATGAGGCGTTGGGTCAATATGCAACAGTGTGTCAGGGGCTACTCCCACCGTGCTGGCGGCCTTGAGGAACATCGATTCAAGTATGTCGCGATAGTTTTGAGCTTGTTCAAAATCGGGCCGTGCTTCTTCTTGATAGGCCTTTCGATGACGGTAAAGCGTGGATGCTGCGCGCATGCGACGACGAAAAGCGAGGGCAAAATCGGTGTTCGATTCGCCTAGATAGTGTGCATGTAATGCGATGCCCAACGTATGAACGTAGTGCTTGATGGTGGTGGTCTCATGCAGATGCCCCAGCAACGCGGCTATCGCTTTGGTGGATTGCCCCGTTTGCCCGGCCTTGCCCAGCAATAGCTCAACTTCTTGTTCGGGTGGAAGAGAACTGCTTAGCCAAGGAAATTCGTGTTGAAGCAGGTGAAGCGGAACAACATTTGCAAGCATGCGCAGTAGTAACGTGCTTGCCTTGGTATGGCGTAAGTGGTGAAGACCAATATCACGATCACCCGTCGCCAGTTTCATCGCCTTTGCTAGCTTGTCGTAGAATGCATCATCACTGGAGAGTGCAAATAGTGAGCCGTTGTTGACTTGGTCTTGCGCATATAGCGCTTGCAAGTGTGCCTTTGGAATCATGGCAAGCGGCACAACGCGTTCGGAGGCGGCCGTTTTAAGCGTGCGCCCTTCATATGTTCGGATACGCAGCATATCGCCATCGAAGTCGATACTTCTTAGCCCTTGTACTTCTGCACGCCGTGCGCCCGTTGCATAGGCGATTTGAAACAGATTTTTTGCAAATTGACGCGTCTGTGGGTTGTAGATACCAGATTGTGCATAAGGAATCAGCGCAACCAAACGATCCACTTCTTGGCCCGATAAAATTTTGGCACTGACAACAGAGCTCTTGGCTGATGAAATCGCCCCCACTTCAAACGGGCCGTGCAATGCCTTACTTTGCAAGAAATGATTGAATCTTGCCCAGGCACCGTGATGTTGGCGCGCCTTGAAAAGGCTTTCAGTTAAATCCGCAAGTCGTATCAATACCGTGTCGTTAATGAGACTCCAGTCAGGCGCTTGCTCCGCATACAACAGCAACCCAGCCCACACAACGTGCAGGTGCTTTTGGATGTTTTTCTGCTCGCGCTTTTTGAGCTTAAAGTCTCCTCGGTACGTGTGTCCGGCCGTTGATTCAGGGGCGTAGGTTTGCACAAGGTGCAGTGCAAAATTGCAAAGTAACACTTTGATCGGCGCAGTCTGCTTCTTTAAGACCAAGGTGATTTTTCTTTCCCATTCAGATGCAAGCGATGATTGAAATCCGCAGAGTAACCGCACAAAATTGACGTTTGGTTTTCTTAAGTCGTTTGGTAACGTTACTTCCCCTTCGTCTTCGTCTTGGCCTTCGCTGCGTACAAGGGCATCTGCATCTATGCCAATTGCTCCCGCATCATCAGCGGCCGGCTTGAGTCCGGCTAAACGACGCAATTCGGTAATGGGGAGATCATCTGTTTGCAGTTCGCCACTGGCATAGGCAGCCAGTAACGGTGTGCTGTGTAACATCAAGCGCTGCCTACATGCGGCCAGCCACTGGGCTAGCGAGAGCTGGGTGGATACGCCTAATGAGCGGAGATAGCGCCGGAACGCACGCTCCCGTAGCTTTGCACGCAGGCTGGGTTGGGCGAGTCTCGCTAAGTAAGCCGCTTGTAACCATGGCTGAACACGGACTGCCTCACACAAGAGCAGAGACGATAAATACGGCGTGAGAAATAGCGTTCTGCGCATCGAAGCACGTGTACGCTCGGAACGCACTTTAAACGCGATGACTCTGGCAGCGCCAATGCCCTCGATCGGGACAGGTTTGCCCAAGTGGAGAAGCAGGCTATCCAAATGTCTTGACGATAGAACGCCGCCGCGCAAGCTAAGCGCTGCAAGTAGCCGTCCAATGCTGATAAGTACATCCGGATCGGGATCAGGCAAGTGACTCAAATCACGTTCGATTGCACCGAGCAGATCTTGCTCAATATAGGCGAGTGCGTAGAACGCCCGTTGATCTACCATCCAATTATGTTGAAAGCGCGCGCGAGGGGCTGTGGCAAAGATAGGGATTCCTGTCTTTGTCCGGATGAAATCGCAATAAGCCTGCGTAACGGCTAAGGTGACAGGCCGGTTGTGCATCTGCCGCCGCATTAACGCCAAATACACAAGCTCTCTTGCCACCTGCGGCTCGGGTGGCTCGGCTTCAAAAACGGCCTCGTATGTTTTATAAACCGATGCCTCGCGCAGTTCTGCTTCCAGCACTTCACTGGGTATCGACGGTGGAGCATGGGGCTTTGCTTTCGTTAAGACATACGTGTTTGCGGCATCACCTACTGACAATGCTCGCGTAAAGCGCATCGATTGCGATCTGACAATCTGAGGTGGCAAGTAATCGTCTAAATGCAGAGGCAACAGCCCAAGGTCTTGCTCTAACTTACCTTGTAGCGCAAGCCATTGCTCTCGAAACTGATTTACCGGAAACGTTGATGTCAGCGCCCATGCGTGTCGCCCACGCGTCCAATGGCCAAGGCCTGCATCCTTAAAGCGTGCGGGAATAAGCGGTGCTTCTTTAAGCTGATGGGGCCATGACCGCACCAACTTGCGGCCAAAATTCCCCACGAGATCTTTGATCTCAGCAGCCTCTCGGCGGTGTTTGACACGATATGTCGTGGCGCTCGTTGTTCCCTTTTCAAAAAAGAAGAGCGGCACGCACTGAGGGTTACCTGCACTGAGCTGTTCAAACTCGGGATGTACAAAGCGCAGCGCCTCAGTGAGTGCCATATGGGTTGTCAGCTGCGTACAAACCGCGTCTGACAAGGGCACATAGCGGTCGGTCGATGCATCGGCGCGGCGTTTGTCTTGCACGATGGCCCAGCCCTCCGACGTAATGACACTGGGAACAGGGTTCGAAACGCCACGCCCTGCTGTTGCAACACCCATCCACAGCGCGGTGTATAAGCACGAGACGTTATAGGCTTTGATCCAGTCCTGACGCTGAACTGCGGCTGTAAAGGCTTCTTTCAGCGTCGTAATACGCTTTTCGATCCAGTATGGGCTGACTCCCTGAGCCGCTCCGGTGCGCGCATGGATGTGTGCGGCATCATCCACCGCTTCAAGTTCAATCGGATACGCCGCTTCACGCCACAGGCGTTCTACATCCTGTTTACGAAACGAGGCGTAATGCAACATATTGGTTGCGTTGGCCAGCTCTGCATCTGAAATGAGTTTGGCAAATGCGAGGTCGTCATGGCTCACCGCTAATAAGCGCAGCTGCATATGTCGTGCAACGGCATTTAAGGAAACCTCAAGATATGTAGGGAGAGTGTCTAGGAGCGACTGTGCCGTTGAGCGGAGCGTTTTGGCCTGTGGGCATCTGGCTTCAGATGGAATGCGTGCTAACAAAGGGGACCACGTTTCCGGAAGGCGTTGCTGCAGGGCATCGACCCATTCTTCAAAATAGTGACGAGACGCTTGTTGCTTGAACGCTTCGTCTTTGAGAGCAGGTTTTGCGGTCTTAATCGTCACCACGCGGCTATCTGGGTCAATCTGAATGGCCGCATCGCTTTCGCCCGATAGCGTGATCTCAAACTGACCGATTGCACGACCTGTGATCAAGCTCACGCCAAGGGCAAGGCGCGCCCAATTGGTGTCGGCATCGTTACTCGCCGGCGATGTAACAAGTGCCAGCACGGCATTTACAGCCGTATTGGAAAGGCGGTGTTTGGGCCATGCCAGTTGCGCATTGTTGAGCTCAATGTGGTGCGCTGCAGATTTAGCTTGATACCACGCTGCGAGTGGGTCACCTGTACCTAGGTAAATCTGAAAGCTTGGCTCGACAGGAAGTTCAAAAGCATCATCAGTCTCTGCATCCTCTTGCTCTAGGCCTAGCGTCTGCCCCTTATCTGGGTCTTGAAGGTAGATGTCAGAGAGCGCGCCTTTCTCTTCATGTTCTGCATCCACCGGCTGCGTGACCAGCGACACGCCGCTTTTATAGCGCTTTGCTTGGATGTGTTCGAGCCGCTTTTTGCCGTAAGACGAGGATATATAGCCATCGCTACGCGTGTGGGTCTCTTTATTTCCCCAGATCAGGCTTAAAAGGCGTTTGATGTCTTGTAGGTCAAACTGCGTTCCGGTAGGTGTTTGGAATGCTCGATTCAGTGCAAGGATTGTTTCTTTTTCAATCAGCTGATCACGCAGCGGAAAGGGCTTGGTCTGACCTCCGCGTTCGGATAGAAAGCCTTTGAGTAGACGTGCAAGTTGCTTGGAAGATGCAATGCTCGGTTCGCCGAATAATGCAGCCACACGTTGCGCTAGTGCCTGATTGGAGGGATCCGCCAATTTCGATAGCGCGCTAAACGTGCTGTATATCCGCACGCTGCTGCCCTGATTGAGCCGCAGTTTTTGATCTTCGCGTTGATGAAGGTAATTTGCGTAGTCCTGGCGCTTATGATGTGAGGCTTGGTGGTGGCTTACTTGCCAGAAAAACCAGACGAGTACGCGCTCAAAGTGCTGGCGCTGTATGGGGTTATCGTCTTCCACATCAAGCAATAGCAAATCGCATATGCCGCTATCTCCTGTGTAAGGCCGAAGCGGTGTGCGTATCGACGACTCACTGGGTGCAATATTTTGCGAAAAATGTGCATCAAGCCCTTCGAGAGCTGCAATCTCCCGATAGGTTGCAAAGTGCTTGGCAATATCTACAACAGCGGGCTCTTCCAGCATCGCTGGATGCTTACGGGCAAGAGCATCTAACCGTCGGCAGCATTCTTGAATGCCTTTGAGGTGATAAGGCGCACGTATTAAAAACAGCGCGTCTAGCAGCGCGTATTCACTTAGACCGGCTGCTTGCTGTGCTGCTTCGTGTAGCCTTTGAAACCAATGATTCATGTGAAGATCGACTTCGTATTTGCTTGACGTTACTTAAGCTCCAGTCAGTCAGAAGTACACCCAGTGAAAGCGCGTTTGCAACCGGTGCAGTGCACACGATTTGCTTGCAATTTTCCAACGCGATGGCGTCTATCGCTGGCAAGGCCAATTGCACAAAATCATGTAGGCCAAATCGCGCCTTGGTGTATTTTTTCAAGACGCGCGTGCGCACTAACGTCTTGGGAAGCACCTCCTTGGCAAGAAATGCCGATAGAACATTGCCCAAGACGGGCACAGAGCTTGCACCATGACGGTTTGCAGTAATCCCTTGGGTAGGGCTTTTAATTGAAACCGGGTCAATTGCCACAATCGGTGGTGCCCATTCCACAAGTTGTGCAACAAATGCTTCTGGGATGGCTTGAAGAAATGCGTAAAGCTCGAAACTTGGGCGCCCGGCGAGCGCTTTATGCGGCGGTGCAAAACAAAATGCCGCAGGATAAAGGAGCTGCGTATTGTTGATGCAAGCACGTTGCCACTTTGCCCGCGCCGGTAGCCCTATCTCTCCTTCAGGCAGCCATTGTTTTGCTCCAAGCAAGACTTTGCGGTACGTGGCAGCAAGTAAAAGCGCAGCATCAATTGAGGCTTTGCTATAGCTGTGAACAGACTGCTGCAATAGCAGCTTGCGCAGGACCTCACACGGCAACGTCTTGCGCCCCGCCTTCATCTGCGGCGCGAGTGCGTCTAGTAGATATGTGGGGATTGGCGGGGGCATTGCTGGAAAGTGGAGTAGGAATGTGGCCCAGCTTAGAGGCTAGTGGATCGGCTTTGAGCTAGAGAAAACGTTTGTGGCCACGGTAATCCCCCCACTGCTTGCACTATCAACCATATCGTTGCGCAGTTGCACAATGCTATTGTCACTGCCTTTGTGCAAAAAGTCTTGCAGACTGGCCGCTATTCCTTATCGTGCTTCGAATGGCTTGCGGGGACTCGCTCCAAGTAATGCTTTAACACCCAGCCGGTGCGGTACTCTTCGTGCAGCCAATGGTAATACTCAACCTCGACCCAGCGCCCCTTGCGGTCGATAAAGCGCACCACTTCATTGGGCAGCAGCTTTCCCTCCACGGAGGCTCCGTGTTCAGGCGCTGCCCTGACCGTTGCTGGGCGCTCACGTACAACAAAACGTTCCGCGGGTTGATGAGCGGCTTGCGCCAGCGCCTGTCCAATGAGGACTGTCAGGCTTTGAATCTGCTGGGCTTGAACCTGCAATGTGGTCGTCGTCTGCGCCCGGAATGCTTCATCCTTGGCCTTGTCTTGCTGATTCGACGCCTCTTGATAGATGAAGATCAAAATTGTCAGTAGCAGGCTCACAAGAGTCACGGCATCGGCCTGCTTGCGACTGAAGATGCCTCTTTCCTGTGTCCCAGAAGGCATATGCATCGTGCCATCTGGCCTGATGCCAAGCAGAGTCAACTGCTCTTGGATGCCATCGCGTCCAAGCAGATGTGCCAATGCGCCCGCAGATCCCCAGTCGATGGTTGGCAGAGCCACCCGGCCAAGCTGCTCTTGAATGTCCTTGAACGAACCGACAATGCCCAACACTTCGTTGGGTACCATCCACTGCTTGTTGACGGCCTCAAACTCTTTGAGGTAGCGCTGGATGCCGCTGGTACCGGCCACGCTATCGAGTAGCCGCTGGTGCTGTTTCTGCGACTCGTCGGCCTGCCGTGCAATCATTTTGGCCACCGCCTCTATCCCAGAGGTCTGATCTGCCAGTTCCTTGATGTGGTCTTGGATTGAACTGGCCGCTGTCAATTCCTTGATGAGCTTCTGAGTTGCGTCGTCTGCCAGAAATCCCTTACGGATGGCATCCAGAGGATCGAGCATCCGTCGCATTTGCTCACTCTGGGCGCGTTCGGCATCCTGCCAAGCCTTGATGGCTTGCATGGCTGAAGAAGATGCAGTTAGCTGGTCTTGGTACTGCTGCGCGATTGTCATTGCAGGGGACTGCAACGCCTTTATCGCTTCGGCCATCTGTTCCGAAGCCGAATTGATCTGCGAAAACTCTCGTATCTGCCGGGTCAAGATGTCGGTTTGAGCCAGTGCTTTCCGCCAAGAAGCGCGCTCGGCGTCTATCCGCGCCATCTCACTCGTGATGCTGGAGAAGTAACTATTGGCGTTCACAGAGGTACCCATCACGGTAGCAATGGCAAGCCAAGTTCCTTGAGGAACTCGTTGTGCCGCGAGGTGGCTGCATTGATCTTCTGCTCCAGCGAAACCAGTTCCGAATGCATCGCGCCGAGGTCAATTTCCTCCTCGATCTCCGCCGTGCTCACGTAACGCGAGATGTTCAGGTTGTAGCCTTCCTTCTCGATGCGCTCCATCGATACGCGCATCGAATAGCGGTCTTCCTCGCGGCGGTGCTGATAGGTGTCGAGAATTTTGTCGATGTGTTCCGGCAGCAGCCTGTTTTGCCGCTTGCCTTTCTCGAAGTGCTGGGCAGCATTGATGAACAGCACGTCATCGGGCTTCTTGCATTTCTTCAGCACCAGAATGCACACCGGAATACCAGTGGAGAAGAACAGGTTGGCGGGTAGGCCAATCACCGTATCGATATGGCCATCCTTCAGCAGCTTGGTGCGGATGCGCTCTTCCGCACCACCACGGAACAGCACGCCGTGCGGCAGGATGATGGCCATCACGCCGTCTGGCTTCAGATAGTGGAAGCCGTGCAGCAAGAAAGCGAAATCGGCGGCTGACTTGGGTGCCAGCCCGTAATTCTTGAAGCGCATATCTTCGCCAAGCGCCTCAGTCGGCTCCCAGCGGTAGCTGAACGGCGGGTTGGCCACCACGGCATCAAACCTTGGCTGCTTGGCCGGGTTCATTTCGCGCAGGCTGTCCCATTCGTTGGTCAGCGTATCGCCGTGGTAAATCTCGAACTCGGAATCCTTCACCCCGTGCAGCAGCATGTTCATGCGTGCCAAGTTGTAGGTGGTGATGTTTTTCT